>NZ_MUXB01000131.1:0-540471 GCF_001994935.1 Herbaspirillum sp. VT-16-41
GGCCTGATCACCATGGAAGGCGAGGCCAAGCAGATGCTGGATGATCCGCGGGTCAAGGCGGCTTACCTGGGTGAGGGGTGATTAGGGTGATTATTGGCATTGGCGACGATGCGATAGATGATTGACTGCGTCCTTCATGAGATGCAGGCAACGTAGACGAAAAAAAGCGCAGCCTGGCTGTAATGCCGTTCAGTTAAGCTTGTTACCAGCCCGAAAATCTGCTCAGACTTTGCTTGCGCCACCGCTGACCGTTCGTCCTGAGTAGCGGCGTAGCCGCGTATCGAAGGCGCGCCACAAGCTGAGCAGCGCCCCTTCGACAGGCTCAGGACAGGCTTCGATACGGCCCTAAAGGGCCTACTCAGTCCGAACGGTTTCAAATGTTTTGAAGAGACCAAGCAAAATCGCCGCGCCAAAGTCATCTGGCGCGGCGATTTTTTCTTAACTGAACGGCATTACAGCCTGGATGCGCTTTTTTTCGTCCATTAGGTCGGCATGCCGATGACACGGCAGTGAGCGGCCGGGTGCGGTATCAGGCCGCCTTGCGTGCCTTCACCTGATTGCGCAGGCTGCGTACCTTGTCGTGATTGGCCAGCACACCTTGATACTGGCGCTCCACGATCAGGCGGATATCGGTGGGCAGGTCTTCACTCAAGGCCTTGCGGTAGGCGTTGACGGCGGCATCCTCGCCGCGTTCGCATTCGTCCAGGATGCTCTCGTCATCGCGCCCGGTGATGGCGCTCTTCAGGTTGACCCACTGGCGATGCAGGGTGCCGCCCAGCGTGCTGTGGCTGGCCGGTTCACCACCCAGCCGGCGTACCAGATCCTGCAGGTCCAGCGCCGTCTGCGCACATTCGGTGGCGCGCACCATGAAGGTGTCCTTGTAGGGGATGTAGCGCTCCTGTGCGTCGTCGGCACAGGCGCGGAAACCCTTTTCGCCGTCGATGGAAATCTGTATCAGGTCGTTGAGCGTGGAAATCAGGTGATCGTTGGTCATGTTGCTCTCCTTTCTCGCTTGTTTTACGCCGGTTACACCGACCGGCGGCCTGCTGGCGGCGCGGCCGGCGGTACGGGGCGGATCAGTGGACGAACAGATAGATCAGCACCAGCAGGAAAGCCGGAACGCCGCACAGCCATGCCAGGAAATACTTGCCCATGATGTTCTCCTTCTTGTTTATCGGATTCTGTTGGGTGGACGCCGCTCCCGATGCAGGATGCCTGGGAGCCGGGGAGTCGGCGCTGCTTTGCGATTGCATGCTGTCATCCTATGAGCCCGCTCCGGTGATTTCCATCGGACTGCGGCGCAAGCGCATGTAGGAAACAGCCCTGCTTTGCCTTCCGCAAGCATCCCGGAAAAAATCCGCTCGCAAGCCTCTATCCGGAATATGCCGGAATGCCGCAATCCCAATGCCGACAGGACTTTGCGCTTTGTCCTACAAGACAATCGGCAGGCGTCCTATAGAGCCCGACAGTAGGGCCTCGCTATCATTTTTCCCATGCTGCACAGGTTTCACGGCGCAACGGTGCAAGGCCTGATGGCCTGGCCCGGCCGATGATCCGCAGTCCCGGATTAGCCGGGGCCGGATCAAAGATGTGATCCCCGACCACCCTGACCACGAGGAGACGCACCATGAACAAGAAGACCATCACCGGCCAATTCCAGTTTGCCCTGGGCAAAGTCCAGGAAGGCGTCGGTAGCGTGCTGGGCAATGTGCAGCTGCAACGCGCCGCCCAGCGCCGCCAGATGGATGGTCGCATCATGCACGCGGTCGGCGAGGCGCAGGATCTGATCAAGCGTTCCCTGCGCCAGCGCGCGGGTTCGGTGTGAAGCCTGTGTAAATCAGGCGTCAGCCATCAGCTATTACCTGCGGGAGACGAGATGAGTATTGCCAGAAAATTGTTGTGGGCTGCCGGCATGGCCGGGGTCGCCGTTTGCGGCACCCTGCGTGTACTGGCCCGTGATGCAGCGCGTCGTGACCAGCGCCAGCAGAGCCTGGCACTGCAGCGCTGGGAAGACGAAGGCGGCAGCGCCCGCACCGTGGCCCAACGTGGCCGCCGTAGCGCCGATAACCGCGGCAGCCGCGGGAGCCGCGCCGTGCGGTAGTGCAGCACCCTGGCGGCTGGCTCTTTGTCCTACAAGGCAATCGGGCTGGCGCCGATAGCGAGCGCAACAGGGGCTCAGTATCTTGAACCTACTCGCTGACGTGATGAAGGACGTAACGAAAGCAAGCAATGCTGATGCATTGAAAACGGTAAGAAGACCGTAAGTGAAGACTCACAAGAACTCACAAGCAACGAAGGCGCCGGAGACTGCGTCGCACTATCGCAATCACCAGGAAAGTCGCCGGCACGATGAAGAACAACGGAGGAGGAGATCATGGACAAGCTCGTGCTCGGATGGCTTCTGGGTGTGCCGGTGCTGATGCTGATCGTTCTGCAGTACCTGATGTGAGCAGATTCTGAAGGCGCGAACGACGCTATCGACGCTATCAGCGCGTGCCATTGAACCCGAAACGAATACATGGAGGGCAAGTATGCAAGCCAACAAATTCAAGACCGTCCGTAGCGATGTGCAATCGCTGCTGCAACAAGCCCAGGACCTGTTCGCCGAAGCGGCCAACACCACCGGCAAGAAGGCCGATGACCTGCGTGCCACCGCCCAGGATCTGCTGGAGCAGGCCCTGAGCACCGCCCAGGATGCACAGGCCGCCGTGGTGGAAACCGGTCGTCAGATCGTCACCAGCACCGATGACTACGTGCAGTCCAATCCGTGGCGTGCCATTGCCATCGGCACCGGTATCGGCCTCCTGGTCGGTCTGGCCGTCGGTCGCTGCGCTGACCACGACTGATTTCCGCACGCCGTGGCGATGCCCGCGCGGCATCACGGCTGCAGCCAGGCGCTCCGCATGCGGGATACAGGACAACACCCCCGTAGCGAAGTGCATTAGTCAAGAAACCGGAGAAAAGGAATGACCACCATGACCAAGAATCCCCCGAAGACCGACGTCAAGAAAAAAGCCGATTTCCACCTGGACAAGGAAGCCATTCGCGCCGCCGCCAAGAAGATTGATGACGGTGCCGTCACCGAAGGCTATCGCGGCAACCGCGAGGAAGTCGTCGCCATGCTCAACGACGCGCTGGCCACCGAGCTGCTGTGCGTGATGCGCTACAAGCGTCACTACTACACCGCCAAGGGCCTGGAAATCGAGGCCATCAAGGGCGAGTTCCTGCAGCATGCGCAGGAAGAGCAGAGCCACGCTGACCAGATTGCCGAGCGCATCGTGCAGCTCAATGGCGAGCCGGATTTCAACCCGAAGACCATCGCCGAACGCAGCCATGCGCAGTATGACGAGTCCTCCGACATCAAGGACATGATCCGCGCCAACCTGGTGGAAGAGCGTGTGGCCATCGAGGCCTACCGCCAGATGATCGAGCGCATCGGCGACGATGATCCGACTACCAAGCACATGCTGATCCAGATCATGGCGCAGGAAGAAGAGCACGCCGATGACATGAGCGATCTGCTGGGCCTGTAAATCCGGCAACCGTTGCAAGCATGGGCGCGAGAGCGCAAGCGAGAAGGTAACGAGAACGTAACGAGGGGCCATCCCCCTCGATCTGAACCCCAACCCACAACGAGGAGATCACCATGAACTGGGACATCGTGGAAGGAAACTGGAAGCAATTCAAGGGCAAGGCCAAGGAACAGTGGGGCAAGCTGACCGACGATGACCTCGACGTCATCGCCGGCAAGCGTGATCAACTGGCCGGCCGCGTGCAGGAGGCCTATGGCGTGAGCAAGGACGAAGCCGAGAAGCAGGTCCGTGATTTCGAGGATCGCAACAAGGACTGGCGTCAGTAAGCCGCCTGCCTCGCTCCCGCCCGCACCGGAGTTGGAGTGAGAGTGAATGGAGTGAGTGAGACCGCGAGCAGCACTCGCAAGTAAGACCGCAGGACCGCAACATCGACATCGTAGTACGCAGGCCGCTCACCCGGCCTGCATAAGAATACGGCCCCAGGCCGCAACCCAGGCTATCAAAGCAAACCATGAGGAAGGACAACACAATGAAAAAAATCATCGCAACCATGATCTTCGGCGCTGCCGCCATCGGCATGCACGGCGCAGCCTTCGCAGCTGATCCGGCTGCCGCACAATACAAGGCCGACAAGTCGCGCGCCGATGCCGACTACAAGGCAGCCAAGAAGAAATGCGGTCCTTTGAAGGGTAACGACCAGGACGTGTGCGAGAAGGAAGCCAAGGCCGCCCACGAATCGGCAATCGCTGATGCCAAGGCCAAGCGCAAGGGTAGCGAAGCCGACAAGGATGCGCGCAAGGACAAGAACGATGCCAACTATGACGTCGCCAAGGAAAAGTGCGACGCCATGAGCGGTGACGCCAAGGACAAGTGCGTGGCCAACGCCAAGGCCAAGTACGGCAAGTAATCCGGGTTCTTCGGCCGTAGGCCGATAAACCATCGATTGACCATCGATTGACGATCATGCGGTTTGCGCCCGGCAGATAGTCCGTGGCGCGGCCGCCAGACCAGGCTTATCCCCCAACAACATAGGAGTTTCATCATGTCGCTGACCAAAATGTCCCTGACCAAGCGTTTCCTCGGTTTCTTCCTGGCCCTGTTCATGGTTTCCCTGGTGGGCTGCGCATCCAGCCCGGGCAAGGAAGGCACCGGCGAATACGTCGATGACGCCGTCATCACCACCAAGGTGAAGGCCGCCATCTTCAACGAGCCGAACCTGAAGTCCGCTGAAATCAATGTCGAAACCTACAAGGGCGTGGTCCAGCTGTCCGGTTTCGTTTCCAGCTCCACCTCGGCTGCCCGTGCTACCGAACTGGCCCGTGGCGTCAAGGGTGTGGTCTCGGTGCGTAACGACCTGCGTCTGAAGCAGTAAGGTCGGGAACTTGTGAGCGCGCGACCGGTCTGTTGACCGGTCCGCGCTTGTCCCGCTTGAGGACTTGCTGCTTGCAGAGCGTCTCGGAACGATCCGGTGCGTTCCGCAAGAAGACAGGTCAGGTGCAGTCGGGTATAGTTGGAATCCGTTGCTGCCGGGCATGCGCGAAGCCGGCCAGGGAAGGGCGGCGCGGCGGGAAAGCGGGTAGATCCCGTGGACTTGATTACCGCTTAAAACGGCGTAAAACCAGAGTACAACTACAAATCGTACCAAGCAGCGCCCACAGCGCTGGCGT
Organism: Herbaspirillum sp. VT-16-41; assembly: GCF_001994935.1. Taxonomy (NCBI): domain Bacteria; kingdom Pseudomonadati; phylum Pseudomonadota; class Betaproteobacteria; order Burkholderiales; family Oxalobacteraceae; genus Herbaspirillum; species Herbaspirillum sp. VT-16-41. Next base: position 5,201 of record NZ_MUXB01000131.1, read on the forward strand.
TTCAATTCACTGCTCAAAATTGCCATGACAAAAATACTTGTAGTCGATGACCACGCGGTCGTACGGGCAGGTGTACATCATTTCATTTCGGAAATACCGTCGATGGAAATCGGCGGCGAGGCCAGTACGGCGGAAGAAGCCATCCGTCTGGTGCGTACCCAGGACTGGGACATCGTCCTGCTCGACATCGCAATGCCCGACAAGAGTGGCGTTGAAGTCTTGAAGCAGATCAAGCGGGAAAAGCCGGAGTTGCCGGTGCTCATGCTGTCCATGCACCCAGAGAGCCGCTATGCGGTGCAGGTGCTGCGCAGCGGTGCATCCGGCTACGTGCAGAAGGAGGCGCTGGCCACCGAGCTGGTCAACGCCATCAATACCATCCTGCGTGGTCACAAGTACATCAGCTACGGCGTGGCCGAGCTGCTCACCAGCGAGCCGGTGGATTCCGAAAAGCCGCTGCACGAGACGCTTTCGCAGCGGGAATACGAGATTTTCTACAAGCTGGGTCAAGGGCAGGGCGTGACCCAGATCGCCGACGAGCTGTGCCTGTCGGTAAAGACGGTCAGTACCTATCGTTCGCGCGTGCTGCAGAAGATGAGCATGACCAATAACGCGGACATCATTTATTACGCGATCAAGAACAACCTGATCGACTGAGATCCGGCGACCCGGGCGGTTCCGGCCAGGCAGCACAGGCTGCAGAGGCTGCATGAACCAAACGGGGGCGCAGGCAAGGAAGAGTGGTACATCGCATCATGGACGACATTCTCAACATCAGGCCCCAGCGCGACGGCGACGGGACGATCCTGCGGCTCTTCCTGGTGGAAGATTCGGAGGACGTGCGGGACCTGATTGTCGAGAGTCTGGCCGAAATTGCCGGCGTGCGCCTGGTGGGTTACGCCGAGACCGAACTGGAAGCCCTGCGTCATCTGCAGGAGAGCAGCTATGACGTGCTCATCCTGGACATCCAGTTGAAGCAGGGCAACGGCATGAGCCTGTTGCAGTCGCTGGCGCGCTCCAATACGCGCCGCCAGAGCGAGGTGAAAGTGGTCTTCAGCAATCACGTCAGCCCGACCTATCGGCGCGTGGGCGTGCAATGCGGCGTACAGCACTTCTTCGACAAGTCCTCCGAACTGCCGCTACTGTGTGACCTGTTGCAGGAGCTGGCCAAGCAGAAGGGGGGCAAGTCCGGGCGGACTTCGTCGAGCAACAATTCGCCGCAAGGGCCGGCCCAGGCGGGCGGGGTATAGGCAGGATTTTGCTGCATGATTTGTGCAGCCAACGATCGCGGCGCCAGGGCTGTTCGGCGCGACCGCGGTGCACCAGACAACGAAAACCGATCATGGCACGCAGCCTGCCGGAGTCCGAAAGACCCTGACGCAGGCTTGATGTCCGAGACGTACGGACAGCACGGATCGCACACGAACGAGGGATTCCCGACGATGCAGAAGAACCAAGACGGACTTCGTCCGTCCTCCGCCGATATCCAGAACAGCGCATCGGTCGAGTATTTCGCGGCATCGCACGCCAATTACAGCGGCATGGTGACGCTGGCCATGGGCCTGTCCATGGCCGTGATCCTGCTGGGCATCGTGGTCTTGCTGACCGGTTTCCTTGGTGAGGAGTACCGGCGACTGCTGTCAGGCCTGCTGGCCGTGCGCGAACTCACGGCCGGTGGTTTCATCGTGGGCGCCCTGGCGCTGTACTTCAATTGCATGAATTCTGCGGTACGCCGCCCGTTGCTGCGGCGCATCGCCGTCGGGCTGGCGGTGCTGCTGCTGGTCGGTGGGCTGGCGTCTCTGGCGCACGGTGTCATGTACGCGCTGGGCTGGCTGCCGCTGGAGGGCGCTGACACGATTTCGCCGCTGGCGATCCCGCCCTTGCTGTCGCTGGGCTTTGTGCTCATGGCGACCGCCTTGCTGCTGCATGACTGGCGCTTGCTCGGCGGCTACTATCCGGCCGAATACCTGGCCTTTGCCCTGATCGCGCTGTCCGCCATTCCGCTGGTGGGTTATCTGTACGACGTCAGCCAGTTCATCTATCTCGATTTCCCGCTGCCGGTGTCGTTGCTCTCGGCGCTGGTGTTCGCACTGCTGGGGGCGGCCTTGCTCATGGCACGCCCGGCACATGCCCTGATGGCGGTGATCATGCGCATCGCGCCGGGCGGCCAGATGTTGCGCCATCTGTTGCCGCAGACGCTGTTCCTGCTGCTGGCCTTCAGCCTGTTGCTGAACTGGGGCATGACGCATGGCTGGATCGTGCCGGAGCTGGTCTTGCCGACGCTGACCCTGATCAATGGCGCGATCGTGCTCTTCATCTTCTGGGGCTCGGCCAGTCGGCTGGATAGCGAATACGGCGAACGTACCCGCAATGCCCAGAAACTGGCCGAGACCAGCGCCTTGCTGAACGCCGTGAGCGAAAGCACCAGCGACCCGATCTTCGTGAAGAATCGCCAGGGCCTGATGATCTTCGCCAACCCAGCCACCCTGCATAAGCTCGGCAAGACCTGGGAAGAGACCATGTACCGCTCCAGCCGCGAGCTTTTCCTGGTGCAGGAAGAGGCCGATACGGTGGACCGCGATGACCGTCGCGTCATGGCCTCGGGCAAGCCCGAGAAGCTGGAACAGACCCTCCACCTGCCGGAGGGCGTGGTCACCTTCCAGACCGCCAAGGTGCCCTGGTTCGGCAAGGATGGCAGCGTGCAGGGCGTCATCGGCATCAGCACCGACATTACCGAACGCAAGCAGGCCGAGGATGAGCTGCGCCAGCGCGAGAGCCAGCTGGAAAAGACCGTGATCCAGCGTACGGCCCTGCTGCGCGAATTGACCAATCACCTGGAAACCGTGCGCGAAGAAGAGAAGCGCGCTATCGCCCGCGAGCTGCACGACAACATGGGCGCCTCCCTGACGGCCCTGTCGATGCACCTGGAAGGGGTCTACCAGATCCTGCCGCCGGATGAAAAATGGGCCGACCGCAAGACCCGCATGCAGGGCCTGATGAAGTCGCTGGTGGCCACCACTCGGCGCATCCAGACTGAACTGCGGCCCAATACGCTGGACCTGTTCGGTCTGAAGGCGGCGATCTCGGAACAGCTCGACGAACTGCACGAGCGCACCGGCATCGCCTGCCATGCCAGCCTGCCGGACGAAGACGTGGATGTGGGCCACGAGATGGAGATTGCCATCTACCGCATGCTGCAGGAGATGCTCAACAACGTCACCAAGCATGCCAAGGCCAGCAAGGTGGATGTGATCCTCGATATCGACGAAGACCACGTGGCCCTGACCGTGCGCGACGATGGCGTGGGCATTCCCGAAGAGCGGCGCGACAATCACAAGACCTATGGTCTGCGCGGCCTGCGCGAGCGGGCTACCTTCTTCGGCGGCGAGGTCGATATCCGCTCCACGCCGGGCAAGGGGGCCTTGATCAGCATCAGCCTGCCGATCCGCCCGGAGCTGGCGCCCAGCGAGCCCTGAGCGGCGCGAACCGAGGCGTTTCCCCGCACATCTGTCACCGTTCCGAAAGCCGCCTCCAGGGCGGCTTTCTGCGTTTTGGTGAGGATTTTTCAGCACCGCTTTTCCTGCACGGTTTTTCGTTTTTTCCTACGCGCGAAAGGGCGACTCTCTTATGGGCCTGCCACAGGCTCATCGATACCATGGACTCATCGTCGCAGTCTGACCCGAAGGGCGGACCAGGCGGCGGTGCCGGCAAGCAGGCAGGAATGTCCTGACGTTGCGCCGGGACCTAACAGGCAATCAACCACAAAGGAGCCATCATGAACAAGGATCAAGTCAAGGGTAGCTTGAAGGAAGTGGCAGGCAAGGTGCAAGAGAAGACCGGTGAGCTGACTGGCAATACCAGCCAGCAGGTCAAGGGCGCTGCCAAGCAGGTGGAAGGCAATGTCCAGAAGTCCTATGGCGATGCCAAGGAAGCTGCAAAGAACTAAGTGAAGTGGGCGCGCCGTCGCCGTGGATGCCGCCCGGGTTCTGAGGAGCCCAACGCATTTGCGGTGGCCGGCGGGATGGCAGTGTAGGAATCTTCCTACGCCAGAATCGGAAACGGCTGATTTTGTGTTGCAGCAATTTCCGCGACCATGTCGTCATGGTGCTGGTAGAGCCGGGAAATGGAAAAGAGTTCTCGGGTTGCCGCATGAAATTTTTGCTCACCGCCAAGAAGGGACCCCTGAAAGGGCAGACCATGAAAAAAACAGTCGGTATTTGCATGCTGGTAGCCGTCTCGGCACTTGCCTCCTCCGCTTATGCAGCACCCCGTCAGGCTGATGACAGCGCAGCGCGCTGGTCGGCCTCCACGATGGATCGTCACATGCCGGTCGACGCGACCCGCCTGCAGAAGGCAGGTCAAAAGAAGTTCCGGTACATGGACATGGCCGAAGGCCGTCGTTCCCGGTTCATGCGCGAAGCTGTCCTGCTCTATGGGCAAGAGGCTGGTGCATGCACCCCGGACGTCGCCCGCGAAGCCGCCAAGGCTGCGCCGCAAGCTCCGGCTGCGCGCGTGATCATGCGTCCGATGACCTGATGCCGGTTCTGTCATCCGTTCGTTGGACTCTATTCGACAATGAGGAAGGAGTAGTCATGAAAACAATTCAAAAACTGGCAGTGACTTCGGTAGCCATCTTTGCCTTTTCCGCGATGACCGGCTGCAGCAACATGTCCGCGCGCGACAAGAACACAGCCATCGGTGCAGGTGCTGGTGCGGTGGGCGGTGCAGTGCTCACAGGTGGTAGCGCCATCGGTACCGTCGGCGGCGCCGCCGTGGGTGGCGTGATCGGTAACCAGGTGGGCAAGTAAGCCGGGCTGACCAGGTTGTCAGCTACAGCGTGCAGGCTATCGAGGCCTGCGCTCAAGGAATGCATCAAACGCCGTAACGATGGCCATCGTTACGGCGTTTTCCATTGGTGGCTTGCACTTGGGGCCGGCGCAGGGGTACCCCCTGCAGCCAGGCAGCAGGCTAAACCGGCATTGGCTCAGGAGGCCGGCTTGGCGCCTGTCGCCTTGTAGTCGTCATAGATGCGGCGGGCGCGCGCCGCATCGTCCTTGCGGGCTGCGGCGGCTTCCTTGCGGCAGGTGCTGGCCTGCTTGCCACGCTGTGCCTTGCAGTCGGCCAATGCCTCGGCGTAGGCAGCGGCGGTCTCCTGGTTGAGATTGCGCAGCCGTTCCTTGGGAGTGTCGGCGTTCTGATACCAGCGGGCTGGATCGCCATTGGCCAGCTTGTCCTCGCCGGCGTGGCTGGATGCGGCCGTCAGCATGGACAACGCGGCCAGGCAAACGGGCAGGGAGGACGCGAGGAATTTGTTCTTCATCTGTTATGGGCCTCATCACGCAAACGCGAAAACTTCATGGGGATGGGCCATCTGCCGTGCCCGCAGCGTATAACAAGCCAGCTGGACACAAGGCAAACGGCGCGGTCGGTGACAGGGCACCGACCGCGCCGTGTTCCCTTCCGCAGGCCGATGGTATCAGGCTTGCATCCGGGAGGGGAGGGTCGCGGGGAAAGCGTCAGGGGCGCTGGCAGCAGGGCGGAGTCAACCGCCTTGCTACCGCCCCGTCTTATATCTTCCCGAGCAGCAACAGGATCAGCAGGATGATGACGATGGTGCCGGCGATACCGCTGGGACCATAGCCCCAACCGCGGCTGTGCGGCCAGGCCGGGATCACGCCGAGCAGGATCAGGATCAGGACAATGAGCAGGATGGTGCCGAGGGTCATGGAGTTTCTCCTTTGTTATTGAATTCGTTCTTGCCCGCCAGGGTGCAAGCGCCGGGTCGTTCGTTGTTGCTCGTTATTGCTTGATGATGCTCGTTGATGCTCGTTGATGCTGAGCCATCATAGGCCCCGTCCCGCTGTCCCCGCGATCAGCGCCCGTCGCAATATGCTGTAGGAAAACCCGGCAATACCGGGTAGGCGGGCGCCTCGGGCCGTCCCCACCAGTGGCCCCAATGGGCCGCTGATCGCCTCGCCTTGCCGCCAACTTGGTGCAAAGCACAAATGAAGTGCGGCCCGAGCTCATGTTGACGGTGCGAGAACCCCCTCGCCGGACCTGTCGTGAGTCTTGGTCATGGCGCCGTCAGTGCAGGCCGGGTGCGGCTTTGCGGGCGATTATCATGCGCTGGCACAGTCTTTGCTGAATTGACGACATAGCGCAGAGAGTGCGCAACAGATGTGAAGGTGTGACCAACGGCGGTCGCATCGTCCCGGACAAAGGCGTCTTCCGACATGGTCATCCATGACGGGACACGCCTTTTTTTTGTTGATGGCTTTCGTCAATGTCAATTCGCAACGCAAGGGGAAGGGTGCTATGGAATTCAACGCTCAGGCGGACCAGGCAGGCAAGCTCGCAGATATCGAACCAGCCACGCAGGCAGGGACGGTCGACATGGTGGACGGCAAGCGCCGCAAGCTGATACAGGGTGCAGGCCTGGCGGCCGGGACCGGCATGCTGGGACTGACCAGCGGCGGCGCCTGGGCCGCCGGTTCGGACAAACCGGAAAAGGAAGAGGTCAAGATCGGCTTCATTCCCCTGACCGACTGCGCTTCGGTGGTGATGGCCTCGGTGCTGGGCTTCGACAAGAAGTACGGCATCAAGATCGTCCCCAGCAAGGAAGCCTCCTGGGCCGGCGTGCGCGACAAGCTGACCAATGGCGAGCTGGATGCGGCGCACGTGCTCTATGGCCTGATCTACGGCGTGCAGATGGGCATCGGCGGGCAGAAGAAGGACATGGCCGTGCTCATGGGCCTGAACCACAACGGCCAGGCCATCACGCTATCCAAGAAGCTGGCCGACAAGGGTGCCGTCGATGGCGCTTCGCTGGCCAAGCTGATGCAGACCGACAAGCGCGAATACACCTTTGCCCAGACCTTCCCCACCGGCACCCACGCCATGTGGCTGTATTACTGGCTGGCCGCCAACGGCATCCATCCGATGAAGGATGCCAAGGTGATCACCGTGCCGCCGCCGCAGATGGTGGCCAATATGCGGGTGGGCAACATGGACGGCTTCTGCGTGGGCGAGCCCTGGGGCCATCGCGCCATCGTCGACGGCGTGGGCATCACCGCCATCACCACCCAGGACATCTGGAAGGACCACCCGGAAAAGGTGCTGGGTACCTCACTGGAGTTCGTCCAGAAATACCCCAATACCTGCCGCGCCATGATGGCCGCCATCCTGGACGCCAGCAAATGGATCGACGCCTCGCTGGCCAACAAGAACAAGATGGCCGAGGTCATCGCCGACAAGTCCTATGTCAACACCAGCAAGGACGTGATCGACCAGCGCATCCTGGGCCGCTACCAGAACGGGCTGGGCAAGACCTGGGACGACCCCAACTACATGAAGTTCTACGACGAAGGCCAGGTCAACTTCCCCTTCCTGTCGGACGGCATGTGGTTCATGACCCAGCATCGCCGCTGGGGCCTGCTCAAGAGCGATCCGGACTACCTCGCCGTGGCCAAGTCGGTGAACCAGATCGATCTCTACAAGGAGGCCGCCGCCATGACCAAGACGCCCCTGCCCAAGGAAGTCATGCGCAGTTCCAAGCTGGTCGATGGCGTGGTCTGGGACGGCAAGAATCCGGCTGCCTATGCGCAGTCCTTCAAGATCAAGGTGTAAGCCTCGGCGGCCAGCGCTGGCAGTGCAGCCAAAGCGCTGGCCGTCATAGTGAAGTGTCATCAGCAAGGGGAAAGCGATGAGTGCAGTCATGGAAAACATCATGGGCGATAACGCCAAGCCCGCCGGCAACAGCCAGGTCGCAGCAGTGGCCGCGGCCAGCCAGGCGCAGCCGGCATCGGTGGCACCTGCTGCCACGACCAGGGTACGCAGCGCCAGGAAGCGCCTGGCCGCAGGCGGACTGTTCATGCGGGTGGTGCCGCCGGTCCTGGGCGTGGCGCTGCTGGTACTGGTGTGGCAGATCATTGCCATGAAGACCGCAAGTTTCCCCACGCCATGGGTCACCCTGAAGGAGGCCGGCGTGATGTTTTCCGATCCCTTCTATCGCAACAGCCCCAATGACCAGGGCATAGGCTGGAACGTGCTGGCCTCGCTGCAGCGGGTCGGCATGGGCTTCGGCCTGGCGGCGCTGGTGGGCATCCCGCTGGGGTTTGCCATCGGCCGGGTGGAATTCCTCTCGCGCATGTTCGGCCCCATCATCAGCCTGCTGCGCCCGGTTTCGCCACTGGCCTGGCTGCCCATCGGGCTGCTGGTGTTCAAGTCGGCCAATCCGGCGGCGATCTGGTCGATCTTCATCTGCTCGATCTGGCCGATGATCATCAACACCGCCGTGGGCGTGCAGCGGGTGCCGCAGGATTACATGAACGTGGCGCGCGTGCTGAACCTGTCGGAGTGGAAGGTGCTGACCAAGATCCTGTTCCCCTCGGTATTGCCCTACATGCTGACGGGCGTGCGCCTGTCCATCGGCACCGCCTGGCTGGTCATCGTGGCCGCCGAGATGCTGACCGGCGGCGTGGGCATCGGCTTCTGGGTCTGGGACGAATGGAACAACCTGAACGTGCCGCACATCATCATCGCCATCGTCGTCATCGGGGTGGTGGGGCTGGTGCTGGAGCAATTGCTGGTGGCGCTGGCCAAGGCCTTTACCTATGAACAGGTCAACAACTGAACAGGCGGGAGCACATCATGGATAACATCAACGGCAAATTCATCGACATCCACGGCGTGGAGATGGTGTTCCATACCAGGAAGGGTGACTTCCACGCGCTGCGCGAGATCAACCTGACGGTGGCCAAGGGCGAGTTCATTACCCTGATCGGCCACTCCGGCTGCGGCAAGTCGACCCTGCTCAATCTCATTGCCGGCCTGCTCAAGCCCAGCGACGGCGTGCTTCTGTGCGCCAACCGCGAGATCGGTGGCCCGGCCCCGGAGCGGGCGGTGGTGTTCCAGAACCATTCGCTGCTGCCCTGGCTGACCTGCTATGAAAACATCTACCTGGGCGTGGAACGCGTCTTCGGCGCCAGCGAAAACCGCACGCAACTGCGCGACCGCACCCGCGCCGCACTGGCGCTGGTGGGCCTGGGCGCGGCCGAGACCAAGCGTCCCAATGAAATCTCCGGCGGCATGAAGCAGCGCGTGGGCATTGCTCGCGCCCTGGCGATGGAACCCAAGGTCCTGCTGATGGACGAGCCTTTCGGCGCCCTCGATGCACTGACCCGCGCCCATCTGCAGGATGAACTGCTCAAGATCGTGGCCAAGACCGAATCGACCGTGGTCATGGTGACCCACGACGTGGACGAGGCGGTACTGCTGTCGGACCGCATCGTCATGATGACCAACGGCCCGGCCGCCACCATCGGCGAAGTGCTGGAAGTGAAGCTGGCCCGGCCGCGTGACCGGGTGGCGCTGGCGCAGGACGCGCAGTATGGCCTGTACCGCACTGCGGTGCTGGAATTCCTGTATCGCAAGCAGGCCCATCCGGCACGCGAGGCGGCCTGAGTCGCCTCGGCCCTCGCGCAGGCACGCAGATGCTCAGTGTGTTGCGCGCCTGTCCGCTTTTCGTTGCATCGTTGGAAGGAAGCCTGCCATGTCCACCCTGGCCTTGATCGATACTGCACCCGACCGCGCGGCCGAGGATGCATCCACCGTGCCGTTGTCGGGAGAAGTCTTCGGCGCCATGATCAATCTTTCCGGGCGCCGCCGTTTCACCTCACAGCGCCTGGTGCTCTACGCAGTGCTGGCCTCGCAGGGGCAGCAGGGAGCCTGTGCTACCGCCCGCGAGGCGCTGGCCCTGTTCAGCAATGCCCATGCGGCCCTGCTCAAGCGGTCGGGTGATTTGCCCGGGGTGTTCTGCCCCGAGCTGGAAGAGGTCTATTACGGGCGGCCAGCCGGCGACGCCCGCATCACCGCATTTGCCGCGCTGGCGCAGCGCACCCTCAACGCCATCGAAGACCGTCTCAAGAGCGGCCCCGAACTGCTGGCGCAACTGGTGCAGGAGACCACGCCGCTGCTGGGCGTGCTCAACGAGATCACGGCGGTCTACGAGGCGCAGTCCAGGAAGCATGCGCGGCTCATGCGCGAGCAGTTGCGCGGGATCATGACCGACATCGAGGTCATCGCCCGTGAAGCCAAGATGGTGGCCTTCAATGCGCGCATCGTGGCGGCCCGTTCGGGGCAGGCGGGCAAGGAATTCTCGGTGGTGGCCGGCGTGCTCTCCAACATCACCGGCGAGATCGATGAACTGGTCAAGGAAGCCCTGAGCGGCGCAGCGGCCTGAGTGGGTCTCAGGGGGCTTCAGCGGGTTTCAGTGGATCACACTTCGCGCCTGCAGGCAGCCCAGGCCACCAGCAACCAGGCGGCCAGGAAGGCCGCCCCACCCAGGGGCGTGATGGCGCCCAGGATGCGTGTTCCTGTCAGCGCCAGCAGGTAGAGGCTGCCGCTGAAGACGACGATGCCGGCCAGCATCAGATTGCCGGCCCAGCGCATCGCAGCACCGGCCATGCGCGGCATGAGCAGGGCGATGGCGATCATGCCCAGCGCGTGCATGACCTGGTAGGTTACGGCGGTATGCCAGATCGCCAGCATCTCTTCCGAAATCATCCGCTTCAGGCCGTGCGCGCCAAAGGCGCCACAGCCTACGGCGATGAACATGTTGATGGCGCCGGCGGCGATCAGGGTGCGTTCTTTCATCGGTGGCTTTCTTCGTATCCGGGGCGGCTCAGTATGGGCGCTGCGACCTGCCCAGGCGATATTCATGACGCAGCACGAACTGTGAGGTGGCAATCAGACCGGATAGCCCCAGGATCAGTTGCGTGAGCGTATCGGGCGGCAGTACCCAGACCGAGCCGGCAGGGGCGGGGACATTGGCGGCTGCGCTGATGACGGGGGCCGCCCAGGCAGCTTCCTCGCTGACATCCAGCAGGATCTGGCCTTCCGGTGTGGTGTGCAGATAGATCTCGCCGCCCAGTTCCAGCGTGAAGCAGATGCCCTGGCCGGCGTTGACGGTGTTCATCTTGTGGCGGAACACCACTGCCTGCAGTTCGCGGTTGTAGGTATCGATCCAGGTTTCCACTTCGTGGACGTTCTGCAGGACGATCCAGCGTCGCGGCGCGGGGATGGAATCGGCACCGGCGACGGCGTCATCAGGGAAGATCGGTTCGGGGGCTTGGTCGGACATGTCGGTGGGCAGGGCAGGCAGACTCGGTAAAACCGGAAGTATACCGGATCAGCTCTCCCGCCCCGTGGCCGGGTCCTGCCGGGTGCCTTGATCAAGATGCCAGGCCACCGATGCCTGGCCGGCCAGTTCGCGCACTTCGCGCAGGCGGGCCATCTCGCTGTGGGACAGGCGTTCGCTGTGGCGGCGCAAGCCACCCAGGTCGTGCAGGGCGGTCTCGGCGTCGATGCTGGCCAGCCCGGCCTGGCGCTGCAGGCGACGCAAGGTCGATGGCGGCTGGTGGGCGACGACCGCCTCCAGATAGTCACGATTGGCCTTGAGACCGAGCGCGATGCGTTCGCGCGGCGAGGCGCCCAGTTCGGGCCATAGCGCCAGGGCGGCCAGCAGGGCGACGGCGCTGCCGATCAGGTTGTCCAAGGCCCGGGCCGAGGCGATGCCGACACCAGGTTGCAGCATTTCGGTCACGCAGATGAACAACATGGTCAGGAACACCACGAACACCGTGTAGTTCACCAGCCGCAGGGCGATGGCCAGGCCGGCCAGCATCACCGCCACCAGCGGCAGCACCCAGCTCATGCCGGAAGCCACATGGAGCAGGCTCAGTGCCAATGCACCGCCCAGCAGGCTGCCCAGGATGCGTTCCAGGCAGCGCGTCCAGGTCTGGCGTGCCGCACCTTGCAGTACCACCACCACGGCCATCGTGGCCCAGTAGGGATAGCCAAGCTGGAACACCTGGGCCGCATAGAACACCGCCGCCACGCCAGCGGCCTGGCGGGCGCCCTGTTGCAGGCCCCGGCCCAGCCCGGTGCGCCAGGCGGGTGGCAGTGTGGGTGGCACGGCGGCGGCGGGCGACGCATCGGGTTCATCGCTGCCGTGCTCGGCCCGGTATTGCGCCCAGGCGGGATCGGACAGCAGCAGCGTGTGGGCCTGCATCAAGGCCGACAGGCAGCCAGTCATCAACGGGTCGGCCAGCTGGCTGGCGCGCCTTATGTCGATGGGGCGGGACTGGTTCGATGGCAGCGGGATCTGTGGCCGCAGCGTCAGCCTCTGGTAGGCGCGCAGCACCACGATGCGCGCCGCCCGTGCCACGATGCGCCGCTCGGCGGGCGAGCCCAGTTGCTGGATGGCGGCGTGTTCCAGCGCGATCAAGGCGCTGAAGATCATTTCGCAGGCCTCCAGCAGGCGGCGATAGGATTGGGCACTGTCGCTGGCGGAGCGCTCGTGAGGCTGCAGCATGGTGCGCAGCCGCTCCAGGGCCAATCGCACGGCGCGGCGGTGTTCGCCGTGTTCGCTGTGCCATTGCTGTTCCCGATGCTGGCCATCGCGCGCGGCGAGCAGGTCGCGGCTCATGTCGAGCATGCGCAGCAGCGCCGCCTGCGCGGCCTGGCGCAGGGCCGTGTGTTCGTTGATACGCCAGAAAAGATTGATCAGCAGCCACGCCCAGAGCGCGCCGATCAGGAAAGATGCGGCCTGCAGCGCCGCCAGCGCCGGCGCATGCGGGAAGCCCGCCGCCACCACCGCCACCACCGCCAGCAGCGTCCCCAGCAGCGCTGCGGACTGGATCGCACCGGTCAACGTGACGCTGAGCAGCACCATCACCGGTGCGGCGAGCAGGGCCGCATGACTGCTCCAGGAGGCGCTCCAGGAACCGATGAATGCCACCGCCGTGCCCGCCACCGCAAAGCCGGCCAGCAGGCGCCGCCGCTGGGTATGCGGCCCCGGGGCATCGCACAGGCAGGTCCAGAAGGTGGCGAACACGGCCCAGGCCAGCCAGTGCTGACCGCTGATCATGGCCGCCGCCAGCGGCAGCGCGATGGCCAGGCAGGCGCGCCAGCCTTCCTCGGCACTGAACTGTTCCTGCAGCAAGGGGAAGGAGCGCAACTCCAGCCGTCGTGCGGCACGACGTGTGAATGCGGCCATCCGGCTGGCAAGCCGGCCATGGCGGTGCGGCAGGGACGGGCGGTGAAGGCAGGTGAAGGGCGTACGGGCGGTTTTCATCGGGACTGCATCAACGTGGGTGGACCACTTTGAAAGGATATGAGGAGTTTCTTTCACGAATACTACAGGCGACCTGCATGAATGCGCAGGGCCTGGAGGTAGTAGGTCGGGAAGGGCGAGGAGGCCGATCTCTTCGCTACCTCCCGTGCCAAGCACTTTCCATGCCGGTGGTGTTGCCGCCGGTCGGGTTTGGCGGAGATGGGTTGCGGTGAGGGGGAGCCGGCAGGCGGGGAAGTGCCTGCGCGGGGGGGACTGGCGGGACCGCGCCTTCAGGCCCCGAAGCGCTGCAATACCGTCACTGCCTCGGCGCCCAGCAAGGGACCTTCCACGCTGACCGCAGGTGCAGAATCTTGCACCACGTCAGCTGCGCGCAGGGGAAGTTGCGGCCCGCCCAGCGCGTCGCCGATCTGCGCAGTGGAGGCGGCATAGATCACGCGGCCGATGCCGCCCCAGAACATCGCGCCGCAGCACATTGCGCAGGGTTCGCCACTGGCGTAGACGGTGGCGCCGCGCATGGCTTCCAGCCCCAGCTCTTTCTGTGCGCGTCGCACCAGCACCATTTCGGCGTGGCCGGTGCAGTCGGCGGCGGTGTTCTGGTTGTTCATTGCCGTCATCAGTACCTTGCCGTCGGGCGCGACCAGGGTGGCGCCGAAGGGCATATCGCCGCGCTTGAGCGCTTCTTCGGAGGCATCGATGGCCAGGCGCATGGCGGCGTGGTCCTGTTCGTTGAAGGGGAGGGGGGCGGGGCTACGCATGGTCGGCCTCACATTTCGTCGATCGGGGTGGTGGCGGCTTGCGCTTTGTCGAGCGTGAAGCGGCCGCTGGCGTTGAGGTAGAAGCTGGCGCCGAAGCGACCTACCGGATGATAGTCCTGCAGGCGCACGCGCCATTGTTCGGTATCGACCAGGCCATCGCGCGCGGCCAGCCATTGCACGCGGCCGATGAAGATGTAGCGACTGGCCGTTTCCAGTTTTTCATGCAGCACGCATTCAAAGGCGACCGGTGCCTCGGCGATGCGCGGCGGCAGGATCGTCTGCGCCGGTACCGCGTGCAGGCCGGCGTGTTCCAGCTCGCTCTGGTGCGGCGGCAGCGTGGCAGCGCAGGCGTCCATTTGCACGCACATGGCCTCGTCGGTCAGGTGCACGACAAACTCGCCGGTGCGCAGGATGTTGGCTGCGGTGTCCTTGAGTGCGCCGTCCTGCAGGCGGTTGATGCTGACCATCACGATAGGCGGATCTTCGCCGAGCATGTTGAACATGGAGAACGGCGCGGCGTTGACCGTGCCGTCTTCGCCCAGCGTGGTGATGAGCGCGATCGGGCGCGGCACGATCAGGCTGGCCATCAGCTTGTAGCGCTGGTAGACGCTGAGTTCGGCGAAGTCGATTTCTGTCATGGCGTTTTCTTCATATTCCTTGAAGCGATTGTGCGCTTTCGGCTTGCCCCGTTTGCTATCCCGAACAAGGCAAGCCGGTATCGGTAGCCAGGGTCAGGGTTGCTTGCCCTGGATGCCTTCCACATACCACTTCATGGTCCAGAGCTCGGACTCCGGTACGGTGCGGCCGGCGGCGACCTGCAACTGTCCGCCCTGGTTGTTGATGGGGCCGGCGAAGGGCTGCAAGGTGCCGGCGACGATGGCCTTGCGGCGCTCTTCCGCCTGCGCCACCACCTCCTTGGGCAGCCCGGCGTTGTAGGGGGCGAGCTGGACGATACCTTCCTTCATGCCCCACTTGGTGTCCTCCGCCTTCCATTGGCCTTCCAGCACCTGCCGCACCTTGTGGACGTAGTACACGCCCCAGTTCAGCGTATTGCCGGTCAGATGCGCCCTGGGACCGAAGCGGCTCATGTCGGAGTCCTGGCCGAAGGCGTACAGGCCCTTGCTTTCCGCCACCTGCACCGGTGCCGGCGAGTCGGTGTTCTGGTAGAACACGTCGGCGCCTTGCGCGGCCAGCGTCTGCGCGGCATCGCGCTCCAGGCTGGGGTCGTACCAGGCGTTGATCCACACCACCTTGGCGTTGACCTTGGGGTTCACACTGCGGGCACCCAATACGAAGGCATCCAGGTTGCGGATCACCTCGGGGATCGGGATCGGCGCCACATAGCCCAGCGTATTGGTCTTGGTCATGCGTCCGGCGATGGTGCCCAGCACATAGGCGCCTTCATAGAAACGGGTTTGGTACAGGCCGACATTGCGCGCCATCGTGTAGCCGGAGCAGTGTTCGAAGATCACGTCCGGGTTTTCCTTGGCCACGCGCAGCACCGGGTTCATGAAGCCGAACGAGGTGGCGAAGATCATCTTGCAGCCGTCATCGATCAGCTGGCGCATGACACGCTCGGCCTCCGGGGTTTCCGGCACGCGCTCGACGAATACCGTCTCGATGCGGGCGCCGAATTCCTTTTCCAGCATGCGCCGTCCGAGATCATGCTGGAAAGACCAGCCGATGTCGGCCACCGGCCCCGGATAGATGAAGCCGATCTTCAGCTTCGGTGCAGCGGCCAGGGCGGCGAACGGTTGCGAGGACGCAGTTACGGCGGCGGCGCTGGATGCAAGCAGAAATTGACGGCGGTTCATCACGGCGGGGCTCCTTGTTGGATGGATGGATCAGTGGCGAAAATTCACTGTGATCGTATACATGCAATTTTGATGCCAGCCTTTTAATTATATTATCTATATGATTTTAAAGGAAATATTATATTTATATGTATTGTATACAACTTTCGAAATGAGCCAAAGCGGACCTTTTGCTCACCCAGGGTGCTGGTCGTGCACCAGACGTGGGCAGTCCGGCGCCGGTGATCGGCGGTGGGGATGTGGGGAGAATGGACGCGGAGGAAGCTCAGAAAGCGCGGCGCAATGCGTCGGGCTTTTCTTCCGGCAGGCGCAGGCGGCCTTCCAGCGCCAGCAGGTGGCGTTCCATCTCGGCGCTGGCGCCATTGCCGTCGCGCAGCGCCAGCAGGTCCACCAGGCGGCTGTGCTCGTCATGTTCGCAACTGGCCTCGCCGGGGGCTTCGTAGAGCGCGACGATGAGGGAGCAACGGGTCATCAGTTCGGTCAGCATGCGTTGCAGTACCTGGTTGCCGGACAGCTCCGCCAGCGCCAGGTGAAAGCCACCGGCCAGGGCGACCCAGCGCGGGTGGTCGCCGTCATGCAGCGCGGCGTGCTCGGCCTGCAGGCGCTGCCGCAGTTTGGCGACGTCACCGTGGTCGATCTGGCGCGCCACTTCGCGCACGATGGCGCCTTCGATCGCCCGCCGGGCAGCGAAGACGTCGCGTGTCTCCTTCGGTCCCGGTGTCGCCACCGCGGCGCCCTTGTTGGGCACCACGTCGACAATGCGCAGCTCCGACAGCCGCCGCAGCGCTTGGCGCACCACGGTGCGGCTGACGCCGAACTGATCGCACAGGCTGGCCTCCTGCAGGCGCGTTCCGGCCTTCAGGCGGCCGTGCATGACGGCATTGAAGATGGCCTCGTAGACGGTCTGGTCGAGGGTTTCCGGCGTGTCGGCGGTGCGTTGCGGTTTCATTGGGCAGAGTGGATTGCGGGGTGGCTGGCCGTCCAGGAGCATACATAGGCCGGCGGTATCATAACGCGCCACGGGCTCGGCCGGGCTGGCGCATCTGAATAAGCAAGGGGTGCGCCCGACGGCGGGGGCGGGGAAGCGGCTGAGGGGCGGAGATGAAAAGAAAAAAGCCCACGTCAACGTGGGCTTTTTTCTTGAGACTACTGCTGAATTTCTGGTAGGCCGTGCGGGACTCGAACCTGCGACCAACGGATTAAAAGTCCGCTGCTCTACCAACTGAGCTAACGACCCGAAAGACCGCTATTATAGGCAAACTCTATCGGCACTGTCAACACTCTGGCGCCACGTGCTGATTTCCAATCATCCTGCAGTCCGTCACGCGCCGACCCGGTGCCGGCGCTCACTGGCCATTACTTCAATGACGCCATCCGTTCCTTGCCGGTTTGCGCGGCCGGGGTGTTCGGATACTTGGCGATCAATTGCTCCAGGGTCTTCTTGGCGGCGGCCTTGTCCTTCAACTCGGCTTGCGAGCTGGCGATGTTGAGCAGGGCGTCGGCGGCCTTGGGGTTGTCCGGATAATTCTTCACCACCACTTGCTGCGCGGCGATGGCACCCTTGTAGTCGCGCTGGGCGTACAGGGAGTTGCCTTGCCAGTATTGCGCCGAGGGGGCATAGCCGGATTGCGGATAACGCTTCAGGAAGTCGGCGAAGGCATTGCCTGCTCCCTTGTAGTCGCCACCCTTGAATTGCGACAGCGCAGCATCATAGGCCTGCTGTTCGGACACGCCCACAGCCACGGTCTGGCCATCCACGCTGACCTGCTGCGGCTCCAGCTTGCGCAGGCGCGCATCCAGATCGACGTAGAAGTCCTTCTGACGTTGCTGGGCGTTGGTAATCTCGTTGGTCAAGACCTCGATCTGGCCGCGCAGCGCGGCAATCTGCGACTGCAGGTTGTCGTTGCGGTCCGAGAGGGTCAGGACACTGTTCTTGTCGGCCTTGTTGGCGACGTCGCGCTGCAGGGCTTCGATCTTGGAACGGATGTCCAGGATGGCCTTGCGTGCTTCGTCATCGTCAAACATGCCGGCACGGGCGGTAAGCGGTAGGAAAGCCGTGGCGGCCAGCAAGGCCGCCACGGTCACCGATTTCAGTTTGAAAGCGGTATGCATGTCGATTATTGATAAGCGATGTCAGCGCGACGGTTCTCGGCGTAGGACGATTCATCCTGGCCCAGTGCCTTGGGCTTTTCCTTGCCGAAGGAAACCGCTTCCACTTGTGCATCCGACACGCCCAGCAGGACCAGGGCCTTGCGGACGGCTTCAGCACGCTTCTGACCCAGGGCCAGGTTGTACTCGGCGCCACCGCGATCATCGGTGTTGCCCTGGATGATGACCTTGCGATCCTTGTGCGCCACCAGGTACTTGGCGTGGTTCTCGATGACGGTACGGTATTCCGGCTTGACGGTGTAGCTGTCGTAGTCGAAGTACACGCTACGCTTGGCCAGCACGCCTTGCGGGTCGTTCAGCGGATCGACGGAACCGGCGTTGACGGTGCCCACCGAGCGGGTGTCAGCGCCGTTGCTGGCGCCGTTCTGCACGGGAGCGTTAGCCTTGTCGTCCAGCTTGGTGGACGAGCAGGCGGCCAGCAGGACTGCACTGGAGACGATGAGGGCGAAGGTACTGATAGTGCGCATTTTGGATTTCTCCTTGTCGTGATGAAAGCAATATTGGATTTCTTTATTTCATGAACGGACCCCAGGTCGGTTCCCTGATATCACCGGCCTGCGTCGTGAGACGCTGTTTGATTCGGCCGTCGACGGAGACGACGGCCAGGGATCCGCGACGACCAGATTCCGTCGCGTACATGATGTATTTGCCGTTGGGCGCAAAGCTGGGCGATTGGTCACGGCTGCCGTCGGAGAGGCGGGTCTCCTGGCCATTGGTCAGGTCCAGCGCATAGAGCTGGAACAGGCCGTCGCGACGCGAGATGAAGGCCAGCGTCTTGCCGTCAGGCGAAATGCGCGGGCTGATGTTGTAGCTGCCGTTGAAGGTGACGCGTTGCGGCGAGCCGCCATCCAGGCCGACCTTGTACACCTGCGGGCCGCCGCTGCGGTCGCTGGTGAAATAGATGCTGCCGCCATCGGGCGAGAACTGCGGTTCGGTATCGATGCCGGCGCTGTTGGTCAGGCGGCGCAGGCCGGAGCCGTCGGCATTGATCACGTAGACCTGGGTCAGGCCGTCGCGGGTCAGGGCCACGGCCAGGCGCGAACCGTCCGGCGACCAGGCCGGGGCCGAGTTGCTGCCCTTGAAGTTGGCCACGATGGAGCGCTGGCGGGTCACCAGGTTCTGGATGTAGACCACCGGCTTCTTCATTTCGAAGGAGACATACGCGACCTTGGTGCCATCGGGCGACCAGGACGGCGAGATGATGGGCTCATTGGAGCGCAGCGCCACCTGGGTGCCTTCGCCATCGGCGTCTGCCACTTCCAGGCGATATTCGCTGCCGGACTTGGTCACGTAGGAAATGCGGGTGGAGAAGATGCCGGGGATGCCGGTCAGCTTCTGATAGATGTCATCGGCGATCTTGTGGGCGGTCAGGCGCAGCAGCTGCGGCTGGGCGCCGATGGAGAGCGCCGACAGCTGGCTCGACTGCACGGTGTCGAAGAGGCGGTAGCGCACGTCGAAGCGGCCATCGGCCAGGCGCGTGACGCTACCTACGGCCAGCGCATTGGCGCCGCGCTTCTGCCAGTCGCCATAGTTGATGGCAGAGGAATCGGAGAGGGCATCGCCATTGTCGATGAGCTTGAAGATGCCGCTGCGGGCCAGGTCGGCCTTGACCACCGAGGTGATCTGTTGCGGTGCCGATTCCTCGCCGGGGAAGGCGGTGATGGCGATCGGGATCTGCGATGCGCCCACGCCGGTGATCTCGAAGCGGATCTGCGCCTGCGAGGCCGGGGCGAAGGACAGGCCGGCCACCACGGCGGTGGCGGCGGCGATGCTGGTCAGGTAACGGGCTTTAATCATCGTTTACTGATCTTTCGGATAATGGGTGAAAGTGAAGCTGGACGGTACCTTGCCATCCTTGTCGGCCGGGAAGGGCTGCGACTTCATGATGGCCGTACGCACGGCTTCGTCGAAGCCCGGCACGCCTGAAGGTTTGTTCACACGAACCGTGCGCACGCTACCATCCGGGAACAATTCGACAGTGTACTCCCCGGCCGGGTTTCCGCTCACGCCGCTGTTATCGAACACAGTGTTGCTGCGGATCTTGGCACGCAGCTTGTTGGCGTAATCGGGGCTGCCCTTGGGACCCTGCGACTTCTCGGCCGTGCCGGTACCACCGGTGGCGCTGGTGGCCTGGCCCATCATGCGCTTCAAGTCTTCCTGGCGGCGCTGTTCGGCGGCCTTGGCGTCGGCGGCGGCCTGCTGCTGCTTCTTCTTGTCGGCAGCCTGCTTCTCGGCATCAGCCTTCTTCTTGGCCTCTTCTTCCTTCTGTTTCTCTTCCTTCAGCTTCTTCTGCTTTTCGGCTTCCAGCTTTTCCTTCTTTTCGCGGTCAGCCTTGTCCTTTTCGGCCTGCTCCTTCTTCTCGCGCTCGGCCTTTTCCTTCTCGGCCTTGAGCTTGTCAGCCTTTTCCTGTTTCTCTTGCTTCTCCTGCTCTTCCTTGCGCTTCTTTTCCTTTTCCAGGGCGATATCGGGCTTCTCGACCTTGGGTTCGTCGATCACCTTGGGCGGGACTGGCTTGGGTTCAGGCTGGGGCTGCGGTTGCGGCTTGGGCGGTTCCACCACCGGGTCCGGTTCGGGCTGGGGCGGGGTGGGCAGGGGGGCGGCTTCCTTGTATTGCGGGTCCCAGATCTCGGCTTCCACCGTGAGCGGGGTCTCGCTCTGCCAGCGGATCCCGATCCAGAAGAACAGGAACAAGGCCACGTGCATCACCAGCGCCAGCGTGATGGCGCGCCAGCGGCCCGGTGCCTTGGGGATGTTGTAGTGTGCGTTATCGCTCATATCGCTGGGGCGTGCGCTTACTTGGTGGCCAGGCCGACCCGCGCGATGCCCTGTTTCTTCGCTTCCGAGATCACCTGGACCACTTCGTCGTACTTGATTTCCTTGTCCGCCGAAATCATCACGGCCAGCTCGGGATTGTCTTCATGCAGCTTGCGCAGGCGCTCCGACAGGTCGGTCTTGCCGGTCACGGTCTCGGCCTTCTTGCCGCCGCTCTTGGGGCCGTTGATGCGGATCGTGGCCTGGGTATTGGGCTTCAGGGCGATCTCGATGTAATCCGACGGCGGCTGGGTGGACTTGCCGGCCGTGGGCAGGTTGATCACGCTGGGGTTGGTGATGGGCGTGGCCACCATGAAGATGATCAGCAGCACCAGCATCACGTCGATGTAGGGGACGACGTTGATTTCCGACTTGAACTTGCGGGGACGGCCCCCGCGCATCGATGACCCAGCCATTAGCGTGCCTGACGTTGCAAGATGTTGGAGAACTCTTCGATGAAGCTTTCGAAGCGGATCGCCAGGCGATCGATGTCGTGCGAGTAGCGGTTGTAGGCGACCACGGCCGGGATCGCGGCGAACAGGCCGATGGCGGTGGCGATCAGGGCCTCGGCGATGCCGGGGGCGACGGCCGCCAGGGTAGCCTGCTGCACGTTGGCCAGGCCGCGGAAGGCGTTCATGATGCCCCAGACGGTACCGAACAGGCCCACATACGGGGACACCGAACCAACCGATGCCAGGAAGGCCAGGTGCGATTCGAGGGCGTCCATTTCGCGCTGGTAGGCGGCGCGCATGGCGCGGCGGGCGCCGTCCAGCAGCAGGCCGGGTTCGACCGCGCCGCCACGGGCCGTGACCGAGGCCTTGGCCTTGGTGAATTCACCCATGCCGGCCTGGAAGATGCGTTCCATCGCGCCACCGCTACCGGCCTTGCGGCGATTGGACAGGGCTTCCTGGTACAGCGCCGACAGGTTGCCGCCGGACCAGAAGACGCGTTCGAATTCCTCGGTCTGCACGCGCGCGGCGCGGATGGTGAACATCTTGCGGAAGATGTAGGTCCAGCTGATGATCGATGCCGACAGCAGCAGCAGCATCACCAGTTGCACCAAAACGGACGCGTTTGCGATCAGTGAAATGAAGGACAGGTCTTGTGTGACGTTCATGGGGAAATGTGGCGGCGTGGCAGCGGTGAATGGATTGGTAAGTCGGCGGTTTGTATCTTTTGTTCAGTTGTAGATTCAGTTACATGAAACAAAAGACGGTCATTGTAGGTAGAAGGTTTCCGGCACGGATATCGTCCCAAGCGGCAAGATTGCCTGTTGGGACAGTTGTGCTACCTGCCATAAAGGTCCGGATGAGCTTTTCCGTTGACATCATGCGACTTTCTTGATGCAGGCGAGCAATTCTTCGGGAATAGGGCGCGGGCGGAACGTGGCTGCGTCCACGCAGACCACGGTGATGCTGCCCCGTGCCAGCAACGTCGCGTCCTGATCGCTGGCGGCATTGCCATCCCCCGACGGCAGGCGCCAGGCCTCCTGGGAAAATTCCATGGAGGCATTTCGAAGTTTTTCGACCACGACGGTCAAGCGGAGTTCATCGTCCAGGCGCGCTGGCGAGAGATAGTCGACGTTGGTGTTCCTGACCACGAAGATGGCGCCGGTGGTCTCGGCCAGGTGTTGCTGCTGGAAACCGAAGGAGCGCAGCCATTCCGTGCGGGCGCGCTCGAAGAACTTCAGGTAATTGGCGTAGAAGACCACGCCTCCGGTGTCGGTATCTTCATAGTAGACACGGATGTTCCAGTCGAATGGACTACTGGCGGCACTCATATGCTTCTTGTTATTGGGAAATCTGCTGTGGCAGCTGAAAAGAAATCAAGGAAGCGGAAAGCAATCAATGCGAACAGGGTGTTGCCTCAAATGCAAGAATTTGTGGAGGCCACGCATCTTGCACTGTGGAACTGATCGCAAAGGGGCTTGCAAATGGCGTTTCTGCGGCGCCGGAGCGTTCCCGGCAAAAACGCCATTTTACCCCATCCCTTACTGTTTGCGCTTGATGTTGAAGGGGCTGAAGCCCTGGCAGGTCGGCATCAGTTCCATGTAGTTGATGTTGACGTGTGCCGGCATGGTGGCGACCCAGAAGGCGGCTTCGGCGATATCTTCGGCCGTCAGCGGGGTAGTGCCTTCATAGACCTTGGCGGCCGCGCCGTCATCGCCCTTGAAGCGCACATTGGAGAACTCGGTGCCGCCGCACAGGCCAGGGGCCAGGTTGGTGGCTCGCACGCCAGTGCCCACCAGGTCGGCGCGCAGGTTCAGCGTGAACTGGTCGACGAAGGCCTTGGTCGCGCCGTAGACGTTGCCGCCCGGGTAGGGGTAGGCGCCGGCCACCGAGCCCAGGTTGATGATGGTGCCGCTGCCGCGCTTGACCATCTCGGGCAGCAGGGCGTGGGTGATGGTGACCAGCCCCTTGACGTTGGTGTCGATCATGGTTTCCCAGTCCGACAGCGCGACTTCGTGGGCCGGGCCCAGGCCCAGCGCCAGACCGGCGTTGTTGATGAGGACGTCGACCTGCTTCCAGTCACCGGTCAGGCTGGCCAGGCCGGCGTCGATGGAGGACTTGCTGGTCACGTCCAGTACCAGCGGCAGTACCTTGTCGGCACCCAGTTCCTTGACCAGGTCATCCAGGCGCTCCTTGCGGCGACCGGCGGCGATCACCTTGTGACCATTGCCGGCGAATTTGCGCGCCATGGCGGCGCCGAAGCCTGCGGTAGCTCCCGTAATCAACACGACCATCTCTTGATTCTCCTGTTGTGTGGCGTAAGAACCGGTGCCGGTGCTCAGGTCGCAGGCGGAACGGCGTCCCTGCGCTTCACCCCGGCGATCCCGGAAGAAAACGAAATTGTAGCCCAAAGCCGGTTTTTACGAAGTGCGGCTCGCTTTTGGCGCTGCTGCGGGGCCGGTTGGCGCATGTTGCGCCTGCGCCATGGTTCTTGCCGAAATCGCCCCGTTTCACTACAATGCGCTCACCATTTCGTCTCACGTGACTGGCGAAACGTCGGGTAAAACCGACCAAGATGGGGATCCATCGGGAAGCGTGAGATTTCAACAGCCGTGCGCCTGGGCAGCCGAATGGACAGTACGACTGAGGCTGCCCGCAATCCCCCCGTATTTTCTGGCCCTCATTCGATTTTGGAAGTCGAGCATCAGGCATGCCTTCGCGCAGCCGGTGACCCGATCTTCGGCCGCACCTCATCAATTTGGAGAAACACCATGTTTGACAAGAACCAGACTCTCGCGAAAGTCGATCCCGACCTGTGGTCTGCCATCCAGAAGGAAAACGCACGCCAGCAGGATCACATCGAGCTGATCGCTTCTGAAAACTACACCTCGCCGGCCGTCATGGAAGCGCAAGGTTCGCAACTGACCAACAAGTACGCCGAAGGCTATCCGGGCAAGCGCTACTACGGTGGCTGCGAATACGTGGACGTGGCCGAACAGCTGGCCATCGACCGCTTGAAGGCCCTGTTCGGCGCCGAAGCCGCCAACGTGCAACCCAACTCCGGTTCCCAGGCCAACCAGGGCGTGTTCTTCGCCATGTTGAAGCCGGGCGACACCATCATGGGCATGTCGCTGGCAGAAGGCGGCCACCTGACCCACGGCATGGCACTGAACATGTCGGGCAAGTGGTTCAACGTGGTCTCCTATGGCTTGAACGACAAGGAAGAGATCGACTACGAAGCCATGGAAGCCCTGGCTCGCGAGAAGAAGCCCAAGCTGATCATCGCTGGCGCCTCGGCCTACTCGCTGCGCATCGACTTCGAGCGCTTCTCCAAGATCGCCAAGGAAGTCGGCGCCTACTTCATGGTCGACATGGCCCACTATGCCGGCCTGATCGCCGCCGGTGTGTACCCCAACCCGGTGCCCTTCGCCGACTTCGTCACCTCGACCACCCACAAGTCCCTGCGCGGTCCGCGCGGTGGCGTGATCCTGATGAAGGCCGAGCATGAAAAGGCCATCAACTCGGCCATCTTCCCTGGTATCCAGGGCGGTCCGCTGATGCACGTCATCGCCGCCAAGGCCGTGGCCTTCAAGGAAGCCGCATCGCCGGAATTCAAGGCCTACCAGCAGCAGGTGGTCAAGAACGCCGATGTGCTGGCCAAGACCCTGATCAAGCGTGGTCTGCGCATCGTCTCCGGCGGTACCGAGTCGCACGTGATGCTGGTGGACCTGCGCCCCAAGGGCCTGACCGGCAAGGAAGCCGAAGCCATCCTGGGTTCGGCCCACATGACCTGCAACAAGAACGGCATCCCCAACGATCCGGAAAAGCCGTTCGTGACCTCCGGCATCCGCCTGGGCAGCCCGGCCATGACCACCCGTGGTTTCAAGGAAGCCGAGGCCGAGAAGGTCGGCAACCTGATCGCGGACGTACTGGACAACCCGCATGACGCGGCCACCATCGAGCGCGTCAAGGTCGAGGTCAAGAAGCTGACCGACGCCTTCCCGGTCTACGGCTGATTGTCTCTGACGTGACGACGCCGGTCCGATGCGGGCCGGCATCGTCGGTCTGCCGGATCGATGTCTTGCCCGACGGCGCCCGTTTTTGCGGGCGCCGTCGTTTATCTGCACTACGATACGATGGCTGTCACGGTGAGCGGGTGCAATACTGCGCCCTCTGCGCCGGGTCGCGAAGTCGCGCTGCAATACGAAGTCAGGAGGGTGGTCCTCCTTGTCCAGTCCAACCAAACCACTGCTGCCATGAAGTGCCCATTCTGCAATCACGAAGATACCCCGGTGCTGGACACCCGTCTGTCCGAGGACGGTCATTCGATCCGCCGTCGTCGCCGCTGCGGCAATTGCGACAAGCGCTTCACGACCTACGAGCGCATCGAGCTGACCCTGCCGGTGATCGTCAAGAAGAATGGCAGTCGTACCGAGTTCGACCCCAGCAAGCTGCGCGGCAGCCTGATGCTGGCCCTGCGCAAGCGACCGGTGTCGGCCGAGGCGGTGGACATGGCGATCCAGAGCATCCAGGACAAGCTGCTGCAGAGCGGCGAACGGGAAGTGATGTCAGGGCAGGTGGGCGAGCTGGTCATGCGCGAACTCAAGCGGCTTGACAAGATTGCCTATATCCGCTTCGCCTCGGTGTACAAGAGCTTCGAGGATGTGACCGAATTCCAGGATGCCATCGATGAGGTGGGGCAGGAGCGCAAGGGCGCGAGAAAGCGCGAGAGCTGAGCTGCGTTGCACCGCGTCCGGTGCAAACCGGACGGGCATAAAAAAACGGCTGCAGATGCAGCCGTTTTCCTTGAATCAAGTCCCGCCTGTGCCGCTGTGCCGGCATCCTGAACCTGACGGTTCAAGTTGGCTGCAGTAGTTCAATTTCGGGTTCATCGGTCTAGCGACGCTCACGCCCATCAAACGATCCCACAGCCTATGCTCGTAAATGGTTCAAGGAATATATGGCAATCGCGAACACGGCAGGAGTACGAAGTCTAACCCATTCACCGCCGCTCTCCAAGACCTGAACGAAAAATTTCTGGGCGATTTTGTAACCAGTGTTTCGACAGGCTGATTCGCCGCGCCGTCACGAACTACCAGCGACGCATGAAATGAAAATGGCTGCCCGAAGGCAGCCATTTTTCTTGCGCTGTGCAGATTGGTCCGGATATCCGAACAGTTCAGAACAGTTTTTCCTGTGGCGCCAATGCCTGGTCCACCACCTCGGTGATGGCGGTGATCTGTTGCTGCCACTGGGCAATGGTGAGACCGGCGAAGGGGCCTTCGGCACGTTGCATGGTCAGCAACTCGGCAGCGATGCCCAATCCGGCCATCACGGCGATGCGGTCGGTGCCCTTGATGCGACCGGCATCGCGGATGGCGCGCATCTTCTGGTCGAGATAGGCCACGGCGTGATGCAGCGCGGCCTGTTCGCCTTCCTGGCATGCCAGGGTGTAGGACTGGCCCATGATCATGGCCTGGATCTGGATGGTGCTCATGCGGTCTCCTCATCGGCCGACAGCGCGGCTTCGGGAACCTCGGCGACCTCTGCCACCGGCAGCTGCGCCAGGACGGTGCTCACGCGCCGATAGGCATCATCCACCCGGCCGGAGAGGGTGGTGTTTTCTTCGGAGAGCAGTTTGACTTTCCGGCGCAGCTCGGCATTTTCTTCGCGCAGGCCTTGTGCCAGCTTGGCGAGCTGAGTGACTTTTTCAGCCAGTTGCAGGAATTCTGAACTCATGTGGTGATTGTTCGCAGGATGGAATTGCGCTGGCGGGCGCCAGTACGTGTCAGGAATGTTCAAGTTTCGTTGCGTCGACCTGCATGATTATAAGCGCTTTGCGACACACCCTGAACAAGAACGGCTGCACGGAGCAGCCGGAAGAACTTGGTACGTGGCATTGGCGAATGGTTCCCCATAGGCGGCAGTTACGTGCATTGCATCGACGACAATCGTGGGTGATGCCTGGCGGAAAACGCTCACTCGCTGCGGCGGGCGGGCTGACCGTGCATGCGCATGTAGCCCTGTTGCAGCACGAAGTTGTCGAAGGCGGTCAGCAGCGGGTGGTATTTCTCGCTGTTGCGCTCCAGTTGCATCAGGGCATAGCCGGCGGCTTCCAGCGTGGAAAGCTGCTCCGGCTTGTGCGACTTACGGATGGTGTAACGCGAGGTGGGGGTATCGATCAACACCATGCGCGGCAGGGTTTGCAGGATGGGGTTTTCGAAGAGCATCTTGCGACTCTTGCGCCAGGTGCCATCAATGATGACCAGGCGGATGCGCTGCAGCGTCTGGCGCTTGTCCACAGTCATCGTGCGGGCGTCGAAATGGGTGGTCTCGGGCGTGGCGGCGTCATCGGTGTAAAGCAGGATCGGGTGCACCGGCTCGCTATCGGGCACGTTGCGCACCCGCGACGGTGCATGCAGCATCTGCTGCAGTTCGTCGGGATCGAACGCCGAACCGACGACGAGCTTGCTGTACGGCAGGCTCAGATGCAGCAGCCGCACGCTGTTCTTGGCGTTGTTGACTTCCAGCGGGTGTTGCAGGATCAGGACATCGATGGCGTGATCGATGGGAGAGGTCCAATGGCAGATGCATGCCGAAAGGGCACGCTGGCAGATCGGGCAAATCAGTCTGCGGGAGGTGTGTGGATCGTGGTTGGAAACCAAAATTATCAGCCTTCTCTAGTTGCGCAATGGTCATCTCGTACAGCAGTGCAGACGTTGGCAAGGGGCAGATGCCCGGTTGCCAGACGTTTGGATGGACCCGTTGTTTGTGGGGCGTAGATTGGACTGAGTGTTGTTAGGCGTCAATCGACATAAAGCGAAGATATTCTCGATTTTTACGGAAATTGAATTGGCATTTTGCAGATTCCCGTTTACCGGCCACGCTCTTCCCTGTTCCATAAAGGGTTTTGGCTGCGCAGCCTGTATTTCGACCTGTTCTGTCTTTACACCTTGAGGTAGTCCTCGCGTCCGCCCAGCCAGCGTGCCAGGTGTCGGTCCACGATGTCGGGCGCATGTTGCAGCAGGGCCTGGGCGGTATCACGGGCCTTTTCCACCAGCCACTGGTCGGTGCCGAGATCGGCAAAGCGCAGCATGGCTTCGCCCGACTGGCGTGCCCCCAGGAATTCGCCGGGGCCGCGGATATCCAGGTCGCGCCGCGCGATCTCGAAGCCATCCGTCGTTTCACGCATGGTGGCCAGGCGTTGCTTGGCGGTGCCGCCCAAGGGGCCTTGGTACAGCAGCAGGCACACACTGGCGGCCGATCCGCGTCCGACCCGTCCGCGCAACTGGTGCAATTGCGACAGGCCGAAACGCTCCGCATGCTCGATCACCATCAGCGAGGCATTGGGCACGTCCACGCCCACTTCGATGACGGTGGTCGCCACCAGCAGATGAATGGCGCCGCGCGTGAAACCCTCCATGACGATCTGTTTTTCCACCGGCTTCATGCGCCCGTGGACCAGTCCGATGGTGAGGTCCGGCAAGGCCGCCGACAGGGCCGCATGGGTATCGGTGGCGGTCTGCAACTGCAGTGCCTCCGATTCCTCGATCAAGGGACAGACCCAGTAGATCTGCTTGCCTTCCAGCGCCGCCGCATGTACCCGTTCGATCACTTCGTCCCGACGGTTCTGATCGATCACGCGGGTCACGATGGGCGAGCGTCCCGGCGGCAGTTCATCGATCACCGACACTTCCAGGTCGGCGTAATAGGTCATGGCCAGCGTGCGCGGAATGGGCGTGGCCGACATCATCAACTGATGCGGCACGGCGGCGGCATCACGGTCCTCCGGATTGAAGCTCTTGTTGCGCAGCGCCAGCCGCTGGCCGACGCCGAAGCGATGCTGCTCGTCCACGATCACCAGCCCCAGGTTCTCGAACTGCACCGTGTCCTGGATCAGCGCATGGGTGCCGATGACCAGGCGCGCCGCACCGGACTCGATATGGGCCAGGGCCTCGGTCTTTTCCTTTTTCTTCTGGCTGCCGGAAAGCCAGGCCACACCCACATCCAGCGGCTCCAGCCAGGCCGCGATCTTGCGGAAGTGCTGCTCGGCCAGGATTTCGGTGGGCGCCATCAGCACGGCCTGGCAGCCACTGTCGATGGCCTGGGCTGCCGCCAGTGCCGCCACCACCGTCTTGCCGCTGCCCACATCGCCCTGCAGCAGTCGCTGCATGGGGAAGGACTGGCGCAGGTCGGCGCGGATTTCCTCCAGCACGCGTTGCTGCGCGCCGGTCAGCTGGAAGGGCAGGACCTTGGTCAATTCCTCGGTGAGGCGCCCGGTCACCGGCAAGGCCCGCGCGGTCTTGGCGCGCCGCGCCGCCTGGGCACGCTTGAGCGAAAGCTGCTGCGCCAGCAGTTCATCGAACTTCATGCGGATCCAGGCCGGATGTGACTTTTCCGTCAGTGCGTATTCATCCACGTCCGGCGGCGGGTTGTGCAGCAGTCGCACCGAAGGCTCGAAGGCGGCCAGGTCCAGGGTCTGCAACATCGACGGCGGCAGCGTATCGCTCCAGTCCAGCCGGCTCATGGCATTGGCAATGGCCTTGCGCAGGTAGGCCTGCGACAGGCCTTCGCCGGCAGGGTAGACCGGCGTAAGCACGTCCGGCAGCGGCGCCCCTTCGTTGACCACCTTGTATGAAGGATGGACCATCTCGGCCCCGAAGAAACCATGTCGCAGCTCGCCGCGCACCCGCACCCGGGTACCTTCGGCCAGCTGCTTGGTCTGGCTGCCGTAGAAGTTGATGAAACGCAGCGTCAACTGGCCGCTGTCGTCGCCCACCGTCACGATCAGTTGCCGGCGTGGGCGGAACTGCACTTCGCAGGCCGTCACCACGCCTTCCACCTGCACCGTCTGCAGGCCGCGCAGGGAGGCCTCGGCGATGCTCATGAGGCTGGTCTCGTCCTCGTAGCGCAGCGGCAGGTGCAGCACCAGGTCCATGTCATTGTGCAGGCCCAGCTTGGCCAGCTTGTTTTCGGGCTTGGCGGCAGGCTTGGCGGCGGGCGCGGCTTTTTTCTTCGAAGCCGGCGAGCTGGTTTTCTTCGCGGTAGCGGGCATGCGGTCAGCGGTCGGATAGTCGGATTGCCATAGGTACACTAGTCGCACGGGAAGATGGGAAAAACGCGCAGACAGCGTAAAATAGCGGGTTACGCTATTTTACTGTGAATATTTACAGTATCAATCCCGCCGGCAACACTTCTTGCCGGGGAAGGCTGCCCGACCCGACCGCATTCTCGCTTTCGTTTTCTCTCGATCGCGTTTGAGCACTGGTCGCTGTCGACGCCGCCTCCATCATTATTTTGCAAGCATGTACTCTCTTTCCGACTTCGATTTCGATCTCCCCCCCGAGCTGATCGCCCAGACCCCCCTGGCCGAGCGCAGTGCCTCGCGCCTGTTGCAGGTGCAGGGTGCGCAGCTGACCGACCGCCGTTTTTCCGACATCGTCGACCTGCTGCAGCCCGGCGACCTGCTGGTCTTCAACGATACCCGCGTGATCAAGGCGCGCCTGTTCGGCGTGAAGGAAACCGGCGGCAAGATCGAGGCCCTGGTCGAACGCATCCTCGATGCGCGTACCGTGCACGCCCAGGTGCGCGCCTCCAAGTCGCCGCCGCCGGGCAGCCGCATCCGCCTGGCCGATGCCTTCGATGTCACGGTAGGTGAACGTTTCGGCGAGTTCTATACGCTGCACTTCCCGGCGGACGCCTTCGAACTGCTGGAGCAATACGGCAGCCTGCCCTTGCCGCCCTACATCGATCACGAAGCCGACGCCTACGACGAAACCCGCTATCAGACCGTCTACGCCAAGGAACCCGGCGCGGTCGCCGCGCCCACCGCCGGCCTGCACTTCGACCAGGCGCTGCTGGAACAACTGGCCGCGCGCGGCGTCAAGCAGGCCTTCGTGACCCTGCACGTGGGCGCCGGCACCTTCCAGCCGGTGCGGGTGGAAGACCTGTCGCAGCACAAGATGCACAGCGAGTGGTACACCATCTCGCCGGAGACGGTGGAGGCCGTGCGTGCCACCCAGGCCGCCGGCGGGCGCGTCGTCGCCGTGGGCACCACCAGCATGCGGGCGCTGGAGTCCGGTTCGCAGAGCGGCCAGCTCCAGGCCGGCAGCGACGACACCCAGCTCTTCATCACGCCCGGCTACACCTTCAAGACCGTCGATCTGCTGGTGACCAATTTCCACCTGCCCAAGTCGACCCTGCTGATGCTGGTCTCGGCCTTCGCCGGCTATGCGCACATCCGCGCCGCCTACGCCCATGCGATCGCGCAGCAATACCGCTTCTTCAGCTATGGCGACGCCATGTTGCTGACCCGTACCTGAAACATCGAGAGAAACAGAGAACCCCATGCTGGAATTCACCCTCCTGAAGACCGACGGCCGCGCCCGTCGTGGCCGCGTCAAACTGAACCACGGCACCGTCGAGACTCCCATCTTCATGCCGGTCGGTACCTATGGTTCGGTCAAGGCCATGTCGCCGCTGGAACTGAAGGAAATCAACGCCCAGATCATCCTCGGCAATACCTTCCACCTGTGGCTGCGCCCGGGGCTGGAAGTGGTCAGCAAGTTCGGCGGGCTGCACAAGTTCATCGGCTGGGACAAGCCCATCCTGACCGACTCCGGCGGCTTCCAGGTGTTTTCGCTGGGAGAGATGCGCAAGATCACCGAAGAGGGCGTGCACTTCGCCTCGCCCATCAACGGCGACCGCCTGTTCCTCTCGCCGGAGATCTCGATGCAGATCCAGCGCGTGCTCAATTCGGACATCGTCATGCAGTTCGACGAATGCACGCCCTACGAGATCGATGGCCGCCCGGCTACTCGCGAAGAGGCCGGCAAGTCCATGCGCATGTCGCTGCGCTGGGCCAAGCGTTCCAAGGATGAATTCGACCGCGGCGAGAATCCCAATGCGCTCTTCGGCATCGTCCAGGGCGGCATGTTCGAGGGTTTGCGCGACGAGTCGCTGGCCGGGCTGGAGGAGCTCGGTTTCGACGGCTTCGCCATTGGCGGCCTGTCGGTGGGCGAGCCCAAGGAAGACATGATGCGCGTGCTGGAACACGTCGGCCCGCGCCTGCCGGCCGACAAGCCGCACTACCTGATGGGCGTGGGCACGCCCGAGGATCTGGTCGAAGGGGTGGCCAATGGCGTGGACATGTTCGACTGCGTCATGCCCACCCGCAATGCGCGCAATGGCTGGATCTTCACCCGCTACGGCGACGTCAAGATCAAGAACGCCAAGTACAAGAACGACGACCGTCCCTTCGACGAGACCTGCGACTGCTACGCCTGCAAGAACTTCTCGCGCGCCTACCTGCACCACCTGCACCGCGCCGGCGAAATCCTCGGGGCACGCATGAATACCGTGCACAACCTGCATTACTACCTGCAGCTGATGCAGGAGATGCGCGACGCCATCGACGCCGGTACCTTCCAGGACTTCGTCAAGAAATTCAAGGAAGACCGCGCCCGCGGCGTGGACTGAGCCAAGCCGGCGCGGGCCGGTGAACAGGCCTGGCGCAATCGTGCAAGGTTTGGGAAGAATTGTTCATATCCCGTGCCGGTCGTCGACCATGCCATCCCCGCCGGATCTCAGTTTCCGGCCGTTTTCTGCTCCAGGCACAGCGTAAAGCAACTACCCTGGCCTACCTGGCTCTGCACGCTGATGGCACCGCCCATCAGGTGCGCCAGCTTCTGGCTCAGGTACAGGCCCTGGCCCATGCCCTCATGCTTGCGTGAGGCCGAGGCGTCGAGCTGGGTAAAGGCGCGAAACAGCTTCTGCTGATCCTGCTCGCTGATGCCGCAGCCGCTATCCTGCACCTCGATGAAGGTGGTGGTGCTGTCACCATGCGGCTGCTGGCGCCATCGCACCCGCACCTGCCCGTGCTCGCTGAACTTGATGGCATTGCCCACCAGGTTCAGCAGGATCTGCCCCAGCGCCCGACGGTTGGTGTGGATCACGGTTTCCCTTGTCCCCGCTTCTGCTCCCGCTCCGGCTTCCACCTCCAGCAGCAAGCCCTTCTTCTCGGCGGCCGGCCGCAGCATGCTCACGGTTTCATCGATCAGCTGCGAACAGAGCAGGGCCTCGGGGATCAGGTCGGCGTCCTCGGTCTCCATGCGCGACACATCCAGCAGGCTGGTGATCAGGCCCAGCAGGTGCTCGGCGCTGTCGTGTACCGTCTGCAACTGCTGTTCCTGTTCCGCCGTCAATGGGCCACCCATGCGGGTGAGCAGGATGTCGGTGAAGCCCAGGATGGCATTGAGCGGGGTGCGCAGTTCATGCGAGGTATTGGCCAGGAAGCGGTTGCGTGACTCCATGGCTTCCTGCAGGGCGCGGTTCTTTTCGGCCAGGTCTTCTTCGATGCGCTTGCGGTCGCTGATGTCGCGCACCGCGATCAGCAGGAAGGTCTCGCCTTCCACCACCAGCGGACTGAGGCTGACGTCAACCGGGAACTCGCTGCCGTTGCGCTTCAATCCGCACAGGTCGGGCGTCGGGTTGCTGGCCAGCGGTGCGGCATGATTCAGATAGGTCACCAGGTTCTGCGCGTGCATGGCCAGAAAGCGCTGCGGAATGAGTACATCGATGGCGCAGCCGGTCAGCTCGGCCACCTCCCAGTCGAACAATTCGCCGGCCCGGCGGTTGGCCAGCACGATGCGGTCCAGCGCGTTGACCACGATGATGCCGTCCGGCAGCGAATCGTAGAGGCCGTGCACGCTGGCGGCGATCAGGCTGATGTCGCGCAGCACGGTGGCCTGGCTGATATCGCGCTTGCAGGACAGGACGTATTGCGGATGGCCCTGCTCGTCGCGCAGCAGCTTGTTGGACACTGACAGGTGCAGCAGGGAGCCATCCTTGCGACGCCGGATGGATTGGCACTCGGCACGCCCCAGGCTGATGGTATCGGCGAAGACGCGGTCTTCCTCCATGCGCCGTTCGGGCGGCACGATGAAATCCGAGAGATGCTGGCCCAGCACTTCCTGGGCGGCATAACCGAAGATCTGTTCAGCGCAGCGGTTCCAGTAGATCACCTGGCCTTGCATGTCCATCAGGACATAGGCGTCCGGCGCTTCACTGAGCAGCAGTTGTTCAAGTTGCAGCATCGTCGTCGCTGCCGGTTTGTTGCAGGCGTAGGAGCCGGTCGTGGACCTGGGCAGGAAGGCCCTGCCAGAGCGACTTGCCGGCGATATGCATGGTCTGCGTCCAGTCCTGCCAGTCTTCGCCGGCCTGCTGGTACAGCTCGGGGAAATCGTGCGGTGCCAGCTGCATTTGTGGCAGCGCCGTGGCGACCTTCTGTAGCGCCGCCTCGGCCAGTTGCGGCGCGCCGCAGCCCAGCTCGGCCATGGCCGAGGACAGATACAGGGTCCAGATGATTTCCAGCGGACGTGGCGCGGGCAGGGCGTCCGGCAGGCTGGGCGACTCGTAATGCAGGACCGCGTCGCAGAAGAGTTCAGGAATCTTCCAGTCCTGCATCAGCGCCGCGGCGATGTTGAGGTGGTTGAAGCCGAACAGCGACTGCTCCATGGCCAGCTGGGCCGAAGGCTCCAGCACCCGCGTGAGCAGCGAGGAATAGCCGGTCGGATGGGCCGAGGCCAGGGTCAGCTTGCCGATGTTGGCCAGGAGCCCCGTGGTAAACATCTCGCCCAGTGGCGCCACCCGGGTATGGCCGCTGATGGCCTGGGCGCTGCAGGCCATGGCAAAGCTGTGGGCCCAGAATGCCGGCAGTTTGAAGTTGGTGCAGGAGGCCGGCGCCGTGGTCTCGGCCAGCGACAGCGCCAGGGCCAGCTGGCGCACCGCCTGCAGGCCCACCAGCAGCATGCTGTCCATGCTGACCGAGGCGATCGGTCGCACCCGGTGCGCATTGAGCACGTTGACGATGCGGATGATGCGTCCGGACAGGGCCGGGTCGGCCTGCACCAGATGGATCAGTTCGGCCATGTCCGGATCGTCCTGCGCGCACAGGCGCATGATGGTCAGGCGCACCCCGCCCGGCGAGGGCAGGGCCTGGGCGCTCCTGAGCTTCTCGAACAGGGTCGGTTCAATGAAGGTCAGCATCATTTGCTTTCCTGGTAGCGGTTGTGGATGTCGAGCACGTCGTTCCAGCCGGCGAAGAAGGCCTCCACGCAGCGCGGGTCGAAATGACTGCCGGCATTGTCGCGCAGATAGCGCGAGGCGTCTTCCAGGCTCCAGCCTTTTTTGTAGGGGCGCGTCGAGGTCAGTGCATCGAACACATCGGCCACGGCCACGATGCGGCCATAGAGCGGGATGTCTTCGCCCTTGAGACCGTTCGGATAGCCGCTGCCATCCCACTTCTCGTGGTGGGTGCGGGCGATCAGCGAAGCCGTCTGCAGCAGCGGGGAAGGGCTGTCGCGCAGGATGTCGGCGCCGATCTGGGCGTGCAGGCGCATGACCTTGAGTTCTTCCTCATCCAGCCGCCCGGGTTTGAGCAGGATATGGTCGGGGATGCCCATCTTGCCGATGTCGTGCATCGGCGCGGCATTGAACAGCAGGTCCTGTTCTTCCTGAGGCAGGCCCAGGTGAGCGGCGATGATGCGGGTGTAGTTGGACATGCGCAGCAGATGCTCGCCGGTCTCGGGGTCGCGATAGCCGGCCGCACGCACCAGCAGGTCCATGGAGTTCAGTGCCAGGGTATTGCTCTGGTGCGACTTCTGTTCCACTTCCTCGGCCAGGTGTTCGATCTTCTGGCTCATGGCCAGCTGCGACTTGCGCATGGCCAGCATGTTCTTGACCCGCGCCAGCAGCTCCACCCGGTTCACCGGCTTGGAGAGGAAATCGTTGGCCGTCATCTGCAGCGCCTGATGGCGTACCTGCAGGCCCATGTCGGCGGTGATCATGATGACCGGCGTCATTTCCTGGCCCGGCATGGCGCGAAAGCGCGACAGGAAACCCAGGCCGTCCATGCCCGGCATCATGTAGTCCAGCAGGATCAGGTCGGGCTCGTGGGTGCCACACCAGTCCAGCGCCTCATAGGCATCGGGACAGGTGCTGATGCTGGTGTCCGGCAACTGCGCCAGCATGTGCGTGAAAAGTGAAAGATTGGTCTTGTCGTCGTCGACGATCAGTATTTTCATGTGCTCCCCCGGCCCCTCTGTTGTATGTGATCACGCAGCGCGGCGAATGCGGTCGCACATTCCCCGGCCAGCGTGCGTACCTGCGCCAGTTCCCCCTGGCGGGCAGCGATTTCCATCTGACGTCCCAGCTGACCCAGTGTCTGTATCCCCAGGTTCAGGCAACTGCCGGCCAGGCGATGGCCCAGGGCCTGGATCTCGCCCAGCAAGGGTTCGCTGGCCTGGACCTGGCGCGCCAGGTCCTCCATCACGGGCCCGGTATGTTCGATGAACATGTCCAGCATGTCGCTGGCCAGCCCGGTGTCCTCGCCAAAGAGTTCCTCCAGGCGGGCTTCGTCGATGATCGGCAAGGCCTGCTCGGCCGCCTGCTGTGGCGCTGCCGGCGGCAGGTAATGCGTCAGCATCGCCGCCAGTTGCGAGCGCAGCAAGGGCTTGGTCAGATAGTCGTCCATACCCGCCTCCAGGCATTGTTCGCGATCACCGGCCATGGCATTGGCGGTCATCGCGACGATGGGGGTATGCATCAGCTCGCCCTGCATGCGCCGGATGCGGCGCGTGGTTTCGTAGCCATCCAGGACCGGCATCTGGCAATCCATCAGGATCAGCGCATAGTCGCGCTGCGCCAGCTTTTCCAGTGCCTCCGCACCATTGGAGGCGATCTCGACTGCGTAGCCCATGGCATTGAGCTGGTACACCGCCACCTTCTGGTTCATTACGTTGTCTTCCACCAGCAGCAGGCTCTGCGCCTCCTGCGGCCCCTGCAGCCCTGGCGAGCGCGCCAGGACCGCTGGCGCTGCATCGACCTGCTGCTCCCCCTTGCCCGTTCCATTCATCTCCCCCATCACCGCGCGCAACAGCTGCTGCTTGCGCAACGGCAACTGCAGCACGGTGGCTGGGGTGGGTGTTGGTGATCCGTCTATATTAAGGCCGTGTACGCCGTGGTCAAGCAAGACGCACGTCATGCCGGGGCGGGCCGACTGCAGCTGCGCCAGTACCGCCGGGGCCGGCATATCGCGTACCTCCGAACTGACGATGACGGCATCGATGCCCGTGGTCGTGGCCAGGGGGCCGGTCAGCGCGGCCAGGGCGTCATTGGCACTGCCGTAGCGCACTGTCTCCAGGCCGGCCGCGCGCAGGGTTTCATGCAGCATGGCGGCACTGGCGTCGTGGGTTTCGATGAGCGCAACTTGTCGCTTTTTGGCTGCAAAGCTTCTGGGCGGCAACGCCGCCGATGGCGCCACCGGAATCCCCAGTTCAAACCAGAAACAGGAGCCCGCACCGGGGCTGCTGTCGACGCCGATATGGCCGCCCATCAGTTCGACCAGCCGCTTGCAGATCGACAGGCCCAGGCCGGTGCCACCGTATTGCCGCGTGACCGAACTGTCGGCCTGCGAAAACGGCGAGAACAGGCGCCGCATGGTTTCCTCATCCATGCCAATGCCGCTGTCGCGCACCTCGAAGCGCAGCCGGCAATGATCACCCGCCACGTGCAGCGCCTGCACTCGCAAGAGCACCTCGCCGCGGTGGGTGAACTTGAGCGCATTGCCCAGCAGGTTCAGCAGGATCTGGCGGATGCGACCGGGGTCGCCCAGCAGCCTGGGCGGCAGACGCGGATCCACATGCGCCAGCAGGCGCACCTGCTTTTCGCGGGCCTTGAAGGAGAGCGCTTCGGCGCTGGCTTCCACCACTTCCAGCAGATCGAACTCGACCACGGCGATGTCCATCTTGCCCACATCGATCTTGGAAAAGTCGAGCACGTCATTGACGATGCCCAGCAGGGCATTGGCCGAATCCTCGATGGCCTTGGCGAATTCGGTCTGCTGGCTGTCCAGGCGCGTGGTGCGCAGCAGGCCGGCCATGCCCAGCACGGCATTCATGGGCGTGCGGATTTCATGGCTCATGGTCGAGAGGAAGGCACCCCGGGTCAGCATGGCGTGATCGGCCGCCTCCTTGGCCAGTACCAGGCTGCGTGCGGCACGCTGGTTCTCGCGCATGAAGCGCAACAGGATCAACGCCCGCACTCCCCACAGCGCCAGCAGGCCCAGCGTGAGCCAGGCCGGCAGATCGGTCTGCCACAGCGCGAACACCGCCAGCGCCGCAAAGCAGGCTTCCGATAGCAGCAACAGCGCACGCCCGTCGCGCCGCGCTGATGGATGGGCTGCCTCTGGTCTCACGAAATGATCTCCATGCTTCTTTGAACTCCGATGGTGGCTGGCAGGGCGGCGCGGGATCACCTCCCCAAGGCCTGGGACATTGAAATCAATTATAACGAATTGGTTTTGTAAATTGTGAAAATTGCTTTATTCGTTCGCATTCTAGCCACGAAATGGGGTCAGGAAAAGGCAGGAAAAACCCGACGGGTTTGTTGTAGATAAGTCAAAAAGTCTTTGTTGAAGCCGCTCATCGACCGATGGAGTCAGTATCGATGGTGAAAAAATCAACTGTGTTAATTTATCCTGTCAAATTAATTTAATTCATTTAATCGATAAATTTAACTAAAATGGATTCATAGTCGAAGAATGCAGTGGCCCAACTGATGACAAGGAGCCTGCGCTATGAACAATCTGAACAATCTCCCCTCGAAGGTACTGTCCCGTCCGCATCTGCTGCGCTGGAGCGCCACGCTGCTGATCCTGGCACTGGTGCTGTGCGGCTGGTCGCGCCAGCAGTTGCAGGCCGCCACCACGGCGCGGCTGGCCGTTTCGGCCGTGGTGCCCACGCGCTGCAATGTGGTGGTGCAGATCGTCAACGGCAGCGCTGCCGTCTCCAATACCTGCGGCGGGGTGATGGCCGGCAGCCCGGATGGACGGGCATTGCTGCTGGTGGACCAGCGCGAACGCTCGGTGCTGGTGGTGTACTGATTGCCGATCTCTTTCCCCGACCTCATTCCCCGACCTGATTTCTCACCTGATCCCCGACCGGTCCTGACCCCGCCTGCCACGGCGGCTCCCGCCGCGCGCCCCTCCAGGGCGGCGGCCGTGAAAATAGCCATTTCTCCCTTGATCTGCGGCAAGACGTCCCGATTTGGCGTCATAGCGCTGGTGCAGTGCTAGAATGCAGGGCTATTTTTAATCAACCTTTGGAGCCTTACGTGTTTATTTCCGACGCATACGCGCAAACGGCCGCAGCAGCCCCTGGTGGCGCGATGGGCAACCTGGCCAGCTTCCTGCCGATCATCCTGATGTTCGTGGTGTTGTACTTCCTGATGATCCGCCCGCAGATGAAGCGTCAGAAAGAACAGAAAGCCATGATGGACGCACTGGGCAAGGGCGACGAAGTCGTCACCTCCGGTGGCCTGCTGGGTCGCATCACCAAGGTGGCCGATGGCTACATCACCATCGAAGTGGCTGAAGGCACCGAAGTCGTCGTGCAAAAGGGCGCTGTCACCACCCTGCTGCCCAAGGGCACCATCAAGGGCCTGTAATGGCCTGACCGGTTCGGTCGGCCCGCGTGCCGGCGAACCCATGGGCGCATCGCTGATGCGCCCATCTTGTTAGAACCCTGCGGTTTTTCCACCCGGGTTCTGAACAGGGCGGCAGGTCCCTGCCGTCCTCTCCCGCAAGCTCGAAGCACAAGACCATGAATCGTTACTCTCTCTGGAAATACGCACTGATCGTCCTGGCCCTGCTGTTCGGCGTGATCTATACCGTCCCGAACTTCTTCGGCGAGTCCCCCGCGGTACAGATCAGCAGCGCCAAGTCGACCCTGAAGGTCGAACCCGCCGTGGCCGGCCGGGTGGATCAGATCCTGAAACAAGGCAATCTCGGCGCAGAGAGTGTGGCGTTCGACAACACCGGTTCGCAGCCCTCGGTGCGCGCGCGTTTCGCCACCACCGACATCCAGTTCAAGGCCAAGGCCCTGCTGGAAAAGGAACTCAATACCGACCCCAGCGACCCGACCTATATCGTCGCTTTCAACCTGCTGCCCAACACGCCGCAGTGGCTGCAGAGCCTGCACGCCTTCCCGATGTATCTGGGTCTGGACTTGCGCGGTGGTGTGCACTTCCTGATGCAGGTCGACGTCAAGGCCATCGTCAACAAGCGTCTGCAAGGCCTGCAGGCCAGCGTGCGCGGACTGCTGCGTGACAAGAACATCCGCCACAGCGGCATCAACCGCAGTGGCGACAGCATCGAGATTTCCTTCCGCGATGCCGATACCCGTAACAAGGCCCGCGCCGCCCTGGGCGAGCTGCAGGAAATGCTGCTCACCGACGCCGGTTCGGGCGATGACCTCAAGCTGGTCGGCACCCTGCGTCCGGAAGCCATCAAGCAGACCCAGGAAGACGGCGTCAAGCAGAACATCAGCACCCTGTCCAAGCGCGTCAACGAGCTGGGTGTGGCCGAGCCGCTGATCCAGCGCCAGGGCGCCGAGCGCATCGTGGTCGAGCTGCCGGGCGTGCAGGACGTCTCGCGCGCCAAGGACATCATCGGCCGTACCGCCACCCTGGAAGTGCGCATGGTCGACGAGAGCGTGGTGCGTGGCACCGAAGAGACCTCGGCCATCCCCTTCGGCTCCGAGCTGTTCAAGGTCGGCAAGGGTGCCCCGGTGGTCCTGAACAAGGAACCGGTACTGACCGGCGACTACATCTCCAACGCCTCGGCCAGCTTCGATGAAAACCACCAGCCGGCAGTCAGCATCGACTTGAATGGCGACGGCGGCCGCAAGATGCGCGAAGCCACCCGCGACAAGGTCGGCAAGGCCATGGCCATCGTCCTGTTCGAAAAGGGCAAGGGCGAAGTCCTGACCGTAGCCACCATCCGTTCCGAACTGGGTTCGCGTTTCCAGATCACCGGCATGGGTTCGCCCGAAGCCGCCAGCGACCTGGCCCTGCTGCTGCGCGCCGGTTCCCTGGCTGCTCCGATGGACATCATCGAGGAACGCACCATCGGCCCGCAACTGGGTGCCGACAACATCAAGAAGGGCTTCGACTCGGTGCTCTACGGCTTCCTGGCGATGGCTGTCTTCATGGTGATCTACTACCAGCTGTTCGGTTTCTTCAGCGCCCTGGCGCTGTCGGTGAACGTGCTGCTGCTGGTGGCCCTGCTGTCCACGCTGCAGGTGACGCTGACCCTGCCGGGTATTGCCGCTATCGCCCTGGCACTGGGTATGGCGATCGACTCCAACG
The DNA here is from genome assembly GCF_001994935.1 of Herbaspirillum sp. VT-16-41. Taxonomy (NCBI): domain Bacteria; kingdom Pseudomonadati; phylum Pseudomonadota; class Betaproteobacteria; order Burkholderiales; family Oxalobacteraceae; genus Herbaspirillum; species Herbaspirillum sp. VT-16-41. The sequence goes on from NZ_MUXB01000131.1 coordinate 46,536, forward strand.
TGCTGATCAACGAACGCATCCGTGAAGAACTGCGTGCCGGCAATTCGCCGCAGGCCGCCATCGCCGCCGGTTTCGACCGCGCCTGGGCGACCATCCTGGACTCCAACGTGACCACCCTGATCGCCGGCCTGGCGCTGCTGATCTTCGGTTCCGGCGCTATTCGCGGCTTTGCCGTGGTGCACTGCCTGGGCATCCTGACCTCGATGTTCTCGGCCGTGTTCTTCTCGCGCGGCGTGGTCAACCTCTGGTATGGCCGCAAGAAGCGCCTGACGGGCCTGGCCATCGGCCAGATCTGGAAGCCCGAGAGCGAGGTACTGTCCACCTCCGGCAAGGCTTCCGCCAAGCGCAACGTCAAGTAAGCGACGGCTCACCCGAAACAGCAGCACAGCCAGATTTGAGCCGGTCGCCCCTCTTGTGGCGCGACCGGCACCGAAAGGATAGTGATGGAATTTTTCCGCATCAAAAAAGACATTCCCTTCATGCGTCATGCCCTGATCTTCAATGCGATCTCGGCACTGACCTTCGTGGCCGCGGTGTTCTTCCTGTTCTCCAAGGGATTGCACTTCTCCATCGAATTCACCGGCGGCACGGTCATGGAAGTGGCCTACAACAAGCCGGCCGACCTGGAAAAGATCCGCAAGTCCATCGAAGGACTGGGTTATCGCGACACCCTGGTGCAAAGCTTCGGCACCGCCCAGGACGTGATGATCCGCCTGCCCGCGCAGGCCGGTGTGAACGCCAGCCAGCAGAGCGAGAAGGTCAATGCCGCACTGAAGGCGGACGACCCGGACGTGCGCCTGCAGCGGGTGGAATTCGTCGGCCCGCAGGTGGGTGACGAGCTGGCCCATGACGGCCTGCTGGCACTGGGCATGGTGGTGCTGGGCATCGTGATCTACCTGGCCTTCCGCTTCGAGTGGAAGTTCGCGGTGGCGGCGGTGATCGCCAACCTGCACGACATCATCATCATCCTGGGCTTCTTCGCCTTCTTCCAGTGGGAATTCTCGCTCACCGTGCTGGCCGCCATCCTGGCCGTGCTGGGGTATTCGGTCAACGAATCGGTGGTGGTCTTCGACCGGGTGCGCGAAGCCTTCCGTGACCGCCGCTTCGGCAAGCTGTCCGCGCCGGAAGTGCTGAACCACGCCATCACCAGCACCATGTCGCGTACCGTCATCACCCACGGCAGTACCGAAATGATGGTGCTGGCGATGTTCTTCTTCGGTGGCCCGACGCTGCACTACTTCGCGCTGGCGCTGACCATCGGCATCCTGTTCGGTATCTATTCGTCGGTGTTCGTTGCCGCCGCCCTGGCCATGTGGCTGGGCGTCAAGCGCGAAGACCTGATCAAGCCGGTCAAGGTCAAGGACGAGAACGGCGGCGCCGTGGTCTGATCCCGCGCCACCGCCAATGAGGGCCGCAGCGTTCGCGCTGCGGCCCTTTTTCATGAGAATCCCGCAAGGACGCAAAGCCGGGATAATGCTTTACTTCACCCCATTGCATCACCGAATGACGTTTTTTTGATCATGAGCACATCCACCGACCTGCACGATATCGACTATGAACGCCGCTTCGGCGGCGTGGCCCGCCTGTATGGCGCCGCCGCCCTGCACCGCTTTGGCCGGGCGCGGGTGTGCGTGGTCGGGGTAGGGGGCGTGGGATCGTGGATCGTCGAGGCACTGGCGCGCAGCGCCATCGGCCATCTCACCCTGATCGACCTCGACAACCTGGCCGAATCCAACGTCAACCGCCAGATCCACGCCCTCACCGAGACCCTGGGCCAGGCCAAGGTCACGGCCCTGCATGAGCGTATCCGGCAGATCAATCCGACCTGCGTGGTGACCGAGGTGGAGGATTTTGTCGATCCCGAGAATGTGGAGCAGATGCTGGGTGGCGGACGGTTCGACTACGTCATCGATGCCATCGACAACGTCCCGGCCAAGGTCGCCATGATCGCCTGGTGCCGCAAGAACGGCATGCCCATGGTCACCATCGGCAGTGCTGGCGGCCAGATCGATCCGACGCAGATTGAAATCCGCGACCTCTGCCGCACCGAGCAGGAACCGCTGCTGGCCAAGGTACGCAAGCGCCTGCGCTCGCAGCACGGCTTCCCGCGCGGGACGAAGAACAAGTTCCACATCGATGCCGTGTTCTCCACCGAACCCCTGCGCTTCCCGGAGTTGGCCGAGGGTGAGGTTTGCGAGGTCGCTCCCGCCGAAGACATGGATGTCGGCGAGGATGCCGCCGACAGCACGCAAGCCGGTGTTACTGGCCTCAATTGCGCCGGCTTTGGCTCGGCCATGGTGGTGACCGCTACCTTCGGCCTGGTGGCGGCCGCCCATGTGTTGAAGAAGCTGGCCGCACAGGCCGATATCGCTGCTGCAGCCGGGTGAAGTGCAGGCCGTCAGCCCTCAGTGTCCGCCGCCTTCATCGACCCGGTGCGCGGACACGCACAGCAGGACGCTGGCCGTAACCAGTACCATCGCCGCGATTTCCAGCAGGGTCGGCCAGCGCTGTTCCCACAGGAAGCCATAGAGCAGCGCGAACAAGGTCTCGAACAGGATCATCTGGCCGATCATGGTCAGCGGCAGCAGCCGGCTGGCCTTGTTCCAGCAGGCATTGCCGAACAGCGAGGCAAAGATCGCCACCCCCGCCGATACGCCGATGAAGTGCCACCATTCACTTTGTGGATGCGGTTGCAGCATGATCGTGAAGGCCGGTATTGCCACGAACAGTGACAACAGCCCGGTGACCACGCCGATCAGCAGGTTCCAGTCATGCGCCGAGATCGCCTGCAGGCGCCCCAGCCAGCGGCTGTTGCCGACCGCGTAGGCGGTCCACGACACCAGCGCGGCCAGCGCGCAGAAGAACCCGATCACGCCATCCCCGAAGCCACCAGTGCTGGCACCCACCGCGCCACTGCCCAGCGACTGCCACGCCACGCAGGCGATGCCTGCCAGGCCCAGCGCCAGGGAAGGCGCCAGCTTGCGCAAGGGCAGTGCACCGTGGCCACGGCTGCCGATGATGGTCACCGCCACCGGCAGGAAGCCGATCACCAGCGAGGTCATCGCCATGCCGCCCAATTGCACGGCACTGGCCAGGAACACGTAATACACCACATTGCCCAAGAGGCTCAGCCACACCAGCGCCCGCCATTCGGCGCGGCCCAGGTGGGGCAGCAGCTTGCGCAGGCGCGGCGCGATCAGCACGGCGGCGAACAGGCCATAGGCCAGGTAGCGCCCGGCCGTCAATTGCCAGGGCGAGAAGGCGCGGGTCAGTTCCGGCGCCAGGAAGACCAGGCCCCAGGCGGCGCCGGCCAGCGCGCCGTAGAAGATGCCTTGCAGGATGGTGTTGGAACGCATGAATCGGGGTGGTCGTGCCACAACAGGTGTGCAAAGGCTGGCAGTATGCCGCAGCCGGGCCCGCCTGAATTGTCGTGGACTACGGTTTTATTGTGCAGGCATGCGAACCTGACCATTCACATTGCACCACCGCCGGAAGAACCGGCAGGCGGAAATACAAACACAAACAACAACGCCGGCACTGGGCCGGCGTTGTCGGTGATGACGGGGGTGGGGTCAGATCACCGTGCCGAACAAGCCCGCGCCCACAAAGGCCAGTGCTACCGCGCCGATGCCCATGGACAGGTAGGCCAGCACCGCCACGCCGGTGATGATGGTGGCCGAGGCCAGCACGATGGCCACCTGCAGCATGCCGGCTGCCATTTCCATCTTCTCGTACTTTGCCATGTAGGCATGCGCCTCATGCTCGGCTTCGCGCGCCTTGTGCGCCAGTTCCTTCTTGCCTTCGCCGCTCTTCTCGTCGCTGTCGTAGTGGGCGATGGCGTCATCCAGCTTGGCGATGGCCGAACTGACCCGCTCATCCTTGGGGTTGCCCAGCAGGGTGAGCTGCTGCTTGGCCAGTTGCGCCGCATTGCCACGCACCGACTTGGCCTGGAAGAAGGACCACAGGTTGGCCGCCTCCTGGTGCTTCAGGATGACCTCGGTCTGATAGGACTTGGACATGGTTTCGGTAATGGCCAGCACCAGCGCCAGGATGGCGATGAGCAAGGCCAGCTTCTTGTTGCCGGACGCATGGGCGTGCTCGGCGTGTTCCAGGTTTTCGGTGGCTTCCGTCATGATGGTTCTTGTAATGTGGAGGAAATGAGGGCCACCCAAGAGAGGGCGGCGTTCCAAGAACGATTCACATCAGGAACGGTTGACCTGAATCATTGCAATGCTCGTATTTTCCTGCGGCATGGGGTGGCCCTGCATGCCAGCCCCATCTGCCCGAAAGTACAGTCTGTCAGTACAAAATTCGCATTTCCTCACGGCTGCAGCAGCGGCGACTGTGTGGCGATGGGTATCCCGGCTCATATTGAAAGACGGGGCAAGTGCTGCAGGAAGAGCAGCCTTTGGCTACACTGATGAGCCACAAATTCTGAATGGATGGGATTGGATTTATTGACTGGTGTTATACAAAAAGACAATCAACGGATTGTTTTTGATGAATTACATTAATGGTTCTTCGCAAGCATGACCGGGACAAGGCAAGGCTGGCCCCGCAGCACGGCGTCATGACCGGATGGTGTCATGGCGTGGTAGCAGAACGCAGTCAGCCTATTGCCGCAGTATCAAGCCGCCTCACCCCAGCCGCGCCGGGTGAGGCCACAGAGATGCCCGTTTTCCGGTCCGGGCGTCGTGACCATCGGGTCGATCAACAGGAGAGAACGCAATGTCGAATGAAGCCAAGTGCCCCATCAACCACACCGCCGGCGGCGGCACCAGCAACCGCGACTGGTGGCCCAAGCAGCTCCGTCTGGACCTGCTGGCCCAGCATTCTTCCAAATCCAACCCCATGGGTGAGGATTTCAACTACGCAGAAGCCTTCAAGAGCCTGGACCTGGCGGCCGTCAAGGCCGACCTGGCCAAGGTCATGACAGATTCCCAGCCCTGGTGGCCAGCCGACTTCGGTCATTACGGCCCGCTGTTCATCCGCATGGCCTGGCACAGTGCAGGCACCTATCGTATCGGCGATGGCCGTGGCGGCGCCGGTCGCGGCCAGCAACGTTTTGCCCCCCTCAACAGCTGGCCCGACAACGTCAACCTGGACAAGGCCCGCCGCCTGCTGTGGCCGGTCAAGCAAAAGTACGGCAACAAGATCTCCTGGGCCGACCTGCTGATCCTGACCGGCAACGTGGCGCTGGAAACCATGGGCTTCAAGACCTTCGGCTACGCCGGTGGCCGTGAAGACGTATGGGAGCCGGACCTGGACGTCTACTGGGGTACCGAAACCACCTGGCTGGGTGGTGATGACCGCTACGGCAAGGGCAAGGCCGGCGCCGCTCACGGCGAAATCACCGCCGACGCCGACCGTCACGGCCAGGAACAGGCGCGTACCGCCCCGGCCGGCCGCAATCTGGAAAACCCGTTGGCCGCCGTGCAGATGGGCCTGATCTACGTCAACCCGGAAGGCCCGGAAGGCAATCCCGACCCGCTGGCCGCTGCCCAGGACATCCGCGAAACCTTCGCCCGCATGGCCATGGACGACGAAGAAACCGTGGCCCTGATCGCTGGCGGTCATACCTTCGGCAAGACCCACGGTGCCGGTGACGCCAAGCATGTCGGCCGCGAACCCGAAGGCGGCGACCTGGAAAGCCAGGGCCTGGGCTGGAAGAGCAGCTTCGGCAGCGGTGCCGCAGGCGACACCATCAGCTCCGGCCTGGAAGTGACCTGGACCCAGACCCCGGCGCAGTGGAGCAATTATTTCTTCGAGAACCTGTTCAACTACGAATGGGAACTGACCAAGAGCCCGGCCGGTGCCCACCAGTGGGTGGCCAAGGGTGCCGACGCGGTGATTCCGCATGCCCATGGTGGCGCGCCGATGCGTCCCACCATGCTGACCACCGACCTGTCGCTGCGCGTCGATCCGGCCTACGAAAAGATTTCGCGCCGCTTCCTGGAAAACCCCGACCAGTTCGCCGAGGTCTTCGCCCGCGCCTGGTTCAAGCTGACCCACCGCGACCTGGGACCGCGGTCGCGTTATCTCGGCCCCGAAGTGCCGGCCGAAGAGCTGATCTGGCAGGACCCGCTGCCCAAGGCCGATGCACCGGCGCTGCAGGCCGCTGACATTAGCGCGCTCAAGGCCCAGGTGCTGGCCTCGGGACTGACGGTGTCCGAACTGGTCTCGACCGCCTGGGCGTCGGCGTCCACCTTCCGTGGCGGCGACAAGCGCGGTGGCGCCAACGGTGCCCGCATCCGCCTGGCCCCGCAGAAGGATTGGGCGGCCAACCAGCCGGCCCAGCTGGCCAAGGTGCTGTCCACGCTGGAAGGCATCCAGTCCGCCTTCAACCAGGGTGGCAAGAAGGTCTCGCTGGCCGACCTGATCGTGCTGGCCGGTAGCGCCGCCGTCGAGAAGGCCGCCCAGGATGCCGGCGTGTCCGTGAGCGTGCCTTTCCATGGCGGTCGCGTGGATGCCTCGCAGGAGCAGACCGACGTCGCTTCCTTCGAGCCGCTGGAGCCGGTCATCGATGGCTTCCGCAACTTCCAGAAGCAGCGTTATGCCGTGCGTGGCGAAGACATGCTGATCGACAAGGCACAACAGCTCACCCTGACCGCGCCGGAAATGACGGTCCTGGTCGGTGGCCTGCGCGTGCTGGGCAACAATGTCGGCGGCAGCACCAAGGGCGTGTTCACCAGCCGGGTGGGCGTGCTCTCCAACGACTTCTTTGTCAACCTGCTGGATATGGGCACCGAATGGAAGTCCACCTCGCCGGCGCAGGAAGAGTTCGAAGGCCGCGACCGCGCCAGTGGCACCGTCAAGTGGATCGGTAGCCGCGTCGACCTGGTGTTCGGCTCCAACGCCGTGCTGCGCGCCCTGGCCGAAGTCTATGCCAGTGCCGATGCCAAGGAAAAATTCGTCAAGGACTTCGTGGCGGCCTGGGTCAAGGTGATGGAACTGGATCGCTACGACCTGAAGAAGTAAGACCGCTGGCTGCCTTTGCCGGCAGCCTCGGATGCAGGACAGCAGGAGTCGGCGGGCCTCAGGGCTCGCCGTTTTTTTTGCCTGGCCGCCGCCACGACACGGTCGATGTCATGCCGATGTCATGGAGTCGCCATCTGCGAGGAATATAGTGGCGGACTGAATTTTTCTTTATCAACGAGGCGTACGATGGCCCTGAGCCTGGATGACATCGCCCTGCTGTTCGCACGGCATGGGCACACCCAATACACCGGTGAGCCGGTCACGCAACTGGAGCATGCGCTGCAATCGGCGCTGCTGGCCGAGCAGGAGGGGGCCGCGCCCAGTCTCATCGTGGCCAGCCTGCTGCACGACCTCGGCCACTTGCTGGAAGACCTGGGCCAGACCCCGACCCTGGCCGGCATCGACGACCTGCACCAGTACCGCATCCTGCCTTTCCTGCGAGGCGTGTTCAGCGACGCCGTGCTGGCACCGATCGCGCTGCATGTGGATGCCAAGCGCTACCTGTGCGCTACCGATGCGGATTATTTTTCGACGCTGTCGGCCGATTCCGTGCGCAGTCTGCAGCTGCAGGGCGGGGTCTTCGATGTGGAACAGGCGGCGGCCTTCATCGACCGTCCGCATGCCGTGGATGCGGTGCGGCTGCGGCGGTGGGATGACCGCGCCAAGACCGCCGGGATGGCCACGCCCGATTTCGCGCACTTTGCGCGCTACTTCGATCAATGTCTGGTCGCGCCCGGTGCCGGGCAGGGGATTCAGGCCAGGTAGCGCTTGCGGTACGCCGAGGGTGTGGTGCCGCGCAGCTTGCGCATGGCATGCGTCAGCGCGCTCTGGTCGCCATAGCCGCAACGCTGAGCGATGAATGCCAGCGGCAGGGCGCTGGTGCGCAGCAGGCGGCAGGCCTGCGCCATGCGCACCTCGGCCAGCCAGGCGCGGGGGGAAGTCGCCAATTCCTGCTGGAACCATTCATACAGGCGGCTGGGGCTGATGGCCGCCAGCGCGGCCATGTCGGCTACCGTCCAGGGATGGGCCAGCTGTGCCTCGACCTGGGCCAGCATGCGATGCAGGCGCGACCTGGCCTGTGGCGGATGTCGCGCCAGCGTATCCAGCAGCAGCGGGACCCAGTGCTGCAGGCTCGCGCCGGAGGGGCTCTGGTCCAGCGACAGCGCCATGAACTCCACCAGCTTGCCGGCCGCCGCCGTCAGCGTCACGAAGGGGGTGCGCGCCAGACTCTCCAGTTGCAGGTCGCTCATGATGCTGGGCGCCAGGTCCAGCACCAGCGCCCGATTGGCACCGCCGGCGCTGGTCGCGTGCGCCGCCCCGGGTTCCACGAAGGCCGCCGTGATACTGTCGGCGCAGCCTTGGTGACCGCCGATGTCCAGTTCCAGCCGGCCGGCCAGCGGCAGCACCAGTTGCGGGAAATCATGGCGATGCGCCGGCGACTCGTCGCGGTAGCTGCGCAGGTGGAGTTGGGTGTCCAAGATGGGGGAGAGCGGGGCGCTGCCAGGCGGTGTCACCGTCGCCGGTGACACCGCGTGCCAGGCTTACTGCATGTGCCAGCCGTGGCTGACCACCACCGATTGACCCGTCAGCGCATTGGTCGGGAAGGCTGCCAGGAAGACTGCGGTCTGGGCTACGTCCTGGGTGGTGGTGAATTCACCATCGACGGTGTCCTTCAGCATGATCTTCTTGATCACATCTTCTTCGCTGATCCCGAATTCCTTGGCTTGCTCGGGAATCTGCTTTTCCACCAGCGGCGTGCGCACGAAGCCGGGACAGATGACATTGGTGCGGATCTTGTCCTTGGCGCCTTCCTTGGCCACCGTCTTGGCCAGGCCCAGCAGGCCGTGCTTGGCCGTCACGTAGGGCGCCTTCAGCGCCGAGGCCAGGTGCGAGTGCACCGAACCCATGTAGATGATGGAGCCGCCGCGACCCTGCTTGATCATCGCCTTCATCGCCGCGCGCGTGGTCAGGAAGGCGCCGTCCAGGTGGATCGCCAGCATCTTGCGCCAGTTCTCCAGCGACAGCTCAGTCACCGGGCTGATGATCTGGATGCCGGCGTTGCTGATCATGATGTCCAGACCACCGTAGGTATTGACCGCATCGGCCACACCCTTGTCGACCTGGGTCTCGTCGGTCACGTTCATGGCCACGGCCATGGCGGTACCGCCGTTCTTGACGATTTCTTCGGCCGTCGCCTTGGCCGCTTCCAGGGCCAGGTCGGCGATGACCACCTTGGCGCCCTGCTTGGCGTATTCGACCGCGATTTCCTTGCCGATGCCGCTGGCCGAACCGGTGATGAGAGCGACTTTATCCTTGAGTAGCATGATCTTCCTTATGTTTCGAGTTGACGGAGTTTGCAAAGCCTGACCGTCATCGCCATCGGCGCTGGTTACCCTGTTGCGCCCGATCAACGATGCCAGTCATCGGTCCATGGTTTCGATGAACGGGTCATCGAAAGATTCCTTGGGGTGTTGCCCCGTTTCCTTACCCTCGCGCGTTCGCCTTGCCCCGATTGCGGAGGTCTCCCGGCGACGCTTTGTCACGCCATTGTAACGCTGGCGCGGCTCTTGTTGCTGCACCGCCAAAACCGCTGCAGAGGTCATGTGGGTGAAACAATCGCTGGTTAGTCTGTGCAGCGTTATCCCGGGGATATCGGCTGAATCTCGAAAATCGACAATAGATGTTTCGATTTCATTCTGGAGCAGCCGCACTTTTGGGGGGGTAGCGTCAGGTCGACTGGAACAAGCCCTTATTTTTACCGGTTGCTTCCGATCACCTGACTTCCTCCTCACCCATCACCATAAAGGACAATGCATGAGACTGCTTACCATTCCTGCCGATGCCAATCCGAGTTTTGCCAAGCTCAATCTGAGCCTGGCCAGCACCCCGGAAGAAGTGCGCGAAGTACAGCGCCTGCGCTACAAGGTCTTCATCGAAGCGATGAACCTGTCGGCCCTGGCCAACCCCGAAGGCCTGGACAAGGATGAGTTCGACGACTACTGCGACCACCTGATCGTACGCGACAGCAAGACCCTCTCCGTGGTCGGCACCTATCGCGTCCTGAGCCCGCATGGCGCGCGCCGCATGGGCAAGTTCTACTCGGAACAGGAATTCGATCTCTCGCGCCTGGACAACATCCGCGGCGTCATCGCCGAAGCCGGCCGCGCCTGCATCCACCCGGACTACCGCAGCGGCGGCGTGATCATGATGCTGTGGGCCGGTCTGGCTGCCTACATGCGCAAGGAACGCTGCGAATACCTGATGGGCTGCGCCAGCGTCAGCCTGGCCGATGGCGGCCACAATGCCGCGGCGCTGTACCACGCCTTCCGCGAAAAGAACCTGGCGCCGCCCGACTACCGCGTCACGCCGCTGCTGCCCTTCCCGCTGGAAGACCGCGAAGCCGGCATCGAACCGCAGATTCCACCGCTGTTGCGCGGCTACCTGCGCAGCGGCGCCTGGGTCTGCGGCGAACCGGCCTGGGACCCTGATTTTCACTCGGCCGATTTCTTCCTGCTGCTGCCCTTGTCCAAGCTCGACAGCCGCTACGCCCGCCACTATCTGAAAGACTCGAGGGCCGCATGAAGCCACGCGAACAGTTCATGGAAAAAGCCCAGGGGCTGTTCGCCGACCTGGGGTCTGAGCACGATGCCGGTGACGACGAAGCGCGACGCGATCCGCTGCGCTTTCGCACCATCTGGATTTCCGACATCCACCTGGGCACCACCGGTTGCCAGGCCGAGCGCCTGCTGGAATTCCTGCGCGCCACCGAGTCCGATACCCTCTACCTGGTGGGCGACATCATCGACGGCTGGCAGTTGAAGCGTCGCTGGTACTGGGACCAGAGCCACAACAACGTGGTGCAGACGGTGCTCAAGAAGGCCAAGAAGGGTACCAACGTCATCTTCGTGCCGGGCAACCACGACGAAGTGATCCGCCAGTTCATCGACCTCGATTTCGGCGGTATCAAGATCCGTGACGAACTGGTGCACGTCACCGCCGAAGGCAAACGCATGCTGGTGCTGCACGGTGACCGCTTCGATGGCGTCATCGCCTGCGCCAAGTGGCTGGCCTACGTGGGCGATTCGCTCTACACCATGATCCTCAAGTTCAACCAGTGGTTCAACAGCTGGCGTGCCCGTGCCGGCCTGCCTTACTGGTCGCTGTCGCAATACCTCAAGTCCAAGGTCAAGAACGCGGTGAACTACATCACCTCCTTCGAGGACGCACTGGCCGATGAAGCCAAGAAGCGGGGCCTGGACGGCGTCATCTGCGGCCACATCCACAAGCCCGAGATCCGCGACATCGGCGGTGTCGTCTACTGCAACGACGGCGACTGGGTCGAGAGCCTGTCGGCACTGGTGGAAGACCCCGACGGCGCGTTGCGCCTGGTGACCTGGCAGGAAATCATGCAGCTCAAGCGGGCCGGCAAGGAAGCCCGCATGGCCGCACGCGAGCTGGCGACGGCCTGAAGCATCGAACCTGCTCCTGAAGTTTTACATTATTGATACGATTTATGCGCATTGCCATCATCAGCGACGCCGGCGAACCCCAGGTCAACGGGGTCGTCAATACCCTGCGCTCCACCGTACGTTGCCTGCGCAGCTTCGGCCATGAAGTGCTGCTGCTGTCGCCGCGCGACTTCCGTACCTTCGCCTGCCCGACCTATCCCGAAATCCGCCTGGCCTACCAGCCCTACGCCCGCATCGCGGCCGCCCTGGAAGGCTTCCAGCCCGACTGCATCCACATCGCCACCGAAGGGCCCATGGGGCTGGCGGCGCGCCGCTACTGCCTGCGTCACAAGCTCAATTTCACCACTGCCTACCACACCCGTTTCCCCGAATACCTGGCCGCCCGCAAGCTCTTGCCCAAGGCCATCACCTATCGTCTGCTGCGCTGGTTCCATGGCCGCTCCGAAGCCATCATGGTGCCCACCCCGGCGATGAAGACCGCGCTGCAGGAGCAGGGCTTCCGCAACGTGGTGCTGTGGGGCCGCGGCGTGGATACCCAGCACTTCCGCCCGGCGGTGGAAGACCACGCCTGCATCGAGCGCCCGCTGTTCCTCTATGTGGGCCGGGTGGCGGTGGAAAAGAATATCGAAGCCTTCCTCAAGCTCGACCTGCCCGGTACCAAATGGGTGGTGGGCGATGGCCCGCAACTGGAAGAACTGAGCGCCCGCTATCCGCAGGTGCGTTTCCTGGGCGCCAAGGGACATGACGAACTGCCGGCCTACTACAACTGCGCCGATGTCTTCGTCTTCCCCAGCAAGACCGATACCTTCGGCCTGGTATTGCTGGAAGCCATGGCCTGCGGCATCCCCGTGGCCGCCTATCCGGTCGAGGGGCCGATCGACGTGGTCGACAATGGCGTCTCCGGCATCCTGCGTCATGACCTCAAGCAGGCCTGCCTGCAAGCCCTGCGGCTGGACCATGAGGCGGTACGCGCCCATGCCGCCAGCCGCTCATGGGAATCGGCCACCCAGCAGTTCCTGCAGCATCTGCACCTGGCGCACCGCGCGGCACCGGGCAAGCCTGCCGCGATCAAGGCACTCGGCGAGACGCCCTGATCCGCCGCCGCGCCGGCGAGGCGGCGCGGCATCTTCCTTCCCTTCCGTTTTTCCCATTTCGTCCTTTTCGTTCTTTTCTTCCTTCCTGCTCCCGGTTTCCAAGCGAGCGATCTTTTTCAGCGTCCGCTCAACAGCGCAAGCTCTGCGGCAGCGCAGACATTCCTGCGCTGTTGGAATGGAATTTGCTAAATCTCAAAAGTCCAGACGGCAGCTGGATTTACAGTTACGTCCGCAGTGGTTGGTGAGGGCTTCAGCATCCGCCGCCGCGAGATGGCAGAAGGGATAGGAAAACCAACAACAGGAGGGGAGAGAGATGAAGACTGTGCTTGCCAATCTGCAACTGTGGCAGAAATTCGCATTGCTGGGTCTGCTGGGACTGGTGTTGTTCGGCGTGCCGACCACACTGTACGTTCTCAGCACCGAACGCGTGATCCGCTTCAAGAAGGAGGAAATCGAGGGCGTCGAGCCGGTCAGGCGCTTACTGCGCAGCGTGCAACTGATGCAGCAGCATCGCGGCATGTCGGCCGTGATGCTCAACGGCGCCGCCGACATGGTGGCACCCCGCCAGGCCAAGGCGACGGAAGTGGACCAGGCCCTGCAGGCGCTGGCGCAGGCCATGCAGGGCATGCAGAAGAGCGATGCCCAGGCCGGCGCGCTGCTGCAGGCCCAGGTCCAGGCCTGGACCAAGGTGAGGGACGCAGTCGGAGCCCGTCAGCTGGCCGCGCCGGAAAGCTTTGCTGCCCATAGCGCCGTGATCGGCGCCTTGTTCGACCTCAACGAACGCATGCTCGATCATTTCCACTACACCATCGATCCTGACTTCGATAGCACCCAGCTGATCAACGCCGCCTTCATCGCCATGCCGATGCTCACCGAAGACCTCGGCCGGGCGCGCGCCCGTGGTGCCAGCCTGCTGCTCAAGAAGGACATCAAGCGCGAAGACCGGCTGGAACTGGTGGCCATGCTGGAGCGGGCGCAAGAGCGACTGCTGGTGGCCCGCCGGTCCTTTGCCAAGGGTGTGGCAGCCAATGCCGATATCGGTGCCCGCCTGGGGACTGTATTCGACAGTGCCAACCGGCTGGGGCTGGACGCCATCAAGCTGGCCCGCGAGCAGGTCCTGCTGCCGCAGGAGGTGAGCTATGCATCGGACGCCTACTTCAAGCAATTCACCCAGGCCATCGATGAGCAGTTCAAGGCCATCAGCGAGGCCACCGCAGTGCTGTCCACGCAACTCGATGCCCAGAATGCCGCCCTGCGCCAGCAACAGATGTCGGTGCTGGCGGCCATCCTGTCGCTGGCGGTGCTGGCCGCCTGGCTGGGCGTGATGATCACACGCTCGGTCACACAGCCGGTGCTGGCCTCGGTGGACATGGCCAGGCGCGTGGCGGCCTATGACCTGACCGTGCACAGTGTCGTGCGCGGCCGTGACGAGACGGCGCAACTGCTGGGCTCCCTCAACAGCATGACCGGTAGCCTCGGCGGCATCGTGACCCAGGTGCGCAGCAGCATCGACCTGATGCAGCATGCCAGCGGCGAGATCGCCACCGGCAATGCCGACCTGTCGCGCCGTACCGAGTCACAGGCCTCCAGCCTGGAGGAGACCGCCAGCGCCATGGAGGAGCTGACCTCCACCGTCCAGAACAATGCCGACAATGCCCGCCAGGCCGACCAGCTGGCTGGCTCCGCCGCCCGTCTGGCCGAGCGCGGCGGGCAGGTGGTGGGCGACGTGGTGCAGACCATGGCCCAGATCAGGGAGAGTTCGCGGCGCATCGTCGACATCATCAGCGTCATCGATGGGATCGCTTTCCAGACCAATATCCTTGCCCTCAATGCCGCCGTGGAGGCGGCACGCGCCGGCGAGCAGGGGCGCGGCTTTGCCGTGGTGGCCTCGGAAGTGCGCTCACTGGCGCAACGCAGCGCCAGCGCCGCCAAGGAAATCAAGCAGTTGATCGGCGATTCGGTGGACAAGGTCGACACCGGTGGCAGGCTGGTGGACGAAGCCGGCGTGACCATGAACGAGGTGGTCGGGGCGGTACGCCAGGTGGCCGGCATCATGAGCGACATCACCCAGGCCAGCCAGGAGCAGAGTACCGGCATCAGCCAGGTCAACGACGCCATCACCCAGATGGAGGCCATCACCCAGCAGAATGCGGCATTGGTGGAGCAGGCGGCGGCAGCCTCGGAAAGCCTGCAGCAACAGGCGTCACTGTTGCGCGAGGCGGTCGCGGTCTTTCGTACCGACCACGACAGTGCCCCTGTTCAGAGGGCGCCCTTGGCGACGCGGCAGGTGGCGCTATCGGCAGCATGAGCACCTGGCGTTGAGCGCCTGACACCACGCCCGCCAGAGCCCACGACGTGCGGTGGTTGAGGGGGTGTGGTCGCTTTTTTAACTATGCAAAAGAAACATGCGGGCATGCCGACAAAGCATTGGCTCGCCCGCATGGGCCTCTTCTAATATGCGCCACGCGCATTTCGTCCATGGCGTTCATTCTGTACATCCCGTGCGTCTGGCGCTGAAGCTCGCGTCGCCGCACGCCGGGGTGGCTGCGGCGCGATTTCACCATAACAAAACATCAACACGGTCGCGTTGCCGCTGCAGTGCAGTGCAGGGCAAGCGGCGGGCATGAATCATGCTGTAAATCTGCGCAGGGCGGGCTGCTCACCGGTGGCCGCCCCCATTTGCACCACCGTCTACGTTAGCGTTACAAGAAAGACATCATCCATGATTCAACGTCTCAAGATCGGTAGCCGCCTGGCGTTCGGTTTCTGCCTCATCCTGCTGCTGGCCACGGCGATCCTGCTGATCGGCCTGTGGCGCATGGCCGAGATGGAAGCCAGCAGTGAATACGTGATCGAAAAGAAGGTCACCGCCATGACCACCGCCATGCACATGCGCGAAGCCGGCAGCGAGATGGCCCTGGCCTTGCGCAAGGTGGTCACGCCCACCGATGCAGCCGAAGGCAAGGCCGAGGATGAACACCTGGGCCGCATCCTGCAGGCCTATGCCGGCTTCGAGAAGCAGATCACCGAACTGACCTCCAGTGGCCGTGGCAGGGAATTGCTGGCGGCCGCCAGCGGCGAGAGCAAGAAGCTGTTCCCCATCGTCGAACAGATCCGCCAGCAGGTCCTCAGCAACAATTACTTTGATGCGGCGCAGTTGCTGAAAAGCGATTTCCTGCCGGCCCACGAAAAGTGGATGAGCAGCGTGGGTGCGCTGGCCTCGTTCCAGCAGGACGACATGAAAGAAGCCCATGCCGACGCCAAGGACAGCTATCGCAAGGCGCAGATCGGCATGTTGCTGATGGGCGTGCTGACCCTGGGCCTGGGCTTCTTCTTCACCTTTGTCATCACCCGCTCCATCGTCAATCCGCTCAAGCGCGCCGGCAGCATTGCCGAGACCATCTCCAGCGGCGACCTGACCCAGGACTTCCACGATGATGGCCGCGATGAAGCCGCCCACCTGGTCAACGCCCTGGACGCCATGCAGACCAACCTGGCCGCCACGCTCAACGAAGTCAAGGAAAGTGCCGCCGTCATCGCCGTGGCCTCGCACGAGATCGCACGCGGCAACGTGGACCTGTCCAACCGCACCGAGTCCCAGGCCTCCAGCCTGGAAGAAACCGCCAGCTCCATGGAGCAGCTCACCTCCACCGTGCAGCAGAACGCCGAGAACGCGCGCCAGGCCAACCAGCTGGTGCTGTCGGCCTCGGACCATGCCACCAAGGGTGGCCGCGTGGTCGGCGACGTGGTGGCCACCATGGGCTCCATCAAGGAAAGCTCCAGCAAGATCGTGGACATCATCGGCGTGATCGACGGCATTGCCTTCCAGACCAACATCCTGGCCCTGAATGCGGCCGTGGAAGCAGCCCGCGCCGGCGAGCAGGGTCGTGGCTTCGCGGTGGTGGCCTCCGAAGTGCGGGCGTTGGCCCAGCGCAGCGCCGCCGCCGCCAAGGAAATCAAGCAGCTCATCAGCGATTCCGTGGACAAGGTCGACACCGGCGGCAAGCTGGTCGATGAAGCCGGCGCCACCATGAGCGAGATCGTGTCTTCGGTCAAGCACGTGGCCGATATCATGGGCGAGATCACTGCCGCCAGCCAGGAGCAGAGCGCCGGCATCGCCGAGGTCAACAACGCCATTTCGCAGATCGACGAAATCACCCAGCAGAACGCCGCCCTGGTGGAACAGGCCGCCGCCGCCGCCGAAAGCCTGCAGGAGCAGTCCGACGTGCTGGCGCGGGCGGTGGCAGTGTTCCGTCTCAGGACTGCGCAGGCGGGCGCGGTGCACGCTGCGGCAGCCTCCGTCCCGGTGGCGCGACCGCTGACGCCCGCGCGCACGATCAACCCGCAGCCGGCGCTGACCGCCGCGAGCCCCGCCAAGCGCCCGGTCGCCGGCCTGCCACCCGCAGCGCCCGCCAGCGGCAAACCGGCTGCCACGGCACGGGATGACGAGTTCGAAGAGTTCTGAAAGTTGTCATGACGTCCAGGCTTGAGGAAGCGTCATTGCAGTAACAAAAAATCAAGCTGTTGCGTAAGCGCCGCCACCTTCCGGGTCGCGGCGCTTTATTTTTGCCTGAGACGGGCAGGAATCGTGAGAATTTAAGATAATTCTCAAGTTGCCGTAAAGCTATAACAATCGCAGCAGATTGACCGGTCCGGAAATGGGGAGGACGGTCGCCTGCGCGGCCGGGGGAAGAGCACGGCGTCGAGGCCTGCCTGCATGGGGAAAATCGACGACAGCGGCCATATCGCGGAGTCACGCGGACCCGGTGTAGCAATAGCGGCACTTTCACTTCATCCACCGGAACCACACCAATGTCCATCAAGAACCTTTCCATCAAGGCGCAACTCGCCATTGCCGTCCTTGTGCTGTCCATCCTGCTGCTGGCCATCGGCGCGTCGGGCCTGCTGGGCATGTCGGCCGCCGTCAGTGTCAATCGCCAGCTCTCCGAAGAGCGCATGCCCAAGACCGTCGCTGCCGACAATACGCTGATCTGGATCGGTCGTCAGCGTACCTCGCTGGACCAGGCCGCACTCACCAGCGACCCTGCCTGGGCCGAACGCATGGTCGGCATGGACGCCAATGCGCGCAAGGAAGCCCTGCAGTGGTGGGCCAAGTACACGGCGCTACCGCAGACCGAAGACGGCAAGGTCCTGGTGAAGAAGGTTTCGGATGGCATCGAGAAGACCGAGCAGGAGCTGACCCGCTTTGCCGAGGTGATCAAGGGCGGTGACCGCCAGGCCATCGGCGACCAGGCGCGCAAGGTCGGCACCATCTACACCGCCATGCAACTGGACGGCCAGGCCCTGAGCAAGTACGAGACCGAGCTGGCCACCCGTAGTGCCGAAACCTCCATGGCACGCTACGAAGCCTCGCGCATGTTTTCCATCGTCGCCATCATCGCCGGCCTGCTGCTGGCCTTCTACAGCTGGTGGTCGCTGCGCCGTGCCATCGGCGAGCCGATGCAGCGCGCCCTGCGCCACTTCGACGCCATCGCCTCGGGTGACCTGACCCAGCCGGTGCACGTGCATTCGAAGAACGAAATGGGCCAGTTGCTCAATGGTCTCTCGCGCATGCAGGAGAGTCTCACCCGCACCGTGCGCGCCGTGCGTGGCGGCAGCGATGCCATCGCCACCGCGACCCGTGAAATCGCTTCCGGCAACCTCGATCTGTCCTCCCGTACCGAGCAACAGGCGGCTTCGCTGGAAGAGACCGCCTCCAGCATGGAAGAGCTGACCAGCACCGTGAAGCACAACGCCGACAATGCCCGCCAGGCCACCACGCTGGCGGTCAATGCCTCCACCATCGCGGCCGACGGCAATGCGGTGGTGAGCCGGGTGGTGCAGACCATGGAAGAGATCCGCGAGAGCTCCTCGCGCATCACCGACATCGTCAGCATCATCGATGGCATCGCCTTCCAGACCAATATCCTGGCGCTCAATGCAGCGGTTGAAGCAGCCCGTGCCGGTGAGCAGGGACGCGGCTTCGCAGTGGTCGCCACCGAGGTGCGCGCGCTGGCGCAACGCTCCTCCAGCGCAGCCAAGGAAATCAAGGAACTGATCATGCATTCGGAAGAGCGCGTGCAGGCCGGCTCGCAGCTGGTGGGTCAGGCCGGCGAGACCATGAACGACGTGATCCAGGCGGTGCAGCGCGTGACCGACATCATGAGCGAAATCTCGGCCGCCTCCAACGAACAGAGCGCCGGCATCGACCAGGTCTCGCGTGCGGTGACGCAGATGGACGAGGCGACCCAGCAGAATGCCGCCCTGGTGGAACAGGCCAGCGCCGCTGCCAAGTCGCTGGAGCAGCAGGCCCAGTCGTTGATGCAGGAAGTGGCGATCTTCCGCGTCGGTGGCGCGGCCATGGCGCCCGCCGTGGCCGCTGCCCCGGTCCGCGCGGCCCAGCCTGCGACCAAGTCCGCACCCAGGATGGCTGCACCGCAAGCCGCTCCCAAGGCAGCCCCGGTCCTGAAGCGTCCGGCCCTGCCGGCGGCCAGCGCTGCAGCAGCACCGTCGCGCCCGGCCCCGCGCGTGCCGGCTGCCGGCGACGATGGTGATTGGGAGACCTTCTGAAGTGATGCGCCCCGCCGGCGTGTTTGCCGGCAGGGCATGCGTTCAACCAGGAACGCATAGACGAAAAAAGACAAAAGCAAAAAGCAAAAACGCTGCGACCAGCCTGTGCCGGTCGCAGCGTTTTTTTATACCTGCCTTGCCAGGCCGGCCGTCAGCGCGGGTGATGCTTGCCCGAGGTCGCCAGCAATTCCGGTGCCACCACCGCCTTGAGGTAGTTGGTGGTGACGTCGCCGCGTTCGCGCTGGCTGATCCACCAGATATTGGCCTTGCGCAGCGACCACTCCTGCGGCTGGCCGCAGATCAGTTGTGCGGCCACCTGGCCCAGTGTCGGCTGGTGACCGACGATGAGTACCGGCTCGCGGCTGTCCGGCCAGTTGGCCGCCCGCAGCAGGTCGGCCGCAGTCATGTTGGGGGCCAGGTCGGCCACCACCTTGTGTCGGCGCTTGAGGGCCTCCACCGTCTGCAAGGTGCGTGTCGCGGGACTGACCAGGATACGGCAGCTTTCCGGCAGGTTGCGGTCCAGCCATTCGGCCATCTTGGCAGCCTGCTTGTGACCCTTCGGGGTCAGGGCACGGCCCTCGTCGGGTTCGCCCAGCTCGGCCTCGGCATGTCGCCATAGAATCAGGTCCATCTCAGCTCCTCGGATAAATCGGCAGGTGGCGTCGGGAGTGCTTCGGTGTCGGGCTCACTCTTCCGGTGGCGTGGCCGGAATGCCCAGCGTGGTCATTAGGTGTTGCTGGGCGTTGAAGCACTGCTGCTTGGTGCGCGGTTTCTTGAGCGTATAGACGCCATTGACGTCGAGCTGCCAGGAATTGGTGTTGTCCTTCAGGTAGGGGTTCAGACCTTCCGAAATCACCCGCTTCTTCAGCGTCTTGTCCAGCACCGGGAAGGCCACCTCGATACGGCGGAACAGGTTGCGGTTCATCCAGTCCGCACTGGCCAGGTAGACGTCGTGGGCCAGGTCGTTGCGGAAGTAATAGATGCGCGAGTGCTCCAGATAGCGGCCGATGATGGATCGCACCTTGATGTTTTCCGACAGTCCCCGCACACCCGGGCGCAGCGCGCAGGCACCGCGCACGATCAGGTCGATCTTGACGCCATCGGCCGAGGCCGCGTAGAGGGCGCGGATCACCGACTCGTCCAGCAGCGCATTCATCTTGGCGATGATGCGCGCCGGCCGGCCTTCGCGGGCGATCTGGCCTTCGTTGCGGATGGCACGGATGATTTCCTTCTGCAGCGAGAACGGCGCCAGCCACAGGTGCGTGAGATTGCGCGGCTTGGTCAGGCTGGTGAGATGGATGAAGACCTCATTGACTTCGGCCGTGAGCTCCTGGTTCGAGGTCAGGAGGCCGAAGTCGGTATAGAACTTGGTGGTATTGGGGTGATAGTTGCCGGTGCCGAGGTGGGCGTAGAAGCGCAGGCCCTGGTCGTCGTCGCGGCGGATCACCAGTGCCAGCTTGGCGTGCGTCTTCAGGCCGACCACCCCATAGACCACCTGCGCTCCGGCCTGCTCCAGTTTGACTGCCCAGTTGATGTTGGCTTCTTCATCGAAGCGCGCCATCAGTTCCACGATCACCGTCACTTCCTTGCCGTGCTGGGCGGCGTAGATCAGCGCCTCCATCAGGTCCGAGTTCATGCCGGTACGGTAGATGGTCTGCTTGATGGCCAGCACGCGCGGGTCGTGGGCGGCGGTGCGGATGAAATCCACCACCGGCTGGAAGGACTGGAACGGGTGGTGCAGCAGCACGTCCTTCTTGTCCAGGGCGGCAAAGATATTCTCGCTGGCCAGTTGCGGCGGCAGGGTGGGGGAGAAGGGCGGGAAGCGCAACTCCGGCTGGTTGACCAGGTTCACGATCTCGCCCAGGCGCACCATGTTCACCGGACCCTGTACCGCGTACAGGCGGTTGCGTTCGATGTTGAACTGGTTCAGCAGGAATTGCGCCAGGTGTTCGGGACAATTGGCCGCCACTTCCAGGCGCACCGCCACGCCGAACTGGCGGCTCTGCAATTCGGTTTCCAGGGCCTGGCGCAGGTTCTTGACCTCTTCTTCATCGACCCACAGGTCGCTGTTGCGGGTCACGCGGAATTGCGAATAGGCGGTGATGTCGCGCCCCGGGAACAGGTCGGCGATGTGTGCATGGATCACCGAGGACAGCAGGCAGAACGAGGACTGGCCCTTGGCCGAGAGATGGTCCGGCAGCTTGATCACGCGTGGCAGCACCCGTGGCGCCTTGACGATGACGATGGCCGTGCCGCGCCCGAAGGCATCCTTGCCGGAGAGCTCGATGATGAAATTGAGGCTCTTGTTGTGCACCTGCGGGAAGGGGTGGGCCGGGTCCAGGCCGATGGGCGTCAGCAGCGGGCGCACATGCTGCTCGAAATACTGCTTGACCCAGGCGCGCTGTGCCTCGTTGCGGTCATCGTGGCGCAGCAGGTGGATACCGTTGGCCGCCAGTTGCGGCAGGATTTCGTCGTTGAGCAGTTCGTACTGGCGCGTCACGATGCGGTGGCATTCGGCGCTGGTGCGTTCCAGCGCGGCGCGCAGTTCGGGCGGATCGATATTCTCGCCCTCGATGCGATTGGCCAGCAGGCTGGCGATGCGCACTTCGAAGAATTCATCCAGGTTGCTGCTGCAGATGCAGAGGTAACGCAGGCGTTCCAGCAGCGGCACGCTGTCGTCTTCGGCCTGGGCCAGCACGCGTCGGTTGAAGGCCAGCTGCGACAGTTCGCGATTGAGGTAAATCGTATTGGCGGGAAGTTCAGGAGGTGTGCTGCTTTCCGGTTTTGCTTTTCTGATCATCAATGTTCCCTGTCCATCCACTTTGAGCGGGCAGTGTATTTAGGAGGTATGACGAGTTTATGACAACACTCATGTCGCTTTGTCACATTGCTTCAGTATAAGAGCAAGCCCATGTGATGACAAAAACATATTTGCTCATATGCAATGCGGGTTTGTCGGCATGACACGGAATTGTCAGGAAACCCGCGTGCAGCCTGGCGCCTGGTTTTGCAGCCCGGTACCAGGATCTGCCCCGGCGCCCGGCGAAGGGCCGCCGGGGCTGGCCTGGATGACAAGTTCGGGTCATAAACTCGTCACATTAGCTGGTTAAAGTTCGCCCTGTCTCGGAAGTCATCCCTCCCATCGTGATGTTTCTTTCTGACGTTCCTCTCTCAAAATCATAGGAGTAGTTGAAATGGGGTTTAACCATCTGATCAAATCTGTTGCAGTCGCAGTGGCCGGCGCTTTCGCCTTCAGCGGTGCCGCTCATGCAGCAGAAATCACCGGCGCCGGCGCCTCCTTCCCGTACCCGGTCTACGCCAAGTGGGCTGAACTGTACAAGACTGCCACCGGCAACAGCCTGAACTACCAGTCCATCGGTTCCGGTGGTGGTATCAAGCAGATCAAGGCCAAGACCGTCGACTTCGGCGCCTCCGACGCCCCGCTGCCGCAGAGCGAACTGGCCGAAGCCGGCCTGACCCAATTCCCCGCCGTGGTCGGTGGCGTGGTCCCGGTGGTCAACCTGGATGGCGTGACCCCGGGCCAGATCAAGCTGTCGGGCCAGGTTCTGGGCGACATCTACGCTGGCAAGATCACCAAGTGGAACGCGCCTGAAATCACCGCCCTGAACCCGGGCGTGAAGCTGCCGGCCGACGACATCACCGTCGTCTACCGTTCGGACGCTTCGGGCACTTCCTACGTGTTCACCTCCTACCTGTCCAAGGCCAATGCCGACTTCAAGGCCAAGATCGGTGCCGGTACCGCCGTCAAGTGGCCCACCGGCGTGGGTGGCAAGGGTAACGAAGGCGTTGCCGCCAACGTGCAGAAGGTCAAGGGCTCCATCGGCTACGTCGAGTACGCCTACGTCAAGAAGAACAAGCTGAACTACACCCAGCTCAAGAACAAGGACGGCAACTTCGTCTCCCCGGATGACTCCTCCTTCAAGGCTGCCACCGCCCACGGCGACTGGGCCAAGACCCCGGGCTTCGCAGTTGACTTCACCGACGCCGCCGGCAAGGAATCGTGGCCGATCTCCAGCGCCACCTTCATCCTGCTGCACAAGGAACAGGCTGGCGATGGCGCCAAGGGCCGCGAAGTCCTGAAGTTCTTCGACTGGGCCTACAAGAATGGTGGCAAGGTCGCCGCCGACCTGGACTACGTGCCGCTGCCGGATTCGGTCACCAAGCTGGTGGAAGATTCCTGGAAGAGCAACGTCAAGGACAGCAGCGGCAAGGCGATCTGGTAAGCCACCGTCAAGTCCGGCCGGGCTCTGAACAAGTCCGGCCAAGCAAGCCTCTCCCCTACGGAGTATTCGGGCCATCGCAGCGAGAACGAGCAACTCTGGAGCACAGAGCATTCGCGGCGATGGCCCGTTTTAATGGTGAATTCAAATGAGCGCTAATTATTCCACCACGGCAATGTCGAATACCGAAGTCAAAAAATCCCCGACAGAGACTGATAGTGCGCAGGTCGCGCGCGAGAAGTTGATGGCCGTCATGCGCCGCCAGCGACTGCAGGACTTCTTCTTCCACAAGATCACCCTGATTTTCGCCCTGTCAGTGCTGCTGATGCTGGGCGGGATCATCGTGTCCCTCATCATCGGTGCTGCACCCGCGTTCCAGGCCTTCGGCCCGGGCTTCATCACCCGCGTCGAATGGGACCCGACCAATAACGAATTCGGCGCCATGATCGCCATCGTGGGTACGCTGTCGACCTCGATCATCGCCTTGCTGATCGCCTTCCCGGTCAGCTTCGGCATCGCCCTGTTCCTCACCGAAATCTGCCCCGCCAAGCTGCGCCGCCCGCTGGGTACCTGCGTGGAGCTGCTGGCCGGCGTGCCTTCCATCATCTACGGCATGTGGGGCCTGTTCGTGTTCGCCCCGCTGTTCTCGGAATACGGCCAGCCCTTCCTGAAGGCCACGCTGGGCCAGATTCCCGGCATCGGCGTGCTGTTCTCCGGCCCCACCATGGGCATCGGCATCCTCACCGCCGGCCTGATCCTGTCGGTGATGATCATCCCCTTCATCTCCTCGGTGATGCGCGACGTCTTCGAAGTGGTGCCGGCCGTGCTGAAGGAATCGGCCTACGGCCTTGGTTGCACCCGCTGGGAAGTGGTGCGCAAGGTGGTGCTGCCCTACACCAAGACCGGCGTGGTCGGTGGCGTGATGCTGGGCCTGGGCCGCGCTCTGGGCGAGACCATGGCGGTCACCTTCGTGATCGGCAACTCGCACCGCCTGTCCTGGTCGCTGTTCTCGGCCGGCAACTCGATCGCCTCGACCCTGGCCAATGAAATCGCCGAAGCCTCCAGCAAGCTGCACGTGTCCTCGCTGTTCGCGCTGGGCCTGATCCTGTTCGTCATCACCTTCATCGTTCTGTCCGCCGCCAAGATCATGTTGATGGGCATGACCCGCAAGGAAGGAGCCAAATAATGAGCCAGACCGTACCAACCGGCAGCGCCGCCGCCAACGCGCCGCAAGCCATGAATCCCGTCTACCGCAAGCGCCTGCTGCAGCATCGCATGGGCATGCTGTTCTCCTTCCTGGCCATGGGCCTGGGCCTGTTCGTGCTGGCCTGGATCCTGCTGACCCTGGTCTTCAAGGGCGTGGCCGCGCTCAATCTGGGCCTGCTGACCGAAAACACCCCCGGACCGGGCGATGCCGGCGGCGGCCTGTTGAACCCCATCGTCGGCTCGCTGATGATGGTCGGCATCAGCACCCTGATCAGTACCCCCATCGGCATCCTGGCCGGCGTCTACCTGGCCGAGTATGGCGAGGAGAGCAAGCTGGCCCAGGTGACCCGCTTCGTCACCGACATCATGCTGTCGGCACCGTCCATCGTGATCGGCCTGTTCATCTACGCCATCTACGTGGCCAACGTGAACCACTTCTCGGGCTGGGCCGGTACCTTCGCCATCTCGCTGATCGCCATTCCGGTGGTGGTGCGTACCACCGACAACATGCTGAAGCTGGTCCCCAGTGGTCTGCGTGAAGCCGCCTTCGCACTTGGTGCGCCGCGCTGGAAGGTGGCCATCATCGTGCGCCTGCGTGCCGTCAAGGCCGGCGTGGTGACCGGCGTGCTGCTGGCGGTGGCCCGCATCTCGGGCGAGACCGCGCCGCTGCTGTTCACCGCCCTGAACAACCAGTTCTTCAGCACCAACATGAACCGTCCGATTGCCAACCTGCCGGTGGTGATCAACCAGTTCGCCATGAGCCCGTATGACAACTGGGTCTCGCTGGCATGGGGCGGCGCCTTGCTGATCACCTTCAGCGTGCTGCTGCTCAACGTGCTCTCGCGCACCCTGTTCAAGCAACAAATCCCCGGCTAATTCTCCAAGTGACCGACATGACTACTGCTCATCAAATGGCAAGCCACGCTACTACCGCATCCGCCAACGCTGCTGCGGACAAGAAGGCCACGCTCGAAGTTTCGCAACTGAATTTCTACTACGGCGGATTCCAGGGCCTCAAGAACATCAACCTCAATATCTGGGAAGGCAAGGTCACCGCCTTCATCGGTCCCTCGGGCTGCGGCAAGTCGACCCTGCTGCGTACCTTCAACCGCATGTACGACCTGTACCCCGGCCAGCGTGCCGAGGGCAAGATCATCTACGCCGGCAACAACATCCTGGAGCCGGGACAAGACCTGAACATGCTGCGCGCCAAGGTCGGCATGGTGTTCCAGAAGCCGACCCCGTTCCCGATGTCGGTCTACGACAACATCGCCTTCGGCATCCGCCTGTACGAAAACCTGCCCAAGGGCGAGATGGACGAGCGCGTCGAATGGGCGCTCAACAAGGCGGCATTGTGGGGTGAAGTCAAGGACAAGCTGCACAAGAGCGGTCTGTCGCTCTCCGGTGGTCAGCAACAGCGTCTGTGCATCGCCCGCGGTGTCGCGGTCAAGCCGGAAGTGCTGCTGCTGGACGAGCCGACCTCGGCGCTGGACCCCATCTCCACGGCCAAGGTGGAAGAGCTGATCGGCGAGCTGAAGAACGACTACACCATCGCCATCGTGACCCACAACATGCAGCAGGCGGCCCGCTGCTCGGATTACACCGCCTACATGTACCTGGGCGAGCTGGTGGAGTTTGGCGAGACGGACCAGATCTTCATGAATCCGGTGCGCAAAGAAACCCAAGACTACATCACCGGCCGCTTTGGCTAATAGGGCACGGCCTGGGCTACTGCGCATCCCGATCTCCGCGCTGCGATGCTCGCCGTACTCCAGTACGGCTGCGCTTCTCCCGCAGACCTCGGGATTGCTCGCTACGCCCATGCCGCACCCCGAACCGCAGTCAGAGCGCTTTGACTTCAAGGCGCAAATTCTTTAAATATTTTTGTTAGGACGTCACATGACCGGCGATCATTCCTCCAAACAGTATGACCAGGATCTGGAGCAGATCCGCTCCAAGGTGCTTGCCATGGGCGGCATGGTGGAGCATCAGTTCCAGGATGCGATTGCGGCTTTCCGTAACGGTAACCTGGACGTGGCGCATCGCGTGATGAAGGACGACGAGGCCGTCAATCGGCTGGAAGTTGAACTCGATGATGCCTGCAGCCACCTCATCGTGCGTCGCCAGCCGACCGCCAATGACCTGCGTACCGTCATGGCGACCATCAAGATCATCACCGACCTGGAACGCGTGGGCGATGAGGCGACCAAGATCGCCCGGACCGCCATCCACCTGCACAAGCGGGGGATCGGTCTGGTGTCGCATTACGAGACCGTGAGCCTGATCGCCGAGCAGGCCATGGACCAGCTGCGTAGCGCCCTGGACGCATTCGCCCGCCTGGATGACAAGCAGGCCGCCGAGCTGATCAAGCAGGATGAACGCATCGACCACGGCTTCCGCTCCATCACCCGCAGCCTGATCACCTTCATGATGGAAGACCCGCGCACCATCTCCGGTTCCATCGATACCCTGTGGGTGGCCAAGGCCATCGAACGTATCGGCGACCATGCCAAGAACATCGCCGAGTATGTCGTCTACGTGGTCGGTGGCAAGGATATCCGCCATACCGACTTCGGTTCGGCCAAGTCGATCGAAGACGAAGAAGACTGATAGCACGGCGCCGGTGGTGGCGGTCGGGAAGAACCGTCCATCACCGGGTTGCGGAGGGGAGACCCGCGATACTGCTCAACCGATACCATGACTACTATCCTCATCGTCGAAGACGAACCCTCCATTGCCGAACTGATTGCCTTCACTCTCAAGGAGGCGGGCTGGTCCAGTTTCGTCGTCTCCAACGCGGCGGCGGCCTGGGACTTCGTCCAGCATCGCGCCCCGCAACTGGTGCTGCTGGACTGGATGCTGCCGGACCGCAGTGGCCTGCACCTGCTCTCGCGCATCCGCGCCGATCGCCAGCTGCAGCAGCTGTCGGTGATCATGCTCACCGCCAAGAGCATGGAAGAAGACAAGATCGCCGGCCTCGACAACGGTGCCGATGACTACATCACCAAGCCCTTCTCGCCGCGCGAGCTGACCGCCCGCATCAAGGCGCTGCTGCGTCGCAAGAGCCCGGAGCACGCGCAGGAAGTGATGTCGGCCGGTCCGATTACGCTCGATCCGGCCAGTTGCTCGGTGAGCCTGTCGGGTGCGCGCATCGATATCGGCCATGCCGAATACAAGCTGCTGAAGTTCTTCCTGGCCCATCCCGACCGCGTGTTTTCGCGCAGCCAGTTGCTGGACCGGGTCTGGGGGGACCACGTGGTGATCGAGGAGCGCACCGTGGATGTCCACGTGCTGCGCCTGCGCAAGGCCTTGCGCGATGCCGAGTACCTGATCAAGACGGTACGCAGCGTCGGCTACATGCTCTCTACCAAATAAGCCCGCCGCCGCCCTATTCAGGCGACAATAACAAATCCGGGCGCGCGGGCGCCTCCAAGATCTATCTGCCAAATCAATGAGTCCACAACTTCTGTTCTGGATTCCTGCTGTATTGCGCCTGGTGTTGTGCCTGGCCGGAGCGGGAGTCGTCGGTTTCTTCTTTGGCCCGATCATCGGGCTGGTCACGGCGGTGCTGGCGGTCGGCGCGATGATGATCGCCCACCTGCATTACCTGCTGCGGCTGTCGACCTGGCTGGATGATTCCGGCCAGTCGCGCCTGCCCGACGGCTGGGGCGCCTGGACCGATGTCTATGCGCGCCTGTACCGCATGCGCCGCGATGACGAGAAGAACCAGGCCGAACTGGCCGAGTGGCTGGCGCGTTTCCGCCAGGCCATGAGCCTGCTGCCCGATGGCGTGGTCATCATGGATGACGTGCTGTTCCTGGAATGGTGCAACCCGGCCGCGCAGCAGCACCTGGGGCTCAAGCTGGACCGCGACAAGGGCATGCGCGTGACCAACCTGATCCGCAACCCGGCCTTCATCGACTACATCATCCTGGGTCGCTACGAGCAGCCGCTTACGCTGGCCCTGCATGAGCGCAAGCTGATCATCCAGATCATCCCCTTTGAAAACCGGCGCCAGATCCTGGTCACCCATGACGTCACCGAGTCGCAGCGTATCGACATGATGCGCCGCGATTTCGTGGCCAATGCCTCGCACGAGCTGCGCACGCCCTTGACGGTCATCAACGGTTTCCTGGAAATCGCCCTGGCCCAGCCCAATCTGGACGAAACGATCCGTACCGCCCATCTGAAGCTGATGACCGAGCAGGGGCAGCGCATGCAGAACCTGATCGACGACATGCTCACCCTGACCCGGCTGGAATCGATCGACTATCCGCTGCGCTCGGAAGTGCTGCGGGTGCGCCCCCTGCTGGAACGCATCGCCGAAGAGGGGCGGGCGTTGTCGGCCGGCAAGCATGACATCCGCCTCGTGGTCGAAGGCCCCGATCTCAAGGGCAATGCCGATGAGTTGCGCAGTGCCTTCACCAACCTGGTCACCAATGCCGTGCGCTATACCCCGGAAGGCGGCACCATCACCCTGCGTTGGCAGAGCGATGAGCAGGGCGCGCATTTCGCGGTGCAGGATACCGGCATCGGCATCAGCCCCGAACATATCTCGCGCCTCACCGAGCGCTTCTACCGCGTCGACAAGAGCCGTTCCCGCGAGACCCAGGGCACCGGCCTGGGTCTGGCCATCGTGCGCCATGTCCTGCTGCGCCACCATGCGACACTGGACATCGCCTCGGTGCCGGATCACGGCAGCACCTTCACCGTGCATTTTCCGGCGTCCCAGACCATCGAGGACTACGCCGTACAGCATTGAGCAGATGCGAGCAGGAAACACCCGTGAAAGGCAATTGGAAAGGATGCTTCGGCATCCTTTTTTGATGTTTGAATTCCCGGGGCGGGCGTACCATGTGCGCAATAGCTCAGCATGAGCGTTCCATCTCTACGTACAAATACGAATGCCTGCCGGCAAGACTTGTTGGCAACAATAGCGCCACTCGCGGCAATCGAGGCAATCGCGGCACCGGCGCGGCCATCAGCCTGCCCGGCTCGTACGCTTGTCATGGTCCGGCGCTCAGGAAAACCCTGATCGCGTCTGTCCGTGTTTGCTTGCATCATCGGCCCGTGCGCCGTCCTTGGCGCCGGCCGACCCTCCACCCTTGCGCAAGAAGAGAGACAGATGAGCTATTTTTCCCACATGAAGATAGGCCGCCGCCTGGCCCTGGGTTTCGCTGTCATTCTGGCGGCTGCCAGCGTGGTGGTGGCATTGTCGATCTGGCGTCTGCATGGCATTGCCGCCGCTACCGACGAGATGATGCATGAACCCCTGACCAAGGAGCGACTGGTCTCGGACTGGTATCGCACCATCCATACCAGCGTGCGCCGCACGACGGCCATCGCCAAGAGCGCCGACCCCAGCCTGGCAGCCTTCTTTGCCGATGATGCCGCCGCCGCCAGCCGTATGTCCACCGAGCAGCAGAAGGCCATCGAAGCGCTGCTTGAGAGCGATCAGGAGAAAGAGGTCTTCGCCAGGCTCTCGGCCGTGCGCAAGGATTACATCAAATATCGCGACGCCATCTCCAAGGCCAAGGCCGATGGTCAGACCGAAGAAGCCGCCAGGATCCTGGCGGGGCCCTATGACGTGGCCGCCAAGGGTTACCTGGATCTGCTGCAGCAATTGCTCAATGTGCAGCGTGCCAACATCGACCAGGTGGCCGTCCACATCCACGACACCTATCTCCAGAGCCGCAACCTGATGCTGGCGCTGGCCGTGCTGCAGGTGGTGCTGGGCTGGTTGTTCGCACGCAGCCTGGCACTGGGCATTACCCGCCCGCTGGAGCAGGCGGTGGACGTGGCCGAAGCGGTGGCCGCAGGCGACCTCACCATGCGCGTCGATGAAACCCTGGCAGCGCGGCGCGACGAGACCGGCAAGCTCATGCACGCCCTGCATGCCATGACGGGCAACCTGGCGCGCATCGTCGGCCAGGTGCGCAGCGGCACCGATGCCATCGCCACCGCCTCGCGCGAGATCGCCACCGGCAACCTCGATCTGTCGGCGCGCACCGAGCGCCAGGCCGGCGCCCTGGAGGAGACCGCCTCGGCCATGGAAGAACTGACCTCCACCGTCTCGCAGAACGCCGACAATGCACGCCAGGCCAACCAGCTGGCGGCCTCGGCGTCGTCGGTGGCGCAGCAGGGCGGGGAGGTGGTGTCGCAGGTGATCTCGACCATGGGCTCCATCAACGAATCCTCACGCAAGATCGTCGACATCATCAGCGTCATCGATGGCATCGCCTTCCAGACCAATATCCTGGCCCTGAACGCCGCCGTCGAAGCAGCCCGAGCCGGCGAGCAGGGACGCGGCTTTGCCGTGGTGGCCTCCGAGGTGCGCTCGCTGGCCCAGCGCTCGGCCTCCGCCGCCAAGGAAATCAAGACCCTCATCGATGACTCCGTGAGCAAGGTCGGCTCCGGCAGCGAACTGGTGGTCCGAGCCGGCAGCACCATGGACGAGGTGGTCTCCAGCGTGCGCCAGGTGGCCCAGATCGTGGCCGAGATCACCGCCGCCAGCAGCGAGCAGAGCGACGGCATCAGCCAGGTCAACCTGGCCATCAACGACATGGACCAGACCACCCAGCAGAATGCGGCACTGGTGGAGCAGGCCGCAGCCGCCGCCGAAGCGATGCAGGATCAGGCGGCGCGCCTGTCGGAGGTGGTCAGCCAGTTCCGGTTGCTGGCCCAGGATCAGGTGGCTTACGCCCACGCCGGCAGCGTCGATATCACACCGCCCATGCCGGCCCTGCGCTGAGATCGGCTCCTCCAAAAAAAAGAACCCGCCATGGTGGCGGGTTCTGCAAGGGTTCGGAAATCGTTTATATCATTTCCGTATACTCGCTCATTGCTGTGCCGGCTCCTTGAAATACACCCGACGCGGCAAGGCCCACAGCAGCAGTGCCGCACCCACCAGGCATTCCAGCGCCACCACGTACAGGCCCAGTGCGGCGCTGCCGGTGATGTCGCGGATCTTGCCGACCATGTAGGGCGTGATGATCCCGCCCAGCTGGCCCACCGAGTTGATCAGCGCGATGCCGGCCGCGGCTGCGGCACCACTGAGCACGCGCGGTGGCAGGATCCAGAACAGGCCGATGCCGGCGATGATGCCAGTGGCCGCTGCCGACAGCGCCACCACCAGGATCAGGGTATTGCTGCCGAACCAGGCGCTGGCGGCGTAGCCGATGGCACCCATCAGCGCGCAGGCAGCCAGGTGCCAGCGACGCTCGCCGGTACGGTCGGAGTTGCGGCCGATCAGGATCATGCCCAGGCCGGCGCACAGGTAAGGCACCATCGAGATCAGGCCGATGATGAAGGTGTCATCGGTGCCGGCCGACTTGATCAGCTGCGGCATCCAGAACACCAAGCCATAGATGCCCGAAGCCAGCATCAGGTAGATCAGCGACATGACGATGGTGGCCGGCTGCCGGATCGCTTCGCCGAAGGAGTGGGCCGCCTCGCTCTTGGGTTCGGCCGCGATGCGCTCGATCAGCAGGCGCTTTTCTTCCGGCTTCAACCAGCGTGCATCTTCGATGCGGTCATCGATGACCAGATAGCACACCACGCCCAGCAGGATCGAAGGAATACCTTCCAGCAGGAACAGCCATTGCCAGCCATGCAGCGCGCTCACGCCATGGGTGAACTTCATGATGCCGCCCGAGATCGGGCCGCCGATGATGCCGCACACCGCGATGGCCGCCATGAACAGCGAATTGATGCGACCCCGGCGCGCCGACGGGAACCAGTTGGTGAAGAAGTACAGCGCACCCGGTACGAAGCCCGCTTCCAGGCTGCCGATCAGAAAGCGCAGCACATAGAAGCTGGTCTCGCTGGTAACGAACATCATCGCCGCCGAGGCGATGCCCCAGGTGACCATGATGCGGGCGATCCAGCGCTTCGGCCCGACCTTGTGCAGGATCATGTTGCTGGGCACTTCGAAGAGGAAGTAACCGACGAAGAAGATGCTGGCGCCCAGGCCATAGACGGCATCCGAGAAGCCCAGGTCGCTTTGCATCTGCAGCTTGGCGAAGCTGATGTTGACGCGGTCCAGGTAGGCGAACACGAAACAGATCATCAGCAGCGGCACGAAGCGCCAGGTGATGCGGCGATAGAGCTGGGTTTCCATGTGCTCCGCCGCGCTGGCCGGAATGGTGGTGGTAGTCATGCGGGGTCTCTCCTCTAGCTTTTTCAAAAAATGAAGGCGCAAAAAGTCCATCGCCTCCGCGCAGTGCGGGAGGTCGTCTTATCGTGTTGTTGTCTTGTTGTTGTGCGAGGGGTGGCGCACGGAAGGACTCCGTGCGCCATGGCCGTTCACGCGATTCCACGCCGGCGGCAGCCGGCGCCGCAGCATCAGTAGGTCGCGCGGCCGCCCGACAGGTCGAACACGGAGGCGGTGGTGAAGGAATTCTCTTCCGACACCAGCCAGGCCACCATGGCCGCCAGTTCTTCCACCTTCACGAAGCGTGCACGTGGGATCTTCGAGAGCATGTACTCGATGTGCGCCGGCGTGCATTGCTCCAGGATGCGGGTCTGCGCCGCTGCCGGGGTGATGGCATTGACGGCGATGTTCTTGGTCGCGGTTTCCTTGCCCAGGCTCTTGGTCAGGGCGATCATGCCGGCCTTGGCGGCGCTGTAGGCCGAGGCGGTGGGATTGCCTTCCTTGCCGGCGATGGAAGCGATGTTGACGATGCGGCCGTAGTTCTGCGCGATCATGCGCTGGACCACCACCTGGTTGACGTAGAAGGCACCGTTGAGGTCGATGTCGATGACGCGACGCCATTCTTCCGGCGAATAGTCCGCCACCGGATTGTTCTGGCCGGCGATACCGGCGCTGTGCACCAGGATGTCGATGGACTGGGTCAGCTTCTCGGTGGCTTCGATGGCCTTCTTGACGTCGGCTTCGCTGGAGATGTCGACCTTCACGGTCTCCACATTGCCCAGCGCTTCCAGCTTGCTGCGCGCGTCAGCCAGTGCCTTTTCATCCATGTCCCACAGCACGACCTTGGCCTTGCCCTGCAACAGACGTTCAGCCACGGCATAGCCGAAGCCCTGCGCACCGCCGGTGATGATGGCGCTGCGGCCCTGGAAATCGTAGTGATTCATTGTTTCTCCTTCCCTGATTCGGTCATTGGGTAACGCAGGCCGCACGAGCCTGCGCAACATTTTTTCTTGTTATTGAATTGGATTTGGCTGCGCCACCGGATGGCGGCGCAGCGCTGACGCGGCGATGATGCCGCGATGATGTAGCGATGATGCAGCGATCAGGCGTCGATAGTCTTCTGCTGTTGCTCGCCCAGGCCGTCGATGCCCAGACGCATGGTCTGGCCGGCGCGCAGGAACACCGCTTCCGGCTTGACGCCCATGCCCACGCCCGGCGGCGTGCCGGTGGAGATGACGTCGCCCGCCTGCAGGCTCATGAAGCGCGACAGGTAGGACACGATGTGCGCCACGCCGAAGATCATGGTGCTGGTGTTGCCGTTCTGGTAGCGCTTGCCATCCACTTCCAGCCACATGCCCAGCTTCTGCGGATCGGCCACTTCGTCACGGGTTACCAGCCAGGGGCCGATGGGGCCGAAGGTATCGCAGCCCTTGCCCTTGTCCCAGGTGCCGCCGCGTTCGATCTGGTATTCGCGCTCGGAGACGTCGTTGACCACGCAATAGCCGGCCACGTGGGACATGGCGTCCTTCTCGTCGATATAGGTACCGCCCTTGCCGATGACCACGCCCAGTTCCACTTCCCAGTCGGTCTTCTTGGAGCCGCGGGGGATCTTGACGTCGTCATTGGGGCCGACCACGGCCGAGGTCCACTTGTTGAACACCACCGGCTCGGCGGGGATGGGCAGGTTGGATTCGGCCGCATGGTCCGCATAGTTCAGGCCGATGCAGATGAACTTGCCGATATTGCCCACGCAGGCGCCGATGCGCGGCGAGCCTTCGACCACCGGCAGGCTGGCGATGTCGAGCTTGCGGATCTTGTCCAGCGAAGCATCGTCCAGGGCGGCGCCGTTGACGTCCTTGATATGGGCCGACAGGTCGCGGATCTTGCCGGACTGATCGAGGATGCCGGGCTTTTCCTGCCCAACCGGGCCGTAACGCAGTAATTTCATCTGGTTTCCTTGAAGAAAGAATTGTCTCGGATCGGCGTCGTCGCCCGCTGGCGGCGCATTGGCGCGCAAGCGAATGGGATCACCTGTCGTTTTGGAAGTTGGATATTACCAGTTTATTGGTAAGACCAATAGGCCAATTTTGTGAGGGAAGGACAAATCGACTTGCGTCTGTCTGTTGATTCGTTCGCAAAATTGACCCACTCAGTTTTCAAAGCAAATCGACACCAGGAGCATCTTCTGGCAAAACAAGGGTGAAAAAGGCGAAAAGGGGCGAGGCAAAAGCGCCTCACCCCTTTTCATCTTTTCTTGAAATAAAACCTCGGGTCGACTACCTGATCCGTTTTTTATTTCCAGGCCGCCACTCCTGTGGAATGGTTTCTTAACGGCTGCCGCCGCCGGCCAGAATCTTCTCGCCAGTCAACCAGCGTGCATCATCCGACGCCAGGAATGTGACCACATCGGCAATATCATTGGGCTGGCCAATGCGGCCCAGCGGCGTGGTGCTCACGGCCCAGGTCTCCAAATCCGAACCGATAAAGCCGGCACTGTGTGTGCCTTCAGTCTCGACCATGCCCGGATTGACGCTGTTGACGCGGATCTTGCGCGGCCCCAGTTCCTTCGCCAGCACGCCTGTGATGGCATCGACGGCACCCTTGGTGGCAGTGTAGACGGCGCTGCTGGGCGGCGTGATGCTGCTGACGACAGAGCCGATGTTGATGACGCTGGCACCTTCCTGCAGATGCTTGGCGGCGGCTTGGGTTACCAGCAGCAGACCCAGCACGTTGACGTTGAACTGTTTATGGAAATGCTCTTCGGTGATGGCTTCCAGCGGCGCCATGTCGTATACGCCCGAATTGTTGACCAGAATGTCGATGCGACCATATTCCTTGATGGCGGCATCGATGATGCCCGCCGCATGCGTTGCATTGGACACGTCGCCGCCCACGGCCACTGCACGGCCACCTGCGGCGACGATCTCGCCCACGACCTTGTCGGCGCCGGCGCGGCTGGTCGCGTAGTTGACGACAACGGCGGCACCGCTGGCTGCCAGCGCCTTGGCGATGGCAGCGCCGATTCCTTTCGATGCGCCCGTGACGACGGCGACCTTGCTTTGAAGTTTGCTCATGATGCTTCCTTTCTGTTGGTGGAGGAAGAATGTCGGGGACGACATCTTGGTCGCACTATAAGCAGCATGTTTTTACGGATAAAGCCGCCTTTTTCGACTTCACTGTTCGCGAAATAAATACAATCTATTTGATTGATTGATTGATTGATTGTTTGTGTCTATCTGGCGGCCGTATCGACGCGCGGGAGAAGAATGGACAGTTCTATCCGGAACGTCCGCTCTATCGCGTCACGCTCAAGGCCCTGTCGACCAGCGGTTCGGTTGCGCAGCATACCTGGCGCGGCACAGCCGTCATTTACGGAAAGTGGACCGTGCCGGGCTGGCGCTATCTGCGCGGCGCATTGGCGGTCATGCGGCGGGAGGCGGGGTTCTGATCTGGCGCGCTACCTCAGTGACTCAGTGGACGACAAGTCCGCTCGTCGATGAAATGAACGCGGGGAGGGCGAGGCTTTGCTAGTTGTTGCCTTCATTGCCGCTGCGCCTTTTTCCATTCAACGAACTCATAAGGCCGCAAACCATAACGCGCCAGCACGCCTTCATGCAAGCGCTTGAGCTCGTCGATGATCAGCGCTTGCACCTGGGCTTGTTCATGGCCAGGCACCTGCTGTGCTACCGCCTGCTGAATGCTGGCGAGCGGTTCAATCCCTGGATGGGTGATGATCTCGCGTAGGGTCTGCCTGATCAGGTCGCGCCAGATCAGCCGCAGGGGATCGGGCTCCGCCAGGTCCTGCCTGATGGCCAGGTATTCCTGCGTCGAGCGTTCATAGGCCCAGACATAGAGGTCGCGCAGCAACTCCACCCGGGTCATTTCGTATATCCCAAGCGTGGCACGGCTATACGCCTGCTCGGGGACATCCAGGAAGGTCAGCGGGCATAGATTGGCCCGGAACAGCGGCAGGTTGGCCGCCAGCCGGGAGGTACGCTTGTTGATGTCCGCGAAGGGCTGCAGGTAGGGCAGTTGCACCATCATGAAAAAGGACTGTTCGAACGGGTCCGTGATCTGGTCCGCCTTCAGCAGCAAGATGTCCAGCGTGGCTTCGATCTGCTGCGGCGTGGATAGCGGGCGATAGACGCTCTTGCCAATGTCGACGGCATGCTGGCGGATGCGCCCTTCATCGGCCGGGTTGGGCAAGAGGTTTTCCGCCAGGGCGCTGTGCAGGTTGAACAGGGTGTAGCGATTCAGCCCCGCGCTGTCGATGTTCTCGACCAGGAATTCGATGGCCGTCTTGTGGTTCAGGATCATCTGGGTCTCGACGGCCCCCTTGCCACGCGCAGCCTTGCCATGTTCGATGAGCTCGCGCGTATCGAGGCGCGAGTAGGTATTGCCTTCCAGATGACTCGATGCCCATGACAGATCGATCAGCAAGCGATTCAGGATTGCCCGGCTGTAGGTGCCGGCCGGCGCGTCGACGTCCTTGGTCTGTCCCATCTTGTGCAGTTGGCGGCGCAGCGACTCCGACAGGTACCAGGTCTCATTGGGGCGATAGGCCTCCAGAAAATCGTGCTGGTAGCCCACCGGCTTGCGTGCCTGCACAGGCTGATTGATATAGGCCAGGATGTCCTGGCTGTCCGCAGAGAGCGGGATGAAGCCGGGAAAGACATCCTCGCTACCAGGAAGAACCTCGGCCTCGCCCGACATGCCGGCACTGACATAGCGACGCGCCCGGCCTTCGCCACGAGCCACGATCTGGCCGGCTTCGACCAGCTCGGCAAGGCGCCGCTGCGCTGTTCGCCGCGCGATGTCGGGGTGTTGCCCCAGAATGGCAGCCAGCGTCAATCCGTCGTGCGCACTCTGGATACTGCTCAACAAATCGGTCGTGGAAGACATCGGGGAGGGCCGCCATGGGGCAGAGTTGAGGAGAGATGGCGCGATTATGGCGCGATTTCTGGAATCGCGCCATATCTGCCTCTTTATCGCGCCACATCGTGCCAAAAACGCGCCATTTTCAACCGATGAATGGCGCGATTCCGCGGCTTAAAGTCAATTCAGCGTGGAAACAACCGCCGAGCAGGTCTGACGCCACCCGGCCTGGCGGCCGGCCGATAGCCGTTGCGCCTGGCGCTGTTGATCAGCGCTCCTGTGGGGTGTCATGCTGGGCTGGGTCTACTGAAGCGAGTCGCCGAACGCCGCCGATGGCGGCACTTCGTTTGAGCGCATTCGTGACCAGCCCATGCCCCGCTCAGAAGGTCGCCCAATCCTCCTCTTTTGCCGCCTGCGCGGCACTCTGATGGTTCAGGCGCCGGGGCGCGGCGTGGCCCACCGCCTGGCTTGTCGTGGCGGCTGTGGTGGCTGTGATGGCTGTGATGGCCGGCGGCGCAGCCGGGCGTGGCGCATCCTGATAGCCGATAGCGTTCTGTCCCAGGTTGAAGATGCTCACGATCTGGGCCAGGGCATCGGCCTGGTCCTGCAAGGCGCGCGAGGCGGCAGCGGCTTCTTCCACCAGCGAGGCATTCTGCTGGGTCACATCGTCCATCTGCATGATGGCCTGGTTGATCTGCTCGATGCCGGCGGTCTGTTCCACGCTTGCCGCCGAGATTTCGCCGATGATGGATGTCACCTTGCGCGAATTCTCCACGATGCCGCTCATGGTAGTGCCGGCCTGGTCGGCCAGGCGCGCGCCGACGGTGACCTTTTCCACCGAGTCTTCGATGAGCGCCTTGATCTCCTTGGCGGCCGCCGCCGAACGCTGCGCCAGATTGCGCACTTCGCTGGCGACCACCGCGAAACCGCGCCCCTGTTCGCCGGCCCGCGCCGCTTCGACGGCGGCGTTGAGGGCCAGGATGTTGGTCTGGAAGGCGATGCCGTCGATCACGCTGATGATGTCCACCACCTTGCGCGAGGATTCATTGATGGCGCTCATGGTATCGACTACCTTGGCTACGACCTCGCCGCCTTCCAGGGCGACGGTGGAGGCAGTGGAGGCCATCTGCTTGGCGTCCTGGGCATTGTTGGCGTTGTGCTTGACGGTGGAAGTCAGTTCCTCCATCGAGGACGCCGTTTCCTCCAGGGCGCTGGCCTGCTGCTCGGTACGCGCCGACAGGTCCAGGTTGCCGGTGGCGATCTGGCGCGAGCCGGTGGCGATGCTTTCGCTGCTGGTGCGCACCGTTTGCACCACCTTGCGCAAGGACGCCTGCATCATGTGCATGGCGTTGACCACGCTGCCCTGTGCCGCATGGCTGGTATCGATATGGGTGCTCAGGTCGCCCGAGGCGATGGCGTCCGCGGCGGCGGCCACGTCGCGTGGTTCACCGCCGAGCTGGCGCGTCAGGTTGCGCGAGATGAACAGGCCCAGCGCTACGCCGAAAAGCACGCCGCCGCAGGTCAGCACGATCAGCAGGCTGCGGATGTGGGCATAGATGAGGTCGGTCTCGTCGTTGAGCTTGTCGGCATTGTCCTTCTTGACCTCCATCATCTGCAGCATCATCTTCTCGGCCTCGTTGGCCAGCGGACGCACGGTGGAGAACAACTGGCTGGTGGACTGGCGGCCATCGGCCAGGGATTCCTTGCGCAGCACCTCGGCCGTGGCGGTGATGGCACCCCGATAGGCCTCGAAGGCCTGCCTGGCCTTGCCTACCAGGGCCAGGCCTTCGGGCGTGCTGAAGCGCTGTTCGGCTGCGCTCAATGCCTTGTCGGTGTTGTCCAGGCGCTTGGTGAGTTCATCCAGGCTGTTCGCACGTTCTTCGGCAGTCTCGGCCAGCATGGCGCTGCGGATGGCACGATTGGACGAGCTCAGGTCCAGCGTGGCCTGGGCAGAATGGCGCAAGCCAACCACCTGCTTCTCGTACATCTCGGTGGCCAGGTCATTGATCTGCCCGGCCTTGATGATGCCGATGGTACCGATGATGGCGCCGATCATGGCCACGGCCAAGAAACCGCCGAGGAGTTTGTGGCTGACTTTCAGATTGGTGAACCAGTTCATTGCTGCCCCTTATTTCAAATTGAGTTGCATGGCATCGCAGTCGGTCGCGTGCATGTGGTCTGGGCCAGGTTGCGTAGGTGCGTGGGAACCTGCCAATCGCTGTGGAGGACAGGAGATCGGACTTGCCTCGGCCGGAGGGGTAGGGAGGTACTGCGGAGGATGGGAGGGAGTTTCCAGGCCAGGCGTGATCCGAGATTCACCGTCGACGTGCGATCCTTGGTTCTTCTCGTGTCTGGCCAGCGGACTGTATTACAGATGAGCATCCCCGTTTAGTCCCCTGCAGCCTGAAAGACTGTTTGTAAAAACGGTGGAATGCAGGGCCGTGAGGCCCGCTTCAGTTGGGCCGTGAATGCATTCCGGTGCGCCTGCCGGGTTGGCGCAATGGCTCGCCTCCCCGCACTCGACCGGCCGAAGTGGCCGGGAGCAAGGCTTGCCGTGACTTCGTAGCGCCACGGCATGCTGCCGTATCCGTGTGGAAACTATCAAGTTAAATTAACTATTTATTTAATTTTTGCGCCCTAATCAATCCCTCCCTCCTGTATTACATTCCGCAGTTGATGCAGCTTTGCTGCCGAGCTGGTCGATCCGCCATCCGGGTCGCGGGCTGCCGACGCAATCCTGTCGGCCTTGATGCCGCCTTGTCACCCGAGCCGGCCCAGGCGATGTCCTGGTCTTGTACGGCCTGCCTTATCCACCGGCAATATGGCCGACTCACATCTAGAGAAGAATTGCTATTCCGTACAATCCGTCATTTAAAGGAATAAGTTCATCCATATCATGTTGCGATAGAAAAAACTCGCATTGCACCGCCACCGGATTCGGGCGCGGTCGCATCAGCATAGTCAATCAATGAGAAAACTTGGAATAGACGATCTCGCGCGAATGGCCACGTTTGCGCGCGTGGTGGAACTGGGTGCTTTTTCGCGCGCCGCCAAAGCCCTGGGCCTGACCACCTCTTCGGTCAGCCAGCATGTCAGGATGCTTGAGTTGTCATTGCAGGCGACGCTGCTCAATCGCTCCACCCGCAAGCTCAGTCTGACCGAAGCGGGTACGCTGTTCTACAAGCACTGCGCGCACATCGTCACGTCCGCCAGCGAAGCCGAGCAAAGTGTTGCGGTACTCAACAACGAGATGGTGGGAGAGTTGCGCATCGCCGTATCGAGTTTCATGTCCACCCGATACCTGATTCCGGCGCTGCATGATTTCATCAAGCACAATCCCAAGATCAAGTTGCGCTTCGAAGTGGCCGATCACAACATCGACCTGATCGATCACCGCATCGATCTGGCACTGCGTGCAGGTCGCAATCGCCAGCCGGGTGACATCTTCCTCGGACGCTTCGCCGACGTCCTGTGCGCCTCGCCGGAATACCTTGAGAGCCGGCCACCCATCCACTCGCCGGTGGATCTGTTGCAGCATGATTTCCTGCTCTTCAATCCCCATGGCGAACCTTGTTTCCTGGAATTTTCCAACGAGGCGGCAGGCACCGTGCGCGTGCGCCTGCAACCGCGCATCAGCGCCAATCATGCCCGCTCCCTGCGCTTTCTGGCACTCGATGGTCATGGCATTGCGCGCCTGCTGCACAACAAGATCGGCGAGGATCTCCAGAGCGGACGACTGCGCCAGGTGCTCCCGCAATGGTCGCTGGGTGGTTTCGACATCTTCGTGACCGTGCGTCATCGCGACAACATGCCGGCCAAGGTGCGGCAATGCCTGGATCATATCGAGCATTACTTTGCATCGATCCTCCCGCTGCACGCCATGCCCGTCTGTGCTGCGGCTTCCGGCTGAGCCTTGTATGGCTGCGACAATTTGTCGCGGGCGCGCTTGCGCCAGCGGAGTAAGCTGTTGACCCTGCCTCATCCACAGGCATTGCTTCTTTCGTTCAGTCATTCAGTCTTCCAGTCATCTCCAGCCAGACCCACAACATGAAAAAACTCCGCCATCTCCTCCCCCTGGCCCTGCTGGCCAGCCTCGCCTTCACCTCATCGGCCTGGGCGCATGCCCATCTCAAGTCTGCAGCACCCGCCGACCAGGCGGTGGTAGCCGCTGCGGCTGCTCCTACCGATCTGACGTTGGTGTTTACCGAAGGCCTGAACCTGAACTTCAGCGGCCTCAAGCTGCTGGGCCCTGAGCAACAGGAAATCAAGCTGGGCCAGGCCATGCTGATGGACCAGGGCAAGTCGCTGATGGTCCCGGTGCCGTCGCGTCTGGGCGCAGGCAAGTACACCGTGCAATGGCATGTGCTCTCGGTTGACGGTCACAAGACCGAGGGAAGCTACCACTTCACCGTCGCCCCTTGAGTGGCGCGGTAGCGCTGCTGGGGCTGTGCCGCCTGCTGCTGGACGGCGCCGCGCTGTTCCTGTGGGGAATGACGCTGATGCTGCTGGCGCTGGTGCCGCAGCCCTTGCGCGATGCATTGTGGCAGCGTCTGGCGCTGTGCCGCCGTGTCCTTTGCACCCTGATCCTGCTGGCCGTGGTCGGCACCTTGCCGCTGCAGGCGGCGATCCTCGGTGAGGGCTGGCCAGACGCACTGCGAATGCAGATGCTGACGGCGGTCGCCAATGGCACCTCGATCGGTACGGCATGGTGGTGCCAGCTGAGTGCGTTGGTCCTGCTATTGGCGGCCGGCCTGTTCCGGGTCACCCTGGCCCAGCGCGCCAGCCTGCTGGCCAGTGCCATTCTCCTGGCGGGACTCTCCCTGACCGGCCACGCAGCCATGCATCAGGGCTGGCACGGCTTGCTTCACCAGGCCAACGACGTGCTGCATGTCTGGGCCGTGGGTGCCTGGGTCGGCGCCTTGCCGGTAGTGCTGCTGGTATTGCCGCGCCTGCAGCGCGACGGGCAGTCGACAGAGGCAGCACAGGCGGTGACCATCCTGCGCCGCTTTTCCACGGCTGGGCATGGCGTGGTTGCGCTGGTGTGGTTGACCGGCCTGGTCAACACCTGTTTCATCCTCGGCGGCTTGCCGCTGGACTGGTCGTTTACCTATCAGCGCCTGCTGGCACTGAAGTGCGTGCTGGTGGGCGTGATGGTGCTGGTGGCGCTGTTCAATCGCTATGGACTGGTGCCGGCACTACGCCGCCAACCGCGCGCCTTGGCGCTGCTGGCACGCCTGACCTGGCTGGAGATCCTGCTGTCGCTGCTGGTCATGGCACTGCTGGCCTGGCTGGGGATGCTGCAGCCGGACTGAGGCTGCAGCCTGAGCCGGTCTCAATCGTGCAGGCGACCCAGGAACTGGCGACAGCGTTCGCTGGCCTGGGCGCCGAAGAAGTGTTCCGGTGTCGTATCTTCCAGCACATGCCCGCCCTCCATGAAGACGATGCGATCAGCCACGTCCCGGGCAAAGCGGGTCTCATGCGTGACCACCAGCATGGTCATGCCTTCCTTGGCCAGTTCACGCATGACGTTGAGCACATCGTCGCGCAACTCAGGGTCCAGTGCCGAGGTCGGTTCGTCGAACAGGATCACTTCAGGCTCCATGGCCAGGGCGCGTGCGATCGCCACGCGCTGTTTCTGGCCTCCGGAGAGCTTGCCGGGATAGGCATCGGCCTTCTCCGCCAGTCCCACCTTGCCCAACAGCGCCAGGCCGCGTCGCCTCGCCTCTTCGCGGGCCACGCCCTTGACCGAGATCAGTCCCTCGATCACGTTCTGCAAGGCCGTCATGTGAGGAAACAGGTTGAAGGACTGGAACACCATCGCCGTCTGCTGGCGGATCTGCAGGGTCTTGCGACGGCGCTCGCGTGGTGGCAGTGCCGCCGGTTCGGCCAGCTCCACGCCGCAGATCTCGATACTGCCGCGATCAGGCAGTTCCAGCAGGTTCAGCGAACGGATGAAGGTAGTCTTGCCGGACCCGGACGGCCCCATGATGACCACCACCTCGCCGCGCGCGACTTCCAGATTGACGTTGCGCAGCACCTGATTGGTGCCGAAGGCCTTGGCCAGTCCGCGCACGCGGACGGTACATTGTGCGGCTTGGTTCATTGATAGCGCCTCGACAGTGTCTCTTCCAGCCAGGTCTGCAGCAGGGTGAGCAGTTGATTGATGATCCAGTAGATGGTCCCGACGATGATGAACATGTCCATGTAGCGGAAGGTGGTTGCACCCAGCTGGTCGGCTACGCGGGTCAGTTCCACCACCGTGACGGTGGAGGCCAGCGAGGTGTCCTTCATCAGCGCGATCAGGCGGCTTCCCAGCGGCGGGATGGCGATGCGCAAGCCCTGCGGCAGGATCACCCGCAGCAAGGTCTTCCAGTACCCCATGCCCATGGACCAGGCGGCTTCCCACTGGCCACGATCCACCGCATTGATGCCCGAGCGGAAGTTCTCGCTCAGATAGGCGGCCGAAAACAGTGTCAGCGCCAACAAGGCGGCCGGGATCGGGTCGATGGTGATGCCGTAGTTGGGCAGACCGAAGTAGATCAGCAGAATCTGGATCAGCAG
This sequence comes from Herbaspirillum sp. VT-16-41, assembly GCF_001994935.1. NCBI lineage: Bacteria > Pseudomonadati > Pseudomonadota > Betaproteobacteria > Burkholderiales > Oxalobacteraceae > Herbaspirillum > Herbaspirillum sp. VT-16-41. Next base: position 90,682 of record NZ_MUXB01000131.1, read on the forward strand.
CGGCGTGCCGCGAAATATCGAGACATAGGCAAAGGCCAGCCAGCGCAGCGGCCGCCAGTCGGAAATGCGGGCCAGGGCGATCAGCATGCCCAATGCCGAGCCCAGCAGGAATGAACCGAGCCCCAGGCCCAGCGTGACCAGCACTGCCTTTTCCAGCAGCGGCAGCGCCCTCAGGAACAAATCAACCATACTCCTCCTCACTGCGATGGCGGACATCGCCTCCGATGTCGCCCTCGTTTTTGTCAGTCATGAATCGATCAGCCCGCTGTCTGTGCTTGTGCATAAGCGGCCAGCGCCCGGTCGAGATCGGCGATCAGCAATGTGCTGTCTTCCAGTCCGATCGACAGCCGTACCACCGGCTGATCGGTTGCCGGGAAGGCGCGATTGGCCTGCAGTGCGGCCGGATAGTAGGCCGCCAGGCTATGCACGCCGCCCCAGCTGGCGCCGATGACGAAGTGCTGCAAGCTGTCGAAGAAGCTGTGGAAGGCCTGTTCGGGCCCCGGTTTGAGGATCATCGAGAACAGGCAGCCATGGGTCCGGTAGTCGCGTTTCCAGAGTGCGTGGCCCGGGTCGGACTCCAGCGGCGGATACATCATGCGCTCTACCATCGGATGCTGTGCCAGATGGCGCGCCACCTGCAGGGTGGCACTGCCTTGCGCGGCCACCCGCAGCTTCAGGGTTTCCAATCCACGCAGTACCAGGAAGCAATCTTCCGGGCTGACCTGCTGGCCCAGGATGCTCTGGGTCTCGCGCAGGATGTCGTAGTGGGCATGATCATTCATGCTGATGCAGCCCATGAGCACATCGGAATGTCCGCCAAGGAACTTGGTGGCCGCCTGGATGCTGAAGTCCACCCCATGGTCGAGACCGGCAAAGCCAAGAGGACTGGCCCAGGTATTGTCAAGCATGGTCAGCACGCCGCGTTGACGGGCCACCGCAGTGATGGCCGGGATGTCCTGCATTTCCATGGTCACGGTGCCGGGAGCCTCCATGCAGATCATGCGGGTATTGTCCTTGATCAGCGCTTCGATGTCGGCGCCCATGTCGGGACGATACAGCTCGACCTCCACGCCCATCCGCGCCAGCCATTTCTCGGCGAAGCTCTTGAGCGCGCCGTAGCAGGCCGCCGAGACCAGCAGGTGGTCACCGCCCCGCACGAAGCCCATGACGGTCGTCATCAATGCCGCTGCCCCGGAGGGAGCGATGACGCAGTGGCGGCCATTCTCCAGTTGCGCCACTTTCTGTTCCAGCAGGCGGGCGGTGGGAGTCCCGGTCACGCCATAGCTGAAACCGTCGGGTTGGCGCTGCTTGCGCTGGACGAAATCCTCGAAGTTGTCGAAGACCACGGTGGAGGCGCGCATCACCGCCGGAGACAGGCTGGCGAAGGCTTCTTGCTGGGAGGTCGGAGTGTTCGTGCTCATGCGATTATTTTGTTAATGTAAAAAAGACGGTCTCAGTATCCGCAAGCCGGACGGGACCAGCAACAGCAGGCGTCACTAACTCTATAAGCGATACTTATACATGGACATGCGAGACATCCAGGTCTTCCGGGCCGTCATGCGGGCCGGTACGACCAGCAAGGCAGCGGCTTTACTGAACGTATCGCAACCGGCCATCAGCCAGTCGATCCGCAAGCTGGAGGCTTCTTCCGAACTGCGTCTGTTCGAGCGCACGCGCGGCCGGCTGGTACCTACGCAGGAGGCACTGGCCCTGATCGTGGAGGTCGACCGCTGCTTCGCCGGCTTCGAGATGATCGAGCACCGCATCCGCAGCTTGCGCTCGTTCGGCCTCGGGCGCCTGGCCATCGCGTCCTTTCCCGCACTGGGGATAGGCTTCATGCCACGCGCCATCGCCGCCTTCGGCCTGGCCGAGCGGCGCGTGCAGATGTCGTTCCAGATCATGAGTTCGCGCGAGGTCTACCAGCAGGTCAGCGCCGGACAGCTGGACTTCGGCCTGATGGCTGATGAGCTGGCAGTGTCCGGGCTGGAGCATTCGCAGTTCATGAGCGTGCCGGGGGTGATCGTGATGAACGATCGCCATCCGCTGGCCGGCAAGCCGCTCATCACGGCCGATGACCTGCTGGAGCATCCCTTCATCGCTCTCAATCCCGAGGATGCCAGTCGCCGTCGGCTGGAGCAGGAACTGATCCAGCAGGGCAAGGTGCTGCGCCCCATCCTGGAGACACCCTATTCCAATTCGGTCTGCGAGTTCGCCCTGCGCGGGGTCGGCATGGGCATGGTCCATCCCATCCTGGCGCTGGACTACGTCACCCGGGGCCTGCGCCTGAAACCGATGGAAGTCGCGGCCCACTTCACCGCCTTGCTGGTATTTCGCCCTGGCGTTCCCATGTCCGAAAATGCCAAGGAATTGCTGCGAGTCATGCGCATCCAGATGGAGTCGGACATGAATGCGCTGCGTCAGGTGCTATATCAGAAGCCGGGCGCGTTCTGAACAGGCCTGGCCTGTCCGTAATGGTGCGCCGCGCACATCCTCTGTGCAAATCGGCAGCCCGCATGGGCCCAGGCTGGGACTGCAAGCCACCTTCTCCTCACGTGGCATAAGGCGTTGAGGCCAGCCGCGTTATCATTCCAGGCTGCCCGGTGGTGGTGCGGCATTGCAAAATCCCCGGTCTGTTCGGTGCACACTCTATAAGTTCTGCTTATCAGGTTAGAAACCCGCTCTCATTGCCGGGGCGCCGGCAGCGCCGCAAAATGGGCCTCGACATTCATCAATCATCGAGGGGAGCAGCACCATGCAAATGCGTCATTTCATGTTGAAACTATGCGGGTCGGCGCTATTGGGGTTGGCCGCCGGCGCGACGGTGGCACAGAACATCCCGGCCGATATCCTGGCCAGTGCACGGGCGGCCGGCGTGATCCGCATTGCCAACACCCAGAGCAGCCCGCCCTGGAGCCTGATCGACGACAAGCTGCAGCCGGCAGGCTATGACGTGGAGGTCGCCAAGGAAGTGGCACGGCGCATCGGCGTGGCCAAGGTAGTGTTCGTGGCCGACAGCTTCAAGAATTTCGTCGAGGGACTCAAGGCCGGCAAGTATGACCTGGTCATGAATGACCTGACGCCAACGCCGGAACGCGAGAAGCAGGTCGATTTCGCGGCGCCCTATGGCGTGGAGGACTTCCGCATCTTCGTCCTGTCCAGCAATTCCACCATCAAGGATCAGCCCGATCTCAAGGGCAGGAAGGTCGGCGTCACCACCGGCACCAGCAACGAGACCTGGGCTCGCGCACATCTGAAGGAGTCCGATATCCGCACCTATGACAATGGCGGTTTCGTGTTCAATGACCTGGGCAACGGGCGTATCGATGCGGTCATCAGCTCCCATTTCGGCGGCATGAAATACGCCAACGTCAACAAGCTGCCGATCAAGGAAGTCGGGCCGGTCCTGATCTATCAGCTTTCCGCGCAGGCCATGGTCAAGGGGCAGCCGGCACTGAAGGACGCGGTCAGCAAGGCAATTGCCGACATGACCCGCGATGGCACACTGGACCGGCTGGCAAGACGCTGGGTCGGACCCGAGTTCGACATGGTGGGCGACATCCAGCGCGCTCTCAGACAGCAGTGACGCTCTGGGAAAGGAGCCATCCATGGAGAATACCTTGCGCAGGTCGTTGCAGCGGCTGCTGAGGCTGCCCACACTGACATTGACACTAATACTGGGCCTGGCGGCGGGCACGGTACTGATGCTGCCGATGCCGTTGGCGCAGGCAGCCGCTGACGATTCCCTGAGCCGCCTGCAGCAGGCCGGGGTGGTCAGGATCGCCAATACCCAGACCAGCCCGCCCTGGAGCTACCTGGACGACAAGAACCAGCCTGATGGTTATGACGTAGCGGTAGCCCGCGAAATCTTCCGCCGCATCGGCGTGGCCAGGATCGAGTTCATCGCTGACAAGTTCAAGAACTTCGTGGAAGGCATCAATGCGCGCAAATACGACGTCGTCGTCAACAGCATGGCGCGCACGCCGGAGCGGGAAAAGGTGGTGGATTTCACCTTGCCCTACACGGTGCAGGACTTCCGTATCTGGGTCAACGCCAGCAATACCGATATCCGTGACCGCGCCAGCCTGAAGGGCAAGAGCGTTGGCGCCAGTGCCGGCACCGCCAATGAAATGTGGGCGCACAAGAACCTCCCGGACTCGCAGGTACGCGCCTACGAAGGGGGCGGCTTCCTCTACAACGATCTGGTGAGCGGCCGTCTGGATTCGGTGATCGACTCCTATTTCAACGGCTACAAGATGAAGACCATCAACAACCTCCCGGTAAAGACGGTCGGTGCGCCGCTGGTCTATTCGCTCGGTGCGGCTGTATTGCCCAAGCACGCCGACGCACTCAAGGCCGCCATGGACAAGGCGATCACCGACATGATCGCAGATGGCACGCTGCAGAAGATCGCGCAGCGCTATGTCAGCCCGGACTACGACATGGTCGGCAACATGAAGAAGGCGATCGATCACTGATCCGCGCAGATCTGGCGTGTTCCTCAATACCTGAAGCATCCGATACACCGGTTACACCCGATACACCCGATACATCCAATACATCAGAACATCAGAACATCACATGGCAAGCAATCCCATCAAGAGCGACGTCGATTTCGATGCCGACGGCAAGCAGATCGGCTTTCTGCGGCTTCCGCATTCCGTCCACCGGTCTGCCTACGGCTGGCTGCCCATTCCGGTGGCTTCGATCAAGCGCGGCGAGGGACCGGTGGTCATCGTCAGCGCGGGTACCCACGGCGATGAATACGAAGGACAGATCATCGTCTCGCGGATGATCCGCGAGATCCAGACCGAGATGGTCACTGGGCAATTGATCCTCCTGCCCATGGCCAATGCCCCGGCCGCCGAGGCCGGTCTGCGGACCTCGCCGCTGGATGACGGCAATCTCAACCGGCTCTATCCAGGCGATCCCGCCGGCACTCCCTCGCAGGTGATCGCCCACTACATCGAACATGTGTTGCTGGCCCGTGCCGATTACATGCTGGACCTGCATTCCGGCGGCAGTTCACTGATGTACGACGGCGCCAACATGATGGGCCTGGAGCCACGCGATGCGGAAGAGGAACAGAAGGTCACGGGCCTGCTCAAGGCCTTCGGTCTTCCCAAGGCCTTCCTGTACCAGCCTAACCCGGTCAATGTCACCGCCGCGGCGCGCCGCCAGGGGGCGATCTGTTTCTTGACCGAACTGGGTGGCGGTGGTGGTGTCGATGCCGCTCTGGTGCGGCAGGGCATGCAGGGTGTGCTGCATCTGCTGGGCTATATCGGGCTGTTGCAGGGCAAGCTGGTGCCGCCGCGACCACCCGCCGATGCGCGGCTGATGGCCATCGACCGCAACCGGCATTATGTCTATGCCATGGACCACGGCGTCTATGAACCGCTGGCCGAGCTGGGCGAAGTGGTCAGGCAAGGGCAGGCGGCGGCCCTGATCCACTTCCCCGACAATCCGGTGCGCCCGCCCGAGACGGTGAGTTTTGCCGCCGATGGTGAGATCGTCTGCAAGCGCGCCATCGCCCAGGTCAGACGCGGCGATTGCATCTTCCAGCTGGCCAGCGAGCGCAAGTCCTCACTCTGAGGCGCTACCATGCGCTCGCTGGCCGGGCCGGACGAGATCACCTGACCCCGGCCGCCGCTCCCAGCCGATCGAAGTCCGCATCCAGCTTCTCCAGCGAGGTCCGGATATGCTGCTGGCGCGTCTTGATCCAGGCGTCCTGGCGGCTCACCCGTTCATTGGCCTCGCGCAGCATGCGGTCCATCTCGGCCGGTTGCGGGCCGCCCACGGTGGCGCGATTGCGCACGATGGCAACCGGGTCCAGGGTGCTGCGGAACTCCTGCTCCGACATCGGCAGTACCTGCGGGAATTCGGAATTGAGTACTGCCTGCGTGTAGATGCGCTGCGCCTGGGCGTAGGGGAAGTCCAGCGGACGGATGTCGTTGGCCTTGGCATATTCCACCACCTCCGACGCAAAATGATGGCCCACCCGGAACGGCAGCTTGTACTTGCGCATCAGCACATCGGCCAGTTCCTGGGAGGCGGTCCAGTCGCTGTTGAGTTCTTCCAGCGCGCGCTGGGGATTGATGATCAGCGCATTGAGGATGCTCTCCCAGTTCTTCAGGACCTTGGCCGCATTGAGGACCATGGCCTTGTTGGCCTTCACATCCTTGGGGTCGCTCATGCCGGGCGGGATGTTGTGTGCCTGCAGGGCCGCGCCCATGCCTTCGGTGAGTACCGTGGTGGCATCGCGACGGGTGCTGTTGAGCAGGCCCGGATTGCGCTTCTGCGGCATGGCTGAGGAGACGTAGGTGTTCTCGCCCCCTTCCTGCAGCAGTATCCAGGGACGGGGCTGGGCATACTGCGTCATCACGTCCTGAATGAAGGTGCCGGCATGCAGGGCGATGGACGAGACCACCGCGCCGGCTTCCACCGGCTCATCCACCGCCGACAGTTGCGAGGCATCGTAGGCGTTGTCGACGACGGCACCGAAGCCCAGATAGTCCGTCATGCGCTGGCGGTTCAGCGGCCAGCTGGTGCCGTTGAGCACGGTGCTGCCCATCGAGGAACGGTCGATGCGGACATAGGCCTCGCGGATGCGCTGGGCATCGCGGTCCAGTGCGGCGGCAAATCCCAGCAGGTAGTGGCCATAGCTGTTGGGCTGGGCCGCTACGCCGTTGGTGTAGTTGGGCACGATGGTGTCGCGCTGGCGCGCTGCCAGCTTCACCAGGGCTGCGGTGGTGGCATTGAGCTGGGTCGCCAGGGCCAGCATGTCTTCGCGCAGGATGGCCGAGCGCATGGTGGCCAGCATGTCCTGGCTGGAGCGGCCGGCATGCAGCAAGGTGATCTGCGGGCCGGCCGCCTGGATCAGCAGCGGCTCGAAGGTGATGACCAGGGTAGGGCGCTTGGCGCCCGGCTGTTCGGCATCGGCCAATACCTTGCGGATGCCCTTGACGATGAGCGGGGTCATCGATTTGTCCAGCAGGCCTTCGTCGGTATTGATGACGGCAGTGGCCTTGTTGATTTCGCCCAGCCAGAAGAATTCGTCGTGGCGTTGCTGCTGCTGTTGTGACTGCGGTGGCTGCTGCTGCTGCTGCGGTTGCTGGGCATGCAGCGGGGCCGTCAGGGCCAGCAGGGCGCTGGCAAGGGCAATCGTGGAAAGTTTGTACACCTGGGTCTCCGTGGGTCTTTGGCGATGATCGTTGTTGAGAGGGCAAACCGGGTTTGCCGGGTGCCAATCTTATCCGGCAATGGCGATTCTGTTTTGTTGCGCCGCCGCTTCATCCCGGCCCGGGTGCGTGCTGTGACCGAGTTCTTCGCCGAGGCGCTGGCTCCGCGCCTGTAATCGCCCTTGCGATGGTCCTTCCGATGGTCCTTGCGGGCAGTCGGAGGGGGAGAGGCGTTATACTGTGCTTATATACAGTTAAACGCCCCAGATGCATCCCATGGCCGCCGTTTTGGACCTCACCCACCGTTTTTACTACCTCGGCAACTTCCAGCAGGTTCTGGACTGGCTGGCGCAGCGCTATGGCGACCTGCTGAACGCGGAAGAACGCGACTTCATCACCGCCTTCCCCGGCTTGCCGCTGGCTTCGCGCGCGCTTTTCGTGCGCATGATGATGCGTAAAGGTGAACTCTTTCGCGTCAGTAAACTGGCCTATCCGGAGATCGATTGTTCATTGCAGGCTTTACGTGGCTTGCCAGGGGCCTGGGTCGAACACGACCCTGTGCTGAGCCTGCAGCAGTTCGCCCAGCTATCGACCCGGGCCGAGCTGCTGGTGCAGTTCGATTCGCCGGCTTTGCGCTCGCCTGCGTGCAAGGCCCTGCGCAAGGACGCCTTGTTGTCCCTGCTGGCCGAGGATGCCGCCCACGGTCATCCGCGGCCTTTTTCGCAATGGCAGCACAAGGGCAGCGACCAGGCCGTGCGCTTGTTGAACCGGCCCCTGTGCGAGCGAGTGCGGCTGATGTTCTTCGGTAACCTGCACCAGGACTGGAGCGAATTCGTGCTGGCCGATATCGGCACCCTGCGTTATGAGCAGGTCGCGCTGGGGCCGGAGGCCAGGGGTTTTCGCAGCCGTGGCGACATCGATCTCTACCTGCAGCTGCACGCCTGTCGCCAGGCCTACGAGGCCGGCACCGCCGCGGGCAGCCTGTTGCCCATGCTGCCCCACGGCGCGTTCGACAATCCCTGGCTGGAGAGCCGGCGCCAGCGATTGATGTTCCGCATCGGCCAATTGTTCGAGAAGCAGCAGGACCTGTCCCAGGCGCACGCCGTCTATGCAGGCTGCGCCTATCCGGGGGCCCGCGCGCGTGCCATCCGCGTGCTGGAAAAACTGGGCCGCTTCGGCGCCGCGCACAGCTTGCTGCGCACTGCGCAACAGTCGCCGGAAAGTGAAGCGGAGCGCCAGCATCTGGCACGCATCGCACCGCGACTGGCGCGTCAGCTGGGGCAGCCGGGACCGGGGCGGCGCCGCGCCGCCGTGGTCGATCGCCTGGACCTGAACCTGCCCCGCCAGGGCGCTGCACGGGTCGAACTGGCGGTGGGCGATTACCTGCAACGGCAGCAGCCAGAGACAGCGGTGTTCTATGTCGAGAATGTGCTGGCCAATGCCCTGTTCGGCCTGCTGTGCTGGGAGGCCATCTTCGCTGCCATTCCCGGTGCCTTCTTCCACCCCTTCCAGCGCGAGCCGGCCGATCTCTTCAGCGCCGACTTCCATGGGCGCCGGCGTGCGCAGTTCGAGCGTTGCCTGGCACGGCTGGAGGATGGCAGCCATCGCGCCGCCATCCTGGCCACCCATGATGCCAAGGCCGGCGTGCAATCGCCCTTCGTGGCCTGGGGTGGGCTCACCCGTGAGCTGCTGGAACTGGCGCTGGACTGCATCCCGCCCTCGCACCTGCGCTTGTGGTGCCTGCGCATCCTGGAGGACGTGCGCGAGAACCGCAGCGGCTTCCCCGATCTGATCCAGTTCTGGCCGCAGCAGCGCAGCTACCGCATGATCGAAGTCAAAGGCCCCGGCGACAAGCTGCAGGACAACCAGTTGCGCTGGCTGGACTATTGCGCCCGCCACGGCATGCCGGTCTCGGTGTGCTACCTGCAGTGGGAGGCACTGGCTGCATGAGCTTTGTTGCCGCACTCTCCATGCCTCCCGCATCCGCCGCATCCACCAACGCATCCACGGTGGCGCCTGCCACGGACGAGGCGCCGCGCTACCGCGTCTCCGTGCGGGCCCTGTGCGAATTCACCGCCAAGGTCGGCGATCTGGACCTGCGCTTCACGCCCACCCCCACCGCGCAGGAGGGCATCGCCGGCCACGCCATCGTCGCCGCCCGGCGCGGTGAGCACTACCAGAGCGAGGTGGCGCTGGCGGCCGAGCATGGCTCCTTGCACGTGCGCGGTCGCGCCGACGGATACGACCCGCAACAGCAACTGCTGGAAGAGGTCAAGACCTATCGCGGCCAGATCTCCAGCCAGCCCGAGAACCATCGACAGTTGCACTGGGCGCAGTTGCGCGTCTATGGTCACCTCATGTGCGAGAAGCTGGACCTGCCGCAGATCAGGCTGGCGCTGGTGTATTTCGAGATCGGCAGCCAGCAGGAAACCCGCTTCGAGGAGACCCGGCCCCGCGAAGAACTGGCCAGCCTCTTCGCCAGCCAGTGCGAGCGCTTTGCACGCTGGGCCGCGCAGGAACTGGCGCATCGCGCCGCCCGCGATACTGCCCTGCAGACCCTGGCGTTTCCGCACGGAGATTTCCGGCCCGGTCAACGGCAACTGGCGGAGGCCGTGTTTCGCGCCCATCGCAGCCGCCGCTGCCTGCTGGCGCAAGCGCCGACCGGTATCGGCAAGACCCTGGGCACCCTGTTCCCGGCGCTCAAGGCGGCACCGGAGCAGCGACTGGACAAGATCCTCTTCCTCGCCGCCAAGACACCCGGCCGGCAACTGGCGCTGGACGCCGCCGCCACCCTCACGGGCAGGGATGGCCAAGGCCTGCCGCTGCGGGTGCTGGAGCTGTGCGCCCGTGACAAGGCCTGCCAGTATCCGGACCGCCTGTGCCGGGGCGACTCCTGCCCGCTGGCGCAGGGCTTCTACGACCGCCTGCCGGCAGCGCGCTCGGCCTGCCTGGAGGCTGCGCTGCTGGACCGCCAGCGGCTGCAGGAGATCGCCCTGGCGCACCAGGTCTGCCCCTACTACCTGGGCAGCGAGATGACGCGCTGGAGCGATCTGATCGTCGGCGACTATAACTATTGGTTCGACGGCGGTGCCATGCTGCACGCGATGGCACAGGCCCATGAATGGCGCGTCAGCGTGCTGGCCGATGAGGCGCATAACCTGGTGGCCCGCGCCCGCAGCATGTACAGCGCCCAGTTGAGTCGCGCCGGCCTGCGCGCGGCACGGGCGGTGGCACCCCCCGCCGTGGCACGGCCGCTGCAGCAGCTGGCGCGTGCCTGGACCACGGCGACCAAGGGCGCGGATCTGCCGTATCAGGTGCTGGAGGCGCCGCCGGCGCGCCTGGTCGATGCCCTGAGCAACTGCATCGCCACCCTCAACGACTACCTGGCCCAGGTGGCGGTGCCGCTGGAGCCGGCCCTGCGCGATTTTCATTTCGATGCCATGGCCTTCGTCCGGCTGGCCGAGTCCTTCGGCCCGCATTCGCTGTTCGACCTGACGCGCCACGACCAGCGTGACAACCTGCTGTGCATCCGCAATGTGGTGCCGGCGCCTTTCCTGGGGCCGCGCTTTGCCTTTGCGCAGTCGACCACGCTGTTTTCGGCCACGCTGGCACCCTGGCATTATTTCGCCGACCTGCTGGGCATGCCGCCGTCGACCGCCTGGATCGATGTCGATTCGCCATTCCACGCCAGCCAGTTGCAGGTACGGGTGGCGCGCGAGATCTCGACCACCTGGCAGCGTCGCGCCGCGTCCATCGATCCCATCTGCGCCCTGATGGCGCACCAGTACCGGCAGCAGCCGGGCAACTACCTGGCCTTCTTTTCCAGCTTCGACTATCTGCAGCAGGCCCGCGATGCGCTGAACCGCCTGCATCCCGACATTCCCACCTGGCAACAGTCTCCGCGCATGGCCGAAGCCGAGCGTGATGCCTTCCTGGCGCGTTTTACCTGCGGCGGGCAGGGCATCGGCTTTGCCGTGCTGGGTGGTTCCTTCGGCGAGGGCGTGGACCTGCCGGGCGAGCGTCTCATCGGCGCCTTCGTCGCCACGCTTGGGCTGCCGCAGTTCAATCCGGTCAATGAACAACTGCGCGAACGCATGCAGACCCTGTTCGGCGCCGGCTATGACTACACCTATCTCTATCCCGGACTGCAGAAAGTGGTGCAGGCGGCAGGGCGCGTCATCCGCACCGAAACCGATCAGGGCACGGTCTGGCTGATCGACCAGCGCTTCGCCCGCCCGGAAGTCCGGGCCCTGTTGCCAGGCTGGTGGCAGGTGGGGCAGGGGTAGCGCAACTGCTTCCCCGTCCACTTTCTGTTCTGCTTCTTCTTCAGCTTCACCTCCCGTCTCCTCCGTGGTCCGCTTGTTGCTTGATTGTCACGCAATTGGATTAAGTCACGACAGCGCAGCATGTCACCCCGACAATTCGGGTTGTGCTTGATCAGCCTCTATCAGGGTTTTCCCGAGTGACAAGTTTTTGGGATCGCATACGATAGGGTTGCGTTTTCCGCTGCCGGTGACGACGAGCCGCCAGCACATCGGTCGCCCGGCGCCAGAGCAGGCGCTCAATGAAATGTTGTTCATCTGCAGTCGGAAATTTGTGAGCGGTGTGCAGGTAGATGTGCCAAATCTGCGACGGATTTAATTGCAAAGTGTCACTAATAGGCGACAAGAGCATTGCGAGAAAGATAAGATGCTGACCTCGTCCTTCAGCATTTCCTACCGGGAACTGAACAGCTTTTTAACGAAATTTTTCAACTTTTGGTCAATTGAAGGTTGCGATATCAGGATTTGTTTGTTTTAATGACAACATCTGAAATGTGGTCGTTTTTATAACATTTCTTCATCCTGGCCCATGGGGACTTCTTCGCAGCACGCGAAGGAAAGTGACCGCCGACAGAGCGGAACGATGCATATAGCCAACCAATGGCGAAAATTGAGAAGTTTTGGCGATTTTTAACAAGGTTTAGGGCAGGTCCGATGCCTCTGGTCAAAAGCCGGCACCCGTGATCCTGAGCAGGGAGTAAAGAAATGGGAAACGATATCTCCAACTTGCTGAGCAAGTTCGGGGCAACGGTGGATGGCTATCTCGAAATCGAGGCCGCGATCGACTACAAGGAGCCGGTGCGCAAGCCCGCTGCGCCCAAGGTGGTGGTCGAGGCTGCGCCCGCAGTCCAGCAGCAGGCTGAACGGGTGGCCGAGCAGGTGGCACAGGCTGCCCCGGCCGTGGTCAAGAGCGTGCCGCCCATCGTGGTGGCCAAGTCGGTGGCGCCCCAGCAGCGTATCGAACCCGTGATGGAACCGGTGGTGGATGTGGATGTGGCGGCGGCCAAGGTCGAGGCCCCTGTTTCGGCACCGCATCCGGCCCCCATGGCGGCCATGGTCTCGTCGACCCTGGCGCCAGCGTCCAGCCCCTTGCCTGCGGAAATCCCGGCGCAGCCACAAGTTCAAGCTGAAGCTCAAGCTCAAGTTCAAGCCCGATCGGATTCGCCCGAGCCCCAGCCGGCCGACGCCGCCCTGGTCACGCGTGAGGCCATCGCGCCCGCGCCGGCACCCCTGGCGGCTGCGCTGGTGACAGCGACCGCTCCGGCCGTGATGCCCACGGTGGTGGCGGATGCCGCCGTGCCTTCCATGCTGCGTTCGCTGCTGGGTGAAGTCGCCCAGCAGCGTCAGTCCAAACAGACAGCCGGCGCCAACAAGGTGCTGGCCAGCCTGACACCCTCCACGCCGGCCCAGGTCATTGCCATCGTCTCGCCCAAGGGCGGGGTGGGCAAGACCACCCTGTGCTCGGCCCTGGCCTGCGCGCTGGCGCGGCACGGCCGGGTGATCGCCATCGATCTCGATCCGCAGAATGCCCTGCAGTACCACCTGGGCGTGAGTGTATTGCCCGAACCCGGCAGCGCCGGTCCGGCGCCCGCGGCGGTCCCCGCCGAGGCGCCCGACTGGCGCGCCGCCTGGCGCGACGGTAGCGCCGGCACCAAGGTGGTCACCCATGACGTGGTGGCGCACCAGGGCGAGGCCGGGATTGCCCGGCAGATGGCACTCGATTCGCAATGGCTGACGCGTCAGCTGCAGGCCATGGACCTGCAGCCGGGCGACGTGGTCATGCTGGACCTGCCGGCCGGGCAGAGCGCCTACTTAGACCAGGCTTTGCAAGCGGCCGACCAGGTGGTGGCGGTGGTGACGCCCGATGCCGGTTCCTTCCTGGCGCTGGAACATATGCGCCAGGCCCTGCATGGCCGCAACAACTGCCGCTACATCGTCAACAAGTACAACGCCGCCCGTACCTTCAGCCAGGACATGCTGGAAGTCCTCAAGCGCTGGATGGGGTCGCGCCTGGCCGGCGTGATCGCACTGGACCACGCCATCAGCGAAGGCCTGGCCTACGGCTTCAATCCGCTGATCAAGGCCGGGCATTCGCCGGCTTATGACCAGCTCCGGACCATCAGCGAGCAATTGCACGCCGAGGTCGTCAAATCCGCCCTCGCAGGTGGACGCGCATCATGAGTCAACCGCAAGCGCAGTCGCAATCCCGTTCCTCCAAGGCCAGCCAGGCGGCCACTGCCGCCGACCCGGCCGCACCCACCTCCAACCGCCTGCAGACCTGGATCCAGACCTGGGGCGAGCGCCTCGAAGCGCTGCCCCGGCGGCCGCGTCGCTGGCTGCAGCTGGGCCTGCTGCTGGTTGCAGTGCTGCTGGCGCTGCTGCTGGTGTCGGTGCCGCTGGAGTTCTATACCCAGTGCATCTTCGCGATCGGCTGCTTCGTGGCGGCGCTGATACTGCGCAAGCAGTCCGGCCGCTTCCCGGTGCTGGTGCTGATCACGCTGTCGCTGATCGTCTCGATGCGCTATATGTACTGGCGCATCACCTCCACCCTGGCCTTCGAAGACTGGCTCGACATCATCTTCGGCTATGGCCTGCTGGCCGCCGAAATCTATTCGCTCATCGTGCTCACGCTGGGTTACCTGCAGACCGCCTGGCCCTTGCGTCGCAAGCCGCAGATGCTGACCATGCCGCCCTCGGAATGGCCGATGGTGGACGTCTTCATCCCGTCCTACAACGAGTCGCTGGACATTGTTTCGCTGACCATCTTCGCCGCCCAGGCCATCGACTGGCCGCAGGAGAAGCTGCGCGTGCACGTGCTGGACGACGGCCGTCGCGAAGACTTCCGCGAGTTCTGCAACAACATCGGCGTGAACTACCTGGTGCGCTCGGACAACAAGCACGCCAAGGCCGGCAACCTCAACGAAGCGCTCAAGGTCACCGACGGCGAGTTCGTGGCCATCTTCGATGCCGACCACGTGCCGACCCGCTCCTTCCTGCAGATCTGCATGGGCTGGTTCTACAAGGACCCCAAGCTGGCAATGCTGCAGACGCCGCACTTCTTCTTCTCGCCCGATCCCTTCGAGAAGAACCTCAATACCTTCCGTTCCGTACCCAATGAAGGTGAACTCTTCTACGGGCTGGTACAGGATGGCAACGACCTCTGGAACGCGGCCTTCTTCTGCGGCTCCTGCGCCGTCATGCGCCGTACCGCATTGATGGAGATCGGCGGCATCGCCGTCGAGACCCTGACCGAGGATGCCCACACGGCGCTGAAGATGAACCGTGCCGGCTACAACACCGCCTATCTGGCCATCCCCCAGGCGGCCGGTCTGGCTACCGAGAACCTGGCGCGTCACATCCGCCAGCGGGTGCGCTGGGCGCGTGGCATGGCGCAGATTTTCCGGGTCGACAACCCCTTGCGCGGCAAGGGCCTGAAGCTGGGGCAGCGGTTCTGCTACCTCAATGCCATGCTGCACTTCTTCTATGGCCTGCCGCGCCTGATCTTCCTGACCGCGCCGCTGACCTATCTGTTCTTCGGCGCCCACATCTTCCACGCCTCGGCGCTGATGATCACGGCCTATGTGCTGCCGCACGTGCTGCACGCCAGCCTGACCAACTCGCGCATCCAGGGGCGTTTCCGCCATTCGTTCTGGAACGAGGTCTACGAGACCGTGCTGGCCTGGTACATCCTCGGCCCGGTGCTGCTGGCGCTGGTGAACCCCAAGCTGGGTGGCTTCAACGTCACCGACAAGGGCGGCATCATCCTCGACAAGCACTTCGACTGGAAGCTGGCGCGCCCCTACATCGTGCTGTTGCTGCTGAACCTGCTGGGCATGGTCTTCGGCGTCTGGCAGCTGGTGATGGGCGACCCCAATGCGATGACCACCATCCTCATCAACATGGCCTGGACGCTGTACAACGTCATCATCAGCAGCGCCGCCATGGCGGTCGCTTCCGAAACCCGCCAGGTGCGCAGCGAGCCGCGCGTGGCCGCCGAGCTGCCGGTGCGCATCAAGCTGGCCGATGGCAATGAGGTCAGCGGGACCACGCTGGACTTTTCGCAGAAGGGTATTGGCCTGCGTCTGCCCAAGGGCGTGACGATCGCCCGCGGCCAGCACATCAATGTGACGCTGTTCCGCAACCAGCAGGAGAAGGTATTCCCGGCCGTGGTGGTGTTCAGCCGTGGCGAAATGGTCGGCGCCCAGTTCCATGAGCTGACCCTGCGCCAGAACAGCGAACTGGTCCGCCTGACCTTCTCGCGCGCCGACATCTGGGCCAACAACTGGGGCAAGAGCCGCCGCGATACGCCGTTGAAGGCCTTGCGTGAAGTCTCGCTGATCGGTGTGAACGGTATCAAGGAACTCATCCGCGCCACCCTGATCCAGCTGCGCCTGTGGCGTGATACCCGGCGCCCGCCGGCGGCGGCTGCCGTCAAGCAGGATCCGGTGGTGGAAGCGGCACCGGCAGCACCGCTAGCTGCTGCTACGGCCGCGGGCGCTCCGGTAGCAGCAGCGGCAGGCGCGGTCCCGGCCGATGTAGTGGTTCAGGCATTCGACAAATCAATGGAAAAACAATGAAAAACAAGCAGTCTCCAGGAAAGAACCCGACTTTCCGTCGGCGCTCCATCTGTCTGATCATGGCCGGCGTAGTGGCCTCGGGCAGCCTGCCGATCCAGGCCCTCGCGGCTGCCGCAGCTCCCTCTGCTGCCGGTGCTGCTGCGGCCGCCACACCGATGGCCGGCGACCCCTACAACTTCAGTCTCACGCAACTGGGCCGTGGCTATCCGATCACGCTGCACGGCGTCGATGCCACCGACAGCGTCGGTTTCGACGTCCCGGCCAACCAGGTGGTGACCGGCGCCAACGTGACCCTGCAATACACCTATTCGCCGGCGCTGCTGCCGGATCTGTCGCAGATCAACGTGATGGTCAACGACGTGGTGGCCGGCAGCATCCCGCTGCCCAAGGAAAATGCCGGTACCCTGCAGACCAGCAAGGTCGAGATCCCGACCAAGCTGATCACCGAATTCAATCGCCTGAGCCTGCAGTTCATCGGTCACTACACCATGGGTTGCGAAAACCCGCTGCATTCCAGCCTGTGGGCGCGCGTGAGCAACGAGTCGGTACTGGCCCTGCAGACCACGCCGCTGCCGATGAAGGACGACCTGTCAATGATGCCGCTGCCGTTCTTCGACCGCCGCGACATGCGCATGCTGAACCTGCCCTTCGTGTTCGCCGCCGCGCCTGACAATGGCACCCTGGAAGCCGCCGGCACGCTGTCGTCCTGGTTCGGTGCGCTGGCCAGCTATCGTGGTTCGCGCTTCCCGGCGCAGATCAACGCCTTGCCGGCCAAGGGCAATGGCGTGGTGCTGGTCAGCAGCGAAGGCGCCAGCCAGATCGGCGCGCTGGAGATCGCCGCCCCCAAGGGCCCGACCCTGACCATGGTGACCAACCCCAACGATCCCAACGGCAAGCTGCTGCTGGTGACCGGCCGCAATGCCGAAGAGGTCAAGCGTGCCGCTGCTGCTGCCGCCCTGGGCAACAAGGCGGTAGCCGGCAATTCGGTGGTGATCGACAAGCTGCAACCGGTGGCGCCGCGCAAGCCTTACGACGCGCCCAACTGGTTGCCCACCGACCGCCCGGTGAAGCTGGCTGAGCTGATCGACGCCAAGCGTCTCAATGTGTCCGGCTACAACCCGGGCGATATCACCATTCCGCTGAACTTCCCGCCGGCGCTGTCGAGCTGGCGCCAGGACGGTGCCAAGCTGGACCTGCACTATCGCTATACACCGCAGCCGCGTTCGAGCAATTCCTCGCTGATCGTCAGCTTCAACGACGGCCTGATCAAGTCCGACGTGCTGCTGCCCCGCGACAAGCTGGACCAGGGCCTGCTGGCCGCCATCAAGAGCGATGCCCTGGAGCGCGAGATGAGCGTGCGCCTGCCGCTGGATACCGCGGCCCTGCAATCGCGCCTGCAACTGCGCTACATGTATGACTACGTGAAGCAGGGCGAGTGTGCCGACATCATCATCGACAACGTGCGCGGCAGCATCGATCCTGAGTCCACCATCGACCTGCGCGGTTACGACCACTTCATGGCCATGCCCAACCTGGGCGTGTTCAAGGATGCCGGCTTCCCCTTCACACGCATGGCCGATCTGTCCGAGACTGCCGTGGTCCTGCCGGACAACGCCAGCGATGCTGACCTCGGCGCCTACCTGACCGTGCTGGGCCGCTTCGGCAGCGCCACCGGCTACCCGGCCACGGGTGTGGCCGTGACCCAGGCCGCGCAGATCGCCAAGTTTGCCGACAAGGATCTGCTGGTGATGGCCTCGGGCCAGAACCAGCCCCTGCTCAAGCAATGGGCCGACCGCCTGCCCACCCTGGTGACCGGCGACAAGCAGCGCTTCGACCTGTCGGACCTGGCACTGCGCGTGGGGGGCTGGCTGGGCCTGGACCCGAAGGCGGCGCAGCGTCGCACCCGTCTGCAGATGGCCTTCTCGGGCGGTGATCCGACCTCCTACCTGACCGGCTTCGAGTCGCCGCTGGACGGCAGCCGCAGCGTGGTGGTGCTGGCCGGTGGCGACAAGCTGGGCCTGTCGCAGATCATGTCGGCCCTGGCCAGCAAGGAAGCCGAATCCGGCGCCGTCCAGGGTAGCCTGGTGGCGGTGCGCGGCGAGAGCATCGAACCGCTGCTGGCCGAGCAACAGTATTTCGTGGGTAGCATGTCGCCGCTGCGCATGCTGCGCTGGTGGCTGTCGCAGCACGTGGTGAGCATGTTCCTGATGGTGGCCCTGGGCATCCTGTTGCTGGGTGGCCTGGCATACCTGACCCTGCGCGCCAAGGCGAGAAAGCGCCTCAATGCGTAAGGCCGGGCATTCGGTAGTGAACAGGGCCGCCTCCCCGCGCCGGCGCCGGGTGGTCGGCCTGCTGGGCGCGCTGGGCGGCCTGGCAGCCACACCGTGGCTGCCGGCACTGGCCGCGACCCAGCAGAACTGCACAGCCCAGGATTGGCCAGCATGGCAATCCTGGGCTGCAGCACATGTACAGGACGATGGCCGGGTGCTGCACTCCAGCCTGCTGCCCAATCACACCACCTCCGAAGGCCAGTCCTACCACATGCTGCTGGCGCTCATCGCCAACGATGCCACGCGCTTTGCCAAGGTCTGGAACTGGACCCTGCACAACATGCTCGGCAACGACCCCGGCAAGATCCTGCCGGGCTGGCTGTGGGGGCAGGGCAGTGACGGCAAATGGCAGATGCAGGACGCCAATTCGGCCTCCGACGCCGATCTCTGGATCGTCTATACCCTGCTGGAAGCGGCGCGCCTGTGGCAGCGGCCACAATACCGCAAGCAGGCGCTGGAGCTGCTGGACAATATCGAAGCCAAGCTGGTGGTGGACCTGCCCGGCCTGGGCAAGATGCTGCTGCCGGGACCACAGGGCTTCAACCAGCGCAATGCACTGTGGACGCTCAATCCCAGCTATCTGCCGCTACCGCTGCTGCGCCGCCTCCAAAAGGAACGACCCAACGGTCCCTGGCAACAACTGGCCGACAATACGCTGCGCATGATCCAGGGCTCGGCGCCTCGCGGCTACGTGGCCGACTGGGTGGCCTACCGTATGCTGACGGTGCAATCCGGGCAGTTCCAGGTCGATCCCGCCAAGGGTGACCTGGGCAGCTATGACGCCATCCGCGTGTATCTGTGGGCCGGCATGACCTCGCCCCGCGATCCGGCGGCCGCGCCGCTGCTGGCGGCACTGGACGGTATGCGCCAGAGCCTGGCCGCGACCGGCGTGCCGCCCGAAAAGGTCCAGGTGACCACGGGCGCGACCGAAGGACAGGCACCGTTCGGCTTTGGCGCCGCGCTGTTACCCTATCTGGTCGCCAAGGGTGAAACCGCGATGGCGGCGCAACTGCAGCGTGCCGTCACGCAACAACTGGAGAACGGACTGGCGCAGCCTGACCCGCGCCCCGAAATCCTGTACTACAACGTCATGCTGGGCCTGTTCGGATTGGGATGGGTCGAGAAACGCTATCAGTTTCGCGATGACGGAACGCTTAATTTGTCCTGGGAGAAGTCATGCGCGCGCGCCGTTCAACGCTAGCCATCGGAGTCCTGAGCGCGCTGCTGGGTGTGGCCGCTCATGCGGCCGAGCCGGAGCTGGCGGCTCAACTGATCGAACAGGGCCAGTACTGGCAGGCACGCGACAACTCGCAGCGTGCCGCCGAGGTGTGGCAGAAGGTCTTGCAACTGGATGCGAATCAGGTCAATGCCCTCTACGGCATGGGCCTGGTCGGCGTGAGGCAGAACAAGCCGCAGCAGGCCAAGCAGTACCTGGACCGCCTGCAGGCGCTGTCGCCACAACCCTGGCAGGCCAACCAGCTGGCGCAGGACATCGCCCTGGCCAAGCCGGAAAACAAGGCCCTGCTGGCCGAAGCCCGCCGCCTGGTCGACGCCGGTGAACGCGACCGCGCCACCGACACCTTCCGCAAGATGTTCAACGGACTCACCCCGCAAGGCACGATAGGGCGTGAGTACTACAACAACCTGGCCTTCAACGATGCCGCCTGGCCCGAAGCGCGCAAGGGCATGGAACGCCTGCTGCGCGAAACGCCGGACGACAGCATCCTGGCGCTGTTCTACGCCAAGCAGCTGGCACGTCACGAAGATAGCCGTCTGGAAGGCATCCGCCAGCTGGCACGCCTGTCGAAGAAGACCGACATCGGCGGCGACGCCGACGAAAGCTGGCGCCTGGCGCTGATCTGGCAGGGGCCGCCGTCGCCGGCGCAGTATTCGCTGTTCGAAGAATTCATCAAGAGCCATCCCGACGACCAGCAGATCCGCGATTTGCTGGCCAAGGGCCGCCAGCAGGTGGCCGTCGGCCAGCAGCCGACCGTGGTCGGACGCGGCCTGCAGGCCCTGGAAAAGGGCGACCTCCAGGAAGCCGAGAAGGCCTTCCAGGAGCGCCTGTCCTCGCATCCCGACGACGTCGATGCCCTGGGTGGCATGGGCGTCATCCGCCAGCAGCAGAACCGCCTGGCCGAGGCCGAGCCCTTGCTGGCCCGCTCGGTCGCCAGGGGCGGCACGTCCTGGAAGAAAGCCCTGGACAGCGTCCGCTACTGGCTGCTGATCCAGCGTGGCCGTGACCTGCAGGCACGCGGCCAGACCGCGCAGTCGCAGGACGCCCTGGCCCAGGCCATGCGTCTGGACCCCAAGAGCCTCGACGGTCGCGTGGCCATTGCCGACATCCAGGCCAGTGCCGGCCAGTACGAAGCCGCCACTGCCAATTACCGCCAGGTGCTGGCGGCGCAGCCCAAGCAGGTGCCGGCCATCCGTGGCCTGGTCAACGTGCTGGCGCAGACCGGCCACGCCGATGAAGCCCTGCGCCTGCTGGACCAGTTGACCCCGGCGCAGCAGAACGAATTCGGCGACCAGGGGCGCCTGCGTGCCCTGCGCGCGCGCCAGCAGGCCACCCTGGCCGAGCAGCGCAACGACATCGACGGCGCCCTGGCGGCCATGCGCGAGGCCGTCAAGAACGACCCCGACAACGTCTGGACCACTTTCGACCTGGCCCGCCTGTACGTCAAGGCCGGGCAGGCCAAGCAGGCGCGTACCACTATCGACGACTTCACCCGCGAACACCGCGACAACGTCGAAGCCCTGTATGCCAGCGCCTTGCTGTCGGTGGAAATGGAGCAGTGGCAGGACGCCCTGGACACGCTGCGCCGCATCCCCGACCAGCGCCGTACCGCCGCCATGAACGAGCTGGCCAGCCAGGTGACACTGACCATCCAGGTCAATCACGCCACCGAACTGGTCAAGACCGGTCAACGCCAGGAAGCCCTGGTCCTGCTGGATCGCGTGCAGCCGCAGGCGGCCGGCAATCCGGAGCGCACCGGTACCCTGGCATCGGCCTATGTCGATGCCGGCGACGCCCCGCGCGCCATGGCGATGATGCAGCCGCTGGTCAATCCACCGGCCACGCCCTCGGTCAATACGCGCCTGCAATACGCCTCCATCCTGCTGCGCGCGGGCGAAGATGCGCAGGTCTACAACATGCTCACCGCCTTGCAGAACCAGAGCATGAATGCGGCCACCCGCAAGCAATACGACGACCTGCGCTTCCTCTACCGCGTGCGCCAGGCCGAACGCCTGCGCCAGGGAGGCGACCTGGCCGCCGCCTACGACACCCTGGCTCCGGCACTGGCACAGCGCCCCACCGACAACGACGCCATCGCCGCCCTGGCCCGCATGTTCAATGCGGCCGGCGACAACCTGCGCGCACTGGCGCTGTACCAGCCGCTGGTGCAGCGCAATCCGCGTGACGCCAACGTCTTGCTGGGGGCGGCCGACACCGCCGTACAGGCCCGCGAGAATGCCTATGCCCTGAAGCTGCTGGACCAGTTCGGCAAGCTCGACAGCAGCGACCCCACCACCTTGACCGAGGCAGCACGCATCTATCGCGCCCTGGGCAAGACCGGCGAGGCCACCGCACTGCTGCGCAAGGCCGTGGCGATTGAGAACGGTGCGCGCCAGCGCACGCTGGCGGCGCAGGGCAATGGCTTCGATCCGGCCATCAATCCCTTCCGCACCCAACGTCGCCTGCCGGGCAGCGACGACATGGCCGCCATTCCGCCGCCGGCCGAGACCATGCTGCGCCCGGTGGCCATGGCCGCGCCGGCCGTGGTCGATACACTGCCCATGCCGGCCAATCCGGCCATGGCGCAGCGCCAGTTGCAGGCGCAGCAGGCCCTGCAAGCACAACAAGCCCAGCAGGCCCAACCAGCGCCGGCCTACGGCACCGCACTGGGCCCGGTGTTCAGTTCGGCCGCACCGGTGGCTGCAGCGCCGGTGCAGGGCGGGGCATATGCCCAGGCCCAGCCGGGCGTGCGTGCCAGAAATACCAACGTCGCCAACGTCGCCAACGCCCCCACCACCGCACTGCCCGGCGCGGCCACGGCCACCCAGCGCGCCCTGCTGGCCATGCAGGGGCCGTCCGCCAATGGCGCCGCCGTGGACAACCTGAGCCCGGCCCAGCGCGCCCTGAACGACATCCTGCAATCGCGCAGCGCCTATGTCACGCAAGGCGTGGTGGTGCGCGGCAATGCCAGCGAGTCGGGCCTGAGCCGCATGAACGACATCGAGGCCCCGCTGGAAGTGAACATGCCCGTCGGTAACGACCGCGTGGCCGTACGCATCACGCCGGTCTCGCTGGACGGCGGCACCCTCGGCGACGAACCAGCCAGCCGCTTCGGCGGTGGCGGCAGCAGTGCCACCGGCCTGGGCAAGCAGAGCGCTAGTGGCGTCGGGGTGGCAGTGGCCTACGAGCGTCCCGAGGATGGCGTCAAGGCCGACCTCGGCACCACGCCGCGTGGCTTCAAGTACCCCAACATCGTTGGCGGGGTGAGCGTGGAGCAGTCCTTCCCCGGCAGCAGCACCAACCGCTTCGCGGTGAACGTGTCGCGCCGTGCGGTCAACGACAGCATCACCTCGTTTGCCGGCAGCACCGATCCCCGCGCCGGTCTGTCCTGGGGCGGCGTGACCGCCAACGGTGGTCGTGCCGAGATGAGTTCGGACGATGCCCAGACCGGGGTCTACGCCTATGGCGCGCTGCACAGCCTGCGTGGCCGCAACGTGGAATCCAACACCCGGGTGGAACTGGGTGGCGGTGCCTACCAGTACCTCACCAATGCCGAGGACGAGAAGATGACCGCCGGCGTGTCGGCCACCGTCATCAGCTACGCCAACAACCAGAACTTCTATACCTACGGCCATGGCGGTTACTTCAGTCCGCAGGCCTACCTGGGTCTGGGCGTGCCGGTCACCTGGGCCAAGCGTTCCGACAAGTTCACCTTCCAGCTCAAGGGCTCGGTGGGGATGCAGTATTTCCGCCAGGATGGGGCTGACTACTTCCCCACCGATGCCGCCCTGCAGGCCGCCAGTGGTCGTCAGTACGCGCAGCAGACCAAGACCGGCCTGGGCTACAGCCTGGAAGGCAACGGCGAATACCGCTTCGCGCCCCGCCTGTTCGTCGGTGGCGCGCTGCGTCTGAACAATTCGAGCGACTTCCGCGAACTCAACGTCGCCATGTATCTGCGTTACACGCTGGAGGACATGCAGGGCAGCTTCCTGACCCTGCCGGTCAGTCCGTACCGTTCTCCTTATTCCAACTGATCCTTTTTACCGACATATCGCTATGGCTACTGCATCCGTTCTGGCAGGTCTGACTATCCTGGTGCTTGGCGAGAGCCACATGAGTCTGGCCGACCACCTCACCGAACCCCTCAACGCCAAGCTGACCCAGCTGGGCGCCAAGGTCCATTCCATCGGCGCCTGCGGCGCCAGCGCCGGCGACTGGCTGACCACCAAGAAGGTCGATTGCGGCGCTGATCAGGTCGACAACGGCAAGATCCAGATCAAGGGTCGCGAAGCCACCACCACCCCGATCGGCCAGCTCATCGCCAAGGACAAGCCGGATCTGGTGGTGCTGGTCATCGGCGACACCATGGCCTCCTACGACAAGCCGGACTTCCCCAAGGCCTGGGCCTGGCAGAGCGTGACCGGCCTGACCAAGGCGATTGCCGCCACCGGCACCAAGTGTGCGTGGGTCGGCCCGGCCTGGGGCAAGGCCGGCGGCATGTACGGCAAGAACGACGCGCGCACCCAGCTGATGTCGCGCTTCCTGGCTTCCAACGTGGCGCCCTGCACCTATATCGATTCGCTGACCATGTCCAAGCCCGGCCAATGGGTTACCACCGATGGCCAGCACTTCACCGTGGCCGGCTACAAGTCCTGGGGCAATGCCATCGGCGACGCGCTGGCCAAGCTGCCGGCCGACGCCGTGAGCAGCAAGGGAGCCAAGAAATGAAGGTGATGCAGGCACTGGCCGCCGCTGCGGCCCTGCTGTGCGGCGCCAGCGCGCTGGCTGCCGACATCCCGCTCTATCCCACCGGCCCGGCCGAGGATGCGGCCTTCATCCGCTTCGTCAACGGCACTGCCGAGCCCTTGCAGGTGCTGGCCCAGAAGGGCCAGCCGCCGCTGAAGCTGGAAGCGGCCAAGCCGGTCTCGTCCTTCTTCCCGGTGACGGCCAAGTCGACCATCAAGGGTACCCTCACGGTCGGTGCCAGGAGCCTGGAGCTGGGCGTGCAGGCCAAGCCCGGCGAATTCGCCACGGTGGTCGTGCTGCCCGGTGCCAAGGGCATCAGCCAGGTGACGGTGCAGGACAACCCGGACGACTTCAACGGACTGAAGGCCTCGCTGGCCTTCTTCAACCTGGATGCTTCCTGCGTCGGGGCGGCACTGCGCCCGGCCGGGCGTAACGCCGACCTGTTCAAGGACGTCAAGCAGGGCAGCCTGCAACGGCGCTCGATCAACCCGGTCAAGCTGTCGGTGCAACTGGTGTGCGGCGGTGCCAACACCGGCCCGGCGCTGGACCTGGGTGAACTGAAGGCGGGCGAACGCTACAGCGTGCTGCTGCTGCCGTCGGACAAGGGACCGCGCCTGTTGGCGGCGACCGACAAGCTGGCCAACTGATCCATCGCCCGACTGCGCTGCCGCCATGGTCTTTGCCTCGCTTGAATTCCTGACGCTGTTCCTGCCGCTGTTCCTGCTGGTCTATGCGGTGGTGCCGCAGCGCGGGCGCAACCTCGTGCTGCTGCTGGGCAGCTGGCTGTTCTATGGCTGGCTGAGCCCGCTGTTCCTGTCGCTGCACGTGGTGCTGACCATCGTGGCCTGGGTCGGCGGTCTGGTGGTGGACCGCTCGCGCGAGGATGGGCGAGGGCGCGTGCGCCTGCTGACCGCGCTGGTGGTCTTCAATACTGCGGTGCTGGTCTGGTACAAGTACGCCAACATCGTCGCTGCCACCATCAGCGACCTGATGGTCCAGTACGGCGCCATGCCGCTGGCCTGGCAGAAGGTGGCGCTGCCGGCCGGCCTGTCCTTCATCGTGCTGCAGGCGATCTCCTATCTGGTGGACGTGCATCGGCGCACGGTGGCGGTGGAGCGCAGCTTCATCAACTACGCCACCTACATTTCCATGTTCGGCCATTCGATCGCCGGCCCCATCATCCGTTACGACTGGGTGCAGCGCGAACTGACCCAGCGCTGGTTCAACTGGGAGAATTTTTCCCTGGGCGCGCGCCGCTTCATGGTCGGCATGGCCATGAAGGTACTGGTGGCCGACACCCTCTCTCCGGTGGTGGATGCCGCCTTCCATCTGCAGCAGCCCAGCTTCGTAGATGCCTGGATCGGCTGCCTGGCCTATTCGCTGCAGCTGTTCTTCGACTTTTCCGGCTACAGCGCCATGGCCATCGGCCTGGGGCTGATGCTGGGTTTCCACTTCCCGGAAAACTTCAACCATCCCTACCTGGCCGGCAGCATCCAGGATTTCTGGCGGCGCTGGCACATCTCGCTCTCCAGCTGGCTGCGCGACTATCTCTACATCGGCCTGGGCGGCAACCGCCATGGGGTGTGGAAGACCTACCGCAACCTGTTCCTGACCATGGCCATCGCCGGTCTCTGGCATGGTGGCGACAGTTGGAACTACCTGCTCTGGGGCTCGGCCCACGGGCTGGCCCTGTGCCTGGATCGCGCCTGGTCGCGTTCATCCTTGCCTGCCATCCCGGGCTGGCTGGCGCATGTGCTCACGCTGCTGTTCGTCTGCCTGGCCTGGACCCTGTTCCGTTCGCCCGACTTCGCCACTGCCGCCACCATGTATGCCGGCCAGTTCGGGCTGCACGGCATGGGTTTGAGCGACGCACTGGCCGTGGTCTTGCGCCCGGTGCAGGCACTGGCCGTGCTGCTGGGCCTGTTCTGGATCGTCGCGCCACTGTGGCAGGAGGCCAGCCAGGTGCGCTGGGCCGATAGCGTGGTGTATCTCTGGTTCCTCCGGTTGTGGCCGGTGGCCGGATTCCTGCTGTCCTTCGCGCTGATTGCCAGCCGCGAGACGGTGCCTTTCCTTTACTTCCAGTTCTGATCCCGCGAGTCCGCCATGAGCACGCCTCCCGTCTCCGCTCCTGCCACGCCGGCCGCCCCCAGCGCCTTGGCCCGGCGCGCCAGCCGCTGGGCCGGCCTGGTCCTGGCCGTGGTGCTGGCAGCCGGCCTGCTGGGCTGTGGCTGGCTGGTCTATGCGAACAAGATCGAATGGCTGCCCGCCAGCTGGACCCGTGACGATGCCCTGCATGGTGAACTGACCCATCGCATCGCCAAGCAGTTGTCCAATGCCTGGCTGCCGGAACAGGCCGCCCGACTGGAACGCGCCGGCAGCTGGCTGCTGCTGCATGACACCGGCCCCCGGGTGCGCAGCGGTTGCCCTGGCTGGCTGTTCCTGACCGAGGAATTGCAGGTCCATCGCGATGCCCAGGCCAACGCCCAGGCCAAGCTGCAGGCCGTCATCGCGCTGCGCCAGAAGCTGGCCCAGCGTGATATCGCTCTGCTGGTGGCGGTGGTGCCCGACAAGAGCCGCATCGCCGCCGCGCAGTTGTGCGGCCTGTCGCGCCCGGCCCAGCTGGAAGCACGTGCCGCCCAGTGGGTCGCCGGCCTGCAACAGGCCGGTGTGCGCACCATCGACCTGGCCCCCACGCTGGCGCCGCTCGGTGCCTCGGCCTGGCTACGCACCGATACCCACTGGAACGAAACCGGCGCGCAGGCCGCGGCTGCGGTGATTGCCGCGCAGGTGCGTGCTGCCGGCCTGCAGCCCACGCCGGCGCAGGCCTATCAGGCCCAGCCCGGCCCGCTGGCGCGCCGCCCCGGCGATCTGGTCCACCTGGCCGGCCTGGACTGGCTGCCACTGCGCTGGCAACCCCAGCCGGAAGAGGTGGCGGCCACCGAATTCAAGGAAGTGGCAGCAGCGGGGCCTGCACCGACTGCACCGGCCGAAGCCACCAAGGGAGGCGACGATCTGGACGACCTGCTGGGTGACCAGCAACTGCCCAATGTGGCCTTGATCGGTACCTCGTTCTCGCGCAATTCCAATTTCGTGGGCTTCCTGCAGCAGGCGCTGGGTGCGAAGATCGGCAGCTTCGCCAAGGATGGCGGCAAATTCTCCGGCAGCGCCAACGAGTATTTCTCCAACCCTGCCTTCACCCAGACGCCGCCCAAGCTGGTGGTATGGGAAATCCCCGAGCGCGATCTGCAGACGCCGTATGAGGCGATCAGGCTGGGGCGGTGAGTCGAGATCGCAAGCGGGAATCGCCCGGCTTGCTATAGGCCTAACTCGGTCTTTCTACAAGTGACCCTTTTGTCCTTCCTGTCATCGCGGCAGAATGCGTAATCGAAAAATGTTTGTTTGTCAGCATGGTGTCGAGAGAAGGTCTTCTCGATCATTTGCCGCATGGCATAGTCGTCCGTTTTTCATACCGGACGGACCTGACAGCCATGACAAACATGAAAAGCCTCCGCGACCAAAGTCGAACCATCGAATCGGCTGAAGCTTTTGATACCCAACTCCGAGCGCGAGAAGCCGGGTGCGAAGGTATCGAACCCAAAGACTGGGTCTCCGTCCCAGCGGAAAGTTCGTGTCGCCGGTTGTCGGTCCCGATGAGCGAACGCGCGAATACGAGGACGGTGATTGCTCTCGTATCTAGCTCGCGGGTATGACGATGTACTGGCGTTCGTTCATTCGTGAGGACGACAGTCTCACCCCAGGTGGCGGGGTCGTAAAACCCCAGCCCCAGCAATTTCCATCGCGCTACAACGGGAAGCTGGCCTGCTATGAAGGCGATCCGGTTTTCTGCAACGCCTGCAAGAGCTGGGGCGTGACCAAATGCGTCCCACCCTACCGTCGCCATACTGGGCCAGATGGCCGACAGTCCAATCTGGACGGCGATCTATGTCTTTGCAAATGCCCGACGCCGCCGCGCCTGAAAGCATCCTTCGAGAACGTTCGTATGTGCTTCCAGGAGCAGGAGGTCGCAGCAAATCCCGGGGCTATTTCGTGGCAGATATACGCGGGGCACGCAATCGAAGAACATGAAATCGTGTACGAGATAGTCGACGCGGCGACTGGAAGCCCGGTAGAAGGAATGACCTACAAATTGATGAGTGCCGGCAATACACTGCTGGACTCCCAGGCACTGGAAAACGGCCGAAGTAAAGCCTGCTCCTTGAACGAACATCCAAGTCTGATTTTTATTGCGTGGATCAAGGGAGGCGACAAGTGAGCGGCGAGAAAATTGATGACGAAACTCGGCTGCTTGCGGCCATTGCCTATGGCGAAGCATCTACGGTAGATGATTCTGATGAGATGGGTGGAATTGCGTTTGCGGTCGCCAATCGGTGTCGCGCCTGGGGTGGGAAAACGGTATCCCAGCTAAAAGCGGCAGACCCCAACTACGCTTATGCATGGAATGGTCGTAATGAGCGATTCAATAAATTGATGAGAGCCACCGACAGCGCTATCAGGAAAGACGATGGCATGTTATTGGCTCTTGAGTGGGCCACTCTTGCTTTGAGCAACAAGGGACGGGATCCATCCAATGCCGCTCTTTGGTGGGATGGGCTGGACTTCAAGACTCAGTTTCATAGCCGGCCGAAAGTGAAGGATGGATTTAAGTTTGGCGATCCGAAGCACAACATCTTTGATGTCAGGGAGACAAAGAGAGAAGTCATTGTTCGGTGGAGGGTTAAAAATAAAAGAACCGGGCAGGTTATCGATGGCGCCGAACGGGGGCGTTATGACGCGGTTTGGGTTTCGACCGCCGCCCATGGCGGCACGATATTTTGGAAACATCCACCAGAGTACATCTCGGCAACCGGAGGCAAGGAATACAAATGAACGCTAAGAAATGGAGCCGTATTTCTTTGCTGGCTTTCATTCTGTCGGCATCGACTGAACAAGCATTCGCCGCGCGTGGAAAACCTATCACGCGCATTGATGGATGGAAGCCGACGACAGAAATACTGGAATACCATTCCTGCGGAATGGCCGATATGTGCTGGGTGGCAGAGCTCAAGAACAAGAAAACGAGGAAGCGGATTGCCGCACTTCGCTGCAATGGCGAAAAGCTATTTTCGATTTTAGGGAGGGAGCCTGAGAAAATCGCTGCCGCGAATTGTCATGCGTTCGAGGATAAAGACAAATTTGAACAGATACCCCGAGCATTTCACACCTTGCTTAATCGCTGACAACGCCCCCTCGCGTCGTTCCGCTACCGGGAAGCCGTCGATTCGAGCGTGCAAAGAAACGCCCGCCGCACGGTCACTCCGCACGGTCACCCATCACTCAGCGCAAGACCAGCTACGGTGATGTACCGACGCTGGCTTCCCAATGCAATAAATAAAATATTGTATTTTTATAAATAATCTCTTCCCGCTTTCTCCTTTCCACCGCTCTCCCACCCGCTTTGCTGGAGGCCAACCCCCGGGCCTGCTAAACTTGCCGGTCCGCCCACTGTGCAGGGCGGGTTCCAGGCATGGTCCTGGCCAACCTCCACGACAAATTGACAGAAGAATTCGACCCCGCTCCCCTTGCGGACGAGCATGACTCCGGCTCCTTCGAGAGCTATTTCCGCGATCCCACGCAGGCCGCCGAAGCGCCCCTGGCCTGGGGCCTGGGCCAGCGGCTGGATGTGCTGGACGCCCTGCGCGGCCTGGTCTCCGGTGGCCAGGCGGCGGCACGCCTGCGCATCTGGGTGTTCCTGGAACTGGCGGCCCAGCCGCAAGGGCGGCTGCAGCGCGAGGACCTGAACCAGCTGTTCTACGCCCTGAAACCCGAGGCCATGGACGCCGCGCTCAAGCGCCTGCGCGACCTGGGCCTGCTGGTCTGGGATGCCACCGACCAGGATTACCAGCTCTCGCCCATCGCCCAGCAGGTGCAAGCCCTGCTGGCGCCACTCACGCGCGCCGTCGGCGAGGACGACGAGATGGCCGCGCTGCTCTCGCAGGTGGCCGGGGCTCAGGCCCTGGGCCTGTCCGACGCCAGCCAGATCCGCCACCTGCATGCCCAGCTGGCGCGCCTGCACGACCAGTTCGCCGATGCCATCGAAAGCGGCTCCGAAGCCCTGCTGCGCGAAGCCCAGCCGCGTTTCGAACGCGCCCTGAAGCTGGTCAACCGCGCCGGCGAAGCCCTGACCGCCCTGATCCGCAGCGAACATGCCGATGCCCGCCTGGAGCGCGAAGCCCGCGCCCTGGGCAATGGCCAGGCCCGTCTGCTGACCATGGCCAGCCAGTTCACCCGCGCCCTGCAACAGGCTGACCGCCAGCGCGTCACGCTCGGCAGCACCGGCGTGACCAGTTCGGACGTGCGGCGCTGGCTGCAGAGCCATCCCGACCTGTCCTCCCTGATGGGGGAGGCGCTGTCCATGGGCGTCAAGCCGGTCTTCGTCAGCGGCCACGAATTGCTGGACGTGGCCGAGGGCGAGTTCGAACGCGACCGCCCCGACACGCAGCGCTCGCAAGGCCTGCCGCCCCCCGCCCAGGCGGTGGAGGGCAAGATCGAAGCGCTGCGCATGCCGGTCGAACTGGGTGACCTGATCGCCCAGCTGGGCCGGCTGGGCGCCATGCCGGAAGAGGGCGACGAGGGCCAGCCGCAGTCGTTGCCGCTGTCCACCGTGGTACTGGGCGGCAGCTTCGGCAAGGCCGCCTATCGCCTGCAGTTGCTGCCGCTATTGGGCGACCGCCAGGCGCAGACCCTGCAGGGCCAGACCGGCGACCTGGCGCGCCTGCCATGGCAGGCCGGGTTCCTGCCGCTGGTCGAGAAAATCGATGACCCGGATGTTGCCGCCATCAGTGGCGGCGCCATCCATCCAGATCCATCCCCGGAAAGACCGAATGAGTGAGACCCTAGACGAGGCCGGCCTGCTGGCCGCCGAACTGCTGGCCCGCCGCTGGCTGCCGCGCAAGCATCCGCGCGTGCGCCGCGCCCTGATCGATGCCGACCTGTGGCAGGCGCTGCAGGACCGACTGACGCAGGTGGGTTTGCGGCTGGTGGACAATATCCACGCCGACCATATCAGCGTGGCGCTGGTGCGCCCGGCCGAGTACGCCGTCTTCGGTGAAGCCGGCATGAATGCCAACAACAACATCGACCTGCCACGCGATGCGATCTCGCTGCTGGTGGTGCTGTGGTCGCTGATCGTGCTGCCCAAGCGCGAGCGCCAGTCGGCGCGCGCCGCCGGTGACGCCGGCGAGCAGCAGGAAGAGATGTTTCACACCGACAAGCCCATGCCCAGCGCCGCCGAGGTCAGCCCGGTGGTGTCCTATCGATCGCTGCTGGCCGACTTCGGCACGCAGCTGGGCAAGAAGATGCGCATGGACGGCAACCTGCGTCGCCTGGAAGCCCACGGCTTCATCGTGCGACGCGGTGACGACATCGCCGAAGGCCCCTTGCTGGACCTGCTGCTGGACTACGACGCCCTGGCGCCGCGCATCCTCGATGGGGCCCTGGGTGAAGTGCTGGCCCGCGCCACTGCCCGTGAAGAAGCGGCAGCGGCTGACCAGTCCGCTCCCACGCCCGCACCCGCGCCCGTGCAGCCGGCAGACGAAGAAGGAGAATTCTGATGTTCCACCTGCAATCGCTGGAACTGCTGCAGTGGGACTATTGCCAGCGCCTGACGCTGCCCCTGGACGGTTCCATCATCACCATCGCTGGCCCCAATGGGTCCGGCAAGACCACGCTGCTGGACGCCATGCGTACCCTGCTCGGGCTGGAGTGCTCGGGCGGGCGCAGCTACAAGACCTATGCCCGGCACGCCAATGCCGACACCACCTGGCTGCGCGCCACGGTGGACAACCGTCCGCATGGCCGCCAGACCTCCACCCGTCCGTTCGCCCGCAACCTGCTCTATGCCGATCAGGTCACGCTGGCCTGCCGCATCGAGCGCAACGGTGGCGACTGGCAACGACGCTACTGCATGAGTGATGGCGATGTCGCCATCGAAACCCTGGCGCAACTGCCGGAGAAGGACTGGCTGGGCCTGGACCACTGGCGCAAGCGTCTGGAAGGTGCCGGCCTGTCGCGCGCGATCGCCCGCGTGCTGGCGCTGGAGCAGGGCCAGACCGACCGCCTGTGCGAATTCTCGCCCAAGGAATTGCTGCGGCTGGTGTTCGAGGTCTTCGGTGACCAGGAAGTGCTGGACCGCTACGAAGAAGCCCGTCGCCACCAGCGCGACCTCGCCGCAGAAGTGACGCTGGCCGAACAGGAACTGGCCTATAGCGAGGCGCAACTGGCCCAGCTCGACAGCCGCGTGACCCTGTATCGGCAATACCAGGGCAAGCTGCGCGAGCGCGAAATCCTGGCCGCCGAGGTGATCCCCGTGCTGCGCTGGCATGAAGAGCGCCAGACCACGGCCGGTCGCCTGCGCGAGTTGCATCGCCAGCGCCTGCATCACAACGAGCAGCGTCGCCAGCGCAGCAGCGATGCGCTACAGCTGTCGGCACTGCTGACGCAACAGCAGGCCGCCCGCGAAAAGGTGAGCACGCTGGAACGCGACAAGGCCGAGGCCCAGCAGGCCCAGCAGAAGGCCCGCGATGCCGAAAAGCCGGTCGAGGAACTGGTCAAGCAGGCCGATGAACTGCTGGCCCTGTCGGCAGTGGAAGGCGATGCCGCGCAACTGCTGTCACGGGTGGAAGAACTGGAGCAGCAGAAGGGCGCATTGAACGACCGCTGGCGCGACCTGGAGCAGCAGCGCAAGGAAGCCCAGGGCGCTCTGGAACGCCTGAGCGGACAGCGCCAGGCGCCCAAGCCGGGCGACGTGCAGCAGTTCAGCCGCAGCCTGCGCCAGGCCGGTATTGCGCACCACATCCTGGCCGATGTCATCGAGATCGGCGACGACCACTGGCGCGCCGCCGCCGAAGGGGTGCTGCGCGCTTCCTGCTGGGTGGTGGTGCTGGACGACCCCAAGGATGAAGCCGCCGCCATGGCCCTGGCCGAGCGCGAGCGCTATCGTCACTACGTGGTGTCGGACGCCGCCACCGCACCGGCCCAGCCGGCGGCGGACAGCCTGTTGGCGGTGCTGCGTTTCTCCGCCAAGGCGCCGTCCTGGCTGCTGCGCCAGCTGGCGCAGATCCGCCGCGTGGACGATACCGTCGAGGGTGCGCGCCTGGGCGGTGAATGGATCACGCCGCAAGCCTACTGGCGCGACGGTCGGGGCGGACGCAGCGTCTGGCGCGATCCGGGGGACTATCAGTTCGGCGCCGCCGCCATGGCCTCGCGCCAGGCCTCGATCCAGAAACGCCTGGCCACGATGGACGATCAGCTCACCGATGTCGTGCTCAAGCAGAGCGAGGTCAAGCGCCAGCTGGAGGCCGCCAAGAAAGCCACCGAAGGCCACCTGGCCGCCGAGGAACTGGCTGCTCGCAGCGAGGAATTCGAGCAGGCCAGACGCCAGCTGCCGTCGCTGCGCGCAGCCCGCGTGGCCGCCAGCGAACGCTGGACACAACTGGATGCGCAGCATGCCGACGCCATCGAACAGCGCACCATCATCGATGGCAAGTACCAGGGCCTGCAGCGCCGCCTGCGCGACACCGAAGGCGACCTGGCCGGCCAGGAGCGCGACTGGCGCACCCGCCACGACGAGCAGCGCGCCCGCGCGCTGGCCTCGCGGGCGCAGAAGGGGCGCTTCCCGCAACGCTGGATCGGCGCCGATGCCGTGCAGGCGCTGTACGAGAAATACAGCAACGCCAAGCAGGCCGAACTGCGCATGGCGGCGGTGGAAACCGAGCTCGACAGCGGCCAGTGGGAAAAGGACGGCACCGTCGAAGACAAGCACCTCATCATGCAAGGCACGGTGGGCAACCAGCGCAACGAACTGGACTCGCGCAAGATCAGCAATGCCCAGGCCGAGGAAGCGGTGGGCAACGCCCGCGAGCGCTACATCGACGTGCTGCGCGCCACCGTGCGCCGCTATCGCAAGAACATCGTCGATCTCGGTGCGCTGGCCGGCGTGATCGTCAGCGCCGACCTGCCGCACCTGGACAACGACGATACCGTGCTGCGCCAGGCCGAGCTGAAGGTCAGCTTCAACTTCGACGGCAAGGGTGAGATCGGCCTGAACGACGGCGAAGCCTCGGGCGGGCAGCAGGTCATCAAGTCGCTGATCCTGCTGGTAGGCTTGTTGAAGGACGACGACATGCCGGGTGGCTTCGTCTTCATCGACGAACCCTTTGCCCACCTGGATGTGCGCAACATCCAGCTGGTCGGCAACTTCCTCAAGTCGACCCGCGCGCAGTACGTGCTGACCACGCCGATCACCCACAACGTGGAAGTGTTCGAGCCGGCCGATATCACGCTGGTGACCTCGAAGAAACCGCGTGAAGCCCGCTGGGCGCCGCCCATCGGGGTGTTGCAGCGGCGGCTGCGGCTGGATGCCTGAAGCACCGGACCATGAGTGCGCTGCTAGAGACGCCGCATGGCCGCAATCAGCATGATCTGGTCGCCGCCCATGCGGTGCCAGACAGCTTGCTGCTGCTGGACAAGGAAGAGCGTGCCGCTCTGGAACGCTGGGCGCGAGGCGAGGCCGGCTCCCGCAGCCGTGACGCCATGCTCAAGGAGGCACAGTCGGTAGGGCTGGGCATCGAACGTGCCGAACGCCTGTGTCAACGTCTGCTGCAAGAGGGCTGGATCAGCCGGCGCGAGGAGCTCAAGGGCGGTAACTGGCTGTGGAAGACTATTGCCTGGCGCGACTTGCGCCGCCTGCAGGGTTTGTTGGGCATCATCCATGCCGAGCAACGAAAGCAGGCGCGACAAGCCATGCTGGAGCAGGCCTGGCAATGGCTGCACGAACGCGGCAATGTCCAGCAAACCTTGCTGGACCCCGACCTGCTGGATGAACTGACGCTCGCCCTCAAGGCACTGGAAGAGGACAAGTCCCTGCGCGCCGACGTGCTGGAAGCTCGCCTGAGCCTGCTGCGGGCGCTGGCGGCTTGGCACGACAGTGGCCAGCAGGGATTGCGGCGTAATTTTGCGCTCCACGCGCGCGACCTGACCAAGTCGCTCAGCGCGAGCGAGTGGCGCTGGCTGGATGCGTTATTCGATCTCGAACGATTGGGCATTGCCAGTTTTGCCCAGGTGGGGTGGCTCTCCGGCGATCTGGTCTTCTCCTGGCATGGACGTCGGCTGGAACTGGCGCCGCTGCATTGCGTCGGCCTGCCGCTGGACGATCTGCTGGTTGCCGATGCCCTCACAGCGCCACGGCAATGGTGGCTGATCGAAAACCGTACCAGCTTCGAACTGCAGGCACGTCAACGCCAGGCCGGTGTGGCACTCCTGTGGATGCCCGGGCGTCCCTCGTCGGCCTGGCTGGCGACGGTGTCGCATTTGCTGCAACTGGCACCTGCGCCGGCGTGGATCAGTGCCGATGCCGACCCGGCCGGTGTCGACATTGCCTGCACGGTCGGTAGTCGATGGGAGCAGGCCGGTCTGGCCTGGGAACCCTACCAGATGGGGCTCGCCCAATGGCAGAGCACCACCCAGCGCTGGCCCCTGAATGCACATGATCGCCGCTTGCTGGGCGTGTTGCTGGCACGCCCTTCGCTGCAGGCTTCGCTACGCGCTCTGTGCGAGGCGATGCAGACCGAGGGACGCAAGGCCGAGCAGGAAGCCTGGTTGTAAGGTGAAAGCAGGCGCGGCATTGGCGCCCTGCATCAGCGCAACTCGCGCACTATCCGTCCGGGAGGCAACAGGCCCGACGGCACTTCCGGTACCTCGGCCTCCAGCAATTGATGGGCTACGCATTCGCACCAGTGGATGCCGCGGGCCAGCGCCAGGGGCTTGGAGTCGTACAGGCCCGGCAGGGAGCGCTTGGG
The DNA here is from genome assembly GCF_001994935.1 of Herbaspirillum sp. VT-16-41. Taxonomy (NCBI): domain Bacteria; kingdom Pseudomonadati; phylum Pseudomonadota; class Betaproteobacteria; order Burkholderiales; family Oxalobacteraceae; genus Herbaspirillum; species Herbaspirillum sp. VT-16-41. The sequence goes on from NZ_MUXB01000131.1 coordinate 126,924, forward strand.
GAAGAGCTGCCCAATGGAGCGGTGGCGGATTTCCACGCCGCTGACGAACCAGCTGTCGGCGCGGTTGGCGCACCAGACCCTGAACATGAACGGCGAAGAATGTCCGGTCACTTCGTAACAGGACATCGTGTTTGCACGTTGACCCAACTGCTTTCCTCCTATGGTTTGGGCGGCATTATAAACAGCGTCGGGCAAGCTTGCCAAAGGGCAGCGCATTATCGAAACCGCCAGCATTTCCAGCCCTCAAGAAAAAGTGCGGGGAAAGAACAGGTAGGTAATGGATTCCTACAAGGCTTGTAGGTGTTGTCTTGTATAGCTTCAAAGCCGCGTCACCTAGAATGGTCAGACCGTGCGTCCAGGGGGACTGCAGGCGCGCGGTACCTTTCCCAATGCGCCTTCCGCCCGCCACGCGAAGCGGAAGGTATGACCGTCCAGGACACAAAAAGAACATGACTTCCGCCCACACCCAGCAACTGACCGTGATTCTCAACCAGCACCAGCAAAGCCTGCTGGAAAACTGGCTCACGACCTTGACGTCCAAACTGGGCCGCAAGGAAAAAAGCGGTGAATTCGAAATCCGCCGCCAGGCCGAACAGTTCCTGAGCCTGCTGGCACGCACCCTGGAAAGCGGGGCTGGCAGCGACACCGATGGCAACGACTGGGCCGATGTGCGCCACTTGCTGGGCGAAGTGTCGCGTACGCGTGCGTTGCAGGGCTTTTCCTCGCTGGATACCGCCAGCTTCGTGTTTGCCCTGAAGGAACCGCTGTTCGACCATCTGCGCAGCATCCTGGGCGAGCAGCCGGCCCAGCTGGCGCAGGAGATCGCGGCCACCAGTTCGCTGTTCGACAAGCTGGGCCTGTACACCATTGAAGTGCACCAGAAGGCGCGCGAGCAGGTCATCCTGCGTCAGCAGCAGGAACTGCTTGAGCTGTCCACGCCGGTGGTGCAGCTGTGGCAGAACGTGCTGGCGCTGCCGCTGATCGGCACGCTCGACAGTGCGCGCACCCAGGTGGTGATGGAAAGCCTGCTGCAGAAGATCGTCGAGACCGGCGCCATGATCGCCATCATCGACATCACCGGCGTGCCCACCGTCGATACGCTGGTGGCCCAGCATCTGCTCAAGACCATCGCTGCCGCCCGCCTGATGGGCGCGGACTGCATCATCAGCGGCATTCGTCCGCAGATCGCCCAGACCATCGTGCATCTGGGCGTGAACCTGGAAGACGTGACCACCAAGGCCACTCTGGCCGATGCCTTCATGATCGCGCTCAAGAAGACCGGCTCGCGGGTTACTGTCCAGAATACGGAGCAGTAATCCATGGAACGCATCCCTATCCTGCGCATGGGGCGCTTGTTGCTGGTGACCATCCAGGTCGACATGCACGATCGCCTGGCCATGGCGCTGCAGGACGACCTGACCGAGCGCATCGTCAAGGACCGCGCGCGCGGCGTGCTCATCGACATCTCCGCGCTGGACGTGGTGGATTCCTTCATCGGTCGCATGATCAGCAATACCGCCTCCATGGCGCGGGTGCTGGACGCCCGCACCGTGGTGGTGGGCATGCAGCCGGCGGTGGCCATCACCCTGGTCGAGCTGGGACTGACACTGGATGGCGTGCGTACCGCGCTCAATGTGGAACGCGGCGTCAAGCTGCTTGAGTCGGAGAGCGACTGATGGGCGCGCCCCACATGCCGTGCGAGGTACACGGTGGATGAACAGCAACTCCTGACCCAGACCCTGCAGACCGACGAAGACGTGGTGCGCCTGCGCAAGCTGGTGCGCGACCATCTGGTGCGACTGGGCTTTTCGCTGGTGGAGCAGACCAAGATGGTGACGGCGGCCAGCGAACTGGCGCGTAATACCCTGCGCTACGGCGGTGGCGGAGTAGCCCGCGTGGATGAGCTCAATAACGGCACCCGACGTGGCCTGCGGCTGGTGTTTGCCGACCAGGGACCGGGCATCGCCGATATCGGGCTGGCGCTCACCGATGGCTACACCACCGGCGGCGGCCTCGGGCTGGGACTGTCCGGCGCCAAGCGGTTGGCCGATGAATTCGAGATCGATACCGCGCCGGGCGCGGGAACCCAGGTAAGCATCATCAAATGGAAACTGTTCTGACGGCCTCGCGCAGCGAGGAATGCGTCGCCGTCAATGAAACCGTCGATGTCGCAGCAGCGCGACGGGCGGCGGCCGACCTGGCGCGACGACTGGGTTTTGCCCAGGAACCGGCGGCCCGGCTGGCGCTGGTGCTGACCGAAGCGGCCACCAATATTCTCAAGCATGCCGGACATGGAGAAATCCTGTTGCGCTCCGTCATGGGCAATACCGCAGCGGGTGCGGCGGTGCGTGGCATCGAGATGCTGGCCATCGATAATGGCCCCGGCATGCAAGATGCCGGGGCCGCCATGACCGACGGCAGTTCGACCACCGGCACCTATGGTGTGGGGCTGGGCGCGATCCGGCGTCAGTCCGATGAGTTCGACCTCTATTCCTGGCCCGAGCGCGGCACGATCCTGCGCGCCGTGCTGTGGGAGGCACCGGGGGCGCGCCAGCCGTGGCAGTGCGGCCTGGTCTGCCTGCCGCTGGCGGGCGAGCAGCGCTGCGGTGACGCGGGCTGGGCGGCGACCGTGGATGACGGGCTCTTGTCGATGGTGGTCGACGGCCTGGGCCATGGCGACGCCGCCGCCGATGCCGCCGAGGGCGCCGTACAGGTGCTGGCCGACATGGCGGCAGTCAGCCGTGTGCGACCGCCTGCGGAACTGGTGCCGCCCATGCACGCCGCCTTGCAGAAGACGCGGGGCGCGGCGGTGGCCGTCGCAAGCATTGATGTGCAGGCCGGCAAGGTGCGCTTTGCGGGAGTCGGCAATATCGCCTGCTGTACCAGCCTGGACGGTCAACGCCGTCATCTGGTCTCGGTCAATGGCATCGTCGGCCACAACCTGCGCAAGGTGCAGCAGTTCGAGACGCCCTGGCAGGATGGCATGCTGCTGATCCTCCATTCGGACGGCCTGATCAGCCGCTGGTCGCTGGATGGCTATCCGGGCGTGGAACAGGCGCACGCGGCCGTGATTGCGGCCCTGCTGTATCGTGATTTCTATCGTGGCCGTGACGACGTCAGCGTCATGGTCCTGCGTCAGGGAGAGGCGGGATGACCTTGCGTTTGCTCACCGTGGCCATCGGCAATGAAATCGATGTGGTCGGCGCTCGCCAGCGCGCGCGCCAGATCGCCGAATTGTGTGGCTTCGCGCAGCAGGACCAGGTGCGCATCGCCACCAGCATCTCGGAACTGGCGCGCAATGCCTTCCGCTATGCCGGGCGCGGTCAGGTGGAGTTCGCCATCGAAGGCAGTACCGCCCCGCAGACCTTGCTCATGTGCGTGCGCGACCAGGGGCCGGGCATTGCCGACCTGGAGCTGGTGCTCTCCGGGCGCTATCAGTCCCATACCGGCATGGGCCTGGGGCTGACGGGTGCGCGCAAGCTGATGGATGCCTTCGATATCGAGACCGCCCCGGGCAAGGGCGCCACGGTGCTGATGCGCAAGCTGCTGCCGCCGGCGGCACGGTTGATCACGCCGCGCGTGGCCGGTGAGATCGGCAGCGCGCTGGCGGCCGCACCGGCCGGGCTGGCCCTGTTCGAAACCCAGCAGCAGAACCAGGAATTGCTGGCCACCCTGGCCGAGCTCAAGGGCCGTCAGGAAGAGTTGCTGCAACTGACCCGCGAACTGGAAGACACCAACCGCGGCGTGGTGGCGCTGTATGCGGAGCTGGATGAAAAGGCCGACCACCTGCGCCGCGCCGACGAGGCCAAGTCGCGCTTCCTCTCCAACATGAGCCATGAATTCCGCACCCCGCTGTCCTCCATCCGGGCGCTGGCCAAGTTGTTGCTGGATCGGGTGGATGGCGAACTCGGTACCGAGCAGGAACGCCAGGTGCGCTACATCCTGGACAGCGCCGGGGCCTTGTCGGAACTGGTCAATGACCTGCTGGACCTGGCCAAGATCGAGGCCGGCAAGGTCGAGATCCAGCCCAGCCGCTTCCAGGTAGCCGAACTCTTCAGCGCCCTGCGCGGCATGCTGCGCCCTTTGCTGGTGTCGGACCGGCTACGCCTGAGTTTTGTCGCTCCTGACGAATGCGAGATGTTCACCGATGAGGGCAAGCTTTCGCAGATCCTGCGCAACTTCATCTCCAATGCCATCAAGTTCACCGAGCAGGGCAGCATCACGGTGACCGCCGAGCCGTTGCACGACGGCACGGTGCGCTTCTCGGTCACCGATACCGGCATCGGCATCCCGCCCCAGCATCTGGGCATTATCTTCGAAGAATTCTCGCAGGTGGAAAACCACCTGCAACGCCACGTCAAGGGCACCGGCCTGGGCCTGCCGCTCTGTCGCCAGCTGGCCATGCTGCTGGGCGGTGAAGTGGCGGTGGCCAGTCAGCAGGGCCAGGGTTCGACCTTCAGCGCGGTGATCCCGGTGATCCATGCCGGCACCGGGGCCCTGCCCGATGGGCCAACGCTGGCCTTGCACGAGCGGCCGGAGCCCTCGGCCGCCAGCTTGCCGGTGCTGGTAGTGGAAGACCGGCCTGAACTGCGCCTGCTGTACCAGCGCTACCTGCACCAGTCGGAGTTCCGCGTGGTGCCGGCCTCGTCGGTGGCCGAGGCCGAAGCCCTGTGGCGCAACGGCGAGCCCTGCGCCGTGGTGCTGGATATCCTGCTGGACGGCAAGGATTCCTGGCACTGGCTGGTGCAGCTCAAGAACGACCCCTCGCGTTGCGATGTGCCGGTCATCATCGCCTCCGATGTGGACGACAAGAGCAAGGCCATGGGACTGGGCGCGGACGCCTATTTCCTCAAGCCGGTGGGACGCGATGAGCTGCTGGCGGCCCTGCGTTCGCTGGTGGAATTGCCGCCGCATCGAAACGAAATCGCCCTCGGCGAGGTCAATGCCTAAATCCCTGTTACCCATGCCTGCCATGAGCCATCCTCAACAACTGATCCTCAACGTCGACGATACCGACGCCGCCCGTTATGCGCGCACCCGTATCCTGACCAAGGCCGGGCTGCGCGTGGTGGAGGCTGCCAGCGGCACCGAGGCACTGGCGCTGGCACGCGAACTGAAGCCGGCGCTGATCCTGCTGGACGTGAAGCTGCCCGACATCCACGGCATGGAAGTCTGCTCCCGTCTCAAGGCCGATCCGGCCACCGCCTCCTGCCTGGTGCTGCAGACCTCGGCCTCCTACATCGGACTGGCCGACAAGATCCGCGCCCTCGAAGGTGGCGCTGACAACTACCTGTTCGAACCGATCGAACCGACCGAGCTGGTGGCCAACGTGCATGCGCTGCTACGCCTGGCCAAGGTGGAGAACGAGCTACGCGAGATCGACCGCCGCAAGGACGAGTTCCTGGCCATCCTGGCGCACGAGCTGCGCAATCCGCTGGTGCCCATGCGCAATGCCATCGGCATTCTCAACACCCGGGCGCCGGATGCGCCGGACTGGGAGCTGCGCGCCCGCAACACCATTTCCAATCACCTCGACCACATGGTGCGGCTGGTGGACGACCTGCTGGACGTGTCGCGCCTGTCGCACAACAAGCTGGCGCTGCAGCTGCGTCGCACGCTGGTGGCCGAGGTCATCCACAATGCTCTGGAATCGGCCCAGCAGCTGATGGAGCGCAAGCGTCAACAGCTGCACCTGGACATGGCCGATGCCAGCCTGGCGGTGGAGGGTGACGAGGTCCGGCTGGCCCAGGTGCTGATCAACCTGCTGCACAATGCCGCCAAGTTCAGCCCGGAGGGCGGTCATATCTACCTGGCAGCGCAGGCTGAGGCCGACAAGGTGGTCTTGACGGTCCGGGATGAAGGCATCGGCATCGCCGCCGAGCGGCTGGACGATATCTTCGGCATGTTCGCCCAGGCCAATGCGCTGGGTCATGATCGTCAGGATGGGCTGGGAATCGGGCTGTCGCTGGCGCGCAGCCTGGTCCAGCTGCATGGGGGCGAATTGACCGTGCAGAGTGCCGGCATCGGCCAGGGCAGCGTGTTCCGCATCGAACTGCCGCGGGCCATGCCGGACAAGACCGCCAGCGGTTCCGATCCGGCAAATGCGACGACCGAGACGACTGCCACGACTGCCACGAATGCCGCGAATGGCACAAGCACCACAAACGCAGCAGCATCAACCGACGGCACGCCGCGTGCCGGGATGCGCGTGCTGGTGGTGGACGACAACATCGACATCGCCGACACCATGAAGGAATTGATGGAGTTGCTGGGCCACGATGTGCAGGCGGTCTATAGCGGCACGCGTGCCATCGCCCGTGCCAAGGAATGGGTTCCCGATGCGGTGTTGCTGGACATCGGGCTCAAGGACATGACCGGTCACGACCTGATCCGCGCCCTGCGGGCCGAGCCGGCCACCCGCAACGTCTACCTGCTGGCCTGCTCGGGCTTCAGCAGCGATGAAGACAAGCGCGAAGCCTACGACGCCGGTGTCGACGACTACCTGGTCAAGCCGGTCGACCTCGATACCCTGGCGCAACTGGAGTTGCGCCGTCCGCCGCCGCGTGCCCGCGCCTGAAGCAGGCTGGGCGTGGGGCCGGGGACGGCGCGGCGGCTTATTGCGTCAGGAACTGCAGCACGGCCTGGGTGAAGGCCTTGGGCTGCTGCTGGTTGGAGATGTGGGCGGCATCGAATTCCACATACAGCGCGCCCGGGATGGTGGCGCGCATGAATTGTCCATCGGCCGGTGGCGTGGGCACATCGCCGCTGCCGGCAATCACCAGGGTCGGGGCAGTGATGCCGGCGATGGCCGCGCGCAGGTCGTTGTCTCGCACCGCTGCGCAGGCGCCGGCATAGCCTTCGGCCGGGGTCGCCAACAGCATCGTGGTCAGGGCTTGCACCTGCTGCGGATGCTGGGCCGCATACTCCGGCGTCAGCCAGCGTGACACCACTGCTGCCGCAATGGCGGACAGGCCGTCACGCTGCACGGTCTCGATGCGGCTGTTCCATGCCTCGGGGGTGCCGATCTTGGCCCCGGTATTGCAGAGGATGAGTTTGCTGACCCGCTCCGGATGATGCACCGCCAGCCACATGAAGGTGCTGCCACCCATGGAAAGGCCGCAGAAATGCGCCTGGGCGATCTGCAGATGGTCCAGCAGGGCGATGACGTCACCCCCCAACTGGGCGATGGTATAGGGGCCGGGCGTGACCTCCGACTGGCCGTGGCCGCGGGTGTCGTAGCGCAGCACGCGGAAGTGCTGGCTCAGTTCGGCCATCTGCGGCTCCCACATCGCCAGCGAGGTCCCCAGCGAATTGGAAAACACCAGCACCGGCAGCGAGGCATCGCCGTCGAGTTGATAGTGCAGCTTGATTCCGTTCAGTGTTGCGAATGGCATGGATCGATCCTTGACGCGCCGGCCGGCATCAGGCCGGGGGCGCGCGATGGTGGTCAGCAGGGAAGGGGGAGGCTCAGCCGATCTGTGCGATGGCCGAGGGGTGCTGGGTCAGCGGGGTGACCGAGATGCTCATGAAGGGATACAGCGGCAGCGCCGAGAGGATGTTGTGCAGCTCGTCATTGCCCGAGACATTGAAGATGCTCACATTCGCATACTGACCCACCACACGCCACAGGTCGCGCCACTTGCCTTCGCGCTGCAGCTTCTGCGCCATCTCCTTCTCGTCCTTCTTCAACTGGTCGGCGACCGCCTTGTCCAGGGTGGCGGGGATGTTGACTTGCATTTGGACCATGAACAGCATGATGTTTTCTCCGTTATCGCGTTGTGATTATGGTGGGGGCGAGGGCTGAAGCTTCAGATGAGATGTTCGATTAACGAACATTAATCCTTTATTCGCACAACCGAGTGTAGGCGTGTGCCGGTGAGGATGTCAACCTGGGACGACAGCGCAGTGCATCAATAAAGCCCGCATACAGCTGTACCACAGCACCACCACCACGGCCCTCAATCGCGCCGCTCGGGATTCGGGAAGCCGGTGGCCGGGAAGGAACTGGTCTCGATGTCCAGCCAGGCCGGGCGCTCGGCGTACATGTCCGCCACCAGTTGCTTGACGGCCTCGATGTACCAGGCGTTGTCGTTGATGCGGTGGGTCAGGATGATGGGCGAGGTGGCACGCGGGTCGTCGATCAGCCGGTAATGCAGGTCATTGCGCAGGCGCGCCGAGGCCGGGATCAGGCACAGGCCCGACTCCGCCGCCACCAGGCCCAGGGCGGTCTGGATTTCGCGCACCTCGTGCACTTCGGCGGGATGGATGTCCTGGTCGTTGAGCAGGCTCAGGATGTGGTCGGCAAAGCTGGGGCGCGGCTCCTTGGGATAGACGATCAGCTTCTGGCCATGCACTTCCTTCAGGCTCACGCGCTGGTGGCTGGCCGCCAGCGGGAAGGAGGGCGGGATCGCCAGCACCAGCTTTTCCTCGCGCAGGACGATGCGTGCCACCGTGGCGTCGTTGCTGCGGATGCGGCCGAAGCCGATATCGATGCGCCCCGACTTGAGGGCCGCGAACTGCTGCATCGAGGTCAGTTCCAGCAACTGGATATCCACCTCCGGGTAGTGCTGGCGCAGCTTGCGCACCAGCACCGGCAGGCCACCGTAGAGGGTCGAGGCGACGAAGCCGATGGAGAGTGTCTGGCGCTGGTTCAGGCCGATCTGCTGGGTGGCGTTCTTCAGTTGCTCCAGGCGGTTGAGGATCTGCAGCGCCTGCTCGTAGAACACCCGGCCGGCCTCGGTCAGGCGCAGCGGGCGGCTGTTGCGCAGGAGCAGTTGCACGCCCAGCTCTTCTTCCAGCAGCTGGATCTGGCGGCTCAATGGGGGCTGCGCAATGTGCAGCTGCTCCGAGGCCCGCGTGAAGTTGCGCGTATTGGCGACGGCGACGAAGTATTTCAGTTGTCTGATGTCCATGGCCAAAAATCATATCGCACGGGAACAAAAGATGTCTAATTCTTTGATTTCTTTGGGTGCACTGCAAAACTATATAAAAAAGGTATGAAACTAGATGTATTTGGTGTTGGCAATGGCAGGGCTTTCGGGTGTTCAATGCAAGCCATGGATACCCAACAACACCTTCACACTGCGGCAGCCCCGGCGAGCATCGAGCGGGTCGAGACCTTCCTGGTCGATCTGCCCACCATCCGCCCCCATCAATTGTCGATGGCGACCATGAACGGGCAGACCCTGATGCTGGTACGCCTGTATTGCTCCGACGGCAGTGTCGGCGTGGGCGAGGGCACCACCATCGGCGGCCTGGCCTACGGCGCGGAGTCGCCCGAGGGCATGAAGCTGGCCATCGATACCTATTTCGCACCCCTGCTGCTGGGGGCCAACGCCAGCGCCATTCCAGCCCTGATGGCACGCCTGAACAAGGCCATCCAGGACAACCGCTTCGCCAAGTGCGCCATCGAGACCGCGCTGTTCGATGCCCTGGGCCAGCGCACCGGCCTGCCGGTCTCGCAGCTGCTGGGCGGACCGGCCCGCGACAGCCTGCCGGTGGCCTGGACCCTGGCCTCGGGTGATACCGCCAAGGACATCGACGAAGCCGAGCGCATGCTGGCCCAGCGTCGCCACAATATCTTCAAGCTCAAGATCGGCCGGCGCGAGGTCGACGCCGACGTCGCCCACGTGGCCGCCATCAAGAAGGCCCTCGGTGACCGCGGTACGGTGCGGGTGGACGTGAACATGGCCTGGAGCGAACTGGAAGCCCAGCGCGGCCTGGCCGGCCTGGTCGATGCCGGCTGCGAACTGGTGGAGCAGCCGGTGGCCTCGCCCCAGGCGCTGGCGCGCCTGAAGGGCAAGCATGCCATCGCGGTGATGGCCGATGAATCGCTGACCGGCCCGGCCTCGGCCTTCGCCCTGGCGCGCATCGGCGGCGCCGACGTCTTTGCCATCAAGATCGAACAATCCGGCGGCCTGCGCGCCGCCCAGCAGGTGGCCGCCATCGGCGACGCCGCCGGCATCGAACTCTACGGCGGCACCATGCTGGAGGGCGCCATCGGCACCATCGCCTCGGCGCACGCCTTCGCCACCTTCCGCGAACTGCAGTGGGGGACCGAACTGTTCGGGCCGCTGCTGCTGACCGAGGAAATCCTGGCCACGCCCCTGCAGTACCAGGACTTCCACCTCACCATTCCGCAAGGCCCCGGCCTTGGCATCGTGCTCGATGAAGAGCGTGTGCAATACTTCCGTCGCGACCGCAGGCAAGGCGCTACCGTGACCACAGTGACAGCAGCGAGGCCGACCGCACTGGTCGGATAAAACAAAAAAAATCACTTTCCCCGATCGATAAATCCAATAGGAGACTCAACCATGGCAGCCAAGATTTTCAGCACCCCCGAAGTACAAGATTTTCTGCGTCTGGCCAGCGGCCTGGACACCGAAGGCGGCAGCCCGCGCACCAAGCAGATCGTGCATCGCATTCTCTCGGACCTGTTCAAGACCATCGAAGACCTGGAAATCACGTCCGACGAATACTGGGCCGGCGTGGCCTACATCAACCGCCTGGGCGCCGCCAGCGAGGCCGGCCTGCTGTCGCCGGGCCTGGGCCTGGACCGCTTCCTGGACATGCGCATGGATGCCGAAGATGCCGCCCTGGGCATCACCGGCGGTACCCCGCGCACCATCGAAGGTCCGCTCTACGTCGCCGGTGCTCCGGTGGAGCAGGGCTTTGCCCGCCTGGATGACGGCAGTGACCAGGCCGGCCAGACCATCATCATGCACGGTACCGTCTACGGTGCCGACGGCAAGCCGCTGCCGGGTGTGCAGGTCGAAGTCTGGCATGCCAATACCAAGGGCTTCTATTCGCACTTCGACCCGACCGGCGAGCAAAAGCCGTTCAACATGCGTCGCACCATCATCACCGACGCCCAGGGTCGCTACAAATTCCGCAGCATCATGCCGGCCGCCTACGGCTGCCCGCCGGCCGGTCCCACCCAGGGCCTGCTCAATGAACTGGGTCGTCACGGCAACCGTCCGGCGCACATCCACTTCTTCGTCACCGCCGAAGGTCATCGCAAGCTGACCACGCAGATCAACATCGAAGGCGATCCGCTGATCTATGACGACTTCGCCTACGCCACCCGCGAAGGCCTGGTGCCGCCGCTGGTCGAGCGTACCGATGCCGCCAGCATCAAGGCCGAGGGCCTGGAGGGGCCGTTCGCCGAGATCGTCTTCGACATCTCGCTGACTGCCCTGGTCAACGGCGCCGACAACCAGATCGTCGATCGCCCGCGTCTGGCGGCCTGACGCGCCCCTTCGGCGCCACTTCGTCCACCCCCCGCCGCAGTGAAGCCGCGATGGCCACCATCGCGGGGGGCGGCTTGCACCCTGGAGAAACCGCACCATGAACACCCTCGCCGCCGCTGACAAGTACCAAGCCGTCGACAGCCTGCTCGACAGCGCCCTGCAGGAAGACCCGGCCAATGGCATCTTCCGCTGCCGTCGTGACATCTTCACCAACCCTGAGCTGTTCGAGCTGGAGATGAAGCACCTGTTCGAATCGAACTGGGTCTACCTGGCCCACGAGAGCCAGATTCCCGAGGTCAACGACTACTACACCACCTGGATCGGTCGTCAGCCGGTGGTCATCACCCGCGACAAGACCGGCCAGTTGAACGCCGTCATCAATGCCTGCGCCCACAAGGGCGCCATGCTGTGCCGTCGCAAGCACGGCAACAAGAGCAGCTTCACCTGCCCCTTCCACGGCTGGACCTTCAGCAACAGCGGCAAGCTGCTCAAGGTGAAGGACGAGAAGACCACCGAATACCCGGTCTCCTTCAACAAGGACGGCTCGCACGACCTGACCCGGGTGGCGCGCTTCCAGAGCTATCGGGGCTTCCTCTTCGGCAGCCTGTCGGAGGACGTGCTGCCGCTGGAAGAGTACCTGGGCGAGACCCGCGTGATCATCGACCAGATCGTCGACCAGGCGCCCAACGGACTGGAAGTCCTGCGCGGCAACTCCAGCTACATCTACGACGGCAACTGGAAGATGCAGATGGAAAACGGCTGCGACGGCTATCACGTCAGCACCGTGCACTGGAACTACGCGGCCACCATGGGCCGCCGCAAGGAAGGCGGCACCAAGGCCACCGATGCCAACAACTGGAGCAAGGCCGTGGCCGGTGTCTATGGCTTCGAGAATGGCCACATCCTGTTGTGGACCAATACCCTCAACCCGGAAGTACGCCCGATCTGGAACCAGCGCGAAGAACTGGCCGCCCGCGTCGGCCAGGCCCGCGCCGACACCATCGTGGCCCAGACCCGCAACCTGTGCCTGTATCCCAACGTGTTCCTGATGGACCAGTTCGGCACGCAGATCCGCGTGGCCCGTCCGATCAGCGTGGACAAGACCGAGATCAGCATCTTCTGCTTCGGCCCCAAGGGCGAGAGTGATGAAGACCGTCGGCTGCGCATTCGCCAGTATGAAGATTTCTTCAATGTCTCCGGCATGGGTACCGCCGATGACCTGGAAGAATTCCGCGCCTGCCAGGCCGGTTACGCCGGTTCGACCGTGCGCTGGAACGACATGAGCCGTGGCGCCCCGCTGTGGAAGCAAGGCCCCGACGAGAACGCCCGCAGGATGGGCATGAACCCCAAGCTGAGCGGCGAGCGCAGCGAGGATGAAGGCCTGTTCGTCTGCCAGCACCACTACTGGACCGAGCAGATGCGCAAGGCGGTCGTCAAGGAGCGCGCCGCGCTGCAAGAGGCACAGGAAGGAGCACAAGCATGAGCAGCACCGTCGAACTGGGCGCGGTATGCGCCTTCCTCTATCGCGAGGCACGCCACCTGGACGAGCGTGAATGGGAACCCTGGCTGGAACTGTACGCTTCCGATGTCGAGTACTGGATGCCGGCCTGGGACGACGACGACCAGCTGACCCAGGACCCGCAGCGCGAAATCTCGCTGATGTACTACGCCAACCGGGAAGGCCTGGAAGATCGCGTGTTCCGCATCAAGACCGAGCGTTCCAGCGCCTCCATGCCGGAGCCGCGCACCAGCCACATGATCGCCAACGTGGAAATCCTGGCCGAGCGGGATGACGCCGTGGACGTGCGCTACAACTTCCACACCCTGTCGCACCGCTACAAGATCACCGACCAGTTCTTCGGGACGGTGCTGGCCACGCTCAGGAAGAGCGCGGGCGCCCCGGGTGGTTTCGTCATCGCCCGCAAGAAGATCGCACTGAAGAACGACTATATCCGCCAGGTCATCGACGTCTATCACGTCTGAGACCGGCGGCAGGAGACAGCAAATGAGCAGCTACCGCATCGCCCTCAACTTCGAAGACGGCGTCACCCGCGTCATCGATTGCGGCCCCAAGGAAAAAGTCCTGGACGCCGCCTTCCGCCAGCGCATCAACCTGCCCATGGATTGCTCCGATGGCGTATGCGGCACCTGCAAGTGCCGCGCCGAGAGCGGTCGTTACGACCTGGGCGATGACTACATCGACGATGCCCTGAGCAGCGACGAGGCGCAATCCGGTCTGGTGCTGACCTGTCAGATGGTGCCGCAGTCGGATTGCGTGGTGGCCGTACCGGTCGCCTCCACCGCCTGCAAGACCGGCACCGCCCGCTTCGGCGGCAAGGTGGCCCAGGTGACCGGGTTTGCCGGTGCCGCCTTCGAACTGGTGCTGGAGGTGGCAGCCGATGCGCCCGGTTTCCTGCCGGGGCAGTACGTCAACATCGGCGTGCCGGGCAGCGACCAGCATCGCGCCTACTCCTTCAGTTCGGCCTCGGGCGCTGCGCGCATGAGCTTCCTGATCAAGAACGTGCCGGGCGGCCTGATGAGCAGCTGGCTGGCCACCGCCCGGCCGGGTGATGCACTCGACCTGACCGGGCCGCTGGGCAGCTTCTACCTGCGACCGGTGACCCGGCCGGTGCTGATGCTGGCCGGCGGTACCGGGCTGGCGCCTTTCCTGTCGATGCTGGAAGAGATGTTGCGCCAGGGCATCGACCAGCCGGTGCACATGATCTACGGCGTCACCCGCGACCAGGACCTGGTGCTGGTGGAGCGCCTGGAAGACTATGCCCGCCGCCTGCCCGGCTTCAGCTTCACCACCTGCGTGGCCGATGCCGCCACCGCGCACCCGCGCCAGGGTTACGTGACCCAGCACATGCCGGCCGAGGTGCTGCACGATGGCGCGGTGGATGTCTACCTGTGCGGTCCGCCACCGATGGTGGAGGCGGTGCAGAAGCACTTCCAGGCCCAGGGCATCAGCCCGGCCAGCTTCTACTACGAGAAGTTCGTCACCAGCCAGCCGGCCCCGGTGGCGGTGGCAGCATGAGCGGGGCCGCCGTGAAGGCCCGCTTCCAGGGCAAGGTGGTGGTCGTCACCGGCGCCGCCCAGGGCATCCTGCGCGGCGTGGCGCTGGCCATCGCCGCCGAGGGTGGGCGGGTGATGCTAGTGGACCGCGCCGAGTTCGTCCACGAAGTGGCGGCCGAGGCGCAGGACGGGCGCGGCATCGGCTTCGTCGCCGACCTGGAAACCTATCAAGGCGCCCAGGCCGCCGTGAGTGAGGCCATCACCCGCTTCGGCCGCATCGACGTGCTGATCAACGGCGTGGGCGGTGCCATCCGCATGCGACCCTTCGCCGAATTCGAACCATCCCAGATCGATGACGAAATCCGCCGTTCCCTCATGCCCACCCTGTATAGCTCGCATGCGGTGCTGCCGCATATGCTGCGGCAGGGCGCGGGGACGATCGTCAATGTCTCCTCCAATGCCACGCGCGGCATACGGCGCGTGCCGTATTCGGCCGCCAAGGGAGGCATCAATGCCGTGACCACCGCGCTGGCCATGGAATACGGCGAGCGCGGCATTCGTGTGGTGGCGACCGCCCCTGGCGGCACCCAGGCCCCGCCGCGCCGCGTGCCGCGCAATGCCGAGGGCGACAACGCCCGCGAGCTGAGCTGGATGCAGGAGGCGATACAGCAGGTCATCGGCTCCACCTTCTTCAAACGCTACGCCACGCTGGAAGAGCAGATCGCCCCGATCCTCTTCCTCGCCTCCGATGACGCCAGCTACATCACCGGTGCCGTCCTGCCGGTGGCCGGCGGCGACAACGGCTGATCCACCTGATTCACATCATTCACACCATCCACAGATCACGGAGCCAAGCCATGCCAGAGCGCCAGGCCATCATTCCCAAGGGAATGGAAGACGTCTACGAAAAGATCGGTTATGCCCCCGGCGTGCTGGTGGGCAGCACCCTGTATGTGTCCGGCCAGATCGGCCGCAACCACGCCATGCAACTGGTCGAGCCACGCGAAGCCCAGATCGTGCAGGCCTTCGAGAACCTCAAGCAGGTGCTGGAGACCGCCGGCGGCACGCTGGACGATATCGTCGACCTCACCAGCTTCCACACCGACATGCGCGACCTGCCGCTGTTCATCAAGGTGCGCAACCGTTACCTGACGCGCTATCCGCTGCCGGCCTGGACCGCCATCGGCGCCCACATGCTGGGCGGCGCACCCGGCTACATCGTCGAGATCAAGGCGGTGGCGCATCTGCGACACGAGGAGACCAGGCACTAGGTAAGCGCAGCACCCGATCCATCAGACATAACAACAACGCACAACAACGTACAACAACGGACTACAACCGAAACAACGGAGGAGAACCCCATGAAGACCCTGGAAGTGAGCCAGATCATCGACGGCGCGCGCTTTACCAAATTCCACTGGATGGTGATGTGCCTGTGCGCATTGCTGCTGGTGTTCGACGGCTATGACCTGTTCATCTACGGCGCCGTGCTGCCGGTACTGATGAAGGAGTGGAGCCTGTCGCCAGTGCAGGCCGGCGCACTGGGCAGCTATGCCCTGTTCGGCATGATGTTCGGCGCCTTCATCTTCGGCCCGCTGGCCGATCGTATCGGTCGCAAGAAGGGCGTGGCGATCAGCTTCGTGCTCTTTAGCGTCTCCACCTTCCTGAGCGGCTTCTCGACCTCGCCCACCGAGTTCGGCGTGTATCGCTTCCTGGCCGGTCTGGGCTGCGGCGGCCTGATGCCCAATGCCGTGGCGCTGATGAACGAGTACGCGCCCAAGCGCCTGCGCAGCACCCTGGTGGCCATCATGTTCAGTGGTTACTCGCTGGGTGGCGTGCTGTGTGCCGGCCTGGGCATCTGGATGCTGCCCAACTTCGGCTGGCAGTCGATGTTCTTCGCCGCCGCCGTGCCGCTGGTGCTGCTGCCGCTGATCCTGTGGAAGCTGCCGGAATCGGTGGGCTTCCTGCTGCGCCAGGGCAAGCATGAGCAGGCGCGCGCCATGCTGGCGCAAGTCGCCCCGCTGGCCGGCATCGCTGCCGATACGCAACTGGTGCAGGCCGAGGCCAAGGGTGCCGGTGCACCCATGCTGGACCTGTTCAAGCAGGACCGCAGCGTCGGTACGCTGATGATCTGGGTGTCCTTCTTCTGCTGCCTGCTGATGGTGTATGCACTCGGTTCCTGGCTGCCCAAGCTGATGGCCAGCGCCGGTTATAGCCTGGGTTCCTCGCTGTCCTTCCTGCTGGCCCTGAACTTCGGCGGCGTGGTCGGTGCCATCGGTGGCGGCTGGCTGGGCGACCGCTTCACCCTGCCCAAGGTGGTGATCAGCTTCTTCGCCGTGGGGACCGTGGCCATTGCGCTGCTGGGCTTCAACAGCCCCACGCCGGTGCTGTACCTGCTCATCATCGTGGCGGGCGCCACCACCATCGGCACGCAGATCCTGCTGTATGCCAACACCGCTCAGTTCTACCCGCTGGCGATCCGTTCCACCGGTCTGGGCTGGGCCTCCGGCGTGGGCCGCTCGGGCGCCATCGTCGGCCCCTTGCTGGGCGGTGCGCTGATGGCGGCAGCCCTGCCGCTGAAGATGAACTTCCTGGTCTTCGCCATCCCTGGTCTGGTGGCGGCGCTGGCGATCGGCATCTTCATGCTGCGCTACCGGCATGCCGGCCAGGGCGCCAGTGCCAACAGTGTCGGCGCGAGCGGCGTGTCGCCAGCATCGGTGTCGCGCAGCGTTTAAGATCGCAACTTCAGGACGGCGGCTCGGCGCTGCGATGGTTCGGCCATCGCAGCGCCTGGCCTTTTGAACATCAGGGGGGGGCAGGGCACAGCCGGCTCCCTCCCGTGTCGTTGCCTGTAGCTTGAGGGCAGGCAGCATGTAGCAAGGAACGATTCATGGTCCATCGACAAGGCTCGCTCACGGCGTGGGTGGCCGGTTTCCTGGCAGTACTGATTTCCTATGCGGGGCCGCTGGTGATCTTCGTGCAGGCTGCACACGCCGGTCAGGTTCCGACTTCTCAACTGGTGTCCTGGGTCTGGGGCATTTCCATGGGGGCGGGGGTGAGCGGCCTGCTCTTGAGCTGGTGGTTCCGGCTGCCCATCATCACCGCCTGGTCGGCTCCCGGGACGGCGCTGCTGCTGAGCCTGTTCCCCGGCATCAGCATGCCCGAGGTGGTGGGTGCCTATGTGATGGCGGCGCTGCTGCTGATCCTCATCGGCGTGACCGGTTACTTCGAGAAGATCCTGGCCTTCATCCCCAAGGGCATCGCCGCCGGCATGATGGCCGGCATCCTGTTCCAGTTCGGGGTGCAGGCCTTCCGCTCCAGCGCGGAGGCACCCCTGCTGGTGCTGGTCATGCTGGCGGCCTACCTGGCTGGGCGCCGCTGGTGGCCGCGCTACGGCATCGTGGTGGTGGCGCTGGTGGGTTTCGCGGTGGCCTTTGCCAGTGGTCGCACCCATCTCGGCGAGCTGGGGCTGGAACTGGCGCAGCCGGTCTTCATCGCACCGCAGTTCAGCCTGGGCGTGTTCTTCAGCTTTACCATCCCGCTCGTGCTGGTGAGCCTGACCGGGCAGTTCCTGCCAGGCATGGCGGTACTGCAGCTGGCCGGCTACCATCCGCCCACCCGCGCGGTGGTCACCGGTACCGGCCTGGCCTCGCTGGTGACCGCCTGCTTCGGCGGCATCACCATCGTCCTGGCGGCCATCACGGCGGCCCTCTGTACCGGCAAGGATGCGCATCCCGAGCCCGGCAAGCGCTACCTGGCCGGCATCGCCAATGGCGTGTTCTATCTCATCGGCGGGACCTTCGCGGCTTCCATCGTGAAGTTGTTCACCGCCTTCCCCAAGGAATTGATCGCCGCACTGGCCGGTCTGGCCCTGATCGGCGCCATCGTTTCCAACATCCGCCTGATGAGCGAGGAGGGCGGCTATGTCGAACCCTCTGTCATCACCTTCCTGGCCACGGCCTCGGGCATGAGCCTGTTCGGACTGGGCGCGGCCTTCTGGGGCGTGGTGTTCGGCATGGCCGCCTACTGGCTGATCGGACGCCCCAGAAAACCAGCTTGAGCTGCATGGAGACTGCAATGCAAAAAGATACCGGATCCACCGACCCCTTCGCCCCCCTGGCCAGCGAGATCCTGGCCGTGGCACCCGGTCGTGCGCATGACCTGGCGCGACTGCGGGTGCTGGCGCAACGGGCCGCGCCCGCCACGGTGACCGTGGTGGGCAAGTACAACCACGGCAAGAGCCGCCTGTTGAACGAGCTGATGGGCAGCGACGTCTTTGCCGTCGCCGACCGCCGCGAGACGGTGCGCCTGTCCGAACACCGGCATGCCGATGTGCGCTGGCTGGATGCACCCGGGCTGGACGCCGACGTGGCCGAGCAGGACGATAGCCATGCCCAGGAGGCAACCTGGCTGCAGGCCGATATCCGCCTGTTCGTGCATGCCGCCAAGGAGGGCGAACTGGATGCGGCCGAGCGCGCGCTGTTGCAGGCCCTGCGCGACGACCAGCAGCGCACGCGCCGCCAGACCCTGTTCGTACTGACCCAGGTCGACCAGATGGCCGACGAGGCGCAACTGGAGCGGGTGAGCGGCGCCATCGCCGCGCAGGCGCCGGGCTTGACGCTCCATCCGGTGTCGTCCACACGCCACCGCAGCGGCATCGAAGGCGGCAAGAAGCTGTTGCTGGAAAAGAGCGGCATTCCCGCCCTGCAGGCCTGGCTGCGCGATGTCACGGCACAGGTCCCGGCGGCGCGGCGCCATGAGCGCGCGCTGCTGCTGGACGAGATCGACCAGCAACTGCAGCACCAGCAACGCAGCGCGCAAACACAGTTGCAGGCACTGCGGCAACAGCAGCACCAGCAGCGCCAGGATTTCGAACAAGGCCTGGAGACGGTGCTGGACAAGGTGCATCAGGACCTGCTGCCGGTGCTGGAGGTGGAGGGCGACGATCCGGCCCTGGTACCGGACACGGCCGCCGACGAATTCAAGCTCACCGCCGGCAAGCGCGAGCGGGCGCGCATCCACGTCGCCTATTCGCGGGCCTGCATCGCCATCCGCGCCCATCTCATCAAGCACGGGGTAGAGGGTTTGCCGGCCGACCAGCGGACCTCGGTCACCAGCCTGGATACGGTGATGGTGGCCGTCATGGGCATTTCCATCAAATACCGCGCCGACCTGCGCCGCCGTTTCTGCGAGCCGGCCGGACGCGGGCAGATGACGCAGTCCTTCCTGCACTACTACGAACTGTCGGAAGACCGCCAGGCGCTGGTGCAGGCGGTGGCGCGCGCCGACACCGCGCTGCATGCCATCACCCGCGCGGCCGACGCGCTGGAGCAGTTGCGCGCGGTGGAGCTGGCATGAAGACGTCGGAACAGCGTTTCATCGACATCATCGGCAGCTCCGGCAACTCCGGCGGGGCCGAAGCGGATGTGGCAACCCTCCTCGCCGCGTTGCGCGAATGGCTGGCCTCGCTGGACGCGGCGCTCACGGCCGGCCGGATCGAGGCCGGTGGCCTGCAACCCGGCAGCGCGCTGGCGCAGCGCATCGCTGCCCTGCATCAGGCACTGGCACAGCAGCACCAGCAGCGCGAAGCCCAATGGCTGGCACTGGCACCGGCACGCGCCCTGGCGCAGCGCTTCGAGGGCAAGCTGATGGTGCTGGTGTTCGGCAAGTTCAATGCCGGCAAGAGTTCGCTGTGCAACTTCCTGGCCGAACGCTTCCGGCAGCATAGGCAGACGGTGCAGTATTTCCATCTGCAGGGCGGCCAGCTGCTGGCCTCGGACGAGGCCTTCCACGAGGGCGCCACCGAGACCACGGCGCGCCTGCAAGGGGTGTGCCTGGGCGATGGACTGGTCTTGCTGGATACCCCCGGCCTGCATTCGGCCACCGATGACAATGCGGCCCTGACCCAGCGCTTCCTGGACAGTGCCGATGCGGTGCTGTGGCTGACCAGTTCGACCTCGCCGGGACAGGTGCAGGAACTCGACGAATTGGCCCGCGAACTGCGCCGAGGCAAGCCACTGCTGCCGGTAGTGACGCGCAGCGATGTGATCGACGAAGACGAAGTCGATGGCCAGATCGTCAAGTGCCTGCGCAACAAGTCCGACGCCAACCGTGCCGACCAGGAAGCCGATGTCGGCCACCGCGCCGCCGACAAGCTGCAGGCGCTGGGCGTGGCGGCGGCCCAGCTGAAGCCGGCGGTGTCGGTCTCGGCCTACGTGGCGCGCAGCACCGGCGCCGATGCAGAGGCCATGGCCGGGGCCGGTTTCGAGCGCCTCTATGTGGCCCTGCTGGAACTGCTGGCCCCCGCGCTGGCCTATCGCGCCCGCAAGCCGGCCGAAGTCCTGCTGCATCATTTGCAGGAGGAGGTGGAAGCCCCCTTGGTGAACCAGACCATGCCGGCCCTGACTGCCCTGCGCCAGCAGGTGCAAGAAGAACTGGACAGCCTGCCGGCCCGGCAGGCGCGTCTGGTGCAACAGGCCTGGCGCGAGGTGATGCCGCAGCTGGCCGACCTGCTGGAAGCGCATGCCGGGGTGGCCGAGGTAGCGGCAGTGGTGGCTGCATTGAACGCAGCCCTGCAACAGGCTGCCACGCAACACGCCCAGGCCTGCCTGGACAGTCACATCTTGCCCACCCTGGAGAGCGCGCTGGACCTGCCTGCCGATCTTGGCTACGACAGTGCGCCGACCGATGGCTTGCCAGCCGCATATGAAAAGCTGTACGAGACCCTGGGCGCGGCCGTGCAGGACAGCCTGCAGCGCATGGCCGGTGACCTGGCCGAGCGCTGCGCGGCCCGCCTGCAAGCCCTGGATCAGGCGCTGCAGCACAAGCAGAAGATCATCCTGGACGGCCAGCGCCGCCTGGGCCAGATCGCGTCCCTTCTGCGTGGCCTGCACGCAGGTGCGAGCCAATTGCGTGAACCGGCGCAGGAGGTGTGACCACGCTTGAGCGCATATACGGCAGGACCATGGCAACACCCCTATAAAAAACGATAAACGCAGCATCAGGGAGGAAAGCAGCATGCGGAAGAACAATCTCAAACGGCTATGCCTGGCCGTATCGATCATATCGGTCGTCTTGATCGTCGGCGCCGGCTGGCGCCTGTTCAATGCCGCCCATGACGTGGGTGCGCAGGCGCTGGCCTTGCTGTTGCCGCTGGCGGCGGTCGGTCTGCTGATAGGCGCTACTGGCCTGCGCGGACGGGGAACGGAGTTGGCCGTGGCGCAGATGTTGCCGCCGGCCACCGAGCTGCTGCAGCCGCTACCGGTGGAGCAGGCCAGCCAGGGCTACATGGTTGCCGAAGCCGGCATGCAGGAGCTGCATGCGCGCGTGCAGGATCTAGTGGCCCTGCTGGAGCAGACCATCGCCGACATGGCACGCGCCGGCGTGGTGGCGCGGCAATCCGGTGGCAGTGTCGACAGCGCGGTGGCCGCCGTGCAGCAGACGGTGACGGCGGTGGCCACCATCAGCCGCTATATCGATGGTTCGCTGCAGACCTACCGTACCCTGGTGGAGCAGGCTGCGACCATCGGCAAGATCGTCGAGACCATCCATGAAATCGCCAGCCAGACCAATCTGCTGGCATTGAACGCGGCCATCGAGGCCGCCCGTGCCGGCGAGAGCGGGCGCGGCTTCGCGGTGGTGGCGGCCGAGGTCAAGCGGCTGGCCGGCCGGGTCGGGCAATCCAGCAAGGAGATCGGCAAGATCGCCACCTCGCTGAGCCAGTCTTCCGGCAGTGCCCTGCGCGAGGCCGAGGCGGCGGCCTCGCAGGCGGCGCTCGGTCGCAACAGCGCCGATCAGGCCCATGTGGCGATGGCCGATGTCATCGATGGCGCCCGCAAGCGCGTGGCCATCGTCGGCGGCATCAACGACGCCCTGGCACGGCAGTCGCAGGTGGCGGCGGGTCTGTCGCAGCAGGTGCAGCTCCTGTTGCAGCAGGGAACGGCGCGGGTGTTGCGCATCGATTGAGCGGCGTGCGGGTGGAATCTTTTGCGGGGTTAAGGATCAGTTAAGTCTATGTCACTAGAGTGAATCTGACGGCGCCAGCTCGACAGTGGCGTCGTGATTCGTCTCTTGATCCTTCAAGTCTTCATCTACGTACAAGGAGAGCCATCATGGATATCAACAAGATCACCGCCATCAGCGCCATCGTCTTCGGTCTGGCCGGCATGGCGGCCCCTTTTGCACAGGCCCAGACCCAGGATACCCAGGGTAGCGTGGCCTACATGAACGGCGGCATCGGCGCGGGCGAACAGACCAAACTGCGCGAGGCGGCCAAGGACTACAACCTGCGCCTGCTGTTCTCCGAAGCCAAGGATGGCGCCTATGTCAGCAACGTCAAGCTCAGCGTCAATGACAGCCATGGCAAGACCGTCTTCAGCCTGCCCGGCGCCGGCCCGATGACCAATCTCAAGTTGCCGGCCGGTCACTACGAGGTGAAGGCGGACTACAACGGCGTCACTAAGACCAGCAAGGTGGAGGTGGGCCAGAAGCCGACTTCGCTGAGCTTCAACTGGGCGCATC
Source organism: Herbaspirillum sp. VT-16-41 (assembly GCF_001994935.1). NCBI lineage: Bacteria > Pseudomonadati > Pseudomonadota > Betaproteobacteria > Burkholderiales > Oxalobacteraceae > Herbaspirillum > Herbaspirillum sp. VT-16-41. The sequence goes on from NZ_MUXB01000131.1 coordinate 149,708, forward strand.
AGGACAACTGAACAGGTCCTTGCTGACGCAAAAAAGATCCTGTGTGTTTCCACACAGGATCAATGTGTCCAACACAGACACAAGGGAACCGTCTGGACCCGGCCGCGCTTCAGCGCGGCGACAGGCGTCGTCCCAGCCACATCAGGCCGCCGTTGCAGGCCAGGGCGAAGACTGACAGCAGCAATGCCACCGCCATGATGGTGCGGATGTCGCCCAGGTTCATGGCATTGGTCAGCAGGAAACCCAGTCCGCGCTGCGAGGCGAACATCTCCCCGATCAGCACCCCCAGCAGCGTCAGCGAAAACGCCAGGCGCAGGCCGGCCGTGATTTCCGGCAGGATGGCTGGCAGCACGATGTGCAGCAGCGACTGGCGGCGCGTCAGCCGCATCGACTGGCCGGCGCGCAACAGCACCGGGCGCATCTGGCGGATCGCATTCATCGTGAAGACCATGATGGGGATGATGCCGTGCATCACCCCGAAGGCCACCTTGGCCGACAGGCCCAGCCCGAACACCAGCAGCACCAGCGGATAGAGCGTGACCTTGGGGATGGCGTACATGTTCAGGAGGATGGGCTCGGAGACATCGCGCGCCATCCGGTTCACGCCCAGCAGCAGGCCTGCCGCCAGGCCACCCACCAGCCCGATCAGCAGGGCGTAGAGCAAGGCCTTGCCGGTTTCCAGCGCATGCAGCCAAAACTCGCTGGTCTGCATCATGCTGCCCAGGGTCAGCACGGCCTGCCCCGGCGAAGCCAGCGCACTGCCGCCATTGATCCAGTACAGGCCCTGCCAGGATACGGCCAGGCCGGCCGCCAGCAGGGCGTAGAGCAGCGGGGTTTGCATCTCGCGCATCGGTTTCATGGCATGTCCTTTCAGCGACGCAGGCGCGCCTGCAGGCGACGGTCCAGCGCGTTCAGCAGGAGGTTGACGAGGGTTACGCTGGCCAGCACCAGGAACATCAGCGCATACATGTCGTTGTTCTCGAAGTTGTTGTAGGCATAGCCGATCGCATAGCCTATTCCCGAGCCCGAGAGGATGAACTCGGAGGCGATCACGCCGATGAAGGCATAGGCCACCACCAGCTTCACCCCGGTAAAGAGGTAGGGCAGTGCCGCCGGCAGCTTCACGCGCACCGCCGACTGCCAGGGTGTGAGCCGCAGTACCCGGGCGGTCTTGTGCAGGGCGCGCGGGATGCGGTCCAGCCCGTTGAGGGTGGCGGTGATCATGGTGACGATGGCCAGCAGCACGGCGATGGCGATGATGGGTGCCGAGCCCACGCCGAAGAGCACGATGAAGACCGGATAGAAGATGAAGGTCGGCACCGCGTAATAGCTGGCCAGCAGGGGTTCGATGGCGCTGCGCAGGCCCGGCAGCGCATGCAGCAGCAGGCCGCAGATGAAGCCGAGGATCACCGCCAGTACCGTGGCTGCGCCGATGTTGGCCAGGCTGATGGCGATGTCCTTGTCGAACTTGCCCTCGCGCAGGATTTCCCAGGCGTGGCGGGCCATGGCCGAGGGCGCGATCATGGTGGTGGGCTGGATGAGGCCGCTGCGGCACAGCAGTTCCACCAGCCCGATCAGTACGATCACCACCGCAATGCGGACCAGGCCATCGAGCTGATGTGCCGACCTGCGCGCCGGGCTGGCGGCGGTATGAGCAGAGCTTGCTTCAGCCATGGCTGGCTCCCATTACCTTCAACGACTCCACCCGCAGGCGTTCCCACAGGCGGGCATTGACCTCGCCGAAACGTGGTGTGGAGACCACCCGGCTATCGCGGTCACGCGGCCAGCCGGTCTCGACGATGTCGATGAACAGGCCCGGCCGCGAGGACATCACGCCGACCCGGTCCGACAGCATGGCCGCCTCGTCCAGCGCGTGGGTGATCAGCAGCACGGTGGCGCCGGTCTCGCGCCACAGGCGCAGCAGTTCGTCGCCCATCAGCAGGCGGGTCTGCTGGTCCAGAGCGCCAAAGGGTTCATCCAGCAGGATCAGGCGCGGCTGCTGCACCAGCGTGCGGGCGATGCACACGCGCTGGCGCATGCCGCCCGACAGTTGCGCCGGGTAGGCCGTGGCGAAATCCTTCAAGCCCATGAAGGCCAGCGCGTAGTCGACCCGGCGCTTGATCTCGGCGCCCTCCATGCCACGCATGCGCAGCGTGAAGGAGATGTTGTCGCGCACGTTCAGCCAGGGGAAGGAGGCGTCTTCCTGGAACACCACCCCCACGCCATCGGGCACGCCCTTGACCTCGCGGTTCTCGAACTGCACCGTGCCGTCGGAGGGCGAGGCCAGGCCCGACAGGGTATCGAGCAAGGTGGACTTGCCGCAGCCGGAAGGGCCGACCACCGAAAAGAACTCGCCCTGGTAGAGCGTCAGATCGATCGGGCCGAGCGCGTGGAAGACGCTGCCGGCCTTGCCGAACTTGCGGGTGACACCCTGCAGCACGGCGTGCGGCACGCGGGGCGTGGTGGCCGGGCTGTCCTGCAGGAGGGCCTCGGCGGCCAAGACGGTGTGTTCACTCTTCATGGCGGACTCCCTCACAGCTTGCTCTTGATCTTGATGGACGGCGGCAGCATGCTGCTGTCGATGAGCTTGTCCCATTCCACGTTGTCCTTGATCTCGCCGATCAGCTTGAGGCCGTCGGTCATGCGGTCCAGTTCGGCCTGGTCGAAGTCGCCCTCGCTCCACATGCGCGCGCGCACCATGTTGTCCACCGCTTCGCGCGCCACCTCCGGGCTGAGCTTGAAGCTGCTTTCCAGCAGCTTGGCGGCGGCGGCCGGATCGCGGTACACCGCCCGCACGCCTTGCTGGCGACCTTCGATGATGGCGCGGATGGTCTCCGGATGGGCCTTGGCATAGGCGCGGGTGGTGATGCCCACCGAGGTGGTCATCGGTTGCAGCACCTCGCCAGCGCTGTAGACGGTGCGGTACTTATCCTTGCGCACGATGGACAGGGGTTCGATCAGCACGGCTGCAGCCACCGAACCCTGCTCCAGCATGGTCAGGCCGTTGATGTAGCCGCCCGAGGCCACGCGCTGCACCTGGGTCGCATCCACGCCCTTGGCCTTGAGCGCCATCAGCAGCAGCATTTCGGACACGCCCTTGGGCGAGGTGATGGCGACCTTCTTGCCAGCCAGGTCGGCGATACTCTTGACGGGGGAATTGGGCATGGTCACGGCCGACGCTTCAGCCACGCTGCGGGTACCGGTATTGACGATGACCACGTCCAGCCCCTGGCGCTGTGCGGCCAGCGCTGCCGAGACCGCCACTTCGCCATACGGTAGCTTGCTGGCCAGGATGTTGCGCACCGTGGTGCCGCCACCGCCGGAGGTGAGGATGCCGGTGATATCCACCCCGGCCTTCTTGAAATAGCCTTGCTCGATGGCAATCGCATAGGGCAGGCCGTAGAGGCTGGTGCCCCATTGCGTGACCGAGATTTCTTCGGCGCGGGCCAGACCGGGGAGGGCGACTGGTACAGCCACTGCAACCAGGGCAGCACTGAGAGACACTACAGCTTGCAGGTTCTTGCAAAAGCTTTTCATGATTTCCTCGACACGTGATGGACACTGCAATCGGATACTCGCAAGGGGCGTACCTGCAAGCACTTGATGCTGTCAATGCAAACGACGTGCCAAGCTTAGATATCGATCAAAAAATCGTCTGAAAGTCCTTTTGCAGTCTGCAAAATATAGTTAGATATCTTAGAACATGTGTCGAAGGAGATGCATGGCCGACAAGCCACGGCGCTTTCTCCGATGGTGCAATTATGCTGCCCGCCCGTCACTTGCTGGTGCGTCTGCACAGGGATGGGGCAGCGCCGGGGAGGTTCAGCCCAGCCCGGAAGCCAGGCGTCCGACCTCCTGGGTGGAGGGCATGCGCTTGCCGGATTCCACCGCCTGGCGCTCGTCCCGCGCCAGGTTCAGGGCCATGGCGATGAGCACCTTGCGGGTGGTCTCCAACTCTTCCTCGCTGATACCCTCCAGGCTCAGGTCATTGACGTCCTCGGCCAGCGGCACCAGCTTCTTCTTCAGGGCGCGGCCCTGCTTGCTGAGGAAGACGTGGACCTTCTTCTTGTCGCCCGGGAGATGGGTACGCTCCACGTAGCCGATGGCTTCCAGCGACTTGAGGGCGGTGGCGGTGGTGGCTTCGCTCACGCCGGCCCGCTCGGCCAGGTCGCGCTGGGACAGGCCGTCGTGTTCCCACAGCACGCGCAGGATGGTCCAGTGGCCGTAGCTGACCGCATGCGGCGCCAGGCGGATCTGCAGGCTGCGGATGAAGGCACGCGCCGCATCCTTGACCAGGTGGGCGACGCGTTCGGCGGCCAGGGCTTCCAGTGCCTGTTCCAGTTCATCCGGTTCATCTTGTTCGACCGGGGCGGCGGCCAGAGGCCGGGATCGTGTGGCTTTCATCATTTCATCAGAAATCTAAGATAACGCAATCATACCCATTTGCAGCCCGCTCAGGGAGGGCAGGGTAAGTCACCATGACAGGTTGGCCTGCATCTTGCATAATCGTAGATATCGAAGAATATTTTCGGGGTCATGATGTCTCTCGCCACTGCCATCGATCAGGTCGTACTGTCCAGCTGGGATGAGTTCGCTGCCGCCAGCGACCAGCTGGAGGGCTGGGTATTCCGTGGCCAGGCCGATCATCGCTGGCCGCTGGTCAGTTCGCTGACCCGGCACCTGGCACGCTATTGCCCCGATCCCTCGCTATGGCCCCTGCGCGAGGAGCGGGCGATCCGGGTGTTCCGGCGCAAGGCCCATGTCTTCCTGCATGACGCGGCGGTACTGGACGATGACCTGCGCTGCCTGGCACTGATGCAACACCATGGCGCACCGACGCGGCTGATCGATTTCACCAAGTCCCCCTTCGTGGCGGCCTTCTTTGCCATGCAGCAACTGCATGGCGACGCCGCCGTCTATGCGCTCAATACCCCGGCCCTGTGGAAGGCGGCGCCGCGCTTCGATCCGACGCTCAATCGCGAGGCCATCGACCTGCGCAAGCCCGACAGCTACCAGCGTTATTTCGCTGGCAACGCCTTGCCGCTGGTGTGGTTCGGTGAACCCAACCAGATGGATGCGCGCCTGGTGGCGCAGTCTGGCATCCTGGTCGTGCCGGGTACGCTGGAGGCGCCCCTGGAGCGCCTGCTGGCCGGCTACGAGGCCAGCGAACCGCTGATCCGCAAGTTCATCCTGCCGGCGGCGTTGCGCGAGCCGGCGCTGCGGGCGCTGTACCGGATGAACATCACCGCCGCCACGCTCTTCCCCGGCCTGGATGGCCTGGCCCGCTCCATCGACTACGAGCTGGAGATGGTGTGGGAGCAACTGATCGTCGATTACCAGTCCAGGCTGGGCAAGAGCTGAACCCCACGTCGCCACCGCGTCCCTTTTTTCCAGGAGTCCTGAACATCTTGCATCACATCCGCCGCACCGAAGTCCGTTCTTAAATAGTTCGATATCTAACTTAATTGTAGTCGCCATTCCAGTTGTCATTCATTTCGGGGCCAGCCAGCCCCTCACCACGCCAACGAAAGGATTCACCATGTACGACCATTACGCCACCGAAAAACTGATCGACCTGTGGCTCTCCGAAGACATCGGCGCCTGCGACCTGACCGCCCAGACCATGATCGAGCCGGACGAGCAGGGCCATTTCGTCATGAATGCCCGTGAATCCCTGATCGTCTCCGGCATCGAGGTGGCCGCCCGGGTCTTCCGCAAATACGACGCCACGCTGGCAGTGCAGGTGCATCACGCCGACGGCAGCCGGGTCGAGGCCGGTGCCATCCTGCTGACCGTCAAGGGCAATGCGCGCAGCGTCCTGACTGCCGAGCGCACCGCACTGAACCTGGTGCAACGCCTGTCGGGCATCGCCAACGAGACCGCCCGCTACGTGGCCGAGATCGCCGGTACCCGCGCGCAGCTCATCGACAGCCGCAAGACCACCCCCGGCCTGCGCATGCTGGAAAAGCACGCCGTGCTCTGCGGTGGCGGCCTGAATCACCGTCTGGCGCTGGACAACGGCGTCATGATCAAGGACAACCACATCGCCGTCTGCGGCAGCATCAAGGAAGCCGTGGCCCGGGTGCGTCGCAAGCTGCCGGTACTGACCAAGCTGGAAGTGGAGTGCGACCGCGTGGAACAGGTGCGCGAGGCGCTGGCCGCCGGGGTGGACGTGATCATGCTGGACAACATGTCCCTGCCCGACATGCGCGAAGCGGTCGGCATCGTCGATGGTCGCGTCAAGGTCGAGGCCTCCGGCGGCATCCGCCTGACCACCATCCGCCCGGTGGCCGAGACCGGGGTGGATTACATCTCCACCAGCAAGATCACGCAATCGGCGCCGGCCGTGGACATCGGCCTGGACGAAGCATGAGCCCGGCCAGCACGGCGCCCGGCACCTTCTTCCTGGTGGTCGGCCCCAGCGGGGCCGGCAAGGACACCCTGATGAGCGGCGCCCGCGAGGCGCTGGCCGATGCGCCCTATGTCTTTGCCCGCCGCGTGATCACGCGGCCGGCCGGCGCCCCCGGTGAAGACCATGACGCCGAGACCGAGGCCGGCTTCGCCGCCCGAGCGGCGGCGGGCGAGTTCCTGCTGACCTGGCAGGCGCATGGCCTGTCCTATGGCCTGCCGGGTCAGTTGCTGGCCGAGCTGGCAGCGGGTCGCCATGTCGTGGCCAATGGCTCGCGTGCCACCGTGGAAGCGCTGGCGCAGCGCCTGCCCAGCCTGGTGGTGGTGGAAATCTCCGCCCCGCCCGAGGTGCTGGCGCAGCGCATTGCCGGGCGCGGGCGCGAGGATCATGCGCAGATCCTGGCGCGCCTGCAGCGCCAGGTCGACCCCGCGCCGCCCGGCATCCTGCGCCAGGCAGTGGCCAACGACAGTGATACCGCCACAGGTATTGCCCGCCTGCTGGCGGTATTGCGCGCCCCCTTGCAACATTGCGTGGTGCGCGCTGCGCCGGTGGAAACCGGGGAGGAGGCGGTGGCCTATGCCCATCCGCGCCACTGGGCGGCCGGCACGCGTCTGCGCCTGCGCGCTGCGGCCGGTGCGATGGTCGACGTGCGCATCCATCATTGGCCCGACGGCGGCCACGACGCTAGCCCCTGGCTGGCGCTGCCCGCCGGCTTGCGTCAGCGCCTTGGATCGTCTCAGACGGTACAGGCCTTGCGCCTGCTGGCCCCGGCCAGCCGTCCCTTGTGGAGCCGCAAGCTGCGCGGTGAGCGCCTGCCGGCGCATCAGTACCAGGCCATCCTGCAGGATGCCGTCGATGGTCGCTACAGCACCACCGAGCTGACCGCCTTGCTGGTCTCCATCACCCATGGCCTGGATGCCGAAGAAACCCTGGCGCTGGCCCAGGCACGCAGCCGCATGGCCCGGCGCATCAGCTGGGACGAGCCCATGGTGGTCGACAAGCACTCCCTGGGCGGTGTCCCCGGCAGCCGCATCACGCCCATCGTGGTACCGATCGTGGCGGCCTGGGGGCTGGCCATGCCCAAGGCGTCCTCGCGCGCCATCACCTCGGCCGCCGGCACGGCCGACACCATGGCCTTGCTGGCCAATGTCGACCTGGATGGCGAGGCCGTGCGCCGCTGCGTGCGCCAGGCCCGGGCCTGCATCGCCTGGAATGGCCGCATCAGCCACTCCGTCATCGATGAAGTGATGAACCGCATCACCCGGCCCTACGGGCTGGAGACGGCGCACTGGTCGGTGGCCTCGATCCTGTCCAAGAAGGCGATCGCCGGCGTCACCCATCTGGTGGTGGATGTGCCGTACGGTCCCTATGCCAAGCAGCAGACGCTGGAACAGGCGCAGCAGTTGTGCCGACTGTTCGAACAGGTAGGGCAGGGGCTGGGCATGCAAGTGCGGGCGCTGGCCACCGATGGCAGCCAGCCCATCGGGCGCGGCATCGGTCCGGCACTGGAAGTGCGCGATATCCGCCAGGTCCTGGCGGGCGATCCACAGGCGCCGCAGGATTTGCGTGCCAAGGCACTGCTGTTCGCGGCGCATCTGTTGTCCTTCGATCCGCGTCTGGGGGAGGTCGACGTCGCCTTGCAAAAGGCCACCGAACTGCTGGACAGCGGTGCGGCCCAGGCCGCGCTGGCGCGCATCATCGCCGCCCAGGGGCCACCCCAGGTGGAGGCCGCGCCCTGCGCCGAGGTCTTGACCTGGCATGCCAGCCAGGCCGGCGTGATCGGCCAGGTCGATGGCTGGGCCATCGCGGGACTGGCGCGTACCGCCGGCGCTCCGGCGAATCCGGGGGCGGGGCTGGACTTGCTGTGCCGGGTGGGTGAGCGGGTGCAGTCCGGGCAGGCGCTGTTGCGGGTGCATGCCGCCAGCGCTGCGCACCTGGAGCTGGTCTGTGCCGAACTGCAGGCTCTGGCCAGTCCGGTGGTGTTGGTCGGCCACTGAAGGCTGGACGGAAATGGTAGCGGCGCCCCGTACGCGGGGCGCCGCTGCAATGTCACGCTCAATGTCCGGCTTGTGCGCGTGAGCGGGCGATGCTCTCCGGTACGCCTTCCCAGGCCGGCTTGCCGGCAGCGAACTCGCTGCGCAGATAGGCCAGCAGATCACCCACCTGGGCATCGCTGAAGCTGTTGGCAAAGCCCGGCATGTAGCCCAGCGCCGGATTGGCCGGTTCGCGGATGCCGTGCAGGATGACGTGGATCAGATTGTCCGGTGTGTCGCTGTGCAGGTTGGTATTGACCCGCAACGAAGGACGCACGCCGAACAGTGTCGGTCCCGTCCCTTCGATGTGGCAGGCCGCACAGGCGCCCTGGAACAGCCGTTTGCCATTGGCCTGCGACAGCTTCTGGCTCTCGTTCAGGCTGGTCGTGGTGATCGGGGTCGGTACCGTAGTGCTGGCGGCCGGTGCCTGGAACGAGGCCAGGTAATGCGCGATGGCGCGCACGTCGCCGGCCGGCAGTTGCGCCAGTTCGGCCACCACCGGCGCCATCGGTCCGGCGGCAATGCCGTGGCGGTCCGAGAAGCCGCTGCGCAGGTAGCTGAACAGTTCATCCTCGGTCCAGGGCGTGGGCGACTTCGACAGCGCCGTCAACGCCGGGGCTTCCCAGCCATCGACCGTGCCACCGCCCAGGTACTGGCGTCCGCCCTGTTCCGCGCCCAGGGCATTGCGCGGTGAATGGCAGGCGGTGCAGTGACCGGCGCCTTCGACCAGATAGGCCCCGCGATTCCACAGGGCCGAGCGGTCCGGGTCAGACTGGAACACTTCATTCTTGTGGAACAGCAGATTCCAGCCGGCCAGCAGCGGACGCATGTTGAAGGGGAAGCGCAGATCGTTTTCCGGGGGCGTGCTGGAGACCGCCGGCTGGGCCATCAGGTAGGCGTACAACGATTGCATGTCGGCTTCGCTGATCTTGGCGAAGGCGGTGTAGGGGAAGGCCGGGTAGAGATGTCGTCCGTCGCGGTGGATGCCTTCGCGCATGGCGCGTTCGAAGGCGGCATAGGACCAGTTGCCGATGCCGGTCTTTTCATCGGGCGTGATGTTGGTGCTGTAGACGGTGCCGAACGGCGTCTGCAGGGCATGGCCGCCAGCATTGGCGATCCCGCCCGGGGCCGTGTGGCAGACCGCACAATCACCGGCCAGCGCCACCCGGCGCCCGCGTTCGATGGTGGCGGCCGAATACAGGTCGGCCGCAGGTCGCGCCACCGGTGCGATCTCGGCGCGCCAGGGCATTGCCAGGGTCAGCGTGGCGCCCAGTGCCGCCGCAGCACCCCCCAGCCAGCCGTACTTGCGCAGGCGGCGCCAGCCGCCCGGCCGCTGGCCCGAACCCTCTTGATGTTCCAGTGCCAGCCTGATCTGCTCACCCGAAAACGGCGCCTCGCGCAGACGTACGCCGGTGGCGGCATGGATGGCATTGGAAATCGCCGCCGCCGCCGGCAGCGTGAAGGCGCCGCCCGCCTTGAGCTGGATGTCGCGCAGCGCCGGCGTGGTGCCGCCATCGATGAGGTCGACCTGGGGCAGGCTGGCGCTGGCCTGGCCCGGCAGGGGGCGCAGTTCGCGTGACCAGGCATCGAAGCCCTGGTCCGGCGCCAGCGTCTGCGCCATCGCCAGTCTGGCCTGTTCGCCCAGCAGGGCGCGTTGTTTTTCATCGAGCAGATCGTCAGCGGCATGGGCGGCGGCCGCTGTCGTCCCCGCGCGCTGGTCGTGGCCGGCAGTGACCCGGGTCACGCTCAGTTCGCCGGAGGCGCGGTCGTATTCCACATCGGCCACCCAGGCCGACCAGCTCTGCACCGGCTGGCCCTGCTCCTGTTCCAGCGTGCTGGCATAGGCAAAGCCGCGTCCGCGCAGGATGCCGCCCTGCACCTGCCGGGCCGGACCGTTCCAGCCCGCCCCCTCGGCGACCGAGCGCACCAGCGCCGCGCCATGCGCATCGGGCAGGTGTTGCAGACGGTATTGCACGGCGTCCTCGCCGATGCGCTGGGCCAGTTCGTCGAAAAAGATTTCCTGCGCGAAGGTGCTCGCCGCCAACGGGATTGCAGCGCCTTGCGGCCCGATGATCTCCAGCGCCTGCCAGTCGTAGGGCGAGGCCAGGGCGGCGCCGTCGCGCGGGTCGCTGGCATCCTCCAGCGCATAGGCGGTTTCCGTCAGCAGCCAGGCCAGCGGCGGCGGCGGGGCGTCCTGCTCGATATGCAGGTGGTAGCTGCCGAGGCGGCCATCCTGGTCCAGTTCGCCATGCAGCTGCAGCGAGGTCGGGCTGCTGGCGAAGTTGGTCGGCTCCAGCACCAGCGAGACGGCCTGCCCGCATTGCAGGGCCAGTAGCGCCACCACGCCGGCCACGTCGCTGGCGGCGCTGCGCTCCTGCGCGCTGGCCGGCGGGCGGTGGCTGCGCACCTCCACCTGGGCCACGGGCAGGGACAGCAGGGCCGCCACTTCCATGGCGATCAGCGCAGGATTGCCGAAGGGCAGGTCCAGTCGCAGGCCCGCGCCCATCGGGCTGGCCATGGCGACGATGCCGGTCGCGGGGAAAGGGAAAGGGGACGATGACAGGGTAGAGGATGCGGATTCCCCATCGCGCCACTGGTAGTGGGCGTCCATGGTGATGTCGTGCAAGCCGCTGGAATCCTGGCCGCGGGCATGCAGTGTCTGCGCAGCGCGTACGCGCGGGGTGCCGTGCTGCGGTGCTGCCTCGCTCCAGCGCAGGCGCAACTGGCTGCATGCCTGGCGGGCCTGTTCATCGCTGTCGGCCACGACAGCCACCAGATGCCGGCGCTGCACCACTTGTGGCGCGCCCGGGCAGCGCAGCGCGGCTTCGCTGTCGAGGCCTTGCAGCCGGGCACCGGTATAGCGGGACTGTTGCCAGTCCAGTCGCGGCGGCAGGGCCAGACGGGCATGACGCAGGGATGCTGCGCCGCCGGTGGCCAGCGAGCCGGCCATCTGCCGGGGCAGGGGCGCACTCATTGCGCCGCACCCTGGCGCTGCAGTTCGACCGCACGCAGGGCGGCGCGCATGATTTCCACATGGGTGCCGCAGCGGCAGAGGTTGAAGTCCAGTTCGCTGCGGATCTCGTCCTCGGTCGGGCTGGGCGAGCGCAGCAGCAGGGCCTTGATGGTCATGATCATGCCGTTCATGCAGTAGCCGCATTGTGCGCCCTGCTCATCGATGAAGGCCTGCTGTACCGGGTCCAGCCGTCCCTCCTGGGCCAGGCCATCCAGCGTGGTCACATGGCGCCCGGCCACGCCGGCCAGCGGGATTACGCAGGAGCGCGCCGCCACGCCATCGACCAGCACGGTACAGGCACCGCACTCGCCCAGGCCGCAGCCGAATTTGGGGCCGTTCAGGCAAAGGTCGTTGCGCAGCACGTTCAGCAGCGGCGCGTCGGCGGCAATGTCCAGCGTGGCCGCATGGCCGTTGACGTGGAAGGTGATGGGTTCTTGCTTGTGCATGGTCTCTGTTGTCGCGGCCTGCCCTACGAGGGCATTGCCTTGGATCTCTATCGTCAGCGCATGAAGCATCCTTCATGCCAATGCGCTTGCAGCGGCCAGTATGCCCGCCTGCGGACAGGCTGTCCCGCAGCCTCGCCCGGCCTTGTCGAAAAACAGTGTACACACTCAATAATGCCAAGTAAATCACGAATTTCCATGCTGCATTGCGCGGTCTCGAACTGGTGCGGACGGGCGTCTATAACTCCCGTATTTGGTGCTGCATCGCACATAAAAGGGGATTTGGCTGGCGCTGCTGGTGCGCCGGAAAATCCCGGTTGCAAAGATCGTGGAAATGATTAAATATAGTGTATGCATTACAAATTAGCGAACTTCGCATGACCATGGCAGATCAAGGAGAACCTCACATGCAGCAGCGTCTTTACCGTATCGGGCAGATCGTCCCCAGTTCCAACACCACCATGGAGACCGAGATCCCGGCCATGCTGACGGCACGCCAGGCGATCCGCCCCGAGCGCTTTACCTTCCACTCCAGCCGCATGCGCATGAAGAAGGTGGTCAAGGAAGAACTGGCGGCCATGGATGGTGAATCCGACCGCTGCGCCGTCGAGCTGTCCGATGCCCGCGTCGATGTGCTGGGCTATGCCTGCCTGGTGGCCATCATGGCCATGGGCCGTGGTTACCACCGCCAGTCCGAGCAACGCCTGACCGCCCACACCGCCGCCAATGGCGCCGATGCTCCGGTGGTCACCAGTGCCGGCGCGCTCATCGATGCGCTCAAGGTCATCGGTGCCAAGAAGATCGTGGTGGTCGCGCCCTACATGAAGCCGCTCACCGAGCTGGTGGTGGACTACATCCGCCACGAAGGCTATGAGGTGCTGGACTACCGTGCCCTGGAAATCCCCGACAATCTCGACGTGGCTCGTCATGACCCGGCCAAGCTGCCGGCCATCGTGGCCCAGATGGATACCAGCCAGGCCGACGCCATCGTGCTGTCGGCCTGCGTGCAGATGCCCTCGCTGCCGGTGATCGCGCAGGTCGAGGCGATGACCGGCAAGCCCGTCATCACCGCCGCCGTGGCCACCACCTACGCCATGCTCAAGCGCCTGGAGCTGGACCGCATCGTGCCGGGTGCCGGCGCGCTGCTCTCCGGCGCCTACTGAGAGGGGGCGCCATGCAGAGCAGCTTCCTCTACGGTGCCAATATCCTGGCCAACGGCATCCGCCAGCATTACCTGCGCTTCGGCGGCAAGGACGGTGCACGTGCCGGCCGCGACGCCGTCATCATCGTCCCCGGCATCACCAGCCCGGCAGTGACCTGGGGCTTCGTCGGCGAACGGTTCGGCCAGCAGTTCGATACCTATGTGCTGGACGTGCGCGGCCGTGGCCTGTCCTTGGCCTCGGAGACGCTGGACTACAGCCTGGATGCGCAGGCGGCCGACGTCATCGCCCTGGCCGAAGCGCTCGGCCTGGAGCGCTATGCAGTGGTCGGGCACTCCATGGGCGGACGCATCGGCGCCCGCGCCGCCAGCCAGCAGCCACGCGGCCTGACGCGGCTGGTGATGGTCGATCCGCCGGTCTCCGGCCCGGGTCGTCGCGCCTATCCCTCCAAGCTGCCCTGGTACGTGGATTCCATGCGCCTGGCGCGCGAGGGTTGCTCGGCCGAGCAGATGCGCGCCTTCTGCCCGACCTGGACCGAACAGCAACTGCAACTGCGTGCCGAGTGGCTGCACACCTGCGACGAGCGGGCCGTGATCGCCAGCTTCGAGGGTTTCCATACCGATGATTTCCATGCCGACCTGCCGGCCCTGAAGTTGCCGGTGATGTTGATGCAGGCCTCGCGCGGCGACGTCATCCTGCCCGAGGATGTGCAGGAACTGCAGGGCCTCTTGCCGCAGCTGGTGGTGAGCCGGGTGGAAGACGCCGGCCACATGATCCCCTGGGACAACGAGGCCGGCTTCTACGCCGCCTTTGGCGACTTCCTCGGCGCGCCGCTGTAAGGGCCGCGTTCATCGCAAGACCGATTGCAAAGGAGAACACCATGGCCGTCAGCGACCATGACCTGATCAGCGCCTGGAAAGAGGTGCTGACCCTGTCGAAGCTGGAGCCGGGACAGATCGTCACCGTGCTCACCAGCAGCAGCACCCATCCGCAGACCCTGTCCACTGCCATGACCGCCGCCGCGCTCATGGGCGCCACCGTCAATCGGCTGGACCTGCCGCCGGTCAATGCCGAGAAAGCCCTGAGCCGCGACTCCCTGGCCTATCTCGGCACCACGCCCCTGACCGGCAACCGCGCCGCCATCGCCGCCCTCAAGGAAAGCGACCTGGTGCTGGACCTGATGACCCTGCTGTTCTCGCCCGAGCAGCACGACATCCTTTCCACCGGCACCAAGATCCTGCTGGCCGTGGAGCCGCCCGAGGTGCTGGTGCGCATGGTCCCCAGCGCAGACGACCGGCGCCGCGTGTCGCAGGCGGCGCGTCTGCTGGAGGGCAAGCGCGAGATGCACATCACCTCGGACGCCGGGACCGACCTGCGCTGCCCGCTGGGCGAATTCCCGGTGATCCAGGAATACGGCTTCGTCGATCAGCCGGGACGCTGGGACCACTGGCCCAGCGGCTTCGTGCTGACCTGGCCCAATGAGCGCCAGACCAACGGCACCCTGGTGATTGATCGCGGCGATATCCTGCTGCCCATGAAATGCTATGCCCAGGAAGCCATCGTGGTCACCGTCAAGGACGGTTTCGTCACCGACATCGAGGGCGGCCTGGATGCCGAGCTGCTGAGCGACTATATGGCCTCCTTCAAGGACCCGGAAGCGTATGCCATGTCGCACATCGGCTGGGGCCTGCAACCGCGCGCGCAATGGTCCACGCTGGCCATGTACGACCGCGAAGCCACCATCGGCATGGATGCCCGCGCCTACGAAGGCAATTTCCTGTTCTCCTTCGGCCCCAACAACGAAGCCGGCGGCAGCCGCACCACCGCCTGCCACATCGACATCCCCCTGCGCCGTTGCACGGTGGCGCTGGATGGCACGCCGGTGGTCAAGGACGGCAAGGTGCTGGACGGCTTCGTCTACGGCAATTCGCAATGAGGCCAGCCGGGTGCGCCCGGCAGCCTCTTCAAAAGGAAGATACGATGCACAAGGAAGTGGAAACCTACCAGCGCCAGGGCTTCGGCCAGACGCTGGAAATGAAACCGCCGTTCGGTCTGCTGATCGTCGATTTCGTCAACAGCTTCGCCGACCCGGCCCAGTTCGGCGGCGGCAACATCGGCCCGGCCATCGAACGCACGCGCAGCCTGCTGGCCCATGCGCGCCAGCATGGCTGGCCGGTGGCGCACAGCCGCATCGTGTTCGCCGACGATGATGCCGACCGCAACATCTTTGGCATGAAGGTGCCGGGCATGGTGACCCTGAAGGAAGACCTGCCGGGCAGCGCCATCGTGCCGGAACTGACCCCGGCCGCCGGTGAGCTGGTGGTGCGCAAGACCGTGCCGTCGGCCTTCTTCGGCACCTCGCTGGCACCGTGGCTGACCCAGCACGGCGTGCAGACCCTGCTGGTGGCCGGTGCCGTGACCAGTGGTTGCGTGCGCGCCAGTGTGGTCGATGCCATGTCCTGGGGTTTCCGCCCGCTGGTGGTGTCCGATTGCGTGGGTGACCGCGCCATCGGCCCGCATGAGGCCAACCTGTTCGACATGGCGCAGAAGTACGCGGCCGTGATGCCGCTGGACGATGCCCTGAAGGTGGTCGCCCAGCCTTGATGCCCGGACGGCGGTGACGGTCCGGGTCGTGATGAATCTGATGTGCACCATGGTTTGAGATGCAAGCAACCAATCCTCCCGGCCAACCATCCGGTCAGACGCCCCGCGAGGCGCGCCGTCAACTGCTGGAGCGTGGTGACGCGCTGCTGGTGACCCGCGCCCCGCAACCCGGTGCCAAGCCCGCGCCCGGCCAGCCCGGCGCGGCTTCGTCCTATGTGCAGCCGTTGCCGGACGTGTTCGTGGCATTGCTGGCCGAGGGCCGGGTGCTGGCCTTCAACGGTCACGTCGATCTCGGCACCGGCATCCGCACTTCACTGGCGCAGATCGTGGCCGAGGAACTGAGCGTGGACATGGACTGCGTCACCATGATCCTCGGTCACACCGAGGAAGCCCCCAACCAGGGGCCCACCATTGCCAGTGCCACTATCCAGATTTCCGCCGTGCCGCTGCGCAAGGCCGCAGCCCAGGCGCGCGAGCACCTGCTGGCCATGGCGGCCGCGCAGTGGGGTATTCCTGTCGCGCGCCTGCGCATCGAAGCGGGGCGCATTACGGATGCCGACCAGCCGGAGCGCAGTACCAGCTATTTCACCCTGCTGGCCGGGCAGAAGATCGTCCTCACCCTCGACCCCGGCGACGTACCGTTGAAGCCGGCCAGCCAGTACACCCTGGTAGGCCGCAGTTCGCAGCGCGTCGATATTCCCGCCAAGGTGCGTGCCGAGCCGGTCTATGTGCACGACGTGCGTGTGCCGGGCATGCTGCATGGGCGCGTGGTGCGCCCGCCGCATCCGGGGCGCGATGGTGGTGACTTCATCGGCAACAGCCTGCTGTCGGTGGACCAGGATTCCGTGGCCCACATCCCCGGGCTGGTGGCGGTGGTGGTGCAGGGCGATTTCGTCGGCGTGGTGGCCGAGCGCGAGGAACAGGCGCAGCGCGCCATGCGCGAACTGAAGCTGCGCTGGAAGGACATCCCGCCGCTACCCGCCATGGACGACCTGGAGACCCGCCTGCGCGACCTGCCGGCCAAGCGCCGCGAACTGGTGCGCCAGGGCGATCTGGATGCCGCCATGGGCAGCGCTGCCCAGCGCATCGAGCGCACCTATGTCTGGCCCTACCAGATGCATGCCTCCATCGGCCCCTCCTGCGCGGTGGCCGATTATCGCGAAGAAGGCCTGACCGTCTGGTCGGGCACGCAGAATCCGCATGTCATGCGCATCGACCTCTCGCGCCTGTGCGAGCTCGATGAAGGAAAGATCGAAGTGATCCGGCTGGAAGCCGCCGGCTGCTATGGCCGCAACTGTGCCGATGACGTGGTGGCCGATGCCGCCCTGTTGTCACGCGCGGTGGGACGCCCGGTGCGCGTGCAGCTCACCCGCGAGCAGGAACATGCCTGGGAACCCAAGGGCGCGGCGCAATTGATGCAGGTGCGTGGCGCCATCGATGAAGCGGGCCGGCTGTCGGCCTACGGCTTCCAGACCCGTTATCCCTCCAACGATGCGCCGGTGCTGGCGCTGCTGTTGACCGGCAGGATCGCCCCCGAGCCCCGCGTGCTGGAGATGGGCGACCGCACCGCCGTGCCACCCTATGCCTACCCGCACCTGCAGATCGATTGCGACGACGTCGCACCCATCGTGCGTGCCGGATGGTTGCGCGGAGTCTCGGCCATGCCGAACTCCTTTGCCCATGAAGTCTTCATCGATGAACTGGCCGAGCTGGCCCGGGAGGATCGCCTGGCCTATCGGCTGGCGCACCTGCCCGACGAGCGTGCCAGCGCGCTGCTGCAGGCGGTGGCGGAGAAGGCCGGCTGGGTGGCTGGTGCCAGCGGTTCGCGTGGCACGCCGGAGGCCGACGGCAAGCTGCGCGGGCGGGGCATCGCCTATGCGCGCTATGTCCACAGCAAGTTCCCCGGGTTTGGTGCGGCCTGGTCGGCCTGGGTCATCGATATCGAAGTCGATCCCGCCGATGGCGCACTGAAGGTGGCGTCGCTGGTGGTGGGGCAGGATACCGGCATGATGGTCAATCCCGATGGCGTGCGCCACCAGATGCACGGCAACATCCTGCAATCGCTGAGCCGGGTCTTGAAGGAGCGGGTCAGTTTCGGCCCGCAAGGGACCACCAGCCTGGAGTGGGGCGCCTATCCCATCCTGCATTTCACGGAAGTGCCGCCCATCGAGATCGTGCTGATGCAGCGCCAGGACCAGCCCCCCATGGGGGCCGGCGAATCGGCCTCGGTGCCGAGTGCGGCGGCGCTGTCCAATGCGCTCTTCGATGCCACCGGGCGTCGCTTCCGCCAACCGCCCTTCAACGCGGAATGCATCCTGGCAGGGCTGCGCGAGCCCTTGCCGGCGGTGTGAGCGACTCGGCGGCTCGGCCTTATTCGTCGATCATCTTGCGCAGCAGGAACACCAGTGCCACCCGCTCGGCCGGATTGAGATTGCCATAGGTGGCCTCGGTGATCTGGGCGGCGAAGGGGACGGTATCGGCCACCAGTGCGGTGGCGTTCTTGCTGAGCGACACCAGGACCTTGCGGCGGTCGGCTTCGTCATGGGACAGCTCGATCAGGTCGCGCGCCTTCAGGCGTTCGACGATGCCACGGATGGTGGCCTGGTCGATGGCGGTCACCTTGACGATGTCAGAGAGCGAGCAGGTCTGCAGGTCGCGGATGGCGCACAGCGTCACGAACTGCGCCGCCGTCAGTTGCGAATCCGGGATATGTTGCTGGAAAATGGCGGCGTGGCGCTGGTAGGCGCGGCGCAGCAGGTGCCCGATCTGGTCGGAGAAATGATAGTCGGCGGTGGCGGGCTTCTTGGTCATTGGCGCAAGGGATGGGTGGCTTGGCATGCCTTGTTCGCCGGCGGCGAGCAGGGGGCAGCTGCTGATTCTAATGTCCTGCCTGCCGGCTGTATAGGCAAGCGTCGCTGCGGCCTTGCCTGCCACGGATGCCTTGGCGCGCTTGCGGGGCGCCGATTTGAGAGTTGTCGTGCTTGTCATCGGAGAGAGTTGAACAATGTTGATCGATTTCGCAGGGCTCAAGCCCGTCGAAGCTTATGAATGGATGTCGGCGCTGATCGTGCCCCGTCCTATCGCCTGGGTTTCCACGCTGGACGGGCAGGGGCGGGCCAACCTGGCGCCGTTCAGCTTCTTCCAGATGATCACCGGCAAGCCGCCGACCCTGCTGATCTGCCCGCTGCTGCAGCGTGGCGGCAAGCTCAAGGACACCGTCAACAACATCAGCGCCAGCGGCGAGTTCGTGGTCAACCTGGCCGCACCGGCGCAGGCCCAGGCCTTGAATGCGACGTCCTTTCCCTTCGAGGCCGGCGTCAGCGAATTCGAGGCCTGCGGTCTGCAGGCCGCGCCCAGCCAACTGGTGCAGCCGCCCCGCGTCGAGGGGGCGGTGGCCAGCTTCGAGTGCAAGCTGGCGATGATGGAGCCCTATCCGCGCCATGAGCCATCCTGCCACCTGATCTTCGGTCAGGTGCTGGCCGCACACGTGGATGACCAGTTGCTGGATGCCGATGGCAAGCTAGATCCGGGCCAGGTCGATCTGCTCTTCCGCATGGGCGGCGAATGGTATGGCCGCAGCCGTACCGAATCCAACTTCACCTTGCCGCGTCCACGCTGATTCCCCACTTCCCCCTCCTCGACCAGGTCGGTGCGGCCACGGCTGCACCCGCCGCTGGCGATGTCACCTTCCTGCTTCGCCGGTCTGCCGACCGCGCTTCTTCCACTTCCAATGCTGCCATTTACGATGCCGTCGACGCGATGTCGTGGTGCACAACGCACTCTGCTTGTGCAGTTTTCCGGTTTCGCATTAATATGGTGTACACATTATAAATAAGAAATGCAAAGACGGTTTTCGGGGCGCCGTGGAGACAAGCTGTAGAACCCCGTATTTAGCGCTTTAAACCAATAATAATGCAGTAGATTCCTGAGCATCTTGAGCTGGGTCAAGGCTGGCCTGTATTTTGCTAACACTCAAAATATAGAGCGCATACGTCATAAAAAAGAAGTGGCCGGCGAGGCTTTCCAGTGCCGTTGTACGGTCTCGCCAATGCCGCAGCCACTGCGTGCAGGACAACACCAGACAAGCGCCGAAGACAGTTTCAGACAGAAGCCCGGATCACCGGGCCAGGCAGGAAAGCAGCACCTGCAGTAACTGCATCACCAGCAACACCTCCAACACTTCAACAAAAGGGAAAACAACATGAAAAAGGCATGGGCACTCGCGGCCGGCAGTCTGTTCTGCGCGAGCGGCGCGATGGCGCAATCCAACGTCACCATCTATGGCGTGGTCGATACCTACCTGGGCTACACCAATGCGAGCGGTCGCGGTTCGGTGGTGTCGCTGGACAGCGGCGGCTACCAGGCCAGCCGCCTGGGCTTCAAGGGGACCGAAGATCTGGGTGGCGGCCTGCGCGCCAACTTCCAGATGGAGAACGGCTTCGCCTCCGACACCGGTGGCATGCACGACAGCACCCGCCTGTTCAACCGCCAGTCCTGGATCGGCCTGGCCAATAACCTGGGTG
The DNA here is from genome assembly GCF_001994935.1 of Herbaspirillum sp. VT-16-41. NCBI lineage: Bacteria > Pseudomonadati > Pseudomonadota > Betaproteobacteria > Burkholderiales > Oxalobacteraceae > Herbaspirillum > Herbaspirillum sp. VT-16-41. Next base: position 169,893 of record NZ_MUXB01000131.1, read on the forward strand.
AGCTGCGCCTGGGTCGGCAGAACTCGCCGGGCTTCCTGATGATCGCGCGCCTGGATGCCTTTGCCGGTGCGACCTATGCCTCCTTCCTGAACAACGTCTCGGCCTACACGCCGCGCTACGACAACGTGATCGGCTATATCTCGCCGGTGATGCGCGGCTTCAAGCTGCAGGCCTACTACGGCCTGGGCGAGCAGACCACGCCCAAGAACGGCCTGTCCACCTATATGCTGGCCGGCGAGTACGAAAGCGGTCCGTTCTACCTGGGTCTGAGCCATTCCACCCAGAACAGCGCCAACGACAATATCGCCATCCGCTCCACCTTCGCCGGTGGTGCCTATGACTATGGCAACGGCAAGATCTTCCTGGGCTACTACCGCGGCAACAACCTCGGTGCGGCTGCCACTACCAATGTGCGCGGCAGCTACTATGGTGCGTACTCGATCTCGGCCAACTATCGCCTGAGCGCGCAGGCCACCATCGGGGCCGGCTACGGCTGGGCCAAGGACAGCACCGGCGCTGGCCGTGATGCCCGCCAGATCAGCCTGATCGGCACCTATGACCTGTCCAAGCGCACCATGCTCTACACCACCTATGCCCACCTGACCAACAGCAACGGCGCCACCTTCTCGCTGGCCGGTGCTGCACCGATCACCAAGAACGTGCCGGCCAGTGGCGGCACGGTGAACGGCATACAGTTCGGTATCCGTCACCTGTTCTGATGCGCTGCCGGAAGGTGCGCGGGCTCCACCCGGCGTGCCTTCCTTCCCCTGCTGTTGCTTGCACCTGCGGGTGCAGAAAGGAAAGATCGTGAACGTCTCCCTCCATCTCAAGCATCTGAAGCATCTCGTTGTCGCCGCACTGGGCCTGACGGCCGCTGCCGGCGCACTGGCCCAATCCACCATCAAGATTGGCGAAGTCAACAGCTACAAGGCCCAACCGGCCTTCCTCGAACCGTACCGCCGTGGCTGGGAACTGGCCCAGGAAGAAATCAATGCCGCCGGCGGCCTGCTGGGCAAGAAGGTGGAAATCATCTCCCGCGATGACAACGGCAACCCCGGTGACTCGGTGCGGGTGGCCGAGGAACTGGTGACCCGTGAACAGGTATCGCTGCTGTTCGGCGGCTTCCTCTCCAACACCGGCCTGGCACTGACCGACTATGCCAAGCAGCGCAAGATCTTCTTCCTGGCGGCTGAACCGCTGACCGACAAGATCGTTTGGCAGAACGGCAACCAGTACACCTATCGCCTGCGTCCCTCCACCTACATGCTGGTGGCCTCGCTGGTCAACGAAGCGGCCAAGCTGAAGAAGAAGCGCTGGGCGCTGGTCTATCCCAACTACGAATACGGCCAGTCCGCCATCGCCACCTTCAAGAAGCTGATGCAGGAGCGCCAGCCGGATATCGAATTCGTCTCTGAACAGGCGCCGCCCCTGGGCAAGATCGATGCCGGTTCGGTCACCCAGGCGCTGGCCGATGCCAAGCCGGATGCGATCTTCAATGCGCTCTTCGGTGCCGACCTCGGCAAGTTCGTGCGCGAGGGCAATACCCGTGGCCTGTTCGAGGGACGCGAAGTGGTGTCGCTGCTGACCGGCGAGCCGGAATATCTCGATCCGCTGAAGAACGAGGCACCGGTCAACTGGATCGTCACCGGCTACCCCTGGTATGCCATCGATACCCCCGAGCACAAGAAATTCGTCGAGGCCTATCGCAAGAAATTCAATGACTACCCGCGCAACGGGTCCCTGGTCGGCTATGTGGCGCTGATGTCGATCGCCACCGGCATCAAGGCGGCTGGCTCGGTGGAGAGCGACAAGCTGGCGGCCGCCTTCTCGGGCCTGAAGGTCGCCACTCCGTCCGGCCCCATCGTCTATCGCAGCCAGGATCACCAGTCCACCCTGGGTGCCCACGTGGGACGTACGGCACTCAAGGATGGTCGCGGCATCATGGTCAACTTCAGCTACGTCGATGGCGCTTCGGTGCAATTGCCGGATGCCGAAGTCAAGAAACTGCGTGCGGCCAACTGAGCTGGTACACGCCTTGCAGCGGTCCTGCGCAGCCCCGTGCTGCGCGGGACCGTGGTCACAGGGGATAAAGCATGACTCTCTCTAGCCTGATCGTGCAGATGATCAACGGGCTGGCCGACGCTTCCACCATGTTCCTGGTGGCGGCCGGCCTGTCGCTGATCTTCGGTGTCACGCGCATCGTCAACTTCGCCCACGGCTCGTTCTACATGGTGGGCATCTATGTGGTGTACACGCTGGTGTCCTTGATCGGCGCCAGCGGCCTCGGTTTCTGGAGCGCGGTACTGCTCTCGGCGATGGCCGTGGCGGTGCTGGGCGCCCTGGTGGAAATCCTCATCCTGCGCCGCATCTACCGCGCCCCGGAGCTGTTCCAGCTGCTGGCGACCTTTGCGCTGGTGCTGGTGTTCAAGGATGCCGCGCTCTACCTGTGGGGGCCGGAAGACCTGTTCGGCCCACGCGCGCCCGGCCTGGGTGGCGCGGTGCAACTGCTGGGCCGGCGCATTCCGCAATACGACCTGGTGCTCATCGCCATCGGCCCGCTGGTGTTGGGCGTGCTGTGGCTGGTCCTGAACCGCACCCGCTGGGGGACCCTGATCCGCGCCGCTACCCAGGACCGCGAAATGGTCGGCGCCCTGGGCATCAACCAGTCCTGGCTGTTTACCGGCGTGTTCGCGCTGGGCTGCTTCCTGGCTGGCCTGGGCGGCGCCCTGCAGGGGCCGCGCATCCCCGCCAACCTGGCGCTGGACCTGGAGACCATCGGCAACGCCTTCGTGGTGGTGGTGGTCGGCGGCATGGGGTCGATCCCCGGTGCCTTCCTGGCGGCCCTGCTGATTGCCGAGATCAAGGCCCTGTGCGTGGCCATCGGCCAGGTGTCGGTGTTCGGGGTGGTGATCTCGCTGTCCAAGCTGACGCTGGTGGTGGAATTCCTGGTCATGGCGGTGATCCTGGTGGTCCGCCCCTGGGGTCTGATGGGCAAGCCCCAGGCTGCCGCTCGCAGTACCGGACAGCCGGAAGCGCCGCTGGCCCCGGCCGGCGCCGGCGTGCGCAAGCTGGCCTGGGCCGCCGTGGCGCTGTTGCTGGCAGCACCCTTGCTGTCGCACAGCTTCCCCTACCTGACGGTGCTGCTGGTGGAGATCTTCATCGCCGTGCTGTTTGCGGCCAGCCTGCACTTCATCATGGGGCCGGGCGGCATGCATTCCTTCGGTCACGCGGCCTATTTCGGGCTGGGTGCCTATGCGGCGGCGATGCTGGTGGTCAAGCTGCACTGGCCGATGGAACTGGCGCTGGTGGTCGGTCCGCTGGTGGCCGGGCTGGGCGCGCTGCTGTTCGGCTGGTTCAGCGTGCGCCTGTCGGGCGTGTACCTGGCCATGCTGACCCTGGCCTTCGCACAGATCGTCTGGGCCATCATCTATCAATGGGATGAGGTCACCGGCGGCAGCAACGGGCTGGTCGGCGTCTGGCCGGCAGCCTGGCTGGCGTCGCCGCTGGCCTATTACTACCTGGCGCTGGCGTGCGCGGTGGCCGGCCTGCTGCTGTTGCGCCGTGTGCTGTTCGCGCCCTTCGGCTATGCCATGCGCGCCGCCCGCGATTCGGTGCTGCGTTCGGACGCCATCGGCATCGACGTCAAGCGCATGCAATGGCTGGCCTTTGCGCTGGCCGGCGTATTCTGCGGCGCGGCTGGGGTGTTGTTCGCCTTCTCCAAGGGCAGCATCTCGCCGGAAGCCATCAGCGTGAGCCGGTCGGTCGATGGTCTGGTGATGGTCATGCTGGGCGGCCTGCAGACCCTGCTGGGGCCGGTGGTGGGCGCGTCGGTCTTCACCTGGTTGCAGGATGTGATCGCACGCGAGACCGATTACTGGCGCGCCATTCTCGGGCTGGTGATCCTGGCGCTGGTGCTGCTGTTCCCGGCGGGTATCGCCGGCTATTTCCAGCGCTTCGTCGGTGGCCCGGCACGTCAGGGGCGCGGTGGGGCCCCGGAACTGAAAGCCGATATCGGCAAGGAGGCAGCATGAGCCTGCTGACCGTAGACAACATCAGTAAATCCTTCGGCGGCAACAAGGCCGTCAACGGCGTCTCTTTCGAGCTGCCGCCGGGCCAGTTGCTGGCACTGCTGGGGCCGAATGGCGCCGGCAAGTCGACCTGCTTCAACATCCTCAACGGCCAGTACCGGCCCGAGACCGGCAGCATCCGTTTCGACGGTCACGACATCGCCGGCATGAAGCCGCGTGACATCTGGCGGCTCGGCGTGGGGCGCACCTTCCAGATATCGGCCACCTTCAGTTCCATGACCGTGCTGGAAAACGTGCAGATGGCGCTGATGTCGCGCCAGCGCAAGCTGTTCGGTCTGTGGCGTCCGGCGGGCTCCTACTTTGCCGATGAGGCCATGGCCCTGCTGGAGCAGGTCGGCATGGCCGCGCAGGCGCAGCGCCCCTGCGGCGTGCTGGCCTATGGCGACGTCAAGCGGGTGGAGCTGGCCATCGCCCTGGCCAACCGGCCGCGCCTGTTGCTGATGGACGAGCCCACGGCCGGCATGGCGCCCAAGGAGCGCAATGAACTGATGGCCCTGACCAAGCGCCTGGTGCTGGAAAAGAACATGTCGGTGCTCTTCACCGAGCACAGCATGGATGTGGTGTTTGCTTTTGCCGACCGCATGATCGTGCTGGCGCGCGGGCAACTGATCGCCGAGGGCGATGGTGAGACCATCCGTAATCATCCCAAGGTGCAGGAAGTCTATTTCGGCAGCGGCAAGACATTCGAGAAGGAAGGAAGCCCATCGTGAGCGCCACCGTATCCCCCAAGACCGATCCGCTGCTCAAGGTCAGCGGACTGAACGCCTTCTATGGGCGCGCCCACATCCTGTTCGACGTCGCCCTGGAAGTGGGGCGCGGCGAAGTGGTCGCCCTGATGGGACGCAACGGCGCCGGCAAGTCCACCACCATGAAGGCGGTGATGGGCCTGCTGGACCGGGCCGAGGGCGAAGTCAGTTTTCGCGGCAAGGACATCAGCCGCGCCCGTCCCTACGAGATCGCCCGCGACGGCATGGGCTTCGTGCCTGAGGACCGGCGCGTCTTTTCCGACCTGTCGGTGATGGAAAACCTGGAGGTGGGCCGCCAGCCGGCGCGGGAAGGCGCCGTCCAGTGGACGCCGGAAAAGCTGTTCCAGCTCTTCCCCAACCTGGGTGAAATGCCGGACCGCCCGGGCGGCCAGATGAGTGGTGGCGAGCAGCAGATGCTGACCGTCTCGCGCACGCTCATGGGCAACCCCTATCTGGTGCTGCTGGACGAGCCCTCGGAAGGGGTGGCACCGGTCATCGTCGAACAGATGGCCAACATGATCATGACCCTGAAGCGCGAAGGCATGGCCATCCTGTTGTCGGAGCAGAACCTGCACTTCGCCGAGCTGGTCAGCGACCGTGCCTACGTGCTGGAGAACGGTCACATCCGTTACCAGGGCAGCATGGCGCAACTGGCGGCCGATGAAGAGGTGCGACGGGCTTACCTGTCGGTGTAGCAGGGCAGCTGGCGTGGGTGGAGGTGGCGTCGAGATCGCCGTAGCTTGATCGTCATTTCCTCTCCCGCCTGGTTTGTTGCGCTGCATAAGGGTGGCGTGCTTCTCCGGTTGGGGTGCTCCCGATCAACAAGCCGGCCCATGGCGGCAGCGCCGCCCCGCCAGAACGGCAGGGTGGAGCTGCCGGCCGACGCGGCCGGGTCTGGACGCTGCCTGCCGCCTGCGGCCTGCCCCGGGCCGGAAAAAGCCTCGAATGTTTGTGCAATAAATGATGTGTACGCTTTAAATCAAGCGGCCCGGCAGATCCGCTTCAATTCTCTTCCATTCCCCGGAATTCCGCACCAAACTGGCATTTATCGCCCTGTAATTGGTCATGTTTCGCACTGCAATGCAGCACGAAAAATCTCTTCATCAAACCTCTATTCTTTTAAAAATAGAGTGTGTACACTGTATTTCATTCGACGTATCAGGATCGTTTCCGTCGTCGCTTTTATCCCGGCTTCAACCCAGCTTCCTACCTATTTCGCAAGGAGATCAGAGTGTCCAATTCCCCACGTATCGCCGTCGTCGGCGCAGGCCTGGGCGGTGCCGCTACGGCGGCGCTGCTGCTGCAGGAAGGTTTCAATGTGCGCGTCTACGAGCAGGCGCCCGGTTTCTCCCGCCTGGGAGCTGGCATCCACGTCGGCCCCAATGTGATGAAGGTGCTGCGTCGCATCGGCATCGAGGATGAGATGAACCGCCAGGGTTCGCGTCCCGACTTCTGGTACAGCCGCCACTGGGAGACCGGCGACGTGCTGGCGCAGATTCCTCTGGGCGACTACGCCGTCAAGCACTATGGCGCTTCCTACCTGACGGTGCATCGTGGCGATTTCCATGAACTGCTGATCAAGGCCTTGCCCAGCGATCGCGTGAGCTTCGACAAGTGCCTGACCAAGGTCGAGGATCGCGGCAACGTGGTCATCCTCAGCTTTGCCGACGGCACCACCGAAGAGGCCGACATCGTCATCGGCGCCGATGGCGTCAACTCCCGCATCCGCGAAGAACTGCTGGGCGTGGAACCGCCCAAGTACGCCGGTTACCTGGCGCACCGCGCCGTGTTCCCCACCCCCGAGGTCAAGGCCGGCATGCTGCCCTTCGATGCCTGCGTGAAGTGGTGGAGCGATGACCGTCACATGATGACCTACTTCGTCACCAGCAAGGCTGACGAGCTCTATTACGTGACCGGCGTGCCGGTCGAGAAGTGGGACCTGAACGACCGCTGGCTGCCTTCCAGCAAGGAAGAGATGCGCGAGACCTTCCGTGGCTGGCACCCGACCGTGCAGGCGCTGGTGGACGCTACCGTGGAAGTGACCAAGTGGTCGCTGCTGGAGCGCGACCCGCTGCCGCTGTGGAGCCGTGGCCGCCTGGTGCTGCTGGGCGATGCCTGCCACCCGATGAAGCCGCACATGGCGCAGGGCGCGGCCATGGCCATCGAGGATGGCGCCATGCTGGCCCGCTGCTTCAAGGAAGTGGGCGTGAGCAACTACGCCGACGCCTTCGCCCTCTACGAAGCCAACCGTGCCACCCGTGCCAGCAAGGTCCAGCGCATCTCGCACGAGAACACCTGGCTGCGTACCAACGAAGACCCGTCCTGGTGCTTCGGCTACGATGTCTTCACCGAGCCGCTGGTCTCACCGAGCAAGGCCGCAGCCTGAGCGGTTTCGCCTGAATCACCGCCGGGCCGGCTTCGTGGGAAAGCGAAGATGGCCCGGCTCTTGCATCATTCATGTCACCGGTGAACAGCGCCGGTGAGGAAGCCAGGCAGCCGGCAAGACCGGTTGCCGGTTCGATCATTTGAGGAGAGTTGCATGTCCACGCTACCCGCGACAGTGGAAAAGGGGCTACAGGCCGCCGGGGTCGGTAAGTTCCAGTACCGCTTGTTCGTCATCTTCGGCCTGGTCTGGCTGGCCGATGCGATGCAGGTGTTGTCCATCGGTTTTTCGGCGCCGACCATCGCCAAGACCTTCGGCCTGACGGTGCCGCAGGCACTGCAGAGTGGCACCATGTTCTTCGTGGGCATGCTGCTGGGCGCCTTCGTCTTCGGTCGCCTGGCCGACCGCATCGGCCGTCGTCCGGTGCTCATGTGCGCGGTGGTGATCGATGCCTGTTTCGGCGTGGCCTCGGCCTTCGCTCCCGACTTCACCTGGCTGCTGGCACTGCGCCTGCTGACCGGTATCGGCGTGGGTGGCACGCTGCCGGTGGACTACACCATGATGGCCGAATTCCTGCCCAGCGCCCGTCGCGGTCGCTGGCTGGTGATGCTGGAATCGTTCTGGGCCATCGGCACCATCTGCCTGGCGGTGCTGGCACTGGTGGCGGTGAGCTGGGGCAACGATGCCTGGCGCGTGATCTTCTTCGTCACCGGCCTGCCGGCGCTGGTGGGCGTGGTGCTGCGCTTCTACGTGCCGGAGTCGCCCATGTACCTCAACCGCAGCGGCAAGTCCGACGCCGCCCGCAAGGTACTGGAGCGGGTCGCCAAGGTCAACGGCAGCAGCACCCCGATTCCGCCGCTGCAGCCTGAAGTGGTGGAGCGCAAGCCCATGAGCGCGCTGTTCTCGGCCGCCCTGCGTCGCCGCAGCCTGTCGCTGTATCTGGCCTGGGGGCTGATCTCGATTGCCTACTATGGCGTGTTTGTCTACCTGCCGGTCAAGCTGGGTTCGGAGGGCTTCGGTTTCATGCGTGGCCAGATCTTCCTGATCTTCCTGGCGCTGGTGCAGTTGCCTGGCTATGCGCTGTCGGCCTACGGGGTCGAACGCTGGGGCCGCAAGCCCACCCTGGTCGGTTTCCTGTTGTTGTCGGCGGTGGGCTGCATGCTCTACAGCCTGGGCAACGATCCAAAGCTGGTGGTCGGTTCCACGCTGTTGCTGAGCTTCTCCCTGCTGGGCACCTGGGCCGCGTTGTATGCCTTCACGCCCGAGGTCTACCCGACCGACCTGCGCGCCAGCGGCATGGGCACGGCAGGCGCCGTGGCCCGCTTCGGCGGCCTGTTCGCCCCGGCCATCATCGCCCCGGTCATGGCCAGCCACTTCACGCTGTCGCTGGTGATGCTGTCGGCCTTCCTGGTCGCCGGTGCCGTCGCGATCCTGTGCGTGGATGTGGAGTCGCGCAATCGGGCGCTGGAATGAGTTTCTAGTACCGCCGGAGCCAGTTGCTTCGAGGGAGCCACCGCTGCGTGCGGTGGCTTTTTTTCGTCCTGCTTCGCCGTCATGGGATGGCTCGTCGATATTTTTGGAAGAAGGCATGGGTATTCAGTAGCGGTTGTGATCTCAGGGGATTTGCCGGCTACGCTTTGCGCTTTTCCGAAAGTAGAGGGGCAGATCATGTTTCGAGAGATCACCGAGTGCAGTACGCGGCTGTCGCTTCTTTTCGTGGGCACGATCGCACTGCGAGAGAAGTCTGGTTGCAAAAGGCTGATGCGCAATCAGTTGACTTGTATTCGTTTATAAACGAATATGGCGCTCTACGACGTTGAGCACTACCTCACGACTCCCGCTCAGGATGACCTCTACCTCGGCTGGCTGGTTCGCCTGCGTGATGCGCAGGCACGGATTGCGATCATGCGGCGAATCGGTCGTCTGGAGCGGGGCAATTTCGGCGACCACCGGTTCTGTAGAGACGGCGTATGGGAATTGCGTGTGGATATCGGTCCGGGTTACCGGGTGTACTACGGACGCGCTGGCCGCAAGCTTGTCCTGTTGTTGTGCGGTGGAGATAAACGGACTCAGCAAATGGATATCGCGCGAGCGGTGGATTGTTGGCAGGACTGGAAGAGGAGAGGGACAGATGAGAAGCAGACCCCATGATGAAGCGATGGCCGAGCTGTATCGCAGCGATCCCGCGCTTGCGCTGGAGATCATCAACAGCATTCTGACCGATGGCGATCAGGCCGAATTGATGAGTGTGCTTCGTCAGTTGGCTCTAGCTGTGGGAGGCATGCAGGTGGTGGCCGAGCAGGCGAATTTGAATCCGACCCAGCTATATCGCACCTTGTCGCCGAAAGGCAATCCTGCGCTGAGCAGTCTGACCGCAATTCTGAAGGCCATGGGTCTGCGACTGGCGGTGCAGCCGCTGGCAGTCTGAGAAGTCATCACCACGTTAGGGACGCTACGGCGTCCCTTCTTCATTCCCGCCGGTCGCGCATGCGCTCCAGGTCTTCCCGCGTATCGATATCGGCAAAGATCCCCTGATCCATCACCTCGATCTCCGTTACCGGATGCGCGTCCAGCAGCCCCCGTGCGCCGCGGTCGCCCTGCAGGGCCAGTAGCGCCGGCAGATGCGCTGAACCGAAGCCCACCGGGTTGCCGCGCCGACCTTGCGTCACGGGTGCCACGATGGACGCACCGGCGACCAAGGCGTCGCGCAGCCGCGCCACGGTGGCGGGCCGGACCCGGGGCATGTCGGCCAGCGCGATCAGCCAGCCTGATGCCTGCGTGCTGTGCTGCAGCCCGCGGCGCAGCGATGCGCTCATTTCACGTGGATCGCCCGGGGGCAGCATGCAGACCGTGCAGCCCATCTCGCGCAGGGCATCGGCCAACACGCCCGGCCCCTGTACCACGGCGACCACCGGCATGACTTCCAGCAGCGCTGCTGCGCTGGCGGTGGCGACCATGCCGGGGCGGCCGTCGTGATGGACGAAGGGCTGCAGCAGCTTTTCCTCGCGGTCGTTGAAACGGCTGCCACGGCCGGCGGCCAACAGTACGGCGATGGGGGAGCTTGGTGGAATCATGCCGGTAGGGCCTTGGGAAATCGGATGGAGCCGCTATTGTGCCCAGGTTTGCCCTGCCGTTGCTGCAGTGATGCAGAAGCTGCCGGGTGAGGGGGAATTTACGTGATCCGAATGACAAGCTTGCCACGGGCCAGTCCGATGCCTTTCATGCTGGCCGCCACTTTGCGTCATATCGTTGCCGTATCGGCATGGCAGGATTCTTAATTTTGATATGGTCGGCAACGCAGTGCGCTCCTAGAATCGATTGCATGTCAGTAACGCAGGCACCGTAGAGGGACGGTGTTGCGAAGTCGGCATCAGGGGGCAAGCCGGCTGGGATGGGGCGCAGCGAGGGTCCATCATCCGGGGCGCCGAGAACAACGCGCAGGGATGGAAACAAGAATGATCAAGAACAAACGTATCGGCTCACGCCTGGGTGCAGGCTTTGCCGTGGTGCTGGTATTTTCGATGCTGGTGGCGGCGGTGGGCATCTGGCGCCTGAAGACCGTGGCCCAGCAGACCCAACAGATGATGGACGTGCCGCTGCGCACCGAACGCCTGGTGTCGCAATGGAATACCTTGCTGCTGATCGCCATCCAGCGCACCACCACGGTGGTCAAGAGCCGCGATCCTGAACTTGAGGCCTTCCTCGCCAAGGAAGCGGCCGCGTCCAGCAAGGAATCGGCGCAGACCCTGAAGGACGTCGAAGCACTCCTGACCAGTGACGATGAAAAGAAGCTGTTCGCCGCCATCAATGTCGCCCGCAAGCAGTTCCTGACGGTGCGCGATGAAATCTACGCGGCCAAGAAGCAGGGCGATGCCGCCAAGGTGGAGCAGCTCTATCAGCAGCAGTACATGGGCATTGCCACCGGAACCCAGAACGCCATGCGGGCCTTGCTCGACTTCGAACGCGCCCGCATCGACGACATTTCCGCGCAGATCCAGCAGGATGCGGCCAGCAGCCAATGGCAGATCGCCGTGCTGGAAGGGGTGATCCTGCTGTGCGGCGTGGCTTTCGCGGTGCTGCTCACGCGCAGCATCACCCGACCTGTACATGCGGCGCTGGCGATCTCGCAGCGCGTGGCGGCCGGTGACCTGACTTCGCGCGCCGTGAGCGTGGGGCAAGACGAACTGGGACAACTGGTGGCCTCGCTGCAGGGCATGAGCGAGCGCCTGCACGGTGTGGTGTCCACGGTGCGCCATGGCGCCGACAGCATTGCGATCGCCTCCGGTGAAATCGCCAACGGCAACCTCGACCTCTCGGCCCGTACCGAGGAACAGGCCGGTGCGCTGGAAGAGACTGCCGCCTCCATCGAACAGCTGACCTCCAGCGTGCGTACCAATTCCGAGAACGCCGGCCAGGCCGACAATCTGGTGCGTTCGGCAGCATCGATCGCCGGTCAGGGCGGGGTGGTGATGGACGAACTGATCGCCACCATGGGCAACATCAACGAATCCTCGCGCAAGATCGTGGACATCATCGGTGTGATCGATGGCATCGCCTTCCAGACCAATATCCTGGCCTTGAATGCCGCCGTGGAAGCGGCTCGCGCCGGCGAGCAGGGACGCGGTTTCGCGGTGGTGGCCTCGGAAGTGCGCGCCCTGGCGCAACGCTCGGCCTCGGCGGCCAAGGAAATCAAGCAACTCATCGATGATTCGGTGGAGAAGGTCGGCGCCGGTAGCCAGCTGGTGGAGAAAGCCGGCAAGACCATGCAGGAAGTGGTGGACAGCGTGCGCGGCACGCACGCGCTGGTGGGCGAGATCAGCACCGCCAGCCGCGAACAGGCCGAAGGCATCCACCAGGTCAACCAGGCAGTGGGCCAGATGGATGGCGTGACCCAGCAGAATGCGGCGCTGGTGGAACAGGCTGCGGCCGCCGCCAAGTCGCTGGAAGACCAGGCGGCGCAACTGAAACGCGCAGTGGCCTTCTTCGCCCTGCAGGCGGCCTGACAAAAGATGGTCATCGCTGGCGGGTTCACGCCAGCGATGAGTCTTTTACTCGGTAGTTCAGATCAAGTTCAGATCATTCAGGGAGGCTCAGGCCGCCTTGAGAAATTCCGGCCCGAAATCCATCAGCACGTCGCGCACCAGCGTGGCGGTACTCTGGCAGCCCAGCTTGTCCTTGACGCTGGCGCGATGCACGTCCACCGTCTTGACGCTGATGTTGAGGTCGCGCGCGATGAGCTTGCTGGACTGGCCCATGATGACCTTCTCCAGAATCTCGCGCTCACGCACGGTCAGCGTCTTCAGGCGCGCCTTCAGTTGCTGGCGGCGACCACGGGCCTGCATGTTGCCGGCCACGTTCTTCAGGGTGACCTGGATACGTTCGAGCATCTGCTGGGAGTTGTAGGGCTTTTCCAGGAAATCGACGGCGCCATTGTGCAAGGCGCGCACCGACATGGGAATGTCGCCATGTCCGGATACGAAGATCACGGGAATGTCGGCACCGATTTCCTTCAGGCGATCCTGCAGCTGGAAGCCGCTGATCTCCGGCATGCGCACATCCAGGATCAGGCAGGACAGGCTGTTGGCGTCGTAGGCCTTGAGAAAGGCTTCCGGGCCATCGAAGCATTCGGTGCGGATATTGACCGAGCTCAGCAGCCAGGCCAGCGACGTGCGAACGGCTTCGTCATCATCAACGATGTAGACCACCGGCGGGTTGGTTTCCATCATTACTCCTCGTCTCGTCAAAATGGTGCCGGCTTGCACCGGCGCTATTTCCGACCCTCTCGATTTCTTGCTGGGCTGGTCGGCACAAATCAAAACAGCACGCTTTGACTTATGCAAAAAACAGGCCTGAAATTCTTGGGATCAGCGACACTTTAACACCCCCTCCAGGGTGGCGATCTAGGTATTTTTACCTAGATGCTTAGCCGCAATCCCCTGTGGCGCGGGCATGTGGCACGAATTGTGTGCAACCGGGGCATGTCTTAACCTGCTGTCATAGAGCGCCGTGCATCATCGGCGTGCAAACCAGGGAGTTTCCATGAGCGCCAATGCTGTCCAACAAGAACATTCGACCCCATCCGCATCTGCATCTGCATCCACGTCCGCACCGACGGCGGCGACCCGTCCCGCGCTTGCGCCGGAGCAACTGGAATTCCGCAATGCCATGGCGCATCTACCGGCAGCGGTCTCCATCATCACCACCGATGGCGAGGGGGGCCGTTGCGGCATCACTGCCAGCGCGGTCTGCTCGGTCACCGACACGCCACCGACCATCCTGGTCTGCATCAACCGCGGCAGCGCCATGCATGAGGTCTTCAGGAAGAACGGCCGGCTGTGCGTGAACGTGCTCTCGGATGAGCTGGAACAACTGGCCATGCATTTCTCGGGCGCGACCAAGGTACCGATGGAGGAGCGCTTCGCCTGGGACATCTGGGAAGAGCAGGGCGAACTGGGCCAGCCGGTGCTGGCCGATGCGCTGGTGAAGCTGCAGGGCCGCATCCGCGAGTTCAAGGAGGTTGGCACCCACTCGGTGATGTTCGTCGAGCTGGCCGAGGTCAAGGTCAATGAAAAGAAGGACAGCCTGATCTATTTCAACCGGCTGTTCCACAAGGTCAAGCGCACGGCCTTGTAGGCCCGTCTTTTTGTCTCCGCCCACGAAATGATGCCGTCCGTGTTCATACCGGACGGCATTTTTCTTTCCGGGGACCATGAAAAACCGTTCGGACTGAGTAGCCGCGCAGCGGCGTATCGAAGGCGCGGCTACCTCTGCGTCTTCGATACGCGGCGTAGCCGCTACTCAGTCCGAACGGGTGGAGGTGGTGTTAGGGCCTGTTCACAGCCCTGGTCCCGTCTCAAAGGTCGAGCACCAGCATTCCCGATTTGGCGCGTGAGACGCAGGTACAGATCTGGTCGTTGGTAGCCTTCTCTTCGGCATTCGTTTTTCCGGAAACCAAAAGAAAACCGTTCGGACTGAGTAGCCGCGCGGCGGCGTATCGAAGGCGCGGCTACCTCTGCGTCTTCGATACGCGGCGCTGCCGCTACTCAGTCCGAACGGGTGGAGGTGGTGTTAGGGCCTGTTCACAGCCCTAGCCCCGTCTCAAAGGTCGAGCACCAACATTCCCGATTTGGCGCGTGAGACGCAGGTACAGATCTGGTCGTTGGTAGCCTTCTCTGCGGCATGCGTTTTGCCGGAAACCATAAGAAAACCGTTCGGACTGAGTAGCCGCGTAGCGGCGTATCGAAGGCACGACTACCTCTGCGTCTTCGATACGCGGCGCAGCCGCTACTCAGTCCGAACGGGTGGAGGAGGTGTTAGGGCCTGTTCACAGCCCTAGTTCCGTCTCAAAGGTCGAGCACCAGCATTCCCGATTTGGCGCGTGAGACGCAGGTACAGATCTGGTCGTTGGTAGCCTTCTCTTCGGCATGCGTTTTTCCGGAAACCATAAGAAAACCGTTCGGACTGAGTAGCCGCGCAGCGGCGTATCGAAGGCGCGGCTACCTCTATGCCTTCGATACGCGGCGCTGCCGCTACTCAGTCCGAACGGGGGGAGGTGGTGTTAGGGCCTGTTCACGGCCCTAGTCCCGTCTCAAAGGTCGAGCACCGGCATTCCCGATTTGGCGCGTGAGACGCAGGTGCAGATCTGGTCGTTGGCGGCCTTCTCTTCGGCATGCGTTTTTCCGGAAACCATAAGAAAACCGTTCGGACTGAGTAGCCGTGCAGCGGCGTATCGAAGGCGCGGCTACCTCTATGCCTTCGATACGCGGCGCTGCCGCTACTCAGTCCGAACGGGGGGAGGTGGTGTTAGGGCCTGTTCACAGCCCTAGTTCCGTCTCAAAGGTCGAGCACCAGCATTCCCGACTTGGCGCGTGAGACGCAGGTACAGATCTGGTCATTAGCCGCCTTCTCCTTCTTGGAGAGGCAATTGTCACGGTGATCCGGTTCTCCCTCCAGCAGCGGCACCACGCAGGTTCCGCAGATGCCTTCGCGGCAGGAGGTATCGATGCTGATACCTTCGCGCGCCAGGATGTCGACGATGGGGATGCCCACCGGAATCTGCACCACCTTGCCCGAGCTGGCCAGCTTCACCTCGAAGGCGCCATCGCCACCGCCAGCCGAAGCGGTGCCGGATGCAGGCGCCGCAACCGCCTGGAAGTGCTCCAGGTGGATCGCGTCGTCGCTGCGGCTGGCGGCGGCGCACTTGACCACCGCGTCCATGAAGGGTGCCGGGCCGCAGGTGTAGACGTGGGCTTGCGGGCTGCCGGCGTCCAGGCAGGCCTTGAGGTAGTGCTCCATCTGCGCCGGCATGACCGCGTAGTGGAAGCGCACGCGTGCCGCAAACGGTGCGGTCTCCAGCAGATCGGCGAAGGCCGCATGTTCACGGGCGCGCACGAAGTAGTGCAGGGTGAAGGGCTGTTGTTCTGCCCACAGGCGATAGGCCATCGCCAGCAGGGGGGTGACGCCGATGCCGGCGCCGAAGAGCAGGTGTTCGGGGGCGCCGGCGTCCAGCGCGAAGAGGTTGCGCGGCGTACCCACTTCCAGTTCCATGCCCACTTGCACGGCATCGTGCAGGGCGGCCGAACCACCCCGTGATGCCGGCTCGCGCTTGACGGCGATGGTGTAGCCGCACTGGTCTTCTAGGGGGCCGCACAGCGAGTATTGGCGCATGATCCCGGTCGGCCCGGTGATGTCGATGTGGGCCCCCGGCTCGTAGGACGGCAGCGGGGCGCCATCGGCACGCACCAGGCGGAAGGAACGGATATCACCGGTTTCATCGGTGAGACGGTCAACGATCAGTTTCATGTTTCAGTGCCAATACTCGGTTACCTGGAGACGATGTGCAATATGCGATATGCGATGCCTACCCGGATTTACAGGAGGAAGCCCAGGGCATTGAGGCTGTCCATCGAGTTGATCAGGCGGATCACCTTCTGCTCGATCTTCGGTCCCTGGGGCGTGAAGCGCAGCCGGTGCGTGACATTGGCCACGAACATGGTGTGTTGCTGGCGCTTGTAGCCCACCAGCACCTGCGCCGAGGTGATTTCCACCAGCTCGTCCGACAGGTGCACCGGCACGAAGCGCGAGACCGTGCGCACGGTGGCGGCCGCATCCACCGCCGACATCGCGTGGCCCGAGGTCAGGCGCTCGATACGGATCTTGCGCATGTGGGCATTGTCGTAGGCGTAGTTCAGCGTGGCCGCGAAATCGGTGGTCTCCTGGTCGATCGGCACCACGTAGTAGCCGTCGTCGGTCCACAGGGTCTCCCACGTGGCGTAGTCCTTGCGGTCCAGCAGTTCGGCCTCTTTCCAGATGAAGGCGATGGCCCGGGCCATTTGCGCGGGGATGCCTTGCAGGTTGTCTTGTTGGCTCATGTTGATCACTTCTCCATCATCTTTTTCCACATGGCATAGGCTTCGCGCATGCCGGTTTCATCGGTCGAGTGCGACACCTTGTCGCCGTTGTCGTCCACCCATTCGCGGTTCAGGCCGCGGTTGACCAGGATCGGTGCATTGCGACCCGCGTAAGAGCCGGTCTGCACGCGCTCCCAGGCTTCGGCGTCGTCGGGGCTGCCGAAGCCGAACGGTCCCTGGAAGTGTTCGTGGATGCGCAGGCGTTCGCGGTTGGCAATCTCGGGGCCGCCATCCATGCCCAGGGCCACGTGACGGATCTGGGTCTCGCCCACCGACACCGGATGCAGCACGCGGAAGAAGGACATCGACATCGCCACATTGGGGAACAGATTCAGGTTGAAGCCGGCGCCGTGCAGCGAACGCACGATGCGACGCACCTGTTCCGGCGGCATGGTCTTGGACAGTTCCTCGACGACATGGGCGAAGCGCTCCTGCAGCTGTTCGCTGCCATCGTCGACATCCAGGTCCACGTGTTCCGGCACCATGATCATGACGCTGTGGCCATTGCCCAGCGAGCGGGTGATGGACTGGTCGTCGGTCATGAAGGAGAGCATCTCGGAAGTTTCTTCATCCACCGAGGACAGGAAGGTCTTGTGCACCACCGGGAAGTGATAGCCGTCGGTGGTGTTTTCCAGCTGGATCTTCCAGTTGCCCTTGAAGCTGAACTTGTGCTCGCCCTGCACCTTGATGGGGAAGCCGGCGCCCTGCTTCATGAACAGGTCGATCCACTTCTTGGCATGGCCCAGGAAGTCCGACAGCGGTTCCACTTCCTGGTTGAAGGAGGCGAAGATCATGCCGTTGTAGCTGTCCACGCGCAGGCTCTGCAGCGGCAGGTCGGCCTTCTCGATGACGTCTTCATAGCCTTCCGGATAGGGCAGGCCGCGCAGCTTGCCGTCCAGGGCATAGGACCAGCTGTGATAGGGGCAGGTGAAGCCGGTGGCATTGCCCTTGTGCTTTTCGCAGACGGTGGCGCCGCGATGGCGGCAGCGGTTTTCCAGCACGTTGATCTTGCCGGTCTTGTCGCGCACCACGATCACCGGCTGGCGGCCGATCTGTGCGGTCTTGAAGTCGCCCGGGTTCTTGATCTCGCTTTCATGGCCGACCCAGATCCAGGTCTTGTAGAAGATCTTGTCCATCTCGGCTTCGAAGATGGCGGGGTCCGTATAGAGCGCCGGATCGACCATCGCATCCTGTACCAGATCGGCATGGGATGACTCGGTCTTGCGCGGGTGGAAGCGTAGTGGTGCGTTCATTGCGTTCTCCAGTGGCTTGCTTGCAGTCGTTGTCGGTGTTGATCGTCGCGGGCGCGGGTCTTGCTGCTCATGGTGTGTTCATGGGGTGACGTGTCGTCGCAGTACCTGTTCCAGGTGCAGGCCGAGGGCGCAGATGCGTTCGTCCTCGCCCTTGCGGCCGACCAGTTGCAGGCCGGCCTTGAGCGGGCTGCCGGCAATCGGGACGGGAATCGTCAGTGCCGGATGGCCGGACAGGTTGAACGGGCGCACCAGGGAGGACAGCGTCAGCACCGAGGCACCTTGCGCAATG
Source organism: Herbaspirillum sp. VT-16-41 (assembly GCF_001994935.1). Lineage (NCBI taxonomy): Bacteria > Pseudomonadati > Pseudomonadota > Betaproteobacteria > Burkholderiales > Oxalobacteraceae > Herbaspirillum > Herbaspirillum sp. VT-16-41. The sequence goes on from NZ_MUXB01000131.1 coordinate 188,062, forward strand.
GCCTCCAGCGTCGGTGGCAGGGCCGGCAGGGTGGGCAGCAGCAGGGCGTCGGCATCGGCCAGGGCGGCGTCGACTTCGGCGCTGAAGGCGGCGCGCACTTCTTCGGCATGGGCCACTGCGGCATCGCTGGTGGTGGCGGCGGCCGACAGGCGTTTCTCGATGTCCGCCCCCAGCTTGCCCCGGCCCAGAAGATGGCCGAAGGCGGCATGGGTCTCGCGGTTGATGAGGGTCATGCCGGCCTCGAAGGCGGCCTGCATATGCTGCGACGTCCAGGGCGTGCCGCGCCAGCCGCTGGCGGCAAAGGCGGCCTGCACGGCGGCGGCGATGTCGGCATCGGCCTGTACCGTCACCAGTCTCACGCGGGCATCGGCGGCCGGTGCCTGTGCTGCGTTGCGGTCGAAGTCGGGGGTGATGCTGGCCATGGCGCTGATGATCAGGTCCATGCTGCGGGCAAACGGTCCCACGCAATCCAGGGTGCTGCGGGCGGGATAGGCGCCGGTGCGGCTGACGCGGCCGAAGCTGGGTTTGAATCCGGTCACGCCGCAGCAGGCAGCGGGCAGGCGGATCGAGCCACCGGTGTCGCTACCGATGGACAGGTCCACCAAGCCGGCGCCGACCGCCGAGGCCGAACCGCTGGAAGAACCACCGGTCATGCGGGTCGCATCCTGCGGATTGACCGCTGTGCCGTTCCAGTCATTGATGCCGGTCATGCCATAGGCCAGTTCGTGCATGTTGGCGCGGGCGGTGATCTGCCAGCCGTCGTCCAGCAGTCGCTGCACGACCTCGGCGTGGCGCGCCGCCGGCGGTGCGTCGGCCAGGGCGGCACTGCCGCCACAGGTGGGCTGGCCGGCGATGTCGATGCAATCCTTGATGGCGACCGTGGGGCCGCTGCCGCCCAGATGAAAGCGCGAGAGCAGGGCGTGGCCGGTGCCGGGTACGGTGCGCTCGCTCATCCCGCCGCTCCCAGGCAGGCGATGGCAGCCTGGTGCTGGAGGGCTGCCAGGGCGGCGTTGCCGGTGCGCTTGCGCAGGGGCTGGCATGCGGGTTGGGAAGCAGGCTGGAAAGCGGCTGGCTGAGGTGTCATGGTGCATCCATTCAAATGGTGCCGTGCAGGCTGACGATGGTCGTCGGGCGCTGGATGCAGGCGGTTTCCTTGGCTGATGCGATGCATTTTAAAAGTCGCCTTAAAATAGATCAAATTGATGTAAAATATTTTTCACATAAGTGGCATGGATATTTGTCGGTCGCCTGCCACTGCACGTTCATTCGCGTTTTTCTGCCCTCACGGGCTACACCGGAGACTGCCATGGCCACCTTCAACAACATGGACCTGAACCTGCTGCGGGTCTTCCAGGCGATCGCCGATGAGCGCAGCCTGACCCTGGCCGGCAATCGCCTGCACCTGTCGCAGCCGGCCGTGAGCTATGCGCTGGGGCGGCTGCGGCAGATCTTCGATGACCCGCTGTTCATCCGCACCAAGGAGGGCATGCAACCCACCCCGGCCGCGGTGGAGCTGTCCAAGCCCATCAATCGCGCCCTGCAGGCGGTGCAGGATGCGCTGCGTTATACCGAGCGCTTCGATCCCGCTGCCAGCACCCGGGTGTTTCGCGCCTCCATGACCGACGTCGCCGAGATGATGTTCCTGCCGCAACTGTGCGAACTGTTGACGGCCCAGGCACCGCATACCCGGCTGCAGGTGGAGCAGGTGCCCCCGGCCCATCTGGAAGAGGCACTGCGTACCGGCCAGCTCGACTTCGCCTTCGGCAACCTGCCGGCCCTGAAGGCGGTGACCTGCCATGAACTGCTATTCCGCGAAACCTATGTCTGCATGATGCGTCGGCGTGAAGGGCTGCCCGCACGCGATCATCTGGAGCTGGACGAATTCCTGGCGCTCTCGCACGTGCTGGTGGAGTCGGCCGAAAGCAGCCACCATCAGGTCGAGAATTCCTTCCGCACGCTGGGCGTGCAGCGCAAGATCAACCTGTCCATTCCGCACTTCACGGTGCTGCCGCGCATCCTCGGCAAATCCGATCTGGTGGCCACCGTGCCGGCGCGCATCGCCAAGCTGTTCCATAGCGAACATCCGGACGTCTTCCTCTCCTACGAACTGCCGGTGAAACTGCCCACCGTGGACATCACCCTGCACTGGCACCAGGCCTTCGATGCCGATGCCGGCAACGGCTGGCTGCGCCAGATCGTCATCGACATGCTGCAGAGCTACGGCCGCAGCAGCTGAAGCTGCCGATACCTCGGATACCTCGGCATAACGCCGTAATGCAGAAGGCCCGCCAGAGCGACGGGCCGTTCTCTCCTGCGTGCGGGAGGACCGCCGGATGTCGGCAGCGGCCCTCCCTTCCTCAAGCCATCGATCGCGTGGCGTGACTCAGAAGCGATGACGCATGCCCAGTCGCACGCCGGTCTGGTTGCCGGTCGAGGACTGGATGCCGCCGCCGAAGACCGGATAGGCGTTGTAGCCCTTGTCGCGGTCATACACGGCGCCCAGGTACAGGTCGGTACGCTTGGAGATCTTGTAGTCGACCGTGGCCACCAGCGCCTGGGCATTGCCCACGCCCTGGTTGCGTTTCTGGAACTGGTAGGCAGCCGCCAGGTCCCACAGCGCCGTCAATGCATAGACCGTACCCAGTTCATAGGTGGTGGCCTTGGCATTGGTGCCGGTGTTCTTGACCTGGGTGATCACGCCGAAGGGCGTGAAGGCGCCGATCTGGTAGCGCGCGCCGAGACCGTACATGCGGGTCGAGGCGGTGCCGGTGGCGTTCTTGATATCGGTGTAGGACAGGGCGCTGCTGAAGGGGCCGTTGTCGTACTGGCCGGTGGCGCTCAGGGTGCGGTTGGCGGTGTTGTCGCCAGCCACTTCGCCGAAGCCGTACATGGCACCGAAGCTGAAGCCGCTGAACTTGGCGCTGTTGTACTTGATCGAGTTGTTGGTGCGGTCACCGGCATAGATGTGGTTGTTCAATGCCGTGCCGTGCGCCGCATCGGCGTGCAGGCCCCAGCCGAAGGAACCGGCCGGCGACAGTGCGCCCATGGCGTACTGGCCGCCGAGGTTGGCCATGAAGTCGTATTGGCGACCCACGCTGACCGAGCCCCAGTCCTTGCTGCCCAGGCCGACGAAGGATTGACGACCGAACAGCAGGCCGCCCTGGCCCAGGCTGCCGTCATCGGCGCCGAAGCCGGTTTCCAGGGTGAAGAAGGCGTTGAGGCCACCACCCAGGTCTTCGGTCCCCTTGAAGCCGATGCGGCTGCCTTGGGCGATGCCGCTATCCATGCGCAGCAGCGAAGCGCCACCGCCGCCGGTCTTGACCGCGTTGGAGTAATAGGTCAGACCCAGATCGATCAGGCCGTAGATGGAGACGCTGCTCTGCGCATGCGCCATCCCCGTGCCGGCCGCGAGCATGGCGGCGACCAGTAGTTTCTTCTTCATGTGACAAGGCTCCCTGTGGTGTTGCTGTGTGATGTCGCGGTCTCGTCCCTGAACGAGGACCGGTGGAGTGCATGACATTTCGTCATGTGCCCCCATCATAGGAAGCGCTTTTGCGCGAGATCAAATTGATGCGCCGGATAGATGGAATAAGCCCGATTCATGCATGGCTCCGATAAGCGGTGTACTCTCGAATCCGGTGCATGAAATACCGCTTTCATGGCCGATTCATGCATGACCTCCCCATGCGAGTGCGCCCGATCACCAATGCGGCGCGTCGGGGGAAGGGCGTAAAGGAATCTTTAGTTGTGGTGTTCGGCCAACGGAAGCGTGAAACAGAAGCGCGTCCCGCGCACTTCGCCATCGACTTCCCCGGGCTGCGCCCAGATATCACCGCGATGGCGGGCGATGATGTTCTTGCACAACGCCAGGCCGATGCCATTGCCGCTGACCTTGGAGGAGAAGAAGCCATCGAACAGCCGCTCCCGATGGCCGGCATCGATGCCACGCCCTTCGTCGGCCACCGTCAGCAGCGCATTGCCGGCGCTGCGCCGGGTACTGATGCGCACGTGCCTGGCACCTTCCGGAAACTCGACCATTTCTTCGATGGCATTGAAGGCCAGGTTCAGGACCACCTGGCCGATCAGGACCTTTTCGCAGCTGACCATCAGCGGCTCCTCGCAGGGCGCGAATTGCAGATGCACCTTGCCCTCGGCGGCCTTCATCTCGATGAACCAGCGTACTTCCTCCAGCACCGCGTTGAGGTCGATCAGGGCTTCGCTCTGTTCCAGCCGAACTACGTATTCGCGCACGCTCTTGATGATGGTGGCGGCATGATCGACCTGGCGGCCGGCGCTCTCCAGGCCCCAGACGATCTGCCCTGCATGCGGGCGCAGGGCCTCGTTCTGCTGCAGGCGCAGTACCGAACCTTCGAGGAAGTTGCGGATCGCCGCCAGCGGCTGCGACAGTTCGTGGGCAATCGCGGTGGCCATCTCGCCCATGGCATTGTGGCGGGCCAGGGATTCCAGGGCGGCCTGGTCGCGCCGCCGCGCCTCCTCGGCCTCGACCTGCTCGGTAATGTCGCGGAAGTGCAGCAGATGGCCCTTGAGGTCGTTCTCGATCTCGATATAGCGGCAGACCGCATGGTGCCAGCGCACCAGCCCATCCTTGCGCGCCACCTGGTAGCGCAACGGGAAGCTGATCGCGTCCGGCAGCGCCAGGGTCAGCAGTTCCAGCAGTTCATCGCGCGATTCCGGCAGGCACTGCTCGACAAAATTCTTGGGCGGGTTCTGGCCCGGTCGCACCCCCAGCAGCTTGCGCCCGGCATCGCTCAGGTATTCGATGCCACCATCGGCGCGCAGCACCGCCACGCCCTCGTCGGAATCCTGCATGAATTCCTTGAGACGGCTCTCCAGCTTCTTCATCTCGCGCCGTATCTGTTCCTCGCGGGCGATATCGCGGAACTGCACCATGATCACGTCACGCTCGTTCAGCGGCACCAGGGTGGCGATGGCCTCCGACATGATCTCGTCACCGTTCTTGGCGCGATAGCACCACTCGACCATATTGCTGCCGTGGAGCACGGCATCGTGCAGCCACTTGCGGCCGATCTCGCGGCGGTATTCGTGCGACTGGCGGCTCATGTCCGGCGCCTTCAGCGGCAGCAGCTCTTCCAGGGTGAATCCGAGCACCTTGCAGGCCGAGGGATTGGCCCAGAGGATGGACTTGGTCTGGGCGTCGTGCAGGATGATGCACATGGGCAGCGCATCCATCATGCGACGGAAGTCATCCAGGCCGAAGCGGATGGCGTCGTCCTGTGCGCTGTCTTGTGCGCCGTCCTGTGGCATGGGAGCAGGGTGGTCTGGCATCGGTCTCTCGCTGGTCATCGGGGGTGATCTCTAGGGGTTTTCTTTAGCGGCCTTCTCCTCATCCCCTAAAAAAGCTGCAGCGGTCCCGATTGAACCGGGAAACGCCGCTCCCTACACTCGACTTCATTCTGATGCAAGCCACCTGGAGAATGCAATGTCCGTGATGGAGAAACCGGCCGCGCTGGCGGCCCGTGAAGAAGATGCGCTCACGCCGCTGCTGGCGGAGATCCGCGCACGCCGCGATGAGTTCGCGGCCCAGCGTTTCGTGCCCAAGGATTTCATCGCGCAGTTGAAGAAGGTCGGTGTCTATCGCGCCGCCACCCCGCAATGCTTCGGTGGCAGCGGCATGTCGCCGATGGCCTTCCTGCAGTTGGTGGAACGTATTTCCGAAGCTGATGGCTCGGTCGGCTGGGTCGCCAGCTTCGGCTCGGCCTCGGTCTATCTGGCGGCCCTTCCCAAGGACACCCAGGCCAAGCTCTACGCCAACAGCCCCGACCTGACCTTTGCCGGTGGCCTGTTCCCGATCCAGCCGGCGACCCAGGTCGAAGGCGGCTGGATGGTCAACGGCACCTGGAAGTTCGCCAGCGGCAGCAAGGGCGCCGACATGCTGGGCGTGGGCATCGGCGCGGCCGTCCCCGGCCAGGCCGGCTCCAAGCCGCGCACCGCGGTGCTGCCGCCGGACCAGGTCGAGATCGTCGACAACTGGGACGTCATGGGCCTGCTCGGCACCGGCAGCCACGACCTCAAGGTCAGCCAGCAATTCGTGCCGGAAGAGTGGACCTTCATCCGTGGCGGCGTGCCTACCATCGATGAGCCGCTGTACCGCTATCCCACCATCGCTTATGCCGCGCAGGTGTTGGCAGTGGTCAACCTCGGCGTGGGCCGTGCCGCCATCGACGAAATCAACCAGATGTCCGGTGGCCGCGTGGCCATCACCGGCGCGCCCAAGCTGGCCGACCGTTCGTATGTGCGCATCGAGGTGGCCAAGGCCGAAGCCAGGCTGCGTTCGGCGCGCGCCTTCTTGTATGACGCCACCAGCGAGGTGTGGGAATCCATCCTCGCCGGCAACCCCGTCACGCCCGAACAGGTGAGCCTGCTGCGCCTGACCGCAGTAGAGATCGCCAAGGTCGGCAACGAGGTGGTGCAAGCCATGTTCGGTCTGGCAGGGACCACCGCCATCTACAGCAACCATCCCTTGCAGCGTTACCTGCGCGACGCTGCCGTGGTGAAGCAGCACGCCTTCCTGGGCGAGGGCATCTATGACGGTGCCGGTGCGGTCACGCTGGGCGTGCCGCCGATGCCGGGTTTCCTGTGAAGCCCACCCTTGCCCCTGTTCCCTGTTACGTACACGCCATTTTTTGATCGCCAAGTTTTCAGCCCGGAGCCTCCATGAGCCAAATCCCAAGCAATGATAAAGAACCGCTGCGCGTCCTCTTCTGCGTCGGCGTGACGCAGAACTTCTTCGACCTGCCCGCCACCGATACCGGTCCGGTCTGGCAAGCCTATGGCCAGATGATGACCGCGCTGGCCACCATGGAGGGCATCAAGGTCCTGGGCACCATGGATGACGACCGCCTCATGGTCGGCAAGTCCGACGACGCGCCCTGGACCTTCTACATCATGGCCGATGTGGCCGACCTGGATACGGTGGTGGCCGCCTGCAACCTGTTCCGCACCACCATGGTGGGTGAACATCGCCTCTGGAAGTACGGCAAGATCGAAGCCCGCGTCGGCCGTGCACTGATCATCCAGGGCGCCTGAGCATGGACAAGAAGATTGCCCTGGTCACCGGTGCCGCGCGCGGCCTCGGTGAAAGCATCGCCCGCAAGATGCACGCCGCCGGCTACAAGGTGGCGCTGTCGGATATCGACCTGGAGCACGTCTCGGCCGTGGCCGCCAGCCTGGACGCCAGCGGCGCCACGGCCATGCCGCTGGCGCTGGACGTGCGGCGCAAGCCCGACTTCATCGCTGCCTGCGACGCCATCGAATTGCGCTGGGGCGGCGCGGCGGTGCTGGTCAACAATGCCGGCCGCTCGCGCGTGGCGGCACTGATGGAGATCACTCCCGAGGAGTGGGATGAGGTCACCGCCATCAACATGAAGGGCACATTTCTTGCATGCCAGGTGTTCGGCAAGCGCTTCGCCGAGCGTGGCTACGGTCGCATCATCAACATCGCCTCGCTGGCCGGGCAGAACGGCGGCACCGCCACCGGCGCGCACTATGCGGCCGCCAAGGGCGCCGTGCTCACGCTGACCAAGGTGTTTGCACGCGAGCTGGCCGGGGCTGGCGTGACGGTGAACGCCATCTCGCCTGGTCCGCTGGACCTGCCCATCGTGCGTGAAATCGTCCCGGCCGACAAACTGGCTGCGACCATCGCCACCATCCCGGTCAAGAGCCTGGGCGAACCGGATTTCATAGCCGATGCGGTGCTGCTGCTGGCCTCGCCCGAAGCCGGGTCGGCCACCGGTGCCTGCCTCGATATCAACGGCGGTCTGTACATGCGTTGACAGACGTCGTCCCTGCTTTGATGTCACATTGCTGTCCTCAGATCGATGGCGGAGTGGGGAAGCCCGCCATCATCTCAACCACCAAGGGAGAAACACATGCTGCACAAACGCTTGATTGCCACGGCCGCGCTGGCCGCCTTCGGTACCATCGCCAGCCTCGCCGGCAATCCCGCTTTCGCACAGGTCAAGATCGGGGTCGTGACCTCCTCCACCGGGCCGGTCTCGCTGGTGGGTATTCCGCAGAAGAACACGGTGCCGCTGCTGCCCACCAAGATCGGCGACCTCAAGGTCGAGTACATCTCGCTGGACGATGCCAGTGATCCGACCAAGTCGGTCACCGAAATCAAGAAGCTCATTTCCGAATACAACGTCGATGCCATCATCGGCCCCAGCGGTTCGCCCAATGCCATGGGCGTGATCTCGTTTGTCGCCGAAGCCGGGGTGCCGATGCTGGCGCCGGTCGGCACGGCCGCCGTGGTGCTGCCGATGACCGAACCGAAGAAGTGGGTCTTCAAGACCACCCAGAACGATGACCTGATCGCCAAGGCCCTGGTGGACCAGATGGTCAAGACCAAGGTCAAGACCGCCGGCTTCATCGCCGTCAACGATCCCTTCGGCGAGAACTGGGCCAAGGTCTTCACCGAACTGGCCGGCAAGAACGGCATCAAGATCGTCGCCAACGAGCGCTACCAGCGCACCGACACCTCGGTGACCGCGCAGACCCTGAAGATCATCGCCGCCAATCCGGATGCCGTGCTGGTGGCCGCCCCGGGCGCCGCCACCGTGCTGCCGCAGACCACGCTGTTCGACCAGGGCTACAAGGGCAAGCTGTACCAGACCCACGGCGCGGCGCTGCCGGCCTTCCTGCAACTGGGCAAGAACAAGGTGGAAGGCACCATCCTCGCCGCCAGCCTGATGCTGGTGCTGCCGGAGATCGCCGACAGCAACCCGTCCAAGAAGGTCGCCACCGAGTACATCGAGGCCTACAAGAAGATGTACAACACGGTGCCCGCCACCTTCGGTGCCAACGTCTATGACGCCGGCCTGCTGCTGGAAAAAGCCATCCCCGTCGCCGCCAAGAAGGCCAAGCCGGGCAGCAAGGAATTCCGCGCCGCCCTGCGTGATGCACTGGAAAACACCAAGGAAGTGGTGGGTACCCAGGGCGTCTACAACATGAGCCCGGCCGACCATAGCGGCTTCGACGAACGCGGCCGCGAGCTGATCACCGTCAAGGGCGGCAACTGGACCCTGTTGAAATAGGAGACGGCCCTGAAGGTTTTTGCGCATCACCTGACCGTTCGTCCTGAGTAGCGGCAACGCCGCGTATCGAAGGCCCGCCTGCCGGGGGGGGCAGGGGACAGGGGCAGGGACTGTCGGCATCGCCGTCGGCACGCCCTCGATACGGCCCTCAAAGGGCCTACTCAGTCCGAACGGTGGTGAGATGGATCAGCAAATGGTTTCAAAGAAAAAGATGTACTCATTTCGCCAGGTGCACTGAGCTTTGTCAGTGCGGCTGGCGGAGTTCTCCACCTCCACACGTATCCCGAACCTGGCGCGTCGTTGCTGGCTGGATCGCAGCGCGCCGGCTCCACAAGGAAGTCGCAATGAATCTCCAAATCGTGGCGCTCCTGGGACAGGACGGCATCACCAACGGCGCCATCTATGCGCTGCTGGCGCTGTCCATCGTCCTGGTCTTCACCGTCACCCGCATCCTGCTGATACCGCAGGGCGAATTCGTCTCCTTTGGTGCGCTCACCATGGGCATGATGCAGAACGGCCAACCGCTGACGGTGGCCTGGCTGCTGGTGGCCATGTGCCTGGGTGCCTGTGTCTTCGATCTGTACGACATGTGGCGCAGCAGCCGTCGTCGCCCCAGCCTGTGGCTGCCGGCCAAGCTGGTCTATGCGGCCGTGGTGGCCGGCGTGGCGCTGTCGGTCAACTTCACCACCATGCCCATGCTGGTACAGGTCCTGATGACCCTGCTGCTGCTGGTACCGATGGGGCCGCTGATGTACCGCATGGCCTTCCAGCCCATTGCCAGCGCCTCGCCGCTGGTATTGCTGATCGTCTCCATCGCCGTGCACGTGGCGCTGGTGGGCGTGGCGCTGCTGGTGTTCGGCCCCGAGGGCGCGCGTACCGCGCCCTTCACCGAGGCCGCGCTGGAGGTCGGCAGCTTCCGTTTCTCCAGCCAGGCGCTGTGGGTGATCTGCGTGTCGCTGCTGCTGATCGTGGGCCTGTTCCTGATGTTCGAACGCACCCTGTATGGCAAGGCCCTGCGCGCCGCCGCCCTCAATCGCATGGGCGCGCGGCTCATGGGCATCTCGCCGGTCTTCGCCGGCAAGGCCATGTTCCTGCTGGCCTCCTTGATCGGGGTGATGTCGGGCGTGCTGATCGCGCCCATCACCACGATCTACTATGACTCCGGTTTCCTGATCAGCCTCAAGGGCTTCGTCGGTTCCATCATCGGTGGACTGGTCAGCTATCCGGTCGCCGCGGTGGGCGCGCTGGCCATCGGCCTGATCGAATCCTTCTCCACCTTCTGGGCCAGCGCCTACAAGGAAATCATCGTCTTCGTGCTGATCATCCCCATCCTGTTATGGCGTTCCCTCTCCACCCGTCATGTGGAGGAAGAAGAATGAAAGCGACTTCCTCCCGCCTCTCTTCCAGGGCCGCACTGGCGATCTTCGTGGTCCTGATGGCAGTGGCGCCGTTCGTACTGCCACCGTTCTACATGACCCTGCTCAACAACATCGGTCTGGCCTCGCTGGTGGTGCTGGGACTGGTGCTGCTGACCGGCGTGGCCGGCCTGACCAGCTTCGGTCAGGCCGCCTTTGTCGGCCTGGGTGCCTATATTTCGGCTGCGTTGTCGGCCAAGGTGCTACCGCTGCCCGATGCGCTGCTGTGGATGCAATCGCCCTGGGTGGCGCTGGTGGTGGCCCTGGTCCTGACGGCGCTGCTGGCGCTGGCGGTGGGCAGCGTCACGCTCAAGCTGTCCGGCCACTACCTGCCGCTGGGTACCATCGCCTGGGGTATCAGCCTGTATTTCATCTTCGGCACGCTGGAGAGCATGGGGGGGCAGACCGGCATGTCCGGCATCCCCTCCATCGCCCTGTTCGGTGTACCGCTGGCCTCGGACCGCGCCATGTTCGGCCTGATCTGGGTGGCCGTGCTGCTGGGCGTGGCGGCCCTGAACAATCTGCTGGATTCGCGTGAAGGTCGCGCCATCCGTGCCCTCAAGGGCGGCATCGTCATGGCCGAAGCCATGGGCATCAATACGGCCCGCATGCGCATTGTGGTGTTCGTCATTGCGGCGGTGCTGGCAGCACTCTCGGGCTGGCTGTACGTGCACATGCAGCGCTTCGTGAACCCGTCGCCGTTCGGCCTGGGCTTCGGCATCGACTACCTGTTCATGGCCGTGCTCGGTGGTGCCAGCCATGTGTGGGGTGCAGTGCTGGGCTCGGCCCTGATCGTGGTCCTCAAGGAATGGTTGCAGGGCATCCTGCCGGTGCTGCTGGGTCGCTCGGGCAACTTCGAGACCATCGTCTTCGGTCTCCTGATCGTGGTGCTGCTGCAGCGCTCGCGTGATGGCGTCTGGCCTTACCTGGCGCGCCTGGTGCCGGTGCGTACCCGCCGCCTGCAGATCGATCCCCAGGCCGAGGCGCTGCCGCGTCGCGCCATGCCGGCCACCCACGAGGTGGTGCTGGACGTGCGCAACGTCACCCGCAAGTTCGGTGGACTGGTGGCCAACAACGACATGAGCCTGAAGGTCATGGCCGGTGAAGTGCTGGCCCTGATCGGCCCCAATGGCGCCGGCAAGTCGACCCTGTTCAACCAGATTTCCGGCGTGGATACGCCGACCTCGGGCAGCGTGCAGTTCCGCGGCCATGAAGTGACCGGCCGTGGCTCGCGCCACATCGCCGGGCTGGGCATGAGCCGCAGCTTCCAGCACGTACGACTGATGTCGCGCATGACGGTGCTGGAGAACGTGGCCATCGGTGCCTACCTGCGCGGCCAGCGCGGCGTGCTGGCCTCGATGCTGCGCCTGGACCGCCAGGAAGAAGCACGCATCCTGGCCGAAGCCGCGCGCCAGATCGAACGCGTCGGCCTGAAGGCACAGATGTACGAGCAGGCCGGCTCGCTCTCGCTGGGCCAGCAACGCATCCTCGAAATCGCCCGTGCCCTGGCCGCCGACCCATGCCTGTTGCTGCTGGATGAGCCGGCTGCCGGCCTGCGTCTGGGCGAGAAGCAGGCCCTGGGTGACCTGCTGCGCAAGCTGCGCAGCGAGGGCATGGCCATCCTGCTGGTGGAGCACGACATGGACTTCGTCATGGAGCTGGTGGACCGCATCGTGGTGATGGACTTCGGCCAGAAGATCGCCGAAGGCCTGCCCGAAGAAATCCAGAACAACCCCGCCGTGCTGGAAGCCTATCTGGGCGCGGCCGATGAAGAAGCGATTCCCGACACCGCGCTGGCGGCAGGAGCACACCATGGGCAATAAGGTATTGGAAGTCCGCGACCTGTCGGCCGCCTACGGGCGGGTGCAGGTCCTGACCGGCATCGACCTGTCGGTGGAGCAGGGCAAGATCGTCACCGTCATCGGCCCCAATGGCGCCGGCAAGACCACGCTGCTTTCGGCCATCATGGGCGTGCTGCCCTCGCGCGGAGCGATGGCCTTCGATGGCGTGATCCGCCATTCCCCGGAAGTGGAAGACATGGTCGCTGCCGGCATGACCCTGGTACCAGAGAAGCGTGAACTCTTCGCCGAGATGAACATCGAGGACAACCTCATGCTGGGCGCCTTCCAGCGCTACCGCACGGGGCAGCGCGACCACGCGGCCACGCTGGAAGAGGTCTACACGCTCTTCCCCCGGTTGCGTGAACGGCGCACCCAGCACGCCGGCACGCTCTCCGGTGGCGAACGCCAGATGCTGGCGGTAGGCCGGGCCCTGATGGCCAAGCCGCGCCTGCTGATGCTGGATGAACCCAGCCTGGGACTGGCGCCACTGATCGTGCGCGAGATCTTCCGCATCATCGCCGAACTGCGCCGGCGCGGCGTTTCCATCCTGCTGGTGGAGCAGAACGCCCGCGCCGCCTTGCAGGTGGCCGACTATGGCTACGTGCTGGAAAACGGTGAAATCCGCATGCACGGCCCGGCCAGCCAGCTGGCCCATGACCGCCGCGTGATCGAGGCTTACCTGGGCTTGTCCGGCAAGCACCAGGACAAGCTGGCCGGTTGAAAATTCTTGTTGAGCCCATGCCATGAGTAACGACCCTGCAGACACCCCCGTTTCCACTTCCCCCGCGCCGCTGCGTATCTGCATCGCCGGTGCCGGCGCCATTGGCGGCACCCTGGCGGTGCGGCTGTCGGCGGCTGGCCACCAGGTCAGCGTGCTGGCGCGTGGCCAGACGCTACGGGCCATCCGCGAGGGCGGCCTGACCCTGCACGACCTGCATGGCACCGCGTATGCCCGTCCGGCGGCCGATGATCAACCGTCCTTCGGTATCCAGGACGTGATTTTCTTGTGTGCCAAGAGTCAGGACATGTCAGCCCTGTTGCCGCAGATCGCGCCCCTGGTGGGCAGCGAGACGGTGGTGATCCCTACCAACAATGGCGTGCCGTGGTGGTATTTCCACCGCGAAGGCGGGCGCTTCGATGGCGAGACCGTCAAGGCGGTCGATCCGGACGGGGCGCTGTCCCGCGCCGTGCCGCTGGCGCAACTGATCGGCAGCGTGCTCTTCATCACGGCCGAGGTGGAGAGCCCGGGCGTGATCCGTTCGGTGAACCCCCACCTGATGGTATTGGGCGAGCCCTCCGGCGAGATGAGCGAGCGCCTGCTGCGGGTAAGGGCGGCCGTCGAGGCAGCCGGCATCGAGGCCCGCGCCACCGACCGCATCCGCGACAAGTTGTGGACCAAGATCATCGCCAACATCAGTACCAATCCGCTGTCGGTCATCACACAAGGCACGCTGGAGCAGTTGTATGGCCTGCCGGAGCTACGCGAGGTGGTCAGCCAGATCATGCGCGAGACGCTGCTGGTGGCCTCCAGTTACGGAGCGCGGGTGGATATCGATCCGCTCACCTTCCTGCAGCTGGGCGAAGCCATGGGCGCCTTCCGCACTTCCATGCTGCAGGACCTGGAACGCGGCCGACCACTGGAACTGGCGGCCATCGGCGATGCTGTGCTGGAGATGGCCGAGCGTTTCGCCATCCCCATGCCGATCACCAGCGCCATCGTGTCGCTGGCGCGGTTCCGGGGCGAGGCGGCGCGGCAGCAGAGGGCGCAGCAAGACAACAACCCGCTGCCTGCCGCCAAGGCAGCGTGAGCGGGAGTCCCCGGCTACCGTCCGGGCCGAGTAGCCGCGCAGCGGCGTATCGTAGACGCTTCAGTGTGAACGGGAGTCCCCGGCTACCGTCCGGGCCGAGTAGCCGCGCAGCGGCGTATCGAAGGCGCTTCAGCGCGAGCGGAAATTCCCCGGCTACCGTCCGGACTGAGTAGCCACGCAGCGGCGTATCGAAGATGCTTCAGCGTGAGCGCGAATTCCCCGGCTACCGTTCGGACTGAGTAGCCGCGCAGCGGCGTATCGAAGACGCACTGACGCATTGACGCATTGACGATGGCCGCGCCTTCGATACGGTCCTGCGGACCTACTCAGTCCGAACGGTCCTCGCTATTTTCAGAGAACGTCGTTTTCGATCAAGGAGTTCCATCAATGAATATCATGCAATACAGCTACGGCGCAGATAAGCCGGCCCACTGCAGCGACCAGGAATGGGCGCTGCGCATCCAGCTGGCCCACTGTTATCGCCTGGTCGATTACCTGGGCTGGACCGAGATGATCTTCAACCACATCTCGGTGCGGGTACCGGGGCCGGAGCATCACTACCTGGTCAATCCCTTTGCCCTGAACTACAACGAAGTCACCCCGGCCAACCTGTTGAAAGTCGGTCTGGACGGGCAACTGGCAGAGCCATCCGACTACAAGGCCAACCCGGCCGGCTTCGCCCTGCACAGCGCCATCCACGGGGCGCGTGACGACCTGCGCTGCGTGATCCACACACACACCACGCCGATCTCGGCGGTGACCATGAAGAAGAGCGGTTTCGAGCATAACGACTTCTACGGCGCGCAATTGTTCGGCCGCATCGGTTATCACGAGTTCGAAGGCATCACGCTCTTCGCGGAAGAAAAGGAGCGCATGCTGCAAAGCCTGGGCCAGAAGCACATCCTGGTCTTGCGCAACCATGGCGTGGCAGTGTGCGAGAGCGATATCGAACGCGCCTTCTTCCTGCTGTGGACGGTGCAGCGCGCCGCCGAAATCCAGGTGGCGGGCCGTGCCATGAGCGGCGAAGACCAGCAGTTGCCGGACGACGTACGCCAGAAGTGCGCCGACCTGACCCAGCAACTGATCCGCAATGACGGCTTTGCGGTGATCTTCTTCGAGGCCATCGTGCGCAAGATGTTGAAGGCGGTCTACGCGGTGAAGTGATGGCAGGCTGAGCATTACGAGCATTCACCACTGCGATGGATCAATGAAAAAAATCGCGCCGGTCCGGGAGGACGGCGCGACTTTTTTTTGACAGTGGCGCAGCAATCAACGCGTGCCGGTCTTGTCCCAGTTGGCGGCACGGTCGGTGGCGGCACCCGCTACCGAATACAGCGCCCCCGGCGCATTGCGGGTCTTCTGGAAGTCTTCAAGCGACTGGCCGCGCATGGCCGCATAGATGTGCAGGTTGGACACGCCCACCACCGCACCCATCTTCTCCAGCAGGAAGAAGATCACGCCATAGCGGATCATGGCCTGCCAGTCGCGGCGGCCGATCATGTCCCGTTCCTCGACCGACAGGCCGGCCTCTTCGAAGGTGGCCTCGGGATCGGCCAGGAAGCGTTCACGGAAGGCCGGCTGGATCAACTGGTGCAGATAGCGGTTGATGCGGTAGCGCCGGTTGCTGGTCTCCAGGGTGAAGGGATAGGTGCCGGCCAGTTTCTCGATGCCGTCCAGCTGGGTGGCGATATGACTGCGGTGGCGCTCCATCTCGGCAGCTTGCAGGGCGGCCTCAGCCGTCACGGCGGGCTCATAGACTGCGACGGCGATGCCGGTCATCGAGGGCAGGTAGTACTCGCGGTGCAGGCAGTTCACACCGGCCGGCATGGCGCCGCGCATGATGAGCCACATGATGACTTCGGCGCTTTCCAGTCCGCCCAGGGTGGCCAGTTCGGCGTGGGTCAGGCGGGTCAGTGCCTCGGGATCGTGCTGCAGCAGGTCCAGGAACTGGTGGTCCCAGGGCGTGTTGTTGAAGCCGGCACGCTCGCCATGCACCTGGTGCGACAGGCCACCGGTGGCAACGATGACCACGTCCAGGTCTTCCGGATAGCTTTCGATGGCGCGACGCAGGCCCTGGCCCAGCTTGTAGCAGCGACGCGCGGTCGGTACCGGGAACTGCAGCACGCCCACCTGCAGCGGGATGATCTGGCCGGGCCAGCCGTCCTGGTGTTCCCACAGCATCGACAGTGGCGAGAAGCAGCCATGGTCCAGCGGCTTTTGCTGGAAGAAGGACATGTCGAATTCATCGGCCATGAGCGAGCTGCCGATGTGGCGCGCCAGTGCCGCATGGCCGCCCACCGGCGGCAGCTTGCGGGCGCCGCCGCCTTCGTCGGCGACCTGGTACTGGTCGCCCACGCCCAGCGCAAAGGCCGAGTAGTGGTCGAAGAAGAAGGAGGTCACATGGTCGTTGTAGACCACCAGCAACACATCTGGCTGCTTTTCCTTGAGCCACTGCTGTACCGGTTCGTAGGCCTTGAAGATGGGCGCCCAGACCTGGTCGTGCTGCTTGTTGGCATCGAGCGCGAAGCCGATGGTGGGGGTATGTGAGGTGGCGATGGCGCCGACGATGTTGGCCATGAAATCTATTCCTGTTTCAGATGAATCCGGTATGTCTTGTTCCGCTGACTGATCAAACTGCGGCGGCCGGCCGTTGGCCCAGCTGGATGAATACGATGATGAGTGCGGCCAGTGTGGCGGGTACCGCCAGGATGGCGATGACCGCCCCGAAACCCCAGCCCATGGACAGCAGCACGCCGCCGGCAAACGAGCCCAGGATGCTGCCGAAGCGACCAACGCCCAGCATCCACGACACCCCGGTGGCCCGCACCACGGTCGGGTAGCAGGAAGGGGCGAAGGCGTTCAGGCCGGTCTGCGCCCCGCTCATGCAAAAGCCCGCCAGCAACACATAGGCCGCGAACATGCCCGACTGCACGCTGCCCGAGGCCAGCAGCAGGATGAACACCGCACCCGAGATGTATGCCGCGGCAATGGCACGACTGGGCGACCAGCGGTCCATGAGGTAGCCTACCACCAGCGCCCCGACGGTGCCGCCGAGCTGGAACAGGGCGGTGATGCTGGCGGCCTTCTCGATGGGCAGGCCGGCGTCCTTGATCAGGGTGGGCAGCCAGCCGGACAGCAGGTAGATCACCAGCAGGCCCATGAAGTAGGTACCCCACAGCGACAGCGTGGTCTTGCGATAATGATCCGAGAGCAGCACCTTGCCCGGCTGGGTGCTCTTGACCTGCGGTTCGCTCACGCAGAAGCTCTGGCCGGCGGCGAACTCACCGCCACAGACACGCGCCAGGGTGCGGGCGATGCGATCAGCGGGGTAGTTGCGGACCACCATGAAGCGCGCCGACTCCGGCACCAGCCACAGGTAGAAGGGCAGGCACACCAGCGGGATGGCGCCGCCCACCATGAGTACGGTGCGCCAGCCATGGTCGGGCAGCAAGGCTGCGGCCAGGAAGCCGACCAGGGCCGAACCCAGGTTGAAGCCGGTGAACATGATCGCCAGCAAGGTGCTGCGCGAGCGCTCCGGGACGTATTCCGAGAGCAGGGTGGTGGCATTGGGCATGGCCGCACCCAGACCCAGTCCGGTCAGGAAGCGCAGCGCCGACAGCGTCACCACATCCTGCGCAGCGGCACAGGCCAGGCTGCACACGCCGAACCAGGCCACCGCCGTCATCAACAGCTTCTTGCGGCCGTAGCGGTCCGACAGCGGACCCACCAGCAGCGCGCCGATGGCCAGGCCAATGGGCGCGGCACTCATGACCACACCGAAGGCGGCTCGCGAGATGCCCCATTCCTTGGTGATGCCCGGGGCCAGGAAGCCCATGATGGCCACGTCCATGCCGTCGGTGGCCACGATCAGGAAGCAAAGCACCAGCAAGAGCCATTGGTAGCCGGACATCTTGCGTGCATTGATGTGCGAACGCACGTCCAGCGATTGTGCTGTATTCATTAAGTCTCCGTCGTGATGTCGAATTATTGGAAAGCGCCGGTTTATGGTTACGCGGCTGGAAAGAGGCAGGTCGAAGCGCAACAAACCTGCTTCGACATGGCAAGCAGTGTACGGCGGGGCGTTTGGACGAGTATTGCTTTCGGCTACCTGAGCGTTGCCATTTGCTAATCGTGGTGGATTGCCACGGAATCAGCGCCAGGCTGCCGCCACTGCCTGGATCTCCTGTTGCAGAGCGCGTGCGCCGGGAGAGAGGTGGGCGCCACGGCGTTGCATCAGTCCGATCTGGCGCTGCATGCCTTGCATGGTCAGGGGCAGGGTGGTCAGCTGGCCGGTGGCGATCTCATGGTGCAGCTGCTTGGCCGAGATCACGGTGAGCATGTCGCTGCCCACCAGCAGGCCGCGCAGCAGCGCCAGGTCGCCGGTTTCCACGGCCGGGCGCGGGGCCGGCCAGTGGCTGTCGCGGAAGAATTGCTCGATGGAATCGCGCAGTGGCGTGCCGGCCCGCGACAACACCCAGGGATAGCCGTCCAGGTCGGCCAGGGCCAGTTTCCGGCGCTGCGCCAGCGGATGGCCGGCGCGGGCGATCAGGGCGGCGCTGTCGTCCACCAGTGGGCGCATGTCGAAGGTATCGGTGGAGAAGGCGCGCAGGGCGCCGACGATGAAGTCGATGCGCCCGCTCATGAGGCCGGCCGCCAGCTCTTCATAGGGGCTCTCCAGCGAGCGGATCTGCAGGCGCGGATGGCGCGCCAGCACCCGCGTGAGCGCGGTGGGCAAGAGTTGCGAGCGCGCCAGCGGCAGCGCGCCGATGGTTACCGTGCCTTGCACGATACCGTCCAGGGCGGCGATATCTGCGGGGATGTGGCGCAGCTCGGCCAGGGCCCGGCCGAAGCGCTCAGTCCAGCGGCGTCCGGCGTCGGTGGGCAGCATGCCATGGGCGGTGCGGAAGAACAGCGGTTGTCCCAGGATGCCCTCCAGCAGTGCCAGCGACTGGCTCACCGCCGAAGGCGAGACGTCCATCAGGCGCGCCACGCTGGGCATGTGGTGGGTCTCGGCCAGCAGGGCAGCGGCCTGCAGGCGGCGTTCATTGAAGAGTGCATCCAGGCTGGCCACCTGGCTGCCGGTACGTTCGCGCAGGCGCAGGGCGTCGTCGCGCACCTCGCGCAGCTCCGCCTCGATGCGCTCCACCCGCAGCCGCACGGCCTCGCCGGCGGCGGTGAGCAGCATGCCGCGA
Organism: Herbaspirillum sp. VT-16-41; assembly: GCF_001994935.1. Taxonomy (NCBI): domain Bacteria; kingdom Pseudomonadati; phylum Pseudomonadota; class Betaproteobacteria; order Burkholderiales; family Oxalobacteraceae; genus Herbaspirillum; species Herbaspirillum sp. VT-16-41. The sequence continues at coordinate 207,392 of NZ_MUXB01000131.1, forward strand.
CCACGCCGCTCGAACAGTTGGGTCTCCAGGCTCTGCTCCAGCGCGGCCACCGAACGCGCCACCGCCGATGAAGCGCGCAGCAGCGTATCGGAAGAACGGCGCACGCCGCCAGTGGTGGCGACGACGTTGAAGACATGCAGGTGGCGCAGGTTGAGCAAGGACATGGTGGTGGACCGGCGGTTTGCCGGTTTCTGAACCCGATTAGAAAATTAGAACAGAGGAAGGCCCACAACGCAACCAAGGCCGGCCCTCGCTCACGCATACTCGGCGCCATCATTTTCAGAGGTAAAGAGCGTGCCGACCACCGACAGCCCGGATTTCCTGCCCCTTGCCTGCACCCTGATGCGGGGTGGCACCTCGCGCGGTCCCTTCTTCGTGGCCAGCGACCTGCCGGCCGATGTGGCCGCACGCGACCGCGTGCTGCTGGCGGCTCTGGGCTCGCCCGACCGGCGCCAGATCGATGGCCTGGGCGGCGCCCATCCGCTGACCAGCAAGGCTGGCATCGTCAGCCGCAGCAGTGTGCCGGGGGTGGATCTGGATTTCCTTTTTGCCCAGCTGCAGCCGGACTCCGACCGGGTCGATACCACGCCCAATTGCGGCAACATGCTGGCCGCCGTGCTGCCCTTCGCCATCGAGCGCGGGCTGGTGACGGCCGGTGAACAGACCACCACCGCCCGCGTACTCACGCTCAACACCGGCATGCAATGCGATATCACCGTGCAGACCCCGGGCGGGCGCCTGCGTTATAACGGCGACACCCGCATCGATGGCGTGCCAGGCAGTGCCGCGCCGGTCAGCATCAGCTTCCTCGAAACGGCGGGCTCGGTCTGTCCGGAACTCTTGCCCAGCGGCCGCGTGCTGGACCGCGTGCGCTTCAATGGCGGCGATGGCGTGGCCCATGAGATTGCCGCCACCCTGATCGACAACGGCATGCCCATGGTGTTGGTGCGCGCCCACGACCTTGGCCTGCGCGGCGATGAGAGCGTGGCCACCCTCAACGCCGACGGCATGTTGAAGGAGAAGCTGGAGGCTCTGCGTCTGGCCTGCGGCCCGCTGATGGGGCTGGGCGATGTGGCCAGCAGGAACTACCCCAAGATGTGCCTGCTCTCCGCGCCCCGGGAGGGCGGCAGCATTGCCACCCGCTGCTTCATCCCGCATGTCTGCCACGACGCTATCGGCGTGCTGGCAGCCGTTACCGTGGCGACCGCCTGCGTGCTGGAGGGCTCGGCGGCGCAGGGCCTGGCCCGTACCGCAGGCGGCTTGCACCCTACCGTATCGGTGGAGCATCCCAGCGGTGAATTCAGCGTGGCCCTGGAGCTCGATGCCCGCGACCCGCAACAGATACTGCGCGCCGCGCTGCTGCGCACGGCGCGTCCCATCATGCGCGGGGACGTCATGATCCCCGCCAACCTCTTCAACGAAACGGACTGAGTCACCATGCGAGAGAGCCTCATCATCGATTGCCACGGCCACTACACCACCGCCCCCAAGGCACTGGAAGACTGGCGCAAGCGGCAGATCGCCAACCTGAAGACGCCTGAGCTCGGCCCCAAGGTGGCAGAACTGAAGATCAGCGACGACGAACTGCGCGACTCCATCGAGACCAATCAGTTGCGGCTGATGAAGGAGCGCGGCGCGGACCTGACCATCTTTTCGCCGCGTGCATCCTTCATGGCGCATCACATCGGCGACCTCAACACCAGCCAGACCTGGGCGGCGATCTGCAACGAGCTGTGCTACCGCGTCTCGCAACTGTTCCCCGACCACTTCATCGGCGCGGCCATGCTGCCGCAGTCGCCAGGCGCCGATATCCGTACGTCCATCGCGGAGATGGAAAAGTGCGTGAAGGAGTATGGCTTTGTCGGCATCAACCTCAATCCCGATCCCTCGGGTGGTCACTGGACCTCGCCGCCGCTGTCGGACCGCAGCTGGTATCCCCTCTACGAAAAGATGGTGGAGCTGGACGTGCCAGCCATGATCCATGTGAGCACCAGCTGCAATGCCTGCTTCCACACCACCGGCGCGCATTACCTCAATGCCGATACCACGGCCTTCATGCAGTGCCTGACTTCTGACCTGTTCACGGATTTCCCGACGTTGAAGTTCCTGATCCCGCACGGCGGCGGCGCGGTGCCGTATCACTGGGGCCGCTTCCGTGGGCTGGCGCAGGAGATGAAGAAGCCATTGCTCAAGGACCATCTGCTGAACAACATCTTCTTCGATACCTGCGTCTATCACCAGCCCGGCATCGACCTGCTGACCCGGGTGATTCCGGTGGAGAACGTGCTGTTCGCCTCGGAGATGATCGGTGCGGTACGCGGCATCGACCCAGAGACCGGCCATTACTACGACGACACCAAACGCTACATCGAGGCGGCCGACCTGAGCGCTGCAGAGCGCCATCAGATCTACGAAGGCAATGCCCGCCGCGTCTTCCCGCGCCTGGATGCCGCCCTGACACAGAAAGGACTGTAAGCATGAGTACACCGATGATGAATCAACTGGGCGTGGTCAAGCGCCATATCGTGCGCGCCGATGCTGGTGCGGCAGAGCAACTGGGTCGCTACGGTGTGGCCACCGTGCATGAGGCCCAGGGCCGCACCGGGCTGCTCAAGCCTTACATGCGCCCGATCTATGCGGGGGCATCGGTCTCGGGTACTGCCGTGACGGTACTGCTGCACCCGGGTGACAACTGGATGATGCATGTGGTTGCCGAGCAGATCCAGCCCGGTGACATCGTGGTGGCGGGGGTGACCGCCGACTGCACGGACGGCTATTTCGGCGACCTGCTGGCGACCAGTTTCATGGCGCGCGGGGCGAAGGCCCTGATCATCGACGCAGGCGTGCGTGACGTGAAGGTCCTGAAGGAAATGGGCTTCCCCGTCTGGAGCCGCGCGATCAGTGCCAAGGGCACCATCAAGGCCACGCTGGGCTCGGTCAATATTCCGGTGATCTGTGCCGGTGCGCTGGTCAACCCCGGTGACGTGATCGTGGCCGATGACGATGGCGTGGTCGCCGTGCCGGCCGCCGATGCCGTGCGCGTCGCGCAGGTGGCCCAGCAGCGCGAAGACCTGGAAGGGCAGAAGCGTGCGCAGCTCGCTGCCGGCGTGCTGGGACTGGACATGTACAAGATGCGCGATCCGCTGGAGGCGGCCGGGCTCAGGTATATCGACTAAGGCAGAACCGACCAGAGGAGGAGACCACAACAGACAGAAAACCGACTGCCATCGATCGGACAGTCAGGCAAGACAAAAACAAGAGCAAGAACGCGCGCAAGCGGCCGAAGAGCCGTAGCACCGAGTCGTAACTCGTAACACACAGCGGAGCCGGCACATCAAGCCAGCCCCATCGCCAATCCAAGGAGAAGGAAGACACCATGCAAACCGCATCCCACCCGGCCACGCTCGCAACGGCCACTCCCTCGTCAGGCTGGAAAGACCGCGCCACGCTGGTCAAGGCCGGCATCATCGGCGGCCTCACCGGCGGCATCATCATCTGGATCTATGAAGCGCTGGTCTGGGTCGGCGCGCAGCACATGATGCCGCTGGCCGGCATCCCGCGCAATGCCACCGGCCTGGTGTTCGGCCGCGAGGTCCAGGAGTCGCTGGGGCTGCTGGCCTACTTCGTGGGGACCGGCATCCACTTCTTCTTCACCCTGGTATGGGGCATCCTGTTCGCGGCGCTCTGGCCGCATTTCCGCCGTCGCGGCTACGAGGCAACCTTCGTGGCGCTGTTCTATGCGGTGGTGGCGTGGATCCTGATGCACGTGGCCATCATGATCGCCTCCGACAACCATCCCAACTACTACGACCCGGCCGTGATCATCGGCGGCTTCATGTCGCACCTGTTCTTTACCGTGCCGCTGGCCCTGATCGTCAAGAAGCACTTCGAACGACAGGCCTGAGTTTTCCTGTCCGCCTCTGCGACGCCTGCCGCCCGCTCTTGCGTGGGCGGCAGGGAGCCGTGCGCGCCCATGCGGGCTGCCTTGGCCGCATCCACAACACCAACAACACCGATTTACCCACAGGAGGAGAACCCCCCATGCAGTTCAAGAACCCCACCCGATTGCTGCCGGCAGCCTTGCTGCTGGCAGCCAGCCCCGTTGTCCTGGCCCAGAGCTCGGTGACCATCTATGGCGTGATGGACGTCTATACGGCCTACCAGAAGAGTACCGTGGGCGGCAAGGATACCTCGCTCTGGGCCATGGGCAACAATGGCGAGATGACCAGCCGCATAGGCTTCAAGGGCAGCGAAGACCTGGGTGGCGGGTATCGCGCCACCTTCAACCTGGAGACCGGTTTCGATTCCAGCACCGGCGCGCTGCAGAACAGCTATCGCCTGTTTGACCGCCAGTCCTGGGTGGGCCTGGGCGGCGGCTTCGGCGAGGTGCGCGTGGGCCGGCAGAACAGTGTCATGTTCCTCTACTCGGGCAACATGGATGCCTTCGGCGCCGCCACCTACGGCTCGGCCTACAACAACTTCGCCAACTGGCTGGCGCGGGTGGATAACGACATCAGCTACATCTCGCCGAAATTTGCCAACTCCAACCTGGAACTGCATTACTCGGTAGGAGAACGTGCCGGCAGCACGCCCTCCAATGCGGTCTACCAGATCGGCGCGCAGACCCAGCAGGGACCGCTCTATGTGGGCAGTGCCTTCCTGAACGCCAACAACGGCACCAATACCAATAGCGTCAAGCAGTTCATGTTGGGGGGCAACTACGACTACGGTAGTGGCAAGGTCTATCTGGCCTTCTTCCGCACCAATGAAGTGATCTCGGCCACCACCGGCAATGTCTTTACCAATCCGGCCGGCAAGTACGACCCGAGCGGCAACGTGGTCGGCAATACACCGGGCAACTATCACAACACCTATAGCCTCTCGGCCGACTACCGACTCAACGCCCGGACGACCATCGGCGCCGGTGGCGGTTATGTCAAGGACAGTTCCAGCTACAACAACAACGCGCGCCAGTTCAGCCTGATCGTGAATTATGACCTCTCCAAGCGCACCCGCCTGTATGCCGTGGCCTCGCGCCTGATCAACCAGAACACGGCGGCCTACAAGATGACCGGCGCCAGTTATACCGCCGGCCAGGCCCTGGTGCCGGATGCCGGTGCCAGCGAGACTGGCGTGCAGCTGGGCATCCGCCACACCTTCTGACGGGGTCCTGTCGCCTGCTTCAGTGGGGGGCGTAGGCGGCCAGGAAGGTCTCTACCGCCCGCCCGACCATGCGTTTGATGCGGGGCTTCGAGATGGAGGTCTCCAGCCCCAGCATCATCGGCCTGACCGTCTCGCAATCCAGCAGGGCGCATAGCTGCAGCGTCGCCAGCATGGGGTCGGCCTGCTTCAGGCGGCCGGCCGCCATCTGTTTCTGCATGAAGGCCGCAATGCGCTGCATGCCCAGCTTCGGGCCGTCTTCATGGAAGCGCCGACCAATGTCGCTGCGACCGGCTTCGGCCAGGATCATGCGCTGCGTCTGCAAGGTGCTCTCCTGGCACAGGAAACTGACCGCCTTTTCTCCAAACACGCGCAAAGTGGCCTCCAGGTCTTCCGTTTCCTGGTCCAGCGTCTCCAGCGCCGGTTCTATCTGCTTCTTCGCGACGGCGTGCGTCACCGCCACGAAGAGATCTTCCTTCGATTTGAAATAGGCATACAGGGTGCCCTTGGAGCCGCCGATGCGCGCCGAGATCTCGGCCATCGAGGCGCCTTCAAAGCCCGATTCCTTGAATACGTCAGCCGCCGCCGCCAGGATGGCGTCGCGCTTTTCCTCCGTCTTTACCCGCATTTGCAAATTCCCCGTTGTAATTTCGGTGACATCTCTTTTTCGTACAGATGTGTTCAGTATTGCTTGACTCGCCGAATGGTGTCAACCAATAATACCGTACAGTTCGGTATGGTTATAAATCATTCTTCCCTTTCGGAGAGTTCCTCATGCGCACTTCCCCCATCGTAAAACCCTTCACCGTGCTGGCGATCATCAGTGTGCTCAGTGCCTGCGGCAAGCCGCCAGGCGGTGCACCGCCAGCCGCCGGCACGCCGGTGCTGGGGGTGATGACTGTACATGCCCAGCCGGTGGAGTTGCAGACCGAGCTGCCGGGGCGTACCTCGCCCTACCAGATCGCCGACGTGCGGCCGCAGGTCAACGGCATCATCAAGGCGCGCAATTTCCGGGAGGGCAGCGACGTCAAGTCAGGCCAGGTCTTGTACCAGATCAATCCGGCCAGCTACCAGGCCGCCTATGACAGCAGCGTGGCCGCGCTGGCCAAGGCCGAGGCCTCGGTCCGCACGGCGCGCCTGAAGGCCAGTCGCTACAAGGAGCTGGTGGCCATCAAGGCGGTCAGTCAGCAGGATTACGATGACGCGGTGGCTTCGCTGGGCGAAGCCGAGGCCGATGTCGGTTCGGCGCGTGCCAACGTGCAGACCAGCCGCATCAATCTGGACTATGCCAAGGTCGATGCGCCGATCTCGGGCCGCATCGGCAAGTCCAGCGTGACGGCGGGGGCGCTGGTGACGGCTAGCCAGACCACGGCGCTGACCACCATCCAGCAGCTTGATCCCATCTATGTCGATGTCACCCAGTCCAGTACCGCCTGGTTGAACCTGAAGGAAGCCCTGACTAACGGCGAGCTGCAGAAATCCGGAAACGGTGCAAAGGTGCGGCTGATTCTGGAAAACGGCCGTACCTACGCCCAGGAAGGGACGCTGCAATTCTCGGATGTGACCGTCAACCAGGACACTGGCGCCATCACCTTGCGCGCGGTGTTCCCTAATCCGGGTACGGTCCTGCTGCCAGGCATGTATGTGCGTGCGGTGTTGCAGGAAGGCGTACGCCAGCAGGGTCTGCTGGTGCCGCAGCAGGCGGTCAGTCGCGACGGTGCCGGCAAGCCGCAGGCGCTGGTGGTCAATGGCCAGGGCGTGGTGGAGCTGCGAGCACTGGTGACCGACCGCGCCATCGGGGACCAATGGCTGGTCAGCAGCGGCCTCAAGGAAGGCGATCAACTGGTGGTCGATGGCGTGCAGCGGGCCACCCCCGGTGCCAAGGTGAAGGTGGTGCCATGGTCGCCCAAGACCGCCGTGGCCAGCACCACCGCCTCCAACTGAGAAGCGAGGACACATCATGGCTCGCTTCTTCATTGACCGCCCCATCTTCGCCTGGGTACTCGCCATCATCGTCATGCTGGCCGGCGCCGTCTCGGTGCTGACCCTGCCGATTGCGCAGTACCCGGCCATCGCGCCTCCTGCCATCGCCATTACGGCCAACTATCCCGGTGCCTCGGCCAAGACGCTGGAAGACACCGTGACCCAGATCATCGAACAGAAGATGAAGGGTCTGGATCGTCTGAGCTACATGGCTTCCACCAGCGAGTCCTCCGGCACCGTGACCATCACGCTGACCTTCGAGAACGGTACCAACCCGGACACCGCCCAGGTGCAGGTACAGAACAAGCTGTCGCTGGCCACGCCCTTGCTGCCCTCCGAAGTGCAGCAGCAGGGCATCACGGTGACCAAGTCCGCCACCAATTTCCTCAATGTGTTGGCCTTCACCTCCGAAGACGGCAGCATGAGCGGCTCGGACCTGTCGGACTATGTAGCGGCCAACATCCAGGATGCCCTCAGCCGGGTCGACGGCGTGGGGGACACCACCTTGTTCGGCTCACAGTATGCGATGCGGATCTGGCTCGATCCCAACAAGCTCAACAGCTACGGGCTTACCCCGCTGGATGTGAAGAATGCCATCCAGGCGCAGAACGTGCAGGTGTCCTCTGGTCAGCTGGGCGGTCTGCCGGCCGCCGAGAACCAGCAGATCAACGCCACCATCACCGCCCAGACCCGCCTGCGTACGGCCGAGCAGTTCCAGAACATCGTGCTGCGCACCCTCACCGACGGCGCCCGGGTCAAGTTGCGTGACGTGGCCCGCATCGAACTCGGGAGCGAGAGCTATACCTCGGTGGGGCGTTACAACGGCAAGCCGGCGGCCGGCCTGGCCATCAAGCTGGCCACCGGCGCCAATGCGCTCGATACGGTCAAGGCCATCGACGCCCGGGTGGCCCAGCTGGAAAAGTTCTTCCCTGCCGGGATGAAGGTGCAGAAGCCCTATGACACCACGCCCTTCGTGCGTATCTCCATCGAGGAAGTGGTGCGCACCCTGATCGAAGCCGTGGTGCTGGTGTTCCTGGTGATGTACCTGTTCCTGCAGAATTTGCGTGCCACGCTGATCCCCACCATCGCAGTGCCGGTGGTGCTGCTGGGGACCTTCGGTGTGCTGGCCGCGTTCGGTTTCACCATCAACACCCTGACCATGTTTGCGATGGTGCTGGCCATCGGTCTGTTGGTCGACGATGCCATCGTGGTGGTGGAAAACGTCGAGCGGGTGATGTCCGAGGAGGGCTTGCCGCCCAAGGAGGCGACCCGCAAGTCGATGGGCCAGATCACCGGTGCGCTGGTGGGCGTGGCCCTGGTGCTGGCCGCGGTGTTTGTGCCGATGGCCTTCTTCAGTGGCTCGACCGGCGTGATCTATCGGCAGTTCTCCATCACCATCGTCTCGGCCATGACACTGTCCGTGCTGGTGGCCATCGTGCTTACTCCGGCCCTGTGCGCGACCTTGCTCAAGCCGGCCGCCAAAGGCCATGCGCTGGCCACCAGCGGCTTCTTCGGCTGGTTCAACCGCCAGTTCGATCGCGGCAACCATCGTTACCAGGGCATCGTGCGACACATGCTGGCGCGCGGCTGGCGTTACATGGCTGGCTACGCCGTGCTGCTGGCGCTGGTCGTGACGGGCTTCATGAAGCTGCCGGTGGGCTTCCTGCCCGATGAGGATCAGGGAACGCTGTTCGCCATCCTGCAATTGCCCTCCGGTGCGACCAAGGCGCGCACCGACGAAGTCATCCGCCAGGTCGAGCAGCATTTCCTGGTGGACCAGAAGGATGCGGTCTCGGGTGTCTTTGCGGTCTCCGGTTTCAGCTTCGCTGGCAGTGGCCAGAACATGGGCTTTGCCTTCATCAAGCTCAAGCCGTGGGATGAGCGCAAGGGGCCAGGGCTGTCCGTGACCGATGTGGCCGCCAAGGCCGGCGCGGCGTTTGCCGGCATGCGCGACGCCAAGGTGTTCGCCTTCGCGCCGCCGGCGGTGTCCGAGCTGGGTAATGCGACCGGTTTCGACCTGATGTTGAAGGACGAGGCCAACCTCGGTCATGCGGCGCTGATGCAGGCACGCAACCAGCTGCTGGCCACCTTGGCGCAGGACAAGCGACTGGTCGCGGTGCGCCCCAACGGGCTGGAGGATACGCCCGAGTTCCGCCTGCAGGTCGATACCGACAAGGCCGGTGCGTTGGGCGTGGCGATGTCGGACATCAATGACACCATCGCCACGGCCTGGGGCAGCAGCTATGTCAACGACTTCATCGACAAGGGCCGGGTCAAGAAGGTGATGCTGCAGGGCGATGCGCAATACCGCATGCTGCCCTCGGACATCGACCGCTGGTATGTCCGCAACAGCGCCGGCACCATGGTCCCGTTCAGCGCCTTCTCCACGGCCAGCTGGACGTCCGGTTCGCCGCGTCTGGAACGCTACAACGGTGTGCCATCCATGGAGATACTGGGTATGGCGCTGCCGGGGGCAGCCTCCAGCGGCCAGGCCATGGCCATCGTCGAGGCGGCACTGGCCAAGATGCCACCCGGCATCGGCTACGAGTGGACCGGCCTGTCGCTGCAAGAGAAGGCCTCCAGTGGCAAGACCGGCATCCTCTATGCGATCTCGATCCTGATCGTGTTCCTGGCGCTGGCCGCGCTCTACGAGAGCTGGGCGGTGCCGTTCTCGGTGATCCTGGTGGTGCCGCTGGGGGTGTTCGGCGCGCTGCTGGGCGCCATCCTGACCTGGAAGATGAACGATGTCTATTTCCAGGTCGGCCTGTTGACCACCATCGGCCTGGCCTGCAAGAACGCCATCCTGATCGTGGAGTTTGCCAAGGACCTGTACGAGAGCGGCAAGGACCTGGTCGAGGCCACCCTGGAAGCGGTACGCATGCGCCTGCGGCCGATCCTGATGACCTCGATGGCCTTCATCCTGGGCGTGCTGCCGCTGGTGCTGGGCAGTGGCGCCGGTGCCGGCGCACAGCATGCGCTGGGTACGGCCGTGATCGGGGGCATGCTCTCCGGCACGGTACTGGCGATCTTCTTCGTGCCGCTGTTCTTCGTGATCATCATGAAGCTGTTCGCCCGCAAGCCTTCCCCCGCATCGCAGGCCCAGGCCGCGATCTCTCCGGAGCACTGACATGACACCTTCCCTGACCCCGCACACCGCACGCCCTTTCCGTGTACTGATGACGCCTTTGCTGGTGGCCATGCTGCTGGGCGGCTGCACCCTCATGCCGGACTACCAGCGGCCGGCAGCACCGGTGGCCGCGCACTTCTCGGGTGATACCGGCGGGGCCGCCACCGCCACCCCGACCACCACCACCGCCGTGGCCGATATCGGATGGCGTGATGTCTTCACCGATCCGGCATTGCAAGAGGTGATCGCACTGGCCCTGGCCAACAACCGCGACCTGCGCGTGGCGGTACTCAATATCGAAAAGGCCCGTGCGCAATATGGTGTGGAGCGGGCGGCGCTGTTCCCGACCATCAATGCCGCCACCAGCGAATCGGCCAGCCGCACGCCAGCCGATCTTTCTGCTACCGGCCGCGCGCTGACGGCGCGCAGCTATACCGCCACGCTGGGTTTCAGTGCCTATGAGCTGGACCTGTTCGGACGCGTACGCAGCCTCAAGGAGCAGGCGCTGCAATCTTTCCTGTCCACCGCCGAGGCGCGCCGCAGTACCCAGATCAGTCTGATCGCTGAAGTCGCCACGGCCTGGCTGACGCTGGCGTCCGACCAGGACCGGCTGCGCCTGGCCAGGGACACGCTGGCCAGCCAGAGCAGCAGCTATGCGCTCACGCAGCGCAGTGCCGAACTGGGCTCGGCCTCGGCGCTGACCTTGCGTCAGGCGCAGACCAGTGTGGAGAGTGCGCGGGTCGACGTGGAAAGCTACACCGCCCAGGTCGATCAGGACCGTAATGCCCTGGTGCTGCTGGTCGGCAAGGACCTGCCGCAGCGCCTGCTGCCCAATGGCTTGCCGGATACGGCACTGGCCGCCGCCAGTCCGCTGGCGACCATCCCGCCGGGGTTGCCCTCCGAACTGTTGCAGCGGCGGGCCGACATCGTCGAAGCCGAGCGCAACCTGCGTGCGGCCAATGCCAATATCGGCGCTGCGCGCGCGGCCTTCTATCCCAGCATCAGTCTGACTGCCGACGCCGGCACCGCCAGCGCGCGCCTGGCAGGGCTGTTCAAGGGCGGTTCGGGTTCCTGGAGTTTCGTGCCGCAGATTTCGTTGCCGATCTTCGATGGGGGCGCCAACCAGGCCAACCTCGACATCGCCACCGTCAGCCGCGATATCAGCGTGGCGCAATACGAGAAAGCCATCCAGACCGCGTTCCAGGAAGTCTCCGACGCCCTGGCCCAGCGCAATACCCTGGGCCGCCAGCTGCAGGCCCAGGAAGCACTGGTCGAGGCCAGCGGGGAGGCGTACCGGCTCTCGCAGGCGCGCTTCAACAGCGGGGTGGATAGCTACCTGACCTTGCTGGATTCACAGCGCACGCTGTATTCGGCGCAGAAGACCCTGATCGGCACGCAGCTATCGCGCTGGACCAACCTGGTGACCTTCTACAAGACCCTGGGCGGAGGCTGGATAGAGCGCACAGGAACGCCGGTGGCCAGCGACCTTGCCACCGCTGCGCCATGACCTCGCGTGCCGACCGGACCCGCGCCATCCTGCTCGACGCCGCGCTGGCGGCGTTCGCCCGGCGCGGCGTACGGGCCACCACGCTGGAACACGTGGCCGCCAGTGCAGCCTTCACCCGCGGGGCGGTGTACTGGCACTTTCCCGACAAGACGGCGCTGGTCAAGGCGGTCTTCGAAGACATGGTCTGGCCTTTCGACATCGGTGGCGAGCTGGCGGTCTATCGCCAGAGCGACCAGCCCTTGCTCCTGCTGCGCGAGGTGCTGTGGCTGAAGATGCTGGATTGCCTGCGTGATGTCCGCCAGCGGCGGCGCATGGAAGTCGTGTTGCGTTATCGCGGCACGCCCGAATTGCCCGAGGAACTGGGTGAGCGCCTGGAAATCCTGAGCCTGCGGGCGCTGGATCACCTCACGGCAGTGCTCAATATCGCCTACGAGAGGGGCGAGCTGCGGCGCGGATTGACGCCCATCGATGTGGCGCATTGCCTGGTGGCGGCCTGCATGGGCGTCGTCGCCGAGCACATGGAAGATCCGCAGGCACGCCTGGAGCGCTCTTTCCACCTGGCGCCGCTGCTGGTGCTGCAAGGTGCCAGTGCCCTGGAGCCGGAAGAAGCCTAGGCCGGCCAGGAGCCGGCATGCGGAGTGCTGGCACGCGCAATGAGGGTGTTCAGAAAGGCCCGGGCCGCATCGGGCAGGGTACGCCCGGCCAGGGACTGGATTTCCAGTTGCAGGGTGTTCATGTCCTTGTCGCGGATCGGCAGTGCCACCAGTTGCCCCTCGCGCACCAGCCTGCGGATGGGCAGCGCCGCCGAGAAGCCGATGCCATTGCCCGACATCACGAAGTACAGCAGGGCGCTGATGGAATCGGCCGCCATGGTCGGTTCCAGCAGCACGTTGCGACGGCTGCAGCAGGCGTCGATCAGGCGGCGCATGGTGATGTTCTTCTGCGGCATGGCCAGCGGGTAGGGCACCAGTTCCGAGAGCGTGACCTGGCGCCGATGGGCCAGTTCGTGGTCCGGTCGCATCACCGCCATGATCGGCGCGCGCTGGGCGAACTCGACCTTGATGTCGGGGTCCGGTGCCATGGTGAAGGTCAGGCCCAGATCGACCGCGCCTTCGCGGATCTGCTGCGCCACATGCACCGCATTGCCCACCGTCAGCTGGAAGCGTATGCCCTTGTGCTGGCGGCAGAAATGTTCGATGGCGGCCGGCACGAACTCCAGCGCAAAACCCTCGGTGGTGGCCAGCTTGACCTCGCCGCGTCGCAACCCCTTCAGGGCCGCCAGTTCATTGCCGATGCGGTCGGCCTCCAGCTGCATGCGCAAGGCATGCGCGGCCAGCAATTCGCCGGCGGCATTGGGGCGCATGCCGCGTGAAACACGTTCGAACAGGGGTGTATCCAGCTCCGCCTCCAGCCGCGCAATCTGGCGGCTGATGGCCGAGGAGGCGACATTGAGCGTGTTGGCGGCCTCGGTGATGGAGCCGCGCCGCACGACTTCGAGGAAGTAGCGCACCGCAGTCTCCTGCAGCACGCGGGTATGGATGATGGACATGCCACGATTGTAGATCGGTTTGCCGATTCGGCAATCAGTTATTCGAAAACTTGTACTTGTGGCAAACCATGGGCCGGCTTAGGATGAATCCACGAATCGACGGCGTGCGACCGTCGTCATGCCGGAAGGGAATGCTTCATGGATGCTGCGGTAACGAAGGGCAAGTACAAATACCTGGTGCTGGTCTTGCTGTATCTGGGCTGGTGCGTCTCCTACATCGACCGGGCGGCGATCACCTTCGCAGCCACCCAGATTGCCAGTGAGTTCCAGCTGAAGCCGGCCGAACTGGGCGTGCTGCTGTCCAGTTTCTTCCTCGGTTATTCATTGCTGCAACTGCCGGGCGGCTGGCTGGCCGACCGCTTTGGTTCGCGCCCGGTGATCGTCATCTCCATCCTGCTGTGGTCGCTCTTCACGGGCGTGACCGGCATGGCCTGGTCCATCACCAGCCTGGTGGTGATCCGCTTCGTGTTCGGCATGGGCGAGGGCGCCTTCCCGGCGGCCAGCGTGAAGGGTGTGGCCGAGCATTTCACCCGCGAGGAACGGCCCAAGATGTCTTCGCTGCTGATGTCGTCCAACTATGTGGGCAGCATGCTGGCGCCGCTGCTGATTGCGCCGCTGATCCTGCATTTCGGCTGGCGGGCCGTGTTCCATACCATCGGTATCGCCGGTCTGGTGTTTGCGCTGGTGTACTGGTTCTGCGTGCGTCCGGTACGCCATGGCGCGGCGGGCAGCAAGGCCATCAACAAGGCCGCCTTCAAGGCGCTGCTGCAGATGCCGCTGATGTGGCAGATCGTGGCGGTGTGGTTTGGCCTGTCCATCATCAACAAGGGCCTGGACAGCTGGATGCCGACCTACCTGATGACCGTGCGCGGCCTGAACCTGAAGGCGGTCGGCCTGTTGCTGCCGTTGCCCTACATCATGGCCGGCCTGTCCACCGCCATCGGCGGCTGGGTGATGGTGCGCTTCTTCGACGGCCGCGAGAAGATCCTGCTGATCGCCAGTTCCCTGCTGACGGCGGTATTCGTCTATTGCATGTACACCGCCGCCACGGTCGAGGGTGTCATCGCCTGGCAATGCCTGGCCTACTTCTTCAAGTCCTTCGTGCTGGCCACCTGCATCGCGCTGCCGACCAAGATGCTGCAGGCGCAACTGGTGGGTAGCGGCGTGGGCATGGTCAATCTGGGTGGTCAACTGGCCGGCTTCATCTCGCCGCTGGTGATCGGCTTCCTGGTCAGCGCCTTCGCCAACTATGACTACGCCTTCGGCTTCCTGATCGCGGCAGCCCTGTTCTCGGTGCTGGTGAGCCTGTTCATCCGCACCACCAAGACCGCCGGCCAGATGCAGCCGGCCTGAACCAACCCAAGGGAAAAGCATGCAAGAGAATATCGTCGAAAAAAGCGCGGTCGAACTGCGCCGGCTGATCGGCAGCCGGCAATTGTCCCCGGTTGAATTGCTGGAAGCCTGCATCGCCCGCATCGAGACCATCAATCCGCACATCAATGCCGTCACCGCCACCTGCTTCGAGCGCGCCCGGGTCGAAGCACGCGCCGCCGAGCAGGCCGTCATGGACGGCCTGCCGCTGGGCCTGCTGCACGGTCTGCCGATCGGCATCAAGGACCTGGAAGAAACCGCAGGCCTGTTGACCACCTACGGCTCGCCGCTCTATCGCGGCAATGTGCCGGAGCGCGATAACGCACTGGTGGCACGCCTGCGTGCAGCCGGGGCGATCGTCGCAGGCAAGACCAACGTGCCGGAGATGGGGGCCGGTGCCAACAGTCGCAATACGGTGTGGGGCGCCACCGGCAACCCGTTCAATCCGCTGTTGAATGCCGGTGGTTCCTCAGGCGGTTCGGCTGCGGCGCTGGCGACCGATCTGCTGCCGCTGTGTTCGGGTTCGGATACCGGTGGCTCGCTGCGCATCCCTGCGGCCAAGTGTGGCGTGGTGGGCTTCCGTCCTTCGCCGGGACTGGTGCCGAGCGAGCGCAAGATCCTGGGATGGACGCCGATCTCGGTGGTCGGTCCCATGGGCCGTGATGTTGCCGATACGATGCTGCAACTGCGCGCCACCATCGGTCTGCATGTCAGCGATCCGCTGAGCTATGCGGTCAGCGACAGCGAGTTTGCGGCCTTGCCGGAGATCGACCTGGCGCAATTGCGGATCGGCTATACCGAGGACTTTGGCGTGTGCGAGGTCGATGACGGCATCCGCCAGGTATTCCGCGACAAGATCGCCGCCATCGCCGGTCTGGTGAAGGTGTGCGAGCCGGTGCAGGTAGACATGGGCGAAGCGCACCGCGCCTTCGACGTGATCCGGGCCGAGGCCTTCGTGGCCGGCTTCGAGGCCGCCTACCGGCGCGACCCGTCCTCGCTGGGCCCCAACACCCGCGCCAACTACGAGATGGGCGCGGCCATGAGCCTGTCCGATTGCGCCTGGGCGCAGGGCGAGCAGACCCGTATCTTCCGGCGCTTCCAGCAGCTCTACGAGCGCTACGACCTGATCGTCTCGCCGACCACGCCGGTCTCGCCTTTCCCCTGGAGCGAGCTGTACCTGAAGGAGGTCAATGGCGTAGCGCTGGAAAATTACTATCGCTGGCTGGCCCTGACCTATGTGGTCACGCTGGCGACCAATCCCTCGATCTCGCTGCCGTGCGGACGCGACCATCGCGGCATGCCCTTCGGCTTGCAAGTCACCGGTCCGTTCCGAGGTGATGCGCGCCTGCTGGGCTGTGCGGCGGCGCTGGAGCAGGCCTTCGACGGCGACGTCGCGCTGCGCCGGCCACGTCCCGATATCGCCCAACTGAAGACGGTGCAGGCGCCGCTGAAGTCCATCGTCACGCATCCGCCTATCTTCGAGGGGCAGGCAGCCGGTGCGGCGGGTGGCCCTGCCGTCTGAGCTGCAGTGACCAATCAATCTGAAACCGTTCGGACCGAGTAGGCCCGTCAGGGCCGTATCGAAGGCGCTACCCAGCACGAACGGTGAGCGTCTTTCTGATCTGGTGAAACCTTATTTTTTATACGATTAGCACAAACATGAACCCTATCCAACGCTTCAACACCAATGCCCGCATGAGCCAGCTGGTCATCGCCAACGGCTTCGCCTTCGTCTCCGGCCAGGTGCCTGACAACGCCGGCGCACCCATCCCGCAGCAGGCCAGCGAAGTGCTGGCCAAGATCGATGCGCAGTTGCAGGCGCAGGGCATCTCTCGCGAGCAGATCGTCTCGGCCAATGTGTGGCTGTCCAGCCCGGATCATTTCGCCGCCTTCAATGCGGTGTGGGAAGCCTGGGTGCCGGCCGGCCATGCGCCCACGCGGGCCTGCGTGCAGGCGCTGCTGATGCTGCCGGGGCTGGATGTGGAAGTGGCCGTCGTGGCCGCGCTCTGATCAATCACCGGGAGCATGAGCATGAGCGCAGCAGAGCGGGTGGACTACCTCATCATCGGTGCCGGCATTGCCGGCGCTTCCATCGCCTACTGGCTGGCGCCGCATGGCAGCGTGCTGTTGCTGGAGCGTGAGTCCCAGCCGGGCTATCACAGCACCGGCCGCTCGGCCGCGCTCTACATGGAAAGCTACGGGCCGCCGCAGGTGCGGGCGCTGACCTGCGCAAGTCGCGCTTTCTTCGACCATCCCCCGGAGGGCTTTGCCGAACACCCCTTGCTCACGCCGCGTGGCGCGCTGTTCTATGCCGGTGCGGCCTTGCGGGCCGAGCTGGATGAGCACGAAGCGCTGGTGCGCTCGGTATCGGACAAGGTACAGCGTCTGGATCGCGAGCAGACCCTGGCGATGGTGCCAGTGCTGCGCGGGGAAGACCTGATCGGCGCGGTCTATGAGGAAGATGCCAGCGACATCGACGTGCATGCCCTGCACCAGGGTTTCCTGCGTGGTGCGCGCGCGGCCGGCGCCAGGCTGCTGTGCCATGCCGAGGTGCAGGCCATTGTGCGCGACGAGACTGCACAGGAGTGGCAGGTCGGCACCTCCCAGGGGCCGTTGCGTGCCGGGGTGGTCATCAATGCCGCCGGTGCCTGGGCCGATCAGATCGGCAGTCTGGCCGGAGCCGCCAGCATCGGTCTGCAGCCCTGCCGTCGTTCTGCCTTTACCTTTGCGGCGCCGCCTGACAGCGCCCACTGGCCGATGTTCATGCCGGTGGACCAGGCGTTCTACATCAAGCCCGACGCCGGCCTGCTGCTGGGGTCCCCGGCCAATGCCGATCCGGTGCCGCCGCAGGATGTGCAGGCCGAAGAACTGGATATCGCCATTGCCATCGACCATATCCAGAACGGCACCACCCTGGAAATCCGCCGGCCTGCGCATGTCTGGGCCGGTCTGCGTTCCTTTGTGGCCGATGGCAGCTTCGTCGGTGGCTACGATGCACAACTGCCGGGCTTCTTCTGGGCGGCCGGGCAGGGCGGCTATGGCATCCAGTCCGCCCCCGCGGCTGGCGAGGCCTATGCGGCGCTGGTGCGGGGCCAGTCGATACCGGAGCATATCGCCCGCTTTGGCGTGCAGGCCGACGCCTTGAGTCCGGCCCGGATCGGCTGAGGCCGCTGGCTTTGCTGATGCCTGTGCCGGTCGCCTTGCCATCGACGTCAGGCGTCAGGCAGAGGCATCCCCGGACCGCTCGTCCTGCCTATCCTTGCCACTGACCACCGTGTGAGGCGGCTGGTAATCCGCAACGCGGTCGCGTCCGTCGTCCTTGGCCCGGTACAGCGCCCGGTCGGCGCCGGCGAAGATGTCCTCGATGCGGGTCTCCGGACGCGGCACGCAGGTGTACACACCCGCACTGATGGTGACCACGCCATGGGCGTTGCCTTCATGCGGGATCGCCAGCGCCCTGACAGCGTCCACCACCTTCTGCGCAATCCTGTGCGCTCCGGCAAGGTAGCAGGATGGCAAATTCCTCTCCCCCATAACGGGCCGCCAGGTCGCCTTGCCGGCGCTGCGCAGTCTGCAGTGTGCGTGCGATGTCCTGCAGGCAGTAGTCGCCCTGGATGTGGCCATAGAGGTCGTTGTACTTCTTGAAGTAATCCACATCCAGCATCACCAGTGACAGCGCGCTCTTGCTGCGGCTGGCATTGCGCATCACCAGTTGCAGCTGTTCATCCAGGTAGCGCCGGTTGGGAATGCCGGTCATGCCATCCAGCATGGCCTGGGCGCGCAGGTTCTCGGTGAGCAGCTTGAGAGACAGGTTCTTCTTTTCGATTTCATCCTCGGCGCGATCGCGCATGCGGACCACGCGCAGCAGGTAGGCGGTCAGCAGACCGATGATCAGGGCCGCGGCGACGATCACCAGCAGTTGTGAAGCCTGGGCGGCGTGCCAGTTGGCCAGCATCTCGTCGTGGGCCAGGGCGGCGCTGACGAAGAGCGGATAGTCCGGCACCCCCGTGACGTAATGCAGCCGTCGTATGCCGTCCTGCATCGAATTGATGTCGGCCCAGCCGGAGGAGCGTTGGCGTACGTGATCCCGGTAGAGCGGCAGCTCGACCATGTTCTTGCCGAGGAACTGTTCGCCATAGGGACGGCGCAGCAGCATCACGCCGTCGCGGCTACCCAGCAGCAGCGAGCCTTGCGCCCCGATATTCACCTCGTCGAAGAGACGCTGGAAATGCTCCAGACTGACGCCCAGCCGGAATTCTCCGGCCGGCTTGCCCTGACGCATGCGCGTGCGGGCCAGCGGGATCACCCAGTGACCTGTGACGCGGCTGATCATCGGCGCGCCGATCTTCAATCCGCCTTCCGAGATCGATGCCGGCCCGTCGGGACTGGCTGAGAGGGCTGTGGCGGACATATTGCCGCCAGCCGGCCAGCGTTGCAGGATGCGGCCCTGCTCGTCGATGACCAGCAGGGTGTCCATCTCGGGAAAGAGCCGGCTCTGTCGATTGAGCAATTCCTCCACCAGCTTGCGCATGTCACGCCGATCCAGCGGATTGTTGTTGTCCAGTGCGGCGATTTCCTGCAGCAGCAGGTCGGCGGCGCGAACACTGAGATTGACCTGGGTGGCAAGACCGGTGGCGATATTCATGGTGGCCGTCTGCCCCGACTTGAGCGCCGCCTGGCGTCCGGCCAGGCTGCCGTTGAGCGAGGCATAGCCGAACATGGCACTGCCCAGGATGGCCAGCACGATGGACGTGATCCTGACCTTGTTGTTGAGACGTTTGAGGGGCATGGCGTTTCTCCGCGGTGACAACGGGTCAATCATGTCAACTTGAAATCAAATTAATCAAATTAACCAATTGTATTTTAGCACATTCGTTCTTTTATTTCCTTTTTTGCAATGCTTTGTGCACGAAAAAGGAGGGTGTATTTGATGTGCATTAAATGCCCTGTTGTTTTGCGGGCGCGAATGCTTATCGCTTAGATAGCGGGTTTGAGGCTTGTTTTGGCGTATTTCGGCGGGAAAAGATCATCGTTCCTCGCAGCATCGATGTCATCTTTTCATGACATGAGAGTCGCGCGAGATCAAAATCCAACGCTCTTGCTGTATTTATCGAATTTAATAAATAAATCGTTTATAGTTGGGGAATTCCGGATGCGAGAGGGAGCCCGGATAAGCAGATTCAGGGTGGTTTGGGAGCTGAAGTATTCATACAAGGGGGAGTCAACATGAAAATCACGGATATCAGGATCAGCGTTCGGCTCGGCGCCTGCTTTGCGGCGCTGATCGTGGTGATGTGTGTCATCGCCGGGGTGGGCATCAAGAACCTGTGGACGGTGAGTGCCGCCACGGCGGAGATCGTCAACGACCGCTACGTCAAGGTCGCCATCGGCGCCCAGATGAGCGACAAGATCAATACCGCCGCACGCAGCCTGCGCAATGCCATCCTGGCGCGCAACCCGGAGGAGGCCAGGAAATACCTCGACAGGGTCGACACCAATACGGCTGAAGTCGGCCAGCACCTGGCGCAGATGGACAAGCTGATCAACACGCCGCGTGGGCGTGAATTGATCGATGCGCTCAAGCAGTCGCGCGACGATTACACGCGCGAGCGCAAGAAGGTCGTCGAGCTCATCCAGCAACAGAAGAGGGACGAGGCGACCACCCAGTTGTTCGATCAGACCATCCCGGTGCAGGACAAGTATTTCGCTGCGCTCAAGGCCATGACCGCTTTCCAGTCCGAGCTCATGGACAAGAGCGTGGAGCGTGCCAACGCCGCCTCCGCCATGGCGGTCAACATCATGCTGTTGCTGTCGGTGGCCGCCGTCATTCTGTCGGTGTTGTGTGCCGTGCTGATCACCCGTTCCATCACGCGGCCACTCAATGAGGCTGTGGAAGTGGCCACCGCAGTGGCGGCCGGCGACCTGACGGTGCAGATCCACGCCACCTCCCGCGATGAGACCGGTGCGCTGCTGGCGTCACTGAAGGCCATGAATGACAACCTGCATCGCATCGTCACCGAAGTGCGGCAGGGTAGCGACACCATCAATACCGCTTCGGCCGAGATTGCCACTGGCAACTTCGATCTGTCCTCGCGTACCGAGCAGCAGGCCGGCGCACTGGAGGAGACGGCTTCGGCCATGGAGGAACTGACTTCTACCGTCAGGCAGAACGCCGACAATGCGCGCCAGGCCAATACGCTGGCGGAGACCGCGTCGGCCGTGGCGATCCAGGGCGGCAGTGTGGTGGGCGAGGTGGTGCAGACCATGGGCGAGATCAACGATGCCTCGCGCAAGATCGTGGACATCATCAGCGTGATCGATGGGATTGCTTTCCAGACCAATATCCTGGCCTTGAATGCGGCGGTGGAAGCGGCACGGGCCGGTGAGCAGGGGCGCGGTTTTGCGGTGGTGGCTTCGGAAGTGCGCACGCTGGCCCAGCGCAGCGCGGCGGCGGCCAAGGAGATCAAGGGCCTCATCGACGCATCGGTGGAGCGCGTGGAAAGCGGCAGTCGTCTGGTGGAGCAGGCCGGTTCGACCATGAGCGAGGTGGTGGCCAGCGTCAAGCGGGTGACCGACGTGGTGGCCGAAATCACCGCCGCCAGCGGTGAGCAGAGCGATGGCATCGAACAGATCAACCAGGCCATCGTCCAGATGGATGAAACGACCCAGCAGAACGCGGCCCTGGTGGAGCAGGCGGCTGCGGCCGCGCAATCGCTGCAGGAGCAGTCCGGTCGTCTGTGCGAGACCGTCAGCATCTTCCGGCTGAGCAGCGGCGAAGTGGCACGCAGTCCAGCCGCCGGTGCGGTCAATGTGGCGCCGACGCGCAGCGTGGATATCTCGCCGCGTGCGCCGGCCTTGCCGCGCAAACCGCAGGCCAGGAGCAATCCGGCCGTGGCCAAGGCCTTGCCGGCGACGCCGGCACCGGCACCGGCCAAGGGGGCGGCGGTTGCTGCAGCCGAAGGGGATTGGGAGCAGTTCTGATTTCCGAGCGCTTGGCGCCTTGCAGTTCCAACAGCGCGCCCGTCGGGCGCGCTTTTTTTGCCGGGGCCAGGTACTACGGCAGCGTGATGCCCTTCACCTGGGTCAGGCGTTGCAGGGCCTCTTCCAGTGGCAGACGGGCGCGTCCGGCCGCAATGCAGAGCGACCGGTGCAGAGCTGCTTCTTCGTCCGATTCATCTTCGCACTGGCGGCTGTAGCGCTCGAAACCGGCCAGGGCGGTCAACAGCTCGGCCAGGTGGCGCGGGCATTCGCACTGCATGCGGTCGGATGCCTCGGAGATATGGGCCAGGTCGCTCTCGCTGAAACGCGGTGGCGGTACGCTGGCTTCATCCTCGGATGAGGTGGCCGTGGCCGGCAGTTCGATGCGCTGGATATGGTTGCCCAGCCAGTCGGCGTCAAGGCCATCCATGGGTTTGCGCAGCAGTCGATGACCGGCCTGTTCCAGGCGCGCCACCACCTCCGCCGAGCCGAAACGGTACAGGATCAACACCGGCACTTGGGCCAGGGCGTGCCGCAGATCGTTCAGCCGCAGGTCCAGGTCGCTCTCCAGCACCGCGCTCTCCAGCACCAGCATGTCGCTCTCCACGCCGCGCAGGTCCAGTTGATCCAGCGACTCGACGGCTGCGGTGATCGTGAAATGCTGTCGCACCAGTGCGTCTCTGCCAGCCTTGGTGGAAATCCAGGGACCGACCACGGCCAGTCGCTTCGACGCCGGCATCGCTGCGCCCAGGTCGCTGGCGGGTGTCTCCGTACCCGGCAAGCTCAGGGTCAGCGACTCCAGTTCCTGTGGTGACAGGGCGGCCAGCTTGCCGATGCGGTGCCCGGCGTCGACCAGCCGCTTGATCCAGCCCAGTCGCTGCAGGTCGTCCTGCGAATAGGCGCGCTGGCCGCCGCCGCTGTGCTGCGAGGAGGTGATGCCGTAGCGATGCTCCCAGGCGCGCAGGGTCTCCACTGACATGCCCAGTTGCCGCGCCACGGCACCGGGCCGTAGCAGGGGGAGATCGGTCAGGTCGTCGGGTTGAGGGGTGACATGATCCATTGTGTTTTTGGCAATCAAAAATAATTTGAAGAAACAGGGATATTTTTCCTGGTTATCCGTTCAAATCCGTTGCATTTTGAATTTATGTGCAAATGCACCGAAAAGATGCGTGTTTGTTTTGGTGATTTTTATCAGTATGTCACGCATTTGCAGGATTGTGAACGTGAAAAATAAAAAAGCAAGCGGCGCCGGCCTTCTGCAGGGCGCCGTCTCTTCAGGAACCTTGTCTGTCTCAACGGAAAAATGAACATGAAACTCTCTGACCTGAAAATCGGCACGCGCCTGTATATCGGTTTTGGCATGGTGGCCGCCATCCTGGTGATCCTGGTCAGTGTGGCCTACGCCAACTTCGCCCGCCTGGGGACGGCCAATGAATGGAACGTGCATACCTACGATGTGCGCGACCAGGTACAAGGCATGATGGAAAGCCTGATCAACATCGAGACCGGCCAGCGTGGCTTTTCCCTGACCGGTAACGACGCTTCGCTGGAGCCCTACCAGCTCGGCAACGCCAGTTTCAAGCAGTATCTGGCCAAGGCCCGTGAGCTGACCGCCGACAATGCGGCCCAGCAGCAGCGTCTGCAGCAGATCAGTGAGGCCGAAGGGCGCTGGCTGGCGTCGGCCATCGACCCGGCCATCGCACTGCGGCGCGCGGTGCGTGACGGCCGTGAACAGATGGCCGCCGTGGTGAACTTTGAGCAGGCCGGCAAAGGCAAGACCGAGATGGATCGCATGCGCACCCTGCTGGGCGAGATGGACCGTTCCGAATCGTCCCTGCTGAGTGCCCGTGCCGAGGAAGCCGCCAGCCTGAAGTCGGTGACCGGCAACACCCTCATCGGTGGCGGTGTCATTTCGGTGGTGCTGGCGATGCTGTTGGCCTGGTGGTTGTCCAACAACATCACCCGCCCGCTGGCCACGGCCGTGCGCCTGGCACGTCAGGTGGCCGGTGGTGACCTGACGGCGCGCATCCAGGTGAGCTCGCGGGATGAAACCGGCGAACTGCTGGCCGCCCTCAAGGAGATGAACGCCAGTCTGGTGGGCATCGTCTCCGGTGTGCGCCGGGGGACCGACATGATCGCCACTGCATCCTCGCAGATTGCCAGCGGCAACCTGGACCTGTCCTCGCGCACCGAGCAGCAGGCCAGCTCGCTGGAGGAGACCGCTTCCTCGATGGAAGAGCTGACCTCCACGGTGCAGCAGAACACGGCCAATGCCCGCGAGGCCAACCGCATGGCACAGGCCGCCTCGGATATCGCCAGCAGCGGTGGTGGCGTGGTCAACCGGGTGGTGGAAACGATGGAAGACATCAATGCCTCCTCGCGCAAGATCGTCGACATCATCAGCGTGATCGATGGTATCGCCTTCCAGACCAATATCCTGGCGCTCAACGCGGCCGTGGAAGCGGCGCGCGCCGGCGAGCAGGGGCGCGGCTTTGCCGTGGTGGCCACTGAGGTGCGCAGCCTGGCGCAGCGTTCGGCCGCAGCGGCCAAGGAGATCAAGGCCCTCATCAGTGATTCGGTAGCCAAGGTCGAGTCCGGCAGCGTGCTGGTCAACGAGGCCGGCGACACCATGCGCGAGATCGTCCAGAGCGTGCAGCGGGTGAGCAACATGATCAGCGAGATCAGTGCCGCCGGTGAGGAGCAGCGTTCCGGCATCGAGCAGGTCAGCCAGGCGGTGGGCCAGATGGACCAGGTGACGCAGCAGAATGCGGCGCTGGTGGAAGAAGCGGCGGCAGCCTCGCAATCGCTGCAACAGCAGGCCCAGGAGCTGGCCCAGGCGGTGAGTGTGTTCCGTATCGATGCCGCCCAGGTGCAGGAAGAGGCAGCGCCGTTGGTGGCCAAGGATACGATGGCGGCCCCGCGCAGCCTCGGCAGCACTGCAGCGCGCACTGCCAGCCACACTGTGCCGCGCACCGCGCGTGAACCGCGCCTGAGCACACCGCTGCCCGCCCGTCAGCTGGCTGGTGGCACCGATGAATGGGTCACCTTCTAAGCCAGCGATGCATGCCGACATCCTGAGACTGGACGGCGCACTGCGCGTGCCGTCCGAAAAAGAACAGCGGCGCCTGGCCGTGCTGGACAGTTATTGTGTGCTCGACAGCCAGCCCGATGCACTGTGCGACCTGGTCACCGACCTGGCCGCCAGGCTGTTCCAGACTGAGATCGCGCTGGTCTCGCTGGTGGCGGAGAACCGTCAATGGTTCAAGTCCCGGCACGGGCTGCAGGCGCAGTCCACGCCGCGTTCGCAATCCTTCTGCAGCTACGTCATCGAGCAGGACCAGGTGATGGTGGTACTGGATGCCTGCCATGACCCACGCTTTGCAGACAATCCGCTGGTCACCGGCGAGCCGGGCATCCGCTTCTATGCAGGGGCTTCGCTGCGGACCAGGGAAGGCCTGTACCTGGGCACGCTGTGCGTGATCGGCAAGTCTCCGCGCCAGCAGTTCAGCGACGAGGAAGCGGCCACCCTGCAGCGACTGGCGGCCATCGTGATGGCGCGGCTGGAAATCCTGCGCGACGCCAGCTATGTCGACAGCCTGACATCGCTGCCCAATCGCAGCCGCCTGGTAGGCGACCTGCAGTCGTTGCGCAGCGTCGACGGCCCGCTCGACAAGCTCACGGCGGTGGCGGTGGAGGTGTGCGAGCACGTCTATCTGGCCGACATGATCAAGGCGCTCGGCTGGGATTACGTGGAAGGCTTCCTGATCGAAGCCAAGGAACGCCTGCGCCAGGCACTGGGGGGCATCGCGCTCTATCGCATCGGCACCACCAGCTTTGCCTATCTGGAGCGGCGTGACGTCTGGCAGGCCCAGGCCGAGCAGATCAAGGAGGCCTTCGCCGCGACCGTGGCGCATCAGGGGATTCCGCATCATCTGGAGATCTCGGTGGGGATCGTGCCGATGTCGCAGTGCGCGGACGACAATGAACTGGTACCGGCGCTGCTGACCGCCATTGACGTGGCGCGGGAATGCGGCAGCCTGCAGTGTCACTACGAACAGCCGCTGGGGCGCATGCAGAAGCATTCCTTCGAACTGCTGTCGGCCATCCCGGGGGCACTGCTGGCCACCGATGAACTGTGGCTGGAGTTCCAGCCCAAGGTGGCGCTGATGTCAGGCCAGTGCGCCGGGGTGGAGGCGCTGCTGCGCTGGCGCCATCCGGTGCATGGGCTGATCTCGCCGGGCCTGTTCATCCCGCTGGCGGAAAAGACTGCCCTGATCCGCCAGGTCACCCTGTGGGTCCTGCAGCACGGCATCGAGCAGGCTGCTGCCTGGATGCGCCAGGGCCGTGCCATTGCAGTGGCCATCAACGTGTCGGCACGCGACTTCGACAACGACGATCTGGTGCATGCCCTGGCTGCACAACTGCAGCGGCATCGTCTTCCTGCCGGCCTGATCGAGATCGAGTTCACGGAGAGCGCGATGAGCAAGAATCCGGAAAAGCTCTACGGCAAGATCCAGGAAATCAAGCGGCTGGGGGTGAAGGTGGCCATCGACGATTTCGGCGCCGGCTTCAGCAACCTGAGCTATCTCAAGAACATCCCCGCCGACTATCTCAAGATCGACCAGTCCTTCATCCGCACCATGGAGAGCAACTACGCCGACCAGCAGATCGTGCCGTCGATGATCCATCTGGGCCAGAAGCTGGGATTTGCGGTCGTGGCCGAGGGCCTGGAGACCGAGAAATGCCGGCGCATCCTGCAGCACCTGGGCTGCGAATATGGGCAGGGGTACGGTATCGCCCGTCCCATGGCGGCCGCCGATACCTGGGACTGGATCGCAGCCCGGGGTTGAAGCAAACAGCTGGTCTCTTACGGCCGCGCTTGCGATGAGGATTGGTGAGGAGTATATTGCCGGGCAGAAATATAACGATGGAGACCATCCACATGCCCCGTCCTGCCTCCCTCCTGCTACTTCTCCTGAGTGCCTCGGTATTGACGCTGGGGGCCTGCAGCCGCTCGCCCAAGGAGCAACTGGCCTATGAACACGCCGAGCTGCAGTATCAGATCAATGTGCGCAATGCCGAACTGGCGCGTAGCGGCGACCGGCCTGCCATGCCGGTGGAGGCCGGCAGCGCGGGTGGCGGCGAATGAGCGGCCCTGCGTAAGCGCATCCGGCGAGGACTCAAGACACATCCTCATTCCCCGGCCCGCACTGCTTCGAGCGCTGTATTGACCAGGGCTTCCACGGCGAACAGGTCACCCTCACGCAGCAATTGACCCACCCTGGACTGGAACCCGGCACACTGTGGATGCTGCTGCAGTAGCGCATCGCACCAGTCCAGCAAATCCGAGACCGCACCACTGTCGATCAATGCGCGTGCCTGCTGCAGGCTTTCCTGCGGCGGCATTGGGCCCTGTCGGGCAGTGTCCCCGGTCGCCTCGCTGGTTGCTGCAACGGCTGCGACGGTGCCGACCGCTGCAACCGTTCCTGCCAGCGCCGCGCCCAGCTGCGGCAGCGGCAGGCCCAGCAGGCGTGCCAGGGTTTCCTGCAATTCCATGAAGTTGACCGGCTTGAGCAGGCAGGCGTCGAATGCCAGGTCATCGGGTCGATCTGTTGGCGGCCGCAGGGTTGCCGACAGCAACAGCACCGGCACGCCCGGCAGATGCTGGCGGGTGGCCCGCAGGACCTCGCCTCCCTTTGCAACGGGCAGCAGGTAGTCGGTCAGCACCAGCGCCGGGGCGGGTTTGTCGGTCTGCATGATGCGTGCGACGGCGCTTTCGCCGTCTGCATACAGTTCCACCTCGAAGGCCAGCATTTCCAGTTGCTCTACCAGCAGGTCGGCGATGTCGGGACTGTCCTCCACCACCAGCAGCCGGCGACCAGTTCCATCGATGAGGGGATGCGTGTTGCTGTCTTCGCGGCAGTCGTCACGGGCAATGTCCTGTTCGTCCGCCAGGGCGACCGGCAACTGCAAGGTCAGGACAGTGCCTTGACCGGGCTGGCTTTGCAGGGCGATCTGCCCGTCCATCTGCTGTATCCATTGACGTACCAGGGCCAGCCCCATGCCGAGGCCGGGTTGCGAGCGGTCGGCCCCGGCCCGTTCGAAAGGCTCGAACACGCTTGCCTGGTAGTGTAAGGGAATGCCGCTCCCTGTATCGCTGACCCGCATTTCCATCACGCCCGTTCCGGAGCGCACGGCCGCCGCCTGCCAGCCGACTTCCAGCCTGATACTGCCCTCGCGGGTGTACTTGGCAGCATTGTCGAGCAGGTTGCCCAGGAGGCGGCGCAGCCGGGGGGCGTCGATCCTGAGCACCGGTGGCAGCGCCGGTGAGACGTCAAGGCTGAAAGCATTGTGCTGCCGTCGGGCCAGGGCCGCGCCTTCCTGGCCGATGGTCTGCAGCAACCCATGCACATACAGGGGCCTGGGTTGCGACAGGTCCATGCGGTCGCCGTGGGCGTAGTCGATGAGGTCATTGATCATGGACAGCATGTGGCGGGCGCTGCGTACGATGATGCGTCCATACCGCCCTTGTTCGCCGCCGGCGGCCTGCAGCATGTCGGCAAAGCCGAGGATGGAGGTCAGCGGGGTGCGCAGATCATGGCTGATGCTGGTGAAGAAGCCATTCTTGGAATGACGGGCATGATCGGCGACCTCCAGGGCCGCGCGCAGTTCACTGGTGCGATGGTTGACCGCCTGCTCCAGCTTGAACTGTTCGCGCATGCGCAGGGAGAGCACCGACCACTGCATCTGCTCGAACTTGTGATGCAGTTGCAGCGCACGCCCGACCACCATCGTAGAGGCCACGCCGAGCAGGCCAAGCTGGAACAGGGTGGAGAACTGCCAGTCCGGCAGGATGCCGTGTTCAATCAGGCCGTTGAGTTCCAGCATCTTCAGCCACATCGCCGACCAGGCCAGGCCAAAGGAGATACCCAGCAGGCGCGCATTGTCCAGCCCGTGGCGCCAGCCATGCAGCATCGATGCGGCCCACATCAGATAGCAGGTGGCGGCGATGGCATTGGCCACTGGAGCTGTGGCGCGGAAGTCGCCTGCTGCGATCCATATGGTCACCACGATGAGCGCCGCGCTCATGACGTCGTAGATCCGCTTCCAGCGCCGTTCCCAGCGCGGCAGCTGATCCAGACTGACCAGCAGATAGCTCATCCTGAGATGCAGCAGGGTGGTCAGGCAGCCCAGCGTGATGGGGACGCGTACCAGCCACATGCCACCCCTGGGGAGCAGGTAGAGGTAGAGATAGCCCTGGAAGCTGAGGATGAAGAGCAGCGCCGAGCAGATCCACACCGCCATCAGCACGGAACCGCGATCGCGCCATTCCACGCCCTGGATCAACGCGTACGTCACCAGCACCAGGGCGATGCCGATGACGAAGGCCTGGAAGGCCAGCTCGCGACCTTCTTCCTCCCGGAACACGGCGGGATCCCACAGCGCCACACCCAGTTCGATCACCGAGCTGCCGGCCACCCGCAGCACCATCGTGCGTTGCTCCCCCGGTGCCAGCGTCAGCGCAAACAGGGCCGTGCGGCCCTGCACCTCGCGTTGCGCAGAGGCGTACTTCGTGCCGGCGACCTGTGGCGGCTGCCAGCGTAGTCCGGCCCCGGGGACGCCCGCCGTGAGCGGTTCCGAGAGATGCAGTTGCACATCCTGCAGGCGCGCCGATCCCATGGCCAGCCAGCGTGTGACCGGGACGGGACTGTCGTTGCGCAGTTGCCCACGCAACCAGAAGGCCCCTTCGCGATAGCCCTCCTGCAGGACAGAGACGTTGATGTTCTCCCACTCCGGACTTTGCATGGCGGAGGACAACTGCTCCGTGGCCCCTTCATCCCGCAGCAATTGCAGATACTGGGTGACGGACTCCCCGTACTGCCACCGGGACAGATCGATGGCCTGTG
Organism: Herbaspirillum sp. VT-16-41; assembly: GCF_001994935.1. NCBI lineage: Bacteria > Pseudomonadati > Pseudomonadota > Betaproteobacteria > Burkholderiales > Oxalobacteraceae > Herbaspirillum > Herbaspirillum sp. VT-16-41. The sequence continues at coordinate 236,974 of NZ_MUXB01000131.1, forward strand.
CCGAGCAGGCCGCTGTGGGCCACACCAACGCAGCCCACAGGACAGGCAACAAGCACCAGCGTGACGCCCACATCATCGCAGTGGCTAGCGGCGGAACTGACTGGGTGGCATGCCGAAGCGATCCCGGAATGCCGTGGAGAAGTTGGCAGTGTTGCTGTAGCCGATTGCCAGCGCAATGGCACCGATGTCCAGCGTACTTTCGGAGAGCAGTCGCCTGGCCTCCTTCATGCGCTCTTCGCGCAGGTAGTCGAAGACCGTCACGCCGCAGCAATGCTTGAAGGCGACGGAGAGGCGACGCGCATTGCTCCCCACAGCGGCGGCCAGGACATGCAGACCCATCGGCTGGTCGAGTTTTTCCAGTATCAATCGGCGCGCCGCCTCGAACAGCACGACGTCGAAAGTGCTGTTGTTGACGGAAGTCCCCACCGTTGCCGGCGAGACGTCTGCGGCGCTGCTGCCGGCCATGTTTGGCAGGGGCGCCAGCTCCTCGTGCACCGGTGAGCGCAGATGTACGCACAGACGCAGTCGCACTTCCTCGAAATCGAATGGTTTGGTCACGTAATCCACCGCACCTGCCCGTAGACCCGAGATCTTTTCTTCACTGGCATCGGCTGCCGAAAGGAAGATCAGCGGGATATTGCGAGTGACCGCATTGGCCTTGAGCAGGCGGCAGCTCGTGAGCCCATCATAGACCGGCATGCGAATGTCCATCAGGATCAGGTCAGGCCGCACAGTCTGCGCCTTGTGGTAGCCGTCCTGCCCGTCCCGTGCGACATACAGTCGCGCCCCGTAGCGCAGCAGGAAACCGGAGAGCAGCATGCGGTCCTCCTCGGCGTCATCGACAAGCAGGATGCGCTGTCCGGCCAACAGGCCGGTGTGTGCGGTATGTGTGGTACGTGTGTTCAGATTGGTTCTGTGGCTCATGTTCACCTCGTGACGAAAGTTCGGAAGTTACGGCGGGAAGTTACCCCGAAATGGAGGCGAAGCGACGCAAAAATGCCGTTTGGGAACATATTTTTCCCGCCATCAAAACAATGGGATCGGCTGGCAAAAATGTGACGATCTCAGTCCGGATTTTTTTCGGTCGGCCGGTGCCGCGGTCACGTTGCAGGGTGCGATGGCGCCTTAGCATATTGCGCCAATAACTTCCATGATCGGCCCGCTAGAATCGTTGGAAAAAGCTCAGTAGAAAATATTTTTCCTTCGTGAACAAACATCCGTGCAGATCGCAAAAGTGGATGCGTGAAATTCCAGGTTTCCTTCGATAAATTCCTTAAACGCCAAATCCGTCGCCTTGATCTGAAGGGGCAAGGGAGCGTTGGCAGATCCGACCCGCTCGGATTTCCTTGGTTTTATTTCCGATCGGGTCGTTCAAGGATGCGTTTGAGTAAGAAGGAGAAGCCGCAATGGCCAATATTTTATTGATCGAAGAAATTCTGACGTCCAGTCAGCGCCAAGGCAGTCACGCCGTGCGCAAGCTGATGGAGCAACAGGGACACAAGGTGCTGAGCGTGATGGCGGATGGCGATAAGCTGCTCATGCCGACGCAGGATTGCGACATCGCCATCGTTGACGTTGGAAAAGCCAGCGGGACCGGCTACACGGTGACCGAACAACTTCGCGCCGCGCATGGTGGCATGGGTATCCTGCTGCTGGCGGGACAGGAAGAGACCGCAGCCCAGCGGGTCGCCGGGCTGCAACGTGGTGCCGACTTCTGCGAAGCCAGGCCGGAGGAAGCAGATCTGCTCAATGCCTATGTCGATGTGCTGCTGCGTCGGGTCGCGCCAGAAGTCTGGCGGCTCGATACCAAGGCACGCACCTTGCGGGCACCCCGACATGATGCGGTGGAGATCAACGTGCGCGAGGTCGCATTGCTGCGCGCGCTGGCCGATAGCGCACGCAATGCCGCGAACCGCTCGACCATCGCACACGCCTTTGGTGCCGACTGGATCGGCTTTGACGAGCGCGTATTGGAAAAGACCGTCAGCCGGCTTCGCCGCAAATGGCGTGAGAGAACCCTGGGCGACTTGCCCCTGCGCACTCTGCATGGCGTGGGTTATTGCTTCACCGAAGCGCTACAGGTGCATTGAGAGGACAGCTGGCCGGGCTTCTGGCGCGGCCGCTGTGACTGCGGTCGGTTCAGTTCTTGCGCGCGACCCAGTAGGTCGCGCCGGCATCGCCGTAACGTTCGCTATGAGGCGTGCCGGGCAGCACCTGGAAGCGGTCGCCCGCGACCAGGCGGCGCTCTGCTGCGCCATCAAGCGTCAGAAACATCTCGCCTTGGACGACCAGGGCGTTGGCTTCGAAGGGGTGGGTGTGGGTTTCGAGGACGGTGCCTCCGTCCCAATGTCGTTCCACGACTTCGTCATAGCCTCGTGCCAGCATGGTGTCGCGAAACTGGTCGAGTGTGATGTCAAGGATGGGGGTGTCAAGGGTGGCGGCTGGCTGGTTCATGGTGGTTTCCGGATGGCTGGCGACGGTTGAAGGAACGGCGTGTCGTCACACTATAGCGCTGCCCGGAAAGCCTTGCTGGGCGTGACCTGGGTGTCAGCCATCCGTCAGAAACCCGTCAGAGATTCGTCAGGATGACGACGGCGACGCCTCATGAAAGACCTCGCCCAGGCCCGCCGCTGCACTCAGTCCAGTGTGGCCTGGCGCTGGTTGCCGGCCACCACGAACTTGCCGGCGCCGAGGTGGTGCAGGGTATGCAGATCGGCATTGGCGTCGGTGAAGGACCAATGACCGTTCTCGAAGATGCGGGCATCGGCCGCCGCAGCGACCACTTCGCCAAAGAAGGTGTCATAGGCCTGCTCGGTATGGCTCTCCTTGATCCAGCGACACTCCAGCCACGCAGCGCAGCCTTGTTCCAGCACCGGCATGCCCAGGACCGGGCCGGTGCCAGCCTCGATATGGTGGCGTTTGAATTTATCGATATCGCGACCGCTTTCGCTGCCCACGGCATAGGTCAGGTCCATCTGCGCGGCACCGGGGACGATGATGCCGAAGCTGCCTGATTGCATGATCAGCTCGCGGGTATGGGTGCTCTTGTCGATCACCACCGCGATGCGCGGCGGCGTGAACTCCACCGGCATGGACCAGGCGGCGGCCATGATGTTGCGCTGCCCGCCATGGGCGGCGGTAATGAGTACCGTGGGGCCGTGGTTGACCAGGCGGCTGGCGTGTTCCAGGGCGACGGGGCGGAAATGACTGGGATGGGACAAGATCAACTCCTTGGTGTGCACTCACTCAACGGAAAGGATGGGAGACAAGTCATCAATGCACTTGGCGAGCACTGTGGTTTTCGGTTTCTTACTTCAGCGATTGGGAAAACGTGGATTGCGATGAAACAAATGACATATGCATCAGCGATTACCTAAAATTGGATACGTTTTTAAGGTGTCATTGGCTTCGCACAAGTCAAAGGTGTACGGAAACTATAGAACACATTTTGTTAATAGACATGGATTGAGTCACCCACAAAAGAGATCGTAACTTTCCGTGTGGCGAGAATTTTAACTTTATAAAGTTAAAATTTAATTTGAGTTCTGACGTCGCCTGCTGTCTGCACTGCATGCTCTACGAAAGCGGATTGGATGCAATTTTTTTTGGCGACTATTTGATTTACAACTGTCAAAAAATGGCCAGCGGAGATTCAGAATCTGCCTCGCAAGCAACTGTGTGAGTGTTTTAGATAGAGAGCCGTCTGCCGGCTCCTTTTCCACTGGTATGGGAGTCGGCAATGCCATTTGATACCTGGATCCTTTTTTGTGTTTCTGCGTTTTTCTCTGCGGCTTCCCCGGGGCCGAGCGTAGTTCATGCCATGAAACTGGCCGGGAATAATGGGTTTAGACGGGCAACCGCTTCAATTATCGGCAATACATTTTCGATCATCATCATATGCGCGGTCGCATCGGCAGGTTTGGCGATGTTGGCTCTTGATGGCCCGTCATTTTTTCTTGTTAAATTATTGGGCGCACTCTATTTGATATATTCCGGTGTAAAGACATTCCTTGCGGCGGATGAGGAATTAATTGGCAAAGATGGTCGCAAAAAAGCCTATATGGCGTGCATGTTGGAGGCCATCCTGATATCCGTTACTAACCCCAAGATATTTGTTTTTATAGCCTCCTTCTTCCCCCAGTTTTTGTCAAAAAAATATGATGCAGCCACTCAGCTTGTGGTGATGACTCTGACATTTTCATTTTTTACTTCGGCAACCTTGATTGCATATTCGTTATTCGCGGCGCTAATGTATAAAAAAAAGCTTGCCCGAATTTTTCTGAACAGGGGATCGGGTATTGCTCTCATACTCTTCGGCGGATTCATGCTCGTGCAGTAGTCATTCAGCTGACCCAAAAAAATCGCCGCCGGTGATGAAAGCCACCGGCGGCGATTCTTTTGGTTGGACGCTCAAGGTATCAGCTATCGTCCTGTCATGCGGTCATGCTCATAGGCTGACTTACTTGCCCCAGTTCAGCACCACCGGGTCCAGGCGACGTGCCACGCGCAGCAGGCCTTCGCGCACCTTGGGGTGCATCGGTGCCTGCGGGTGGCGCAGCATGTCGGACTTGATCACGCCGCCTTCGAGCATCAGCGCCTTGCAGGCGGCCAGGCCGCACTGGCGGTTTTCATAGTTGATCAGCGGCAGCCAGTGCATGTAGAGCTCGGCGGCCTTTTCGGTGTCGCCGGCCATGTAGGCGTCGACGATCTTGCGGATGCCATCCGGGTAGCCGCCACCGGTCATGGCGCCGGTGGCACCGGCGTCGAGGTCGGGGATCAGGGTGATGGCTTCTTCGCCGTCCCACGGGCCGACCACGGCGTCACCGCCCAGTTCGATCAGATCGCGCAGCTTGGAGGCGGCGCCGGCGGTTTCGATCTTGAAATAGGAGACGTTTTCGATCTCCTTGGCCATGCGTGCCAGGAAGGGCGCCGACAGCGGGGTGCCGGCCACCGGTGCGTCCTGGATCATGATGGGGATGTCGATGGCTTCGGAAACGCGTGCATAGAACTCGTAGATCTGCTTTTCGGACACGCGGAAGGTGGCGCCGTGGTAGGGCGGCATCACCATCACCATGGCGGCGCCCGCATCCTGCGCGGCGCGGCTGCGCTCGGCGCAGATCTGGCTGCCGAAGTGGGTGGTGGTGACGATCACCGGCACGCGTCCGGCGACGTGTTCCAGCACGGTGTTCTGCACCTGCACGCGCTCTTCGTCGGAGAGCACGAACTGTTCCGAGAAGTTGGCCAGGATGCACAGGCCGTTGGAGCCGGCATCGATCATGAAGTCGATGGCGCGCTTCTGGCCTTCCAGGTCGAGCTGGCCGTGTTCGTCGAAGATGGTGGGGGCGACCGGGAATACGCCGCGGTAGATGGGGGTGCTCATGGAGTCTCCGTCATGGTTGTCGTGGGCCATCGGTGGATGGCGGCTTGCAATGGCGATCAATATACGTGCGCCCACCGGGGCTGTATAGTGAAGACTTTCCATCATGTGATCGCTTTTTGGAATCACCCATGAAACCCACACCCAGCCTGCAAAGCCTCCAGAGTCTGCTGTCCCGCCTGCGCATGAAGCAGCTGCAGCTGCTGATCGCGCTGGACGAGCACAAATCCCTGCACAAGGCCGCCAGTGCCCTGGCCATGACGCAATCCGCTGCCAGCAAGTCGCTGGCCGAGCTGGAATCGATGCTGGATGCGCAATTGTTCGAACGCACCAAGTCCGGGCTGATCCCCAACCAGTTCGGCCATTGCGTGATCCGCTATGCGCGCCTGATGGCTACCGACCTGGGGTCCTTGTGCGAGGAAATGGCGCAACTGCGCTCCGGGCGCGGTGGTCGGCTGGCCATCGGGGCGGTGATGGGGGCGGTACCGGAGATGGTGGTGCCGGCGGTGGATGCGCTGCAACGGCGCCATCCCGAGCTCAGCATCGAGATCGTGGAAGATACCAGCGTGCAGTTGCTGGGCTTGCTGGACGAGGGGCATCTCGACCTGCTGGTGGCGCGCGCCAGCGTGTCGGACCATCCTGGCAAGTATCACTACCAGGCCCTGTCGGAGGAACCGCTGTCGGTGGTGGTGTCGGCCGAGCACCCGCGCCCGCGTAGTCGGCAGCTGCAACTGGCGGCGCTGGCCGGCTATCGCTGGGTGACCTATCCCAGCCACATGCCGCTGCACGCGGTGCTGGAGCGCGAGATGGATCTGGCCGGGGTGACCATGCCGGGCAATGCCATTTCCACGGCATCGACCTTTGTGACAGTGGCGCTGCTGCAGCAGGGGACGGACATGGTGTCAATCCTGCCCACGGCCGTGGCGGAGATGTTCGTCCGGCGCGGGATGCTGCGCATCCTGCCGGTGAAGCTGCGCTCGATGTCGCAGACCATCGGTATCGTCACCCGCAAAGGGGGGCAGTTGTCGGGGGCGGGGGAGGCGCTGGTGCAGCTGTTGAGGGAGCGTTCGGCGCTCTGACCTCCATCGACCCTGCTCCCCATGGCAGGGGCTCTTCTTCCAGGTGGGGCTCCTCCTGCCTGATCTTTCCCGCTTGCATTATTTCCGGCATGAAGCGCTGGAGGCGCCTTGTCGCCCATGCAGCCGATGCAGCCCATGCAGCCCATGCAGCCTTTCCTACGCTCGCATGCGAGACATTCACCTGATCCATGCAAAAAATTTGAGCATCTTTACAACTGGTGTAATGGTATAGTGATTATACCAGTTGGCGCCGTCCGTCTTTTTCGTCTGCCGTCGCTGCTGGCGATATCAAGAAAACATCAAAGAAACAAAACAAACAAAGGCAGCCAGGCGACCGCAAGGCGCACAGCCCCCGCAGTCCCTGGCGAAACCCGGAGAGGTTGTCGTTGAACAGGCACAGCCTCTCAACCCGACAGGAGACAAGACAAAAATGGAGACCACCCAGAGTGCCGTCGAAAGATCGGCCATCCGCAAGGTCGCGATGAGGCTGGTGCCTTTCGTAGGCCTGATGTTTTTCATCAACTTCCTGGATCGCACGGCGATCTCGTTTGCCGGCCCCAATGGAATGAGCCGTGACCTGGCGCTCACTGCGGCCCAGTTCGGCTTTGCCGCCGGGGTCTTTTTCATCGGCTACGTGCTGCTGGAAATCCCCAGCAACCTGGCCCTGCACAAGTACGGCGCGCGCCGCTGGCTGGCGCGCATCATGGTGACCTGGGGCATCGTGGCGCTGCTCTTTACCTGGGTCAGCAGCGTGGAGGGGTTGTATGTGCTGCGCTTCCTGCTGGGCGTGGCCGAGGCCGGTTTCTTCCCCGGTGCCATCCTCTACCTGAGCCTGTGGGTACCGGCCCGGCATCGCAGCCACATCCTGGCGCTGTTCTACCTCGCCCAGCCGCTGACCATCGTCATCGGCGCGCCGGTGGCGGCCCTGCTGATCGAGGCGCATGGCCTGTTCGGCCTGGAAGGCTGGCGCATCATGTTCGCCGGGGTGGCGCTGCCGGCCATCGTGGTCGGGGTGATCGCCTGGTTCTACCTGGCCGACAAGCCGGGTGAAGCCAAATGGCTCAACGAGGCCGAACGCAAGTGGCTCACCGGCGCATTGCAGGCCGAGCAGAACGGCAAGCGTGTGGAGCATGTGGCCCACGCCGGCGCGGCGCTGAAGAATCCGCGGGTGTGGATGCTCTCGCTGGTCTATTTCGGACTGATCTACGGGCTTTACGCGCTGGCCTTCTTCCTGCCGACCATCATCGGCGGCTTCGAGACCCAGTTCGGCACCAAATTCAATGTCTTCCAGAAGGGCCTGATCACCGCCATTCCCTACCTGCCGGCGGCCATCGCGCTGTTCCTGTGGAGCCGTGACGCCACCCGGCGCGGGGTGCGCAGCTGGCATGTGGGCCTGCCGGCACTGCTGGGCGCCATCAGCATCCCGGCCGCGCTGTACATGCAGAGCCCGGCAGCCACCGTGATGGCCATCACGGTCACGGCCTGCGCCATCTTCTCGGCGCTGCCGACCTTCTGGTCGATCCCGGCGCGCTTCCTCTCCGGTGCGGCGGCCGCTGCCGGCATCGCCCTCATCAATACGGTGGGCAATGCGGCGGGCTTCATGGCGCCCTTCATCACCGGTGCGATCAAGGACGCCACCGGTTCCTACCAGGCACCGATGTTCGTGGTGGGCGCATTGATGGCGGTGTCGGCGCTGGTGATCTTCGCCATCGGCGCAGGATCGCGGGAAGAGGCGGCCGAGTTGCAGGGCCGCGTGATCGCCGAATGAATCCGCCGGTCGGCCGGCAGCCAGTCGGCCTGGCCGACCGGAACTTTGCAGAACTCAAATGACGATAGGAGAAGAAATATGAAGGAAAAGATCGCACTCTTCGGCGCAGGCGGCAAGATGGGCGTGCGCCTGGCGAAGAATCTGAAGAAATCGGATTACCAGGTTTCTCATGTGGAAGTCAGCGAAGTGGGTCAGCAGCGCCTGCGGGACGAGGTCGGCGTGGACTGTGTGAGCATCGACGCGGCGCTGGACAACGTGGATGTGGTCATCCTGGCCGTGCCCGATACCCTGATCGGCAAGATAGCCGCCGAGATCTCGCCCAAGCTGCGCGCCGGCGTGATGGTGATGACGCTGGACGCGGCCGCGCCCTTCGCCGGCCATCTGCCGGACCGGCCGGACCTGGTCTATTTCGTGGCCCACCCTTGCCACCCGCCCATCTTCAACGACGAGACCACGCCGGAAGGCCGTCGCGATTTCTTCGGTGGCGGCGCCGCCAAGCAATCCATCACCAGCGCCCTGATGCAGGGTCCGGAGTCGGCCTTCGACCTGGGCGAGGATGTGGCCAAGGTGATCTACCAGCCCATCCTGCGCAGCTATCGCCTGACGGTGGAACAGATGGCAATCCTCGAGCCGGGCCTGTCCGAGACCGTCTGTGCCACGCTGCTCTATGCGATGAAGCAGGCCATGGACGAGACCGTGCGTCGCGGCGTGCCGGAAGAGGCGGCCCGCGATTTCCTGCTGGGGCATATGAACATCCTGGGCGCGGTGATCTTCAAGGAAATTCCCGGTGCCTTCTCGGATGCCTGCAACAAGGCCATCCAGAACGGCCTGCCGCGCCTGCTGCGCGACGACTGGCTGAAGGTCTTCGAGCATGACGAGATCGCGGAGAGCATCCGCCGCATCACCTGAGGGAGTGGGCATGGAACGCATCTACGCCAGCTACTGGCTGGAAACCGGGGATGACCCGGCGCGCGCGGCCGAGGTCATCGCCGGGGAGCAATCCAGCGGGACCTTCGTGGCCCTGGCCACCGAGACGCCGGAACTGAAGGCGCGCTCCGGCGCCCGTGTCGAAAAGCTGGAGATCCTCGGCCACAGCAACACGCCCAGCCTGCCCGGCGGCATGACGTCGCAGCGCTATACGCAATGCCGGCTGGAGCTGTCCTGGCCGCTGGAGAACACCGGTGCCTCGCTGCCCAACCTGATGTCCACCGTGGCGGGCAACCTGTTCGAGCTGCGCCAGGTTTCGGGTCTGCGCCTGACCGGCCTGCAACTGCCCAAGGCCTTCGTGGACGCCTATCCGGGACCGGCCTTCGGCATCGAAGGCACGCGCCGCCTGACCGGGGTGACGCATGGCCCGCTGATCGGCACCATCATCAAGCCCAGCATCGGCCTGTCGGTGGAGGAGACGGTGCAGCAGGTGCGTGAACTGGTGGCCGGCGGCATCGATTTCATCAAGGACGACGAACTGCAGGCCGATGGCGGCCGTTGTCCCTTCGACGAGCGGGTGCGGGCGGTGATGCGGGTGGTCAACGACCACGCCGATCGCACCGGCAAGAAGGTCATGGTGGCCTTCAACCTCACCGGCGACCTGGACCAGATGCGACGTCGTCATGACCTGGTGCTGGCCGAGGGCGGAAGCTGTGTCATGGCGGTCCTGAATTCCATCGGTCTGGTCGGTCTGCAGGAGCTGCGTCGTCATGCGCAACTGCCGATCCACGCGCATCGCGCCGGCTGGGGCTACCTCACGCGCAGCCCGCAACTGGGCTGGGACTATGCGCCCTGGCAGCAGCTGTGGCGCCTGGCGGGGGCCGATCACATGCACGTCAACGGCTTGGGCAACAAGTTCAGCGAGCCGGATGACAGCGTCATCACGGCGGCGCGTTCGGTCCTGCAGCCGGTGGTGGCCGGCGCCGACATGGTCAGCACGATGCCGGTGTTCAGCTCCGGGCAGACCGGCTTGCAGGCGGCCGATACCTATGCCGCCATCGGCTGCGCCGACCTGATCCACACCGCCGGTGGTGGCATCTTCGGCCATCCGCAGGGCGTGGCGGCAGGCGTGGAAGCGCTGCGTGAGGCGTGGATGGCCGCCATCGAAGGCGTCCCCCTGGCCCAGCATGCGCGCAACAACAAGGCGCTGCAGGCGGCGCTGGGGTTCTGGAAATGAGTCTGCTGCCCGAGAGTGAGCAATTGCCGCAGGGGCTGCTGCTGTCCTATTACGGCGACGACTTCACCGGCTCCACCGATGCCATGGAGGTGATGAGCGCCGCCGGTCTGCCGACCGTGCTGTTCCTGCGTACGCCCGATGCGGCGATGCTGGCGCGCTTTCCCGAGGTGCGCTGCATCGGCATCGCCGGGTCCTCGCGCGGACGTTCCCCGCAATGGATGGAGGAACATTTGCCGCAGGCCTTTACCGCGCTGGCGGCGCTGGGGGCGCCGGTGATGCAGTACAAGGTGTGCTCGACCTTCGATTCCTCGCCCGAGACCGGTTCCATCGGACGCGCCATCGATATCGGCACGCGCCATCTGCGCGGCGACTGGTCGCCCATGGTGGTGGGCGCGCCCCGGCTGAAGCGCTACCAGCTATTCGGCAACCTGTTTGCCGCAGTGGACGGGCAGGGCTACCGGCTGGACCGGCATCCGACCATGTCGCGCCATCCGGTCACGCCCATGGACGAGGCCGACCTGCGCCGGCATCTGCGCGGGCAGACCGCGCGCCGCCTGGAACTGGTGGACATGCTGCAGCTGCGCGACGGGGCCGTGCAGGCGCAGGCGCGCCTTGAGTCATTGCGCGGTGGCGATGCCCCGGTGGTGCTGATCGACGTGCTCGACGACGAGACCCAGCGCCAGGCCGGGCGGCTGGTGTGGGAGGGTAGGGGGGCGGGTGTCTTCAGCGCATCGTCCTCGGGTTTGCAATACGCGCTCACGGCCTACTGGCGTGAACGCGGCTGGATCGCGGCGCAGCCATCCCTGCCCAAGGCCGGCCCGGTGCCGGTGATTGCGGCGGTCAGCGGCAGCTGTTCGCCGGTCACGGCCGGGCAGATCGCCTGGGCGCGCGAGCACGGGTTTGCCTGCCTGCGCATGGATTTGCCGGCCGTGCTGCGGCCCGAGCGGCGTACTGCCGAACTGGGGCGCCTGGTGGCGGCGGCCGATGCGGCCATCGCCGGCGGGCGCAGTCCGTTGGTGTTTTCGGCCGAGGGGCCGGACGATCCTGCCGTCGCCGGTTTCGATGACATTGCCGCCCAAGCCGGGCTGGCGCGGGGCGAGGCGGCGCGCCAGGTCGGCATCGCCCTGGCCGAGACCCTGCGTGCCATCCTCGATGGAGATTCCGGGCAGTCATTGCAGCGCATTGCCATTGCCGGCGGCGACAGCTCGGGCGAGGTCGCCAGTGCCCTGGACATCACGGCCCTGTCGGTCTGCGCCGGTCTGGCCCCGGGCGCGCCGCTGTGCCGGGCATGGTCGGACAATAGCCGCCGCGACGGTCTGGAACTGGTGCTCAAAGGGGGGCAGGTGGGCGCGCGCAGCTTCTTCGGGGATGTGCTGGAGGGGGCTGTAAACTAGGGGCTGCTTCGTGCGCCCCTGGCATGGCGCAATCGCAGGCCGGGCCTGCGATTGCGGTAGATATGGTAGAGTGCGCGTCCAACGAAACCTATACTTTGAGACAGCGCAGCCATGCCGGAACCGATACAGCGACGCAAGTTATACCAGGAAGTGCTGGAGCGCCTGATGGATCGCATTCATCAGGGTGAATTCCCGCCCGGGTCACAATTGCCTTCCGAACGCGACCTGATGGAGCAGTACGGTGTGGGCCGCCCGGCGGTACGCGAGGCGATGCAGGCGATGGAGCGTTCCGGTTTCGTGGAAATCGCCCATGGCGAGCGCGCCCGCGTGGTCGACCCCACGGCCGACCGGCTGATCGCCCAGATCGCGGCTGGTGCGCAGCATCTCCTGCGTACCAAGCCGGACATGTTGAAGCACATGAAGGAAGCCCGCGTCTTCCTGGAAACCAGCACCGCCCGCATGGCCGCCGAGCGCGCCAGCGAGGAGCAGGTAGCGCGGCTGCGCCAGGCCATCGCCGAGCATCGCGCTTCGATGGTCAACCTGGAAGAGTTCATCGAACGCGACATGGCCTTCCATCGCGAGATCGCCGACATCAGCGGCAACCCGATCTTCCCCTCGATCGTCGAGTCGATGTTCCGCTGGGCCAGCGAGTTCTACACCACCCTGGTGCGCGCTCCCGGGGCGGAAGAACTGACGCTGCTGGAACACCAGCGCATCGTCGATGCCATTGCCGCCCACGATGGCGACGCCGCCGCCGAAGCCATGCGTGCGCACCTGATGCGCGCCAATGAGTTGTATCGGGAGTTGGGGCAGCAGTAGGACTGGCTGCACGCGGGGAGCACAGCCGTGGATGCTCTGGATGATTGCAACCGGTCTTCCCCAGGGTGACAAAAATAGCTCGGTGCGGCCCCGTGTTTTTCCTGCTTCGCTATTCGGCGAAGACTTCTTGCAACGCTTCCAATGTTGCCGTGAGCGTCTTGTCCGTTACGCGCCCGAGTTTCCTGATCAAACGCTCCTTGTCCAGCGTGCGCATCTGATCCAGGACAATCAATCCTTTTTTCTTGTCGAAGGTGATCGGCACGCGATACGGGGCGGGCTTACTGCCGGTTGTCATCGGAGCCACAATCACGGTGCGCAGATAATCGTGCATCTCTGCCGGCGAAACGATGACGCATGGACGGGATTTATTGATTTCGCTACCCACAGTGGGGTCGAGCGCGGCTAACCAGATTTCGCCGCGCATCACCATTTCAATTCCTTGTCACCATCGTTTCCAAATTCGGGCCAGACCAGGCCGTCATCCTGTGCGGCCGCAATTTTCTGGCTGGCTTCGGCCCATCCTTCACGGGGCCGTTTTTCCAGTTTGCGAATCACGATCTTGTCGTCTTCGATGTCGATGTCGATATCTTCATCGACGAGCATCCCCATCTTGGCCAGAAATGGCTTCGGAATCAGTACGCCTTGCGAGTTACCCATTTTGCGGATGGATGTTTTCATTTTTCTCACCTGGTAAATACAATGTTGTTACATCAGAAATCTCGTGTAAAAACAATGTTATTACAGTTTTCCTGAAATGCCTATCGCTGGCCAAGATCGTGGTTCAACGCAACATGCCATGCCAGGTAGGCTGCTTTTCCTCATGGTAATAAGGCCGGGTCAGCGGCGCCGACATCACCTGTTCATCCGCCAGCACGGTCACCGTGGCCAGGCCGGGTGGGCCGTCGTAGCGACGGCAGGCCTGGGCCGAATTGCGGTTGTTGTGCATGTCCACCACCAGCAGGCGTTTCTGGGCCTCGCTCATGCCCGGGGTGGGTGGCGGCGCCATGCGCTTGGGCGGGATCACCAGGGCGTCGCCCGGTTCCACCCACAGGTCGGCCAGGCTGATTTCATTGACGTAGGGGCGCCAGCGCGCCACCGTGATCACCAGTGGTTCGGGACCCTGCGAGAAAAAGATGTGGGCGAAGTCGTGGTACTCCAGGTCGGTGGCATTCCAGGTCAACAGTTCGCGGCTGCGGCCGTCGCCGAGATAGGGTGATTCATAGCCGGCCCATTTGCCGTAGGTGTACTGGGCCATCACCAGTCCCTGATAGGTGAAGCTCAGGCACTGGCCGTTGCGCAGCAGTGTGGCGCCGAAGGCCTGGGCATTCTCCGGGGTGGCGGGCAGGGGTTCGTAGCGGACCTCGGGAACGCGGAAGTCGAACTCGGTGATCTCGTAGGCCGGCCAGTCCTTGGGCGTGATCTTGCGCGGCCAGTGGGCAATATCGCGGTAGGTGGCGCCGCGTTCGAGTTCCGGTGCTTCCTGGGCCAGGGTGATGAGTTCGCCGACCACGGTCTGGCTCTGCAGGCCATGGCCGTTCTGGTTGCACATGTAGGGGTACTGGTTCGGGTCGAGCAGGGCTTGCGAGGGACCGTCGGCGATGAACAGGACCGGGTCGAAATCACTTTGATCTGGTGGCATGGCTTCCCCTTTTGAATAAGCTTGGCGGTGGCAGGTCGCCGGCCGGCATCCCCCGATGCGGCGCGGCGCCGGGGATGTTCGCACAGATCGGGGCGTTCAGCGCAGTTTGTTGGCGCCGGGGGACTTTCGCCGGACTCAGCCGGCGGCGATGCGACGGATGCGATAGACGCAGCGTCGTGCTCCGGCCGGCAGGTGCTCTTCGCGGGTGATCTCGGCCTCGCCCCCGAGCACTTCGCCAAAGAGCTGGAGCTCCGAACGGCAGAAGCCCTGGCAGGTCATTGCGGCGGCGCAGATGGGGCAGTGGTCTTCGATCAGCAGCCAGTCCTTGCCCTCCTTCTCCACCCTGGCCATGTAGCCTTCGGCACTGCGGATGTCGGCCAGTTTTTCCAGCTTCTTCGGGAGGGTCGGCAGGTCGGCGCAGAGGCGCAGGTATTGCGACCGCATCTCGGTTTCGCGCTGGCCGATCAGCTTGTCCAGTCCGGGTTCGCCGAACAGCTGGCGGATCGACCCCAGCAGTTGCACCGTCAGTTGCGCATGCGTGTCGGGGAAGCGGGCATGGCCGCTTGCGGTCAGCTCCCATTCCTGGCGCGGCCGTCCGGCGCGCGCCACGGCTGCGGCCTGGCGGCTGGCGATCAGGCCTTCGGCGGCCAGCTTCTGGATCTGTTGGCGTGCCGCTTCGGCGGTCATCTCCAGCTCCCCGGCCAGTTCGCTGGCGGCGGCGGGACCGCGGGTCTTCAGGCGTAGGAGGATGCGTTCGGCGGTGCTGGGGCCTGCCTGAGGAGGGGACTGGTTCGAGGTGAGCGGCTGCATATTTTCCAAGTGTTAGCTTGTTAAATTGTGGACTTCGTTTTACGATACGCTTAATTAAGCAAGAATATTCTTGGATAATAAACCGGCGCAGGGTGAAAGTCGATCAATCATTGGTGCGGCATGTTGCTGCGTGTTGCTACTCGTTGCTGACCTGCCTCCACCCGCCGCCCTTCATGAAGGACATGCCATGACAACTTCCTCTTCCTCACCTACCACGGCGACTGCGTCCGAGCCCGCCAGCGTGGCCAGCTGGGGCGACCTGCTGGGGCGTCGCCACGGCTGGTGCGCGGTGGCGCTGACCGGTGGCGTGGCGCTGCATGCGATCAATGTGCACATCGTCACCACCATCCTGCCTTCGGTGGTGGGCGATATCGGCGGCCTCGCTTATTACGCCTGGAACGTGACCCTGTTCGTGGTCACCTCCATCATTGGCTCGACCCTGACTGGCAAGCTGCTCTCGCGACTGGGCGCGCGTAGCGCCTACCTGCTCTCATTGGCGGTATTCGGGGCGGGCGCGATGTTGTGCGCGGGCGCCACCAGCATGGGCTGGATGCTGGCTGGGCGGGCGGTGCAGGGGATCGGCGGCGGGCTGCTGGCTTCGCTGGGGTATGCGCTGATTCCGTTGGTGTTCGAGCAGCGGTTATGGTCGCGGGCCATCGCACTGGTCTCGGGCATGTGGGGTATTTCGACCCTGCTGGGGCCGGCGGTGGGTGGGCTGTTCGCAGCCGGCGGCCACTGGCGACTGGCCTTCTTCGCCTTGCTGCCCTTGTTGCTGCTGCAGGCTGCACTGGTGGTGGGGCAACTGGGGCCGCGCCGGGTGCGTGCCCAGTCCGATGTACATCAGGCCATGCCGTTGGGGCGCATCCTGCTGTTGGCGCTGTCGGTCTTGCTGGTGGCGCTGGCGGCGCAAACTGAGCAGACCTGGGGGGCGGCGGCCTGCGTGCTGGGTGGGGCCGTGCTGGGACTGTGGGTGGCGCGCATCGATCTGCGTTCACGCATCAGCCTGCTGCCGCGTGATGGTTACCGGCTTTCTAGAGTGATGGGGTGCGCCTTTGCCTGCATCTCGCTGCTGGTGCTGGCCAGCTGCGTAGAAATCTTCGTGCCATATTTCCTCCAGACCCTGCATGGCTTTGCGCCGCTGGGGGCGGGCTATGCGACGGCTGCCATGGCCGGTGGCTGGAGCGTGGGTTCACTGGCTGGTTCCGGGCGCAGTGCATCGGCGGCGGCCCGCATGATCCGCCTGGGACCGTGGCTGATGCTGCTGGGGCTGGCGGCGCTGGCATTGCTGTTGCCGAGTCTGTTGCCCATGCGGATGCTGGCCAGTGCTGCGCTGGTGGATGTGCTGATGGTGCTGGCGCTTGCAGTGACCGGCCTGGGCATAGGCATAGGCTGGCCGCACCTGGTGGCGCGGGCTATGCAGGCGGCGCGACCGGGCGAGGAAAACCTGACCTCGGCGGCCATCACCACTGTGCAGTTGTATGCGATGGCCATTGGTGCGGCGCTGGCCGGTCTGATTGCCAACCAGGCCGGGCTGGGCCTGTCGGGCGGGCAGGAAGAGGAGGGCGCACGTCAGGCCGCCTGGGTGCTGTTTGCGGCGTTTGCGCTGGCACCGGCGATGGCGACCGTGTTGACGCGGAGGTTGGCGGCGCATGGGGAGTGATGAGATGCCTGTGCCTGCGGAGGCTGCCACGCTCGGGTTCACGCCCGCGCCCATCAGCGAGATCGACTATCACCTGCTGGTGGCGGAGTTCGACATGCTGTGGTCGCGCCGTCCGGACGTGGGTCTGCGCGAGCGGATGGATCAGATGATGCGCTTGATCTCGGCGTTCGAGGAGAGTCGGCGGATCGCTTCTTCGGCCTGAGCCAGGGCGGCCTCGGGCAGACGCAGGTGGAGGTGGGCCAGGGTGTCGTGGCGGCTGTTCAGCAGTTGGTACTTTTGCTGCGCCAGCCAGTGCCGCAGTTGCGGTTCGGCCGAATAGACCACGCCGATCTCGATTTCCGCCTGGGCCACGCGTTCGGTGCGTTCGCTGGTCTTGAGGGCAGTGGCGATGGCGTCGGTATAGGCACGCACCAGCCCACCGGCGCCCAGTTTGACGCCACCGTAGTAGCGCACCACCATGGCCAGTACGCCATCCAGTTCGTGGTGACGCAAGACCTCCAGCATGGGGCGGCCGGCGGTGCCGGAGGGTTCGCCGTCGTCGGACATGCCGGACTGGCCGCCGGCCATCAGCGCCCAGCAGACGTGGGTGGCACTGCGATGGGCCTCGCGCATGCGGGCGATTTCCTGCATGGCGGCCTCGCGCCCCGCGACCGGCTGGACGATGCCGATGAAGCGGCTCTTGCGGATTTCCAGTTCGATCTCGGCCCGCTGGGCGATGGTGAAGGTGGCCATGGTGACTTGCCTGTGCGCCTGGGCCTCAGGCCTGCTGGTCGCTGCCGGCCTTGAGCAGGGCCAGCTCGGCGCGCAGGCCCTGGTTCTCTTCGGACAGGCGCGAGACCCGGGTCTGCAGTGCGGCGATCTCGCGGCGCAGGGCGGCGGTGAGTTCGTTTTCCTGGCCTTCCACCAGGGGGATGGCGCTGCTGCTGCCGGCGGCGCTGTCGTCGCTGACGGGCGCGCGCGGGGTACGGGTGGCGGCTTTCTGTTCGCGCACTTTCTTGGCGGCTTCGCGCAGTTCCTTCTTGCCACCGGCCACAGCGCTGACCTGCGCCTCGCTGGGCAGGGTCGCTACGGCAGCGGCGGCATTGATGGAGATGGTGCCGGTGCGCACGGCCTCTACCAGTTCCGGAGCGGCGGTCTTGCGGATGCGGTCGATCTGGCCGATGGTGGCGCTGCTGATGCCGGCAGCGCGGGCGATGTCCTCGCGGGTCTTGATGCGGCCGGCGTCGTCGTCGGCGTGCCAGGGGGCATCGCCGGCCGGGGCATCCTCGTTGTTCGTGGCGGGGTCGGCGGTGCTGCCGTCGTCGCTGGCGGCAGTTTTGGCCGGTGTGGCTTCGGCCTTGGTGCGGGCGGCGATGATGTCGCGCTTGCGCAGGGCCAGCATGCCGCGCTGGAAGTCCGAGACGCTGCGGCGGCCGAGCTGGTTATCGATCATCCACAGCAGCACGTCTTCCAGCGACTTGAAGCTGTCGTTGTGGACCGTCTTGAAGGGCAGGTCGTACTTGCGGCAGATTTCGTAACGGTTGTGACCATCGATGAGCACCTCGCCCCACAGCACCAGCGCATCACGGCAGCCTTCGGCCAGCAGGCTGCGTTCCAGGGCGGCGTATTCGTTGGGGGTGAGGGGATCGATGTACTTCTGGAGTTCTTCGTTGATGACGATATTCATGGGGCGAAGCCTTGCCTAACAGATCGTGAGCCGGGGCCGCATTCTACACCACCGCCCCTGGCGGCCGGCCGCCTGCGGTCGGGTCGGGGGCTTGCAGTACAATGACGGGCTTCGATATTGCTCCGTGGTGTCATGCGCTTCTCCTTCCGCCTGACGGCTGTTGCCGTCGCTTCCACTTTCCTGCTGTCGGCCTGCGGTACCCCTTCCTGGGTGCCGGGCAACGCGTCGCCAGCGTCTGTCGAATCTACCGCCGGTAGCCCTTCAACCCCCGCTGTCACGACAGTCACCCCGGTGCCGGTGGCGCCACGCAAGATCAGGATCGGCCTGGCCCTGGGCGGCGGCGCTGCGCGCGGGTTTGCGCACATCGGCGTGATCAAGGCGCTGGAGGCGCAGGGCATCACGGTAGACGTGGTGGCCGGTACCAGCGCGGGCAGCCTGGTGGGGGCGCTCTATGCCGCCGGCAACGATGGCTTTGCCTTGCAGAAGCTGGCGATGTCCATGGATGAAGCCTCCATCTCTGACTGGTCGGTGCCCTTGTTCGCCAAGGTCAGCGGGGTGATCAAGGGGGAGGGCGTGCAGAACTACGTGAACAAGGCGGTGCACAACGTTCCCATCGAAAAATTCAAGATTCCCTTCGGCGCGGTCGCCACCGACCTGCGCAGCGGCCAGCCCATCCTGTTCCAGCGCGGCAATGCGGGCGTCGCGGTGCGGGCTTCGTCGGCGGTGCCCGGGGTGTTCCAGTCGGTGAAGATCGGCGACCATACCTATGTCGATGGCGGGCTGGTGTCGCCGGTGCCGGTGCGCTATGCGCGGCAGATGGGGGCGGACTTCGTGATCGCGGTCAACATCTCGGCCAATCCGGAGGCGCAGGCAGCTTCCAGCAGCTCCATCGACGTGCTGCTGCAGACCTTTGCGATCATGGGGCAGACCATCAACCAGTATGAGCTGAAGAATGCCGACATCGTGCTGCAGCCGAGTCTGGGGGCGATGAAGGGCAGCGACTTCGCCAGCCGCAACGTGGCCATCCTGGCGGGCGAGCAGGCGGCTACGGCGGCCATGCCGGAGATCAAGCGCAAGCTCAAGTTGATGGCGACGGGGAACTGATTTTCAGGTTT
The DNA here is from genome assembly GCF_001994935.1 of Herbaspirillum sp. VT-16-41. Lineage (NCBI taxonomy): Bacteria > Pseudomonadati > Pseudomonadota > Betaproteobacteria > Burkholderiales > Oxalobacteraceae > Herbaspirillum > Herbaspirillum sp. VT-16-41. The sequence continues at coordinate 256,465 of NZ_MUXB01000131.1, forward strand.
CCCTGAGGAAAACAAAAATGGCCACTGGATTTTCCAGAGGCCATTTTGTTTGTATCGTTTATAGCGTTTGCGCTTGCACCGTTGCGGTGCCTATTTCTGCTCTTCTTCGCCCGCCATGATGCGTCTTGCACCATTGAAGCGCTTCTTCCAGTAGGACTCGTCCATGCTCTCGATGCGCACCTGGCCACCGGCCGAGGGGGAGTGGATGAACTTGCCGTCGCCGAGGTAAATGCCCACGTGCGAGAAGCCGCGGCGCAGGGTGTTGTAGAACACCAGGTCGCCGGGTTGCAGATTGTCGCGGCCAATCTTTTCGCCCACGCGGCTGATTTCCAGCGAGGTGCGCGGCAGGTCGGTGCCCCATGCTTCCTTGAAGACGTAGCGCACCAGACCGCTGCAGTCCAGGCCGGTATCGGGCGAATTGCCGCCGTAGCGGTAATTGATGCCCAGCATGGCCAGGGCCTGGGTGGCCAGTTCGGATGCGCGGTTGGTGATGTCTTGCAGGCGGGCGATCGCAAGATTGGTCTTGCTGATCAACTGCTGGGCTTGCGGGGAGGTTGCTTGAGGAGGAGGAAGATCCTGCGCTGCCAGGGAAAGGTCAGCGGAATAGGCCGATGCACTGATCCAAAGGCCGGCTGCGAGCGCGCACGCACGAGCGGTTTGTCGTCGGATTCGGTCAGATCGGCGTAGGGTCATCGGGATCCTCTCAAAATAGGATTGCGGGACTGTAAGGTAAATCTTACGGCTTGTCAAAAGCTGGATTCGTGCCAGCTTGGCAAAATGGAATGATTTGCGGGGCAAAAAGGGGGTATTTAGCGTCATCTCCCAGTGAGTATTCTTCCTACACGACCCTAGGAAAATTTTTCTGTAAATGATTTACGGATGAGTCGGAATGCAGTTCTTGCATTCTCGGTTTGCGGGAATTTTCAAGAGGGGCGGGCGGGATGGCGAAGTGCTGAAAATGATTCATGCATGTCGCATGGATGAGTTTGCCGGCATGGGATGTCAAAACGACTTTATGGCCTTACAATCAGCGTTCGATTTTTTATGCCTATCGGAGCAAACATGCAAACCAAACCGTTTCTGTCGCTGGACGACGTGAAGAAGATCGCCGCCGGTGCTGAAGCCGAAGCCCGCGCCAACAACTGGAACGTGGCCATCTCCGTGGTCGATGACGGCGGCCACCTGCTGTGGCTGCAGCGCATGGACGGCGCCGCCCCGATTTCCTCGCAGATCGCCCCGGCCAAGGCGCGCACCGCCGCCCTGGGTCGCCGCGAAAGCAAGATCTATGAAGACATGATCAACAACGGTCGCGTCTCCTTCCTGAGCGCCCCCGGCCTGGACGGCCTGCTCGAAGGCGGCGTGCCGGTCGTGGTCGAGGGTCACTACGTGGGTGCCGTCGGCGTTTCCGGCGTGAAGTCTTCCGAAGACGTGCAGATCGCCAAGGCCGGTATCGCCGCCCTGGGCCTGTAACACGCCTCTTGGCGCCGGCAGCCTTGCCTGCCGGCGTTCCCTCCTTCCGGCACCCCATTTCGGTGCTTCCTGAAGCAAGTTCGGCCATCCGTGATTTGCCGGAGGGAGCCTCTTGCGCTATAATTGAGCGGTTTAGCCAATTTTATCCGCCGTAGCGCATAGCCATTCCTCTTCCTCGTTCCTAACAGGCCCAGCCACGCTCCCGTACCGAATGAGTCGGGGTGTTCGCGCCGGTCGGTTTTGGCGCGCAAAGGTCTTCCGGTCATCCAGCCGCGGCGGTAACAATCTCAGGAGTTACCCTTGCTGCCTCTTCTTTCCGGTCCCGCGATTCCGGCCATCCTCGCGCTCGCAGACGGGTCTGTCTTCCAAGGTTTTTCCATCGGCGCCGCAGGCAACACCACCGGTGAGGTGGTGTTCAATACCGCGATGACCGGCTACCAGGAAATCCTGACCGACCCCAGCTACAGCCGCCAGATCGTCACCCTTACCTATCCGCACATCGGCAACACGGGCGTGAACCGTGAAGACGTGGAGGCCTCGCAGATCCACGCCGCCGGCCTGATCATCAAGGACCTGCCGCGCCTGCTGTCGAACTTCCGCAGCCAGCAATCCCTGTCGGACTACCTGAAGGAAAGCAACATCGTTTCCATCGCCGGCATCGATACCCGCAAGCTGACCCGCATCCTGCGCGAGAAGGGTGCCCAGAACGGCGCCATCGTGGCCGGTGAAGCGGACATCGCGGTCGCTACCGCCAAGGCACTGGAACTGGCACGTGCCTTCCCGGGCCTGGCCGGCATGGACCTGGCCAAGGTGGTCTCCACCCAGAAGGCCTACAACTGGACCGAGACCGAATGGCGCCTGGGCCGCGGCTACGGTCAGCAGATCACCCCGAAATTCCACGTGGTCGCCTTCGACTACGGCGTCAAGTTCAACATCCTGCGCATGCTGGCCGAGCGCGGCTGCAAGGTCACCGTGCTGCCCGCGCAAGCCACCGCCGCCGAGGCGCTGGCCCTGAACCCGGACGGCATCTTCCTCTCCAACGGTCCTGGCGATCCGGAACCCTGTGATTACGCCATCGCTGCCTCCAAGGAACTGATCGAGCGCGGCATCCCGACCTTCGGCATCTGCCTGGGTCACCAGATCATGGCCCTGGCCTCGGGCGCCAAGACCCTGAAGATGAAGTTCGGCCACCACGGCGCCAACCACCCGGTGCAGGACCTGGATTCCAAGCAGGTGATGATCACCTCGCAGAACCACGGTTTCGCCGTGGACCAGGCGACCCTGCCGGCCAACTGCCGCGTCACCCACATCTCGCTGTTCGACGGTTCGCTGCAAGGTTTCGAGCGCACCGACAAGCCTGCTTTCTGCTTCCAGGGCCACCCCGAAGCATCCCCTGGACCGCATGACATCGCTCCCCTGTTCGACAAGTTCGTGGCGATGATGGAGAAGAAACAAAATGCCTAAGCGTACTGACATCAAAAGCATCCTGATCATTGGCGCTGGCCCGATCATCATCGGCCAGGCCTGCGAATTCGACTATTCCGGCGCCCAGGCCTGCAAGGCCCTGCGCGAAGAAGGTTTCAAGGTCATCCTGGTCAACAGCAACCCGGCCACCATCATGACCGACCCGGAAATGGCGGACGCCACCTACATCGAGCCGATCACCTGGCAAGCGGTGGAACGCATCATCGCCAAGGAAAAGCCGGACGCCATCCTGCCGACCATGGGCGGCCAGACCGCGCTGAACTGTGCGCTGGACCTGCATCGCCATGGCGTGCTGGACAAGTACAAGGTCGAACTGATCGGCGCCACCCCGGAAGCCATCGACAAGGCCGAGGACCGCTCCAAGTTCAAGCAGGCCATGACCAAGATCGGCCTGGGTTCGGCCCGTTCGGGCGTGTCGCACACGATGGAAGAATCGTGGGCAGTGCAGAAGACCATCGGCTTCCCGGTCATCATCCGCCCGTCCTTCACCATGGGCGGCACCGGCGGCGGCATCGCCTACAACGCCGAAGAATTCGAGACCATCTGCAAGCGCGGCCTGGAAGCTTCGCCGACCTCCGAACTGCTGATCGAGGAATCCCTGATCGGCTGGAAGGAATACGAAATGGAAGTAGTCCGCGATAAGGCGGACAACTGCATCATCGTCTGCTCGATCGAAAACCTGGATCCGATGGGCGTACACACCGGTGACTCCATCACCGTGGCACCGGCGCAGACGCTGACCGACAAGGAATACCAGATCATGCGTAACGCCTCGCTGGCGGTGCTGCGTGAGATCGGTGTGGATACCGGCGGCTCCAACGTGCAGTTCTCGGTCAACCCGGCCGACGGCCGCATGATCGTCATCGAGATGAACCCGCGCGTGTCGCGTTCGTCGGCGCTGGCCTCCAAGGCCACCGGCTTCCCGATCGCCAAGATCGCCGCCAAGCTGGCCGTGGGCTTTACCCTGGACGAACTGCGCAACGAGATCACCGGCGGTGCCACCCCGGCGTCCTTCGAGCCGTCCATCGACTATGTCGTGACCAAGATCCCGCGCTTCACCTTCGAGAAATTCCCGCAGGCCGACAAGCACCTGACTACCCAGATGAAGTCGGTGGGCGAAGTAATGGCCATCGGCCGCACCTTCCAGGAATCCTTCCAGAAGGCCCTGCGCGGCCTGGAAGTCGGCGTGGATGGCATGAACGAGAAGACCACCGACCGCGAACTGATCGAGAAGGAACTGGGCGAACCCGGTCCGGACCGCATCTGGTACGTGGGCGATGCCTTCGCACAAGGCTTCTCGCTGGAAGAAGTACATGGCCTGACCCACATCGACCCGTGGTTCCTGTCGCAGATCAAGGAGATCGTCGACATCGAACTGTGGCTGGAAAAGGAAGCTTCCCTGGAGTCGCTCGACAAGGCCACCCTGTTCCAGCTGAAGCAGAAGGGCTTCTCGGATCGCCGCCTGGCCAAGCTGTTGAAGACCACCGACACCGCCGTGCGCGAACAGCGCAAGAAGCTGAACGTGCGTCCGGTCTTCAAGCGCGTCGATACCTGCGCGGGCGAGTTCGCCACCGATACCGCCTACATGTATTCGACCTACGACGAAGAGTGCGAATCCAACCCGACCGACAAGAAGAAGATCATGGTGCTGGGCGGTGGCCCGAACCGTATCGGTCAGGGTATCGAGTTCGACTACTGCTGCGTGCATGCCGCGCTGGCCATGCGTGACGATGGCTACGAAACCATCATGGTCAACTGCAACCCGGAAACCGTCTCGACCGACTACGACACCTCCGATCGCCTGTACTTCGAGCCGGTGACGCTGGAAGACGTGCTGGAAATCGTCGACAAGGAAAAGCCGGTCGGCGTGATCGTCCAGTACGGCGGCCAGACTCCGCTGAAGCTGGCGCTGGATCTGGAAGCCAATGGCGTGCCCATCGTCGGCACCTCGCCGGACATGATCGACGCCGCCGAAGACCGCGAGCGTTTCCAGAAGCTGCTGCAGGACCTGGGCCTGCGTCAGCCGCCCAACCGTACCGCCCGCACCGAAGCCGACGCGCTGCAACTGGCGCAGGAAATCGGCTATCCGCTGGTGGTCCGCCCGTCCTACGTGCTGGGTGGTCGCGCCATGGAAATCGTCCACGAGCAGCGTGACCTGGAGCGCTACATGCGCGAAGCCGTCAAGGTTTCTCACGATTCGCCGGTGCTGCTGGACCGCTTCCTGAACGACGCCATCGAAGTCGACGTGGACTGCCTCTCTGACGGTGAACGCACCTTCATCGGCGGCGTGATGGAACACATCGAACAGGCCGGCGTGCACTCGGGCGACTCGGCCTGCTCGCTGCCGCCGTATTCGCTGTCCAAGGACACCATCGAAGAACTGAAGCGCCAGACCGCGCTGATGGCCAAGGGCCTGAACGTGGTGGGTCTGATGAACGTGCAGTTCGCCATCCAACAAAGTGAAGTCGATGGCAAGACCGTCGATACCGTCTTCGTGCTGGAAGTGAACCCGCGTGCATCGCGTACCGTGCCCTTCGTCTCCAAGGCCACCGGCCTGCAACTGGCCAAGATCGCGGCGCGCTGCATGGTCGGCCAGTCGCTGGACAGCCAGGGCATCAAGAACGAAGTCGTGCCGCCGTACTACAGCGTGAAGGAAGCCGTCTTCCCGTTCGTGAAGTTCCCCGGCGTGGACACCATCCTCGGCCCCGAGATGAAGTCCACCGGTGAAGTCATGGGCGTGGGCAAGACCTTCGGCGAAGCCTTCGTGAAGTCGCAGATGGGCGCCGGCGTGAAGCTGCCGACTTCGGGCAAGGTCTTCCTGTCGGTGAAGAACAGCGACAAGCCGCGTGCCGTGCAAGTGGCGCGTGACCTGGTCGCACTGGGCTTCTCCATCGTCGCCACCAAGGGCACGGCGGCTGCCATCAGTGCTGCCGGTATCCCTGTTGCCACCGTCAACAAGGTGGTCGAAGGTCGTCCGCACATCGTGGACATGGTCAAGAACAACGAGATCGCCCTGGTGGTGAACACCGTTGAAGAAAAGCGCAACGCGATCGCCGACTCCGGAGCGATCCGTACCTCGGCCCTGGCAGCCCGCGTGACCACCTTCACCACCATCGCCGGTGCAGAGGCGGCAGTGGAAGGCATGCGCCATCTGGAATCGCTGGACGTCTACGATTTACAAGGCCTGCATAAAGCTATACACTAAACCCACAACACGTTACTTTGTCGGCAGCAGTTGACGCCGACAAGCTAAGAGGGCATCTGAGCAATCGATGCCCTCTCTGACTTTTGGACGACACCCTGCGGCCACAACATGTTCAATGTTGCAGGGCAGATCCGTCCAGGGGACGCTAAGGACATGACGCCGCCGTGCCACGTGATCGTGGACTTGCGCGTGGCGTCATGTCCTTAGCGGCTCTGGGTCAGAGCGCGTGTTGAAGAGCTGACGGAATCCTGCAGCAACGGTCCGTTCACCAGCCAGACTGTTCCCGTAAAGACGATGCTTGTCCGCCAAGTTGGCGGCAATGGTGTGCTTTTGCGTGTTCATCGGCCGGCGGACCTTGGATGCGTCTTCCGTGTAACCCTAACCTTGAGCAAGAGACTTATGAGCACAGTTCCCCTTACCAAGCGTGGCGCCGAACTTCTGAAGGAAGAATTGCACCGTTTGAAAACCAAAGACCGCCCTGAAGTCATCAATGCGATCGCGGAAGCGCGCGCGCAGGGCGACTTGTCCGAAAACGCCGAATATGAATCGGCCAAGGAGCGTCAGGCCTTTATCGAAGGTCGCATCGCCGACCTGGAAGGCAAGCTGGGCGCGGCCCAGATTGTCGACCCGGCTGATCTGAACGCTGAAGGCCGCGTGGTCTTCGCCTCCACCGTGGACCTGGAAAACCTGGATAGCGGCGAGAAGGTGACCTACCAGATCGTGGGTCTGGATGAAGCCGACATCAAGGAATCCAAGGTTTCCGTGACCTCGCCCATCGCCCGTGCCCTGATCGGCAAGAGCGCCGGTGACGTGGTGGCCGTGGAAGCCCCGTCGGGTCTGAAGGAATATGAAATCCTGGAAGTGCGCTACGTCTGACGTGGTGTGACGGCACCGGCCCCGTGATAGTGCGGGGCGGGTGCCGTAGTATTCGGCTTGATCCGTCTGCGTGAGCTGTCTGCCTGAGCTGTCTGCCTGAGCTGTCTACCTGAGCTGCCTGCAAGTCCGACGAGCCGGAAATGAAAATGCCCGCATCAGCGGGCATTCTGTTTTGCGGGCCATCCCGAGATGGCCGGTCGGGCGGGATCAGCCCAGCGACTTCTTGGTGCTGCGCTGGCGCGGCTTGGCCTTCTTGACCAGGCCACCGGCGGTGACGCGTTCATTGCCCTTGAGCATGACCTTGTTCACCGAAGGACGCTTGGTCGCGTGCGACTTGACGATGGTTACTTCGCGCAGGCCACCCTTGGCGCCGGAGGCGGTTTTCTTGACATCGTCCTTCTGCGGGCGATACAGGACCAGCAGCTTGCCGATGTGCTGTACCGGCGCGGCCTTAAGCTCGGCGCAGATGGTTTCGTAGATCGCGATGCGGGCTTCGCGGTCGTCGCCGAAGACGCGGACCTTGATCAGGCCGTGGGCATCGAGGCTCTTGTCGATTTCCTTCATCACGGATTCGGACAGGCCGCTTTCGCCCACCATCACGACGGGGTTCAAGGCATGGGCCTGGGCGCGCAGTTCGCTGCGCTCGGCGGGAGTCAATGTCAACATGGGAATGCAGGTTCGGGACGAGGTCTCGGCGGCGCCAAGTTGTCCCTCAATGAGATAAAACCAGTATTCTACGCGAATGGCAAAGAACAAACTGAACAAAAACTGGTTGCACGACCATATCAACGATCCTTATGTGAAGCTTGCACAGAAGGAAGGTTATCGTGCGCGCGCCGCCTACAAGCTCAAGGAAATCGACGAGGAAGAGCGCCTGATCAAGCCTGGTCAGGTCATCGTCGACCTCGGATGTACCCCCGGCAGCTGGTGCCAGTACGTGCGCAACAAGCTGGCCGGCGCCGAAGGTGGCGGCATCCATGGCACCATCATCGGCCTGGACATCCTGCCGATGGATCCGATTGCCGACGTCCACTACATCCAGGGCGACTTCCGCGAAGATGAGCCGGTGCGCCAGCTGGAAGCGCTGCTGGACGGCCGCAAGGTCGACCTCGTGCTTTCGGACATGGCGCCCAACCTGTCGGGCGTGGCCATTGCTGACGCAGCGCGGGTGGAGTACCTGATCGACCTGGCCATCGAATTTGCCCAGTTGCACATGAAACCTGGCGGCTCCTTGCTGGTCAAGTGTTTCAACGGGACCGGCTATAACGAACTGGTGTACAAGTTCCGGGCCGAGTTCAAGACGGTGATGTCCAAGAAGCCCAAGGCCAGCCGCGACAAGTCGTCGGAAATCTTCCTTTTGGGCAAGACATTGAAGAATCCCCGCGTTTGAATTCCGATAACATCGCTCAAACTTGATTCCGATGCGTTCGCTCGTTCAGGTGTTGAGTGCACAATGGACAGGATTTCGGCGCAAATACTGAAGTTTTCTGCCTTGTTTTGCCTGCTTTCAACCCTATATCGACATTTGGAAAACATCCGCTTGTCCCTTCCCGGGCGAGCAGCCTGCAGGTTTCGCCAGTTCAGGAGGGTGGAAAAAGTGTTGGCTGGATGGTAACGAAGCAACTGTGGTGGCGCGTCTGCACGGCAATTGTGCGTTGCGCGACGGCACGGCAGGGCGGGGCGGACGGCGGTTTTCTATGTAACGGTGGTTGAATCCGGGTAAAATCGGACAATACAAAGGCAACGTGGCGCCCAGGCGTCGGAGGAGTTCCAGTGAACAATATGTTTTCCAAGGCTGCCATATGGGTGGTCATCGCGCTCGTGCTGTTTATGGTATTCAAACAGTTCGACAGCCGCAGCATGGCAACCAACGCCAAGCCTATCGCGTATTCGGACTTCATCTCCGAGGTCAAGGCGGGTCACATCAAGGATGCGACCATCGAGGATCGCAATATCATCGCCACCACCCAGGATGGCACCAAGGTCAAGACCGCGACCACCGTGCTGGACCGCGGCCTGGTCGGTGACCTGCTCAACAATGGCGTGAAGTTCGACGTGCGCCAGCCGGAAGAGCAGTCCTTCCTGTCGCAGATCTTCATTTCGTGGTTCCCGATGCTGCTGCTGATCGGCGTCTGGATCTTCTTCATGCGCCAGATGCAGGGCGGTGGCAAGGGCGGCGCCTTCTCCTTCGGCAAGTCCAAGGCCCGCATGCTGGATGAGAACAGCAACTCCGTCACCTTCGCCGACGTCGCCGGTTGCGACGAGGCCAAGGAAGAAGTGCAGGAGCTGGTCGAGTTCCTGCGTGATCCGACCAAGTTCCAGAAGCTGGGCGGCCGCATTCCCCACGGGGTGCTGATGGTCGGTCCCCCGGGTACCGGTAAGACCCTGCTGGCACGTGCCATCGCGGGTGAAGCCAAGGTGCCGTTCTTCACCATCTCGGGTTCCGACTTCGTTGAAATGTTCGTCGGCGTGGGTGCGTCCCGCGTGCGCGACATGTTCGAAAACGCCAAGAAGCATGCTCCCTGCATCATCTTCATCGATGAAATCGACGCCGTCGGTCGCCATCGCGGTGCCGGCATGGGCGGCGGTAACGACGAACGTGAACAGACCCTGAACCAGATGCTGGTGGAGATGGACGGCTTTGAAGCCAATTCCGGCGTCATCGTGATCGCCGCCACCAACCGTGCCGACGTGCTGGACAAGGCGCTGCTGCGTCCGGGTCGCTTCGACCGCCAGGTGATGGTCGGCCTGCCCGATATCCGTGGTCGCGAACAGATCCTATACGTCCACATGCGCAAGGTGCCCATCGCTCCGGACGTCAAGGCCGACATCCTGGCCCGTGGTACCCCTGGCTTCTCCGGCGCCGACCTGGCCAACCTGGTCAACGAAGCAGCCCTGTTTGCGGCCCGTCGCAACAAGCGCCTGGTCGAGATGCAGGACTTCGAAGATGCCAAGGACAAGATCGTCATGGGTCCGGAACGCAAGTCGGCCGTGATGCGCGAAGAAGAACGTCGCAACACCGCCTACCACGAGTCCGGCCACGCCGTGGTCGCCAAGCTGCTGCCCAAGGCCGATCCGGTGCACAAGGTCACCATCATGCCGCGTGGTTACGCACTGGGCCTGACCTGGCAGCTGCCGGAACATGACCGCGTGAACATGTACAAGGACAAGATGCTGGAAGAGATCTCGATCCTGTTCGGTGGTCGTATTGCTGAAGAAATCTTCATGCACCAGATGTCCACCGGCGCTTCCAACGACTTCGAGCGTGCCACCAAGCTGGCCCGTGCGATGGTGACCCGCTACGGCATGTCCGTCACCCTGGGTACCATGGTGTATGAAGATTCGGAGCAGGACGCCTACTTCGGCCGCATGTCTTCCAAGACCGTGTCCGAAGCCACCCAGCAAAAGGTGGATGCGGAAATCCGCAGCATCCTCGACGAGCAATATGCGCTGGCCCGCCGCCTGCTGGAAGAGCATCGCGACAAGGTCGACGTCATGGCCAAGGCCCTGCTGGAATGGGAAACCCTGGATGCCGATCAGGTCAACGACATCATGAACGGTGACGAACCGCGTCCGCCACGCAACGGTGTGCCGGCCAAGAAGTCGTCCTCGGACAACAACCGCCCCGGCGACGTCACCCCCAACGCCACGGCACCTGCCTGAAGCGTGGTGATATCGACGCAGCCAGGCAGTCTGCGGTAAGAGAAAAAGGTGAGGAGCGATCCTCGCCTTTTTTCATTTTGGCTTCTCCGACGCGTCGCCTGGAGGCCGCCAAGCCCTGGCAGGTGCGGGCGAAAGAAGCAGGCAGCCGGCATGCGGCGGTGTATCATGCTGCGCCACGCAGTGTTGCGCCGTTTGCGGCGAAAACTGAACACCTGTTCCACCCTGATAGAAGCAAGATGACGCAAGCATTCCTCAAATGCGGCAGGTTCCGCCTGCCGGTACAGCAAGGTCGCCGGCCGCTGGTGATGGGCATCCTCAACGTGACGCCGGATTCCTTCTCCGACGGCGGACGCCACCAGTCGCTGGAAATGGCCCTGAGCCATGCCGAACAGATGATTGCCGACGGTGTGGACATCATCGATATCGGTGGAGAGTCCACCCGTCCTGGTATCGCCCCGCTGTCACTGGAGCAGGAGCTCGAACGCGTCATGCCGGTGATCTACGCGTTGCGCGATTGTGGCAAGCCGCTCTCGCTGGATACCTACAAGCCCGCCGTCATGCGCGAAGCCCTGCTGGCGGAAGTGGACATGATCAACGACATCAACGGTTTTCGCGCCGAAGGCGCCATCGAGGCCGTCAAGGACAGCGAGGCCGGCCTGTGCGTGATGCACATGCAGGGCCAGCCGCAGACCATGCAGCAAGCCCCGGCCTACGATGACGTGGTGGCGGAAGTTGCCCACTTTTTGCAAGGACAGGTGGACCTGATGCGGGCGGCCGGCATCGCGCGCGAACGCATCTGCATCGACCCCGGTTTTGGATTTGGCAAGACAGTGGAGCATAATCTTGCTTTGCTCAAAAATACCCGCAGCCTGATCGATCAAATTGACCTGCCGCTCTTGGCGGGCATGTCGCGTAAATCCATGGTCGGCGCGGTCGTCGGCAAGCCGCTGGAACGGCGCATGGCCGGCAGTATCGGCGCGGCGCTGGCAGCGGCCCAGCAGGGCGCAATGATCATCCGCGTGCATGACGTGGCCGAAACCGTCGACGCGCTCACCATGTGGCAGGCCGGGCGCCCGGACAATTGATGCACCGGCGCCGCATGGCCGCCTGCGACAGGCAGCTGCGGCAGTTTCAGGCAGAAATCGGAATTTGCCCTATTCAAGGCATCAAGGGAGACAGGTCGGCCGTTCGGCCGCCTGCAGGAAAGAGTTAGAGGAAACAACATGGCAGCAAAATATTTCGGCACCGACGGCGTGCGTGGTCGCGTCGGCGTGGCCCCCATCACCCCGGACTTCGTCATGCGTCTGGGCTATGCCGCAGGCAAGGTACTGACCAAGGCCAAGGAAGGCGCGGCCCGCCGCACGGTCCTCATCGGCAAGGACACCCGGATTTCCGGCTACATGCTGGAAGCCGCCCTGGAAGCCGGTTTTGCCGCAGCGGGCGTGGATGTCTGGCTGGCCGGACCGATCCCCACCCCGGCCGTGGCCTATTTGACCCGCGCCTTGCGGCTCTCGGCCGGCGTGGTGATATCCGCTTCGCATAATCCGTATCACGACAATGGCATCAAGTTCTTCTCCGCCAGCGGCAACAAGCTGCCCGACGCCGTCGAAGCCGATATCGAGGCGGCCCTGGAGCAACCCATGGAATGCGTGCCCTCCGAAAAGCTGGGCAAGGCACGTCGTCTCAACGATGCCGCCGGTCGCTACATCGAATTCTGCAAGAGCACCTTCCCCGGTGCCATGGACCTGCGCGGCATGCGCCTGGTGGTCGATTGCGCCCATGGCGCGGCCTACAATATCGCCCCTCACGTGTTCCATGAACTGGGTGCCGAGGTCATCACCATCGGTAACCAGCCCGATGGCCTGAACATCAACGAGGATTGTGGCGCCACCGCGCCCAAGACCCTGGTGGCGTCGGTGCGCGAATACCGCGCCGATCTGGGCATCGCGCTCGACGGCGATGCCGACCGCCTGATCATGGTCGACGACAGCGGCCGCATCTACAACGGCGACGAACTGCTCTACCTGATGGTCAAGGACAGGCTGGCCACCGGCGCCATCGATGGCGCGGTCGGCACGCTCATGACCAACATGGCCCTGGAGGTCGCCTTCAAGAAAATGGGCGTGCCCTTCGCGCGTGCCAAGGTGGGTGACCGTTATGTGCTGGAAGTGTTGCAGGAAAAGGGCTGGCTGCTGGGTGGCGAGGGTTCCGGTCACCTGCTGGCGCTGGACAAGCACACCACCGGCGACGGCATCGTCTCGGCGCTGCAGGTGCTGTCGGCACTCAAGCGCGCAGGCCAGACCCTGGCGCAGATGACGGCGGACATCAGCATGTATCCGCAGTCGCTGATCAACGTGAAGATCCCTGCCGGCTACGACTGGAAATCCAATACCGCCCTGCAGGCGGAAAAGGCGGCCGTGGAAGAGCAGCTCGGCGAGCGTGGACGCGTACTGCTGCGCCCCTCCGGTACCGAGCCCCTGATCCGCGTGATGGTGGAAGCCCAGGAGGCCGAGCTGGCGCGCAGCATGGCGCAGCGTATCGCCGCCAAGGTGCTCTGAGTTCTTCCTGTTTCGGACTGCGGACGATGTCAAAAGAGCTAGCCCAAATCCTCATGGTGGAAGACGAACCCAGCATCGCGGAGCTATTGCGCTTCACGATGCAGGGGGCTGGTTTCGCCACCACCATTGCCACCGATGTGGCCCAAGCCCGCAAGTTCATTGCCGAGGCGCTGCCCCACGTGATCCTGCTGGACTGGATGTTGCCGGACAGTTCGGGCCTGGTGTTGCTCAGCGAATTGCGCCGCGATCCGCGCACCGCCGCGCTGCCGGTCATCATGCTGACCGCCAAGGGCATGGAAGAAGACAAGGTCAAGGGCTTGAACGAGGGCGCCGATGACTACGTGACCAAGCCCTTTTCACCCAAGGAACTGGTGGCGCGGGTGCAGGCGCTGTTGCGCCGCAAGACCCCCGAGATCGGCAGCCAGGTGCTGCGGTATCGCGACATTGGCATCGACGTCGAGCGGCGCGAAGTCTCGGTCGGTGGCCGGCCGGTGACGCTGGACCAGGCCGAATTCAAGTTGCTGCGCTATCTGGTGGCCCACCCGGAACGCATCTTTTCGCGCGCCCAGTTGCTGGACAAGGTGTGGGGTGACCATACCTTCATCGAAGAACGCACGGTGGACGTGCATATCATGCGTCTGCGCAAATCGCTCGGCGATCTCGCGCATTACGTGCAGACGGTGCGTGGCATGGGCTACAAGCTCAGCGGCGAGCAATGATCGCCTCTCAGGTAGTCGGCGTGCGCCGCTGAAGCCGCATCATGAAAAAAGCGATCCTCGGATCGCTTTTTTCACGGCGGCTCCCTCTCGCCAGGCTCAGTCCAGCGGCACGCTGCGATAGCGGTTGACCTCCGAGGCCGACACCCATCCGCCCTGATTACCCCAGCTGTTGAGCACATAGGACAGTACCGCCGCCACCTCGGAATCGCTTAGTTGCGGCCCGAAGGGCGGCATGCCGAAGGGATAGGGATTGCCGGTCGTGGATGGCGGAAAACCGCCATTGAGCACGGTGCGAATCGCATTGAGCGGTTGTGGCCCGGCGATGGCATGGTTGCCCGCCAGCGGCGGATAATCCGGCGCGCTACCCTGGCCCTTGCCGCCATGACAGTCCACGCACAGTGATCCGTAGAGCTTCTGGCCCTGCTTGAGGATGCGTTCGGCCTCCGCCGGCTCGGGGCGCGGTGCGCCGGAGCCGGCCGAACTTTCCGATGAGGGTGCCGGCAGCGTCTTGAGGTAGACGCTGATGGCCGAGATGTCGCTATCGGTCAGATATTGCAGGCTGCGGCCGACGATTTCCGACATGGGCCCCAGCGCCGTACCGCGAGGCGATACCCCGGTCTTGAGCAGGGCGGCAATATCGGCCTCGCTCCAGCTTCCCAATCCCTTTTCCCCGCCATGCAGTGGCGGCGCATACCACGCCAGCGCCGGTATCACGCCGCCCTCCAGCGCCAGCGGCGCCAGGCTCGCGCCCAGAGCGTTGCGTGCGCTATGGCAGGCGCTGCAATGGCCGGCGCCCTGGACCAGATAGGCGCCACGGTTCCACTGCGCATCGCGTGCCGGGTCGGGTGTGAAGCTGCCCGGTTTGAAATACAAGGCACGCCACAGCGCCAGCAGCATGCGCTGGTTGTAGGGAAAGCGCAGTGCATGATCGCGATTGGGCTGATTGACCGGCGGCAGGCTCTGCAGATAGGCGAAGAGGGCATCGCTGTCGTCGCGGCTCATCCGGGTGTAGCTGGTATAGGGGAAGGCCGGATAGAGGAAGCGGCCATCGCGGCCCCGCCCGTGATGCAGCGCGCGCCAGAAATCGTCGCGGCTCCAGTTGCCGATGCCGGTGGCTTTGTCCGGCGTGATGTTGCTGGTGTAGAGCGTGCCGAAGGGGCTGGCGATGGCGCGTCCCCCGGCATATCCCGCTCCGCCGCGCACGGTGTGGCAGGCCATGCAATTGCCGGCCTGCGCCAGGTATTGGCCCTTGAGCCGCTGCGCCTGCGGATCACCGACCGCGGAAGCCACGCCCGGGTCCTCGCTGGCCAGGCTCTGCCAGGCCACCACGCCAGCCAGGCCCACCAGCGTGCCGGCGGTGCCCAGCAGCAGCCACTTCAGGCCGGTTATCCAGGGCCGCCTCATGGTGTTGCTCCCATCGTGCCAGGCTTCCACACCGCCGGCCCCATGCTGCCGCACTGTGCGGGCAATGGCTTGGGCGGTGCAGCGGCCAGGCGGTAATCCGGTGGAACCGGCTGCGCCGCCAGCCAGCTGCTGGCGGCATTGATGTCTTCCGGGCTCAGGGCGCGGGCGATTTCGCCCATGCAGTCGGGCGCCTTGGCCTTGCGCTCGCCGTTGCGCCAGGCGCCCAGCTGCGCGTTGATGTAATCCTTGGGCAGTCCCAGCAGACCGGGAATGCCCGGTGCCACCCCGCCCAGGCCATCACCATGGCACGCGGCGCAGGCGGGCATGCGCTGCGCGGGCTGGCCGGTGGTGACCAGCTGGCGGCCGCGTTCCAGCACCGTTGCGCTGGCCTCGGTGGTGACTGGCGGCGGGTAGGGCGGGTGCTGGGCGGCGAAGAAGATCGCAATCTGCTGGAGATAGTCGTCGGAGAGATTGGCCAGCAGGTAATTCATCATCGGGTAACGGCGCTGGCCATCCCGGAAACTCTGCAATTGATGCAGCAGATAGCCTTCCGGCTTGCCGGCGATGCGGGGGTAATAGCCGTCGGCGGTGGCGCGCCCCTCCTTGCCATGGCAGACGGTGCAGGCCGCCATGCGTTCGGCCATGCCCGGAATCGCCCTGGCGTCAGGCGCGGTAGCAGGTGATTGGGCCATGGCCGGTCCACATGCAATCCAGGTCCCCAGTGCGATGGCAGCAGTTTTCTTCATATTTGTTATGAGCGGGCGCATCAACCTATTGTAGTGCAAGCCGCAGCAGTGCTTGCGGCTTTGCAAGCCCGGGCGCAGCGGATACAATAGCGGCCTTGCTGCCCCCGTAGCTCAGTGGATAGAGCGATCCCCTCCTAAAGACAATTGGGCAGCGGCTGCCGAAAGGCGCCGCGTGAATGGAGTCAAATTCGGTGAACCCTGACAGCGCCTGGTCGTGATGACTGCGCGGCTGCTGGCAATACCGAGCCAAGCCGGCTTCCGTGAGGATGCCGGAAGGTGTAGAGACTAGACGGCTCCGGTCTAAAGGCCAGTGCATCAATGGCACTGCCCACGATCAAGGTATAGTCCAGACCACAAACAGACTCTGGTGGCGAAAGCCATAGTGGTATGAAGGGATAGGTCACACGTTCGATCCGTGTCGGGGGCACCAGCATAAAAAAAGCGCAGAAGTCATCTTCTGCGCTTTTTCGTTTTCTGCCCCATCCGCTTCATCTCAGCGTGGGGCAGCCTTGCATCCATCATCCTTCTCTGTCGTCAATGGCCCTGGTTGGTACTGTCCAGGAAGCGGCGCGCATTGTCGCTCTGCGGGCGCGTTCCCGAAGGCGAGGGGGCTGCCCCCGGGCTGCCGGGGGCGCTGCCTGGCACGTTCGGCGCCGGCTGGGCCGTGCCCGGGGCGGCCGGGGTCTGGCTCGGGGTCCAGCCGAAGAAGTTCGAGATCGCATCCACCACCGTCACGCCCACATTGGTCACCAGACCGTTGTTGGGTGTGAAGTTGTCATAGTAGGGCTCGCCATCGATGAAGCGGATGCCATCGGGGGCCGGCTGGTCGAACTGCGGCACGCCCTTCAAGGCCTTGGCCATGTAATCCACCCAGATCGGCAGCGCCAGCTGGGCGCCGAATTCCATGCCACCCAGGCTCTTGGGCTGGTCATACCCCATCCACACCACGGTGGCCAGCGTGCGCTGGTAGCCGGCGAACCAGCCATCCACGGCGTCGTTGGTGGTACCGGTCTTGCCGGCCAGGTCGGTACGGCCGATGCTGTTGCTGCGCGCGCCGGTACCGCGCTGGGCCACGGACTTGAGCAGGTTGGTCATCATGTAGCTGTTGCGCTCGGCCACCACCCGTGGTGCGCCATTGCCGACGATCAGCGGTTCCGCCTTGGACAGCACCTTGCCGCGGGCATCGGTGATCTGCGAGATCAGGTAGGGCTGGATCTTGTAGCCGCCATTGGCGAACACCGAATAGGCCGCCGACAACTGCAGCGGATTGGTCTGGCCCGCGCCCAGTGCCATGGGCAGATAGGGCGGGACCTTGTCGGCGTCGAAGCCGTAGGTGCCGGTGATGAAGTCCTTGGCGTAAGGCACGCCGATGTAGTCCAGCGTGCGGATGGCCACCAGGTTGACCGACTTCTGCAGGGCCGTGCGCACCGTGATCGGGCCGGCCGGGGTTTCGTCATCCTTGGGTTCCCAGTTCGGCTGGCCGGGGCCGGCAGGGTAGGACACCGGAGCATCATTGACGATGGAGGCGGGTGCAAAACCCTTCTCCAGCGCCGCCGAATAGATGAAGGGCTTGAACGTGGAGCCGGGCTGGCGCCAGGCTTGCGTCACGTGGTTGAAGTTGTTCTGGGCGAAGTCGAAACCGCCCACCAGCGCGCGGATGGCACCGTCCTGCGGCACCACCGACACCAGTGCCGCTTCCACCTGCGGCAGTTGCACCACCTGCCAGTTCTGCTTGGCATCCTGCATCACGCGGATCAATGCGCCGGGGCCGATGCGCACGTCCTTCTTGGCCTTTTCCGACAGCGCCGATGCCACGAAACGCAGCGCCTCACCCTTGACGCTGATCTTGTCGCCGTTGCGCAGTACCGCGTCGATCTGCTTGGGGCTGGCAGCCACCACCACGGCGGCCAGGATGTCGTCGTTGTCCGGATGGTCGTCCATCACGTTGTCGATGGCGGAGGCCCGATCCTCCGCGTTCGAGGGCAGCTCGATGGTCTCTTCCGGGCCACGGTAGCCATGCCGACGGTCATAGTCCATCACGCCCTTGCGCACGGCCAGGTAGGCGGCCTGCTGGTCGGCGGCATTGACGGTGGTGTAGACGTTGAAGCCCTGGGTATAGGTGTCTTCCTTGTACTGGGCGTACACCATCTGGCGCACCATTTCATTCACATATTCGGCATGCACCGTGTACTGGCTGCCCGGTGCACGCACCTTCAGTTCTTCCTTGGAAGCCTTGTCGTACTGCGCCTGGGTGATGAAGCCCACGTCCAGCATGCGCTGCAGGATGTACTGCTGGCGGATGTGGGCGCGCTTGGGGTTGACGATGGGGTTGTAGGCCGATGGTGCCTTGGGCAGGCCGGCCAGCATGGCGGCTTCGGCCAGGCTGACGTCCTTGAGGTCCTTGCCAAAATAGGTGCGGGCGGCAGCGGCAAAGCCGAAGGCGCGCTGGCCCAGGTAGATCTGGTTCATGTAGACCTCCAGGATCTGGTCCTTGGTCAGGGCATGTTCGATCTTGTTGGCCAGCAGCACTTCATAGAGCTTGCGGGAGAAGGTCTTTTCCTTGGTCAGGAAGACATTGCGCGCCACCTGCATAGTGATGGTGCTGGCCCCCTGCGAGGCGCTGCCACGCAGCACGTCGGTCACCAGGGCGCGGGCGATGCCGATCCAGTCGATGCCGCCATGTTCGTAGAAGCGATAGTCCTCAATGGCCAGCACGGCGTTCTTCATGTCGGCCGGGATGTCGTCCAGCTTGACCAGGCTGCGCTTTTCTTCACCGAATTCGCCCAGCAAGACCTTGTCTTCGGACCAGATGCGCAGCGGGACCTTGGGCCGGTAATCGGTGATCAGGTCCAGCGAGGGCAGGCGCGGGTTGATGAAGATCAGGGCGTAGACCACCAGTAGCGCACCGGCGATGCCGAGACCCAGGATGGACAGACCGATGAACTTGGCGATATTGGGATTGAGGAAGCCGCGCTGGCGGCGCAGCGGGTCCGGCAAAGTTGGAAGAGGCATGGGATGAGTGTGAATCGGGATGCGCTATCTTACAGCATCGGGCCACCAGCCCGGCGGACCGGCCGCCGGCAATGCTTTACGAGTTGTAACATCGACCGTTTTCGACGTTGTAATTCGAGAGAATTTTGTTATTTTTCGGAAATACCGTTGCCGTAGTGGCAATCGGGGCCGACTACCCGAGGGCCGCTGGCATTTGGTGGCGTCTTTGGGACAGCAGGACGGCGTCAGCGCGCTTAAATCAGCATTTCGCCGGCGCAGTCGGTACAATGCCGCTCTTTCGCCGTTGGTTCGCCTTGGTTCTCTTTTTTCGGCGACTTCGCATCCATCCTGCGCGGCCCAGGCCGTCGCATTCACGCAGATCACGCTACTCACGCTATGGCAGTCATTTCCCTCTCCGACGCACAACTGGCCTTCGGCCACGTCGCGCTCCTCGATCACGCCGAATTCTCGCTGGAGACCGGCGAACGCATTGGCCTGATCGGCCGCAACGGCACCGGCAAGTCTTCGCTCCTGAAGATCATCGCCGGCCGCTCGAAGCTGGACGATGGCCTGCTAGTGATGCAGCAGAACCTGAAGATCGCCTATGTCGACCAGGAGCCGCATTTCCCGGAAGAGATGACGGTGTTCGATGCCGTGGCCTCGGGCCTGGGCGAGCTGCCGGCCCTGCTGGCCGAATATGAAGCCATCACCGGCCAGTTCGGCGGCGACAACGACGATGCCCTGCTGGAGCGCATGCACCAGATCCAGACCGTGCTGGACGCGGCCGACGCCTGGTCCATCGGCAACAAGGTCGAGACCACGCTGGACAAGCTGAACCTGAACCGCGAAGCACGCATCGGCGAACTCTCCGGCGGCATGAAGAAACGCGTGGCCCTGGCCTGCGGCCTGGTGGGCAACCCTGACGTGCTGCTGCTGGACGAGCCGACCAACCACCTGGACTTTGGCTCCATCCTTTGGCTGGAAGGCCTGCTGCGCGACTTCAAGGGCAGCATCCTCTTCATCACCCACGACCGCAGCTTCCTGGACAACGTCTCGACCCGCATCATCGAACTGGATCGCGGCAAGATCCTGTCCTTCCCCGGCAACTTCAGCACCTACCAGACCCGCAAGGCCGAGCTGCTGGCCAATGAGGAAGTGGAAAATGCCAAGTTCGACAAGTTCCTGGCCCAGGAAGAGGTCTGGATCCGCAAGGGCGTGCAGGCCCGCCGTACCCGCGACGAAGGCCGTGTGCGACGCCTGGAAGCGCTGCGCGTGCAGCGCAGCGAGCGCCGCGACCGGCAAGGTCAGGTCAAGCTGGAAGTGGGCACCGGCGAACGTTCCGGCAAGATCGTGGCGGAACTGGAAAACGTCAACAAGGCCTACGGCCCGAAGACCATCGTGCGCGATTTCAGCACCATCCTCATGCGTGGCGACAAGGTCGGCCTGATCGGACAGAACGGCGCCGGCAAGACCACGCTGCTCAAGCTGATCCTGGGCGAGGAAGCGCCGGACAGCGGCACCGTCAAGCAGGGGACCAAGATGCAGGTCGCCTATTTCGATCAGATGCGCGCGCAACTGAATGAAGAAACCACGCTGGCTGACACGATTGCCCCGGGCAGCGACTGGGTCGAGGTCAACGGCCAGCGCAAGCACGTGATGACCTATCTGTCGGACTTCCTGTTCGCGCCGGAACGCGCCCGCTCGCCGGTGCGTACGCTCTCCGGTGGTGAACGCAACCGCCTGCTGCTGGCGCGCCTGTTCGCCAAGCCGGCCAACGTGCTGGTGCTGGACGAACCGACCAACGACCTCGACATCGATACCCTGGAACTGCTGGAAGAACTGCTGGAAGAATATCCGGGGACGGTGTTCCTGGTCAGCCACGACCGCATGTTCCTGGACAACGTCGTGACCCAGGTGATCGCCGCCGAGGGCAATGGCGTCTGGCGTGAATACGTGGGTGGTTATTCCGACTGGGAGCGCCAGCGTCCGACCACGCAGGCGGCCTCCAAGGCTGGCGGCAAGGCGGCCGACAAGGCCACCGACAGTGGCGAGGTCAAGGCCGAATCGACCATGGCGGCGCCGGTGGCTGCGCCCGTGGCCAAGAAGAAGCTGAGCTACAAGGAGCAGCGTGAGCTGGAAGAGCTGCCCAAGCGCATCGCCGCACTGGAAGCGGAGCAGAAGCAGATTTCCGAGAAGCTGGCCGACCCCGACCTCTACAAGAAGAGTGCCGATGACGCCGTCAAGCTGAACCAGCGTTTCGCCGAGATCGACGAAGAACTGCTGGTCAGCCTGGAACGCTGGGAAGAGATCGAAGGCAAGAAGTAAGCGCCCTCAGCCTGCGCAGGCCGCTCAGTTCGGCTTGCGCAAGGCTTCGCGCAGGTCGGGTAGCATCTCGCGCAGATTGGGCGCGTCCTCGGCATAGGGGCGCAGGGCCAGGTAGGCTTCCAGGTCTTCCAGCGCGGCCTGGGCCATGCCCAGATTGGCGAAGGCCAGTCCGCGGTCGCGCTTTTCGGTGACTTCTTCGGGCAGCAGGATCACCAGGCGTTCCTGCACGTCCAGCACCTGTTGCCAGCGCTGGCTTTCCATGAAGATGGCTTTCAGGTTGCGCAGCATGCGCGCCAGAATTTCGCGTGGATGAGCCGCCCGCAGATAGGCCGCCAGGGGCAGTTCGTCGCCGAACTCTTCTTCCGGCTGATGGGCCAGGAAGGGCTCCAGGCGCTCTTCCAGTTCTTCCCGCGATAGGCTGGAACCGTTCATGGGGTCCAGCACGATTTCACCCGACTGTACCGATAACTTCATCAGGAAGTGGCCAGGGAATGAAACCCCCTTCATGTCCAGCCCGATCTGCTGGGCCAGTTCGATATAGACCACCGCCAGCGAGATCGGGATGCCGCGCCGGGTCGAGATCACCCGGTGGATGTAGCTGTTGTCGGGGTCGTAGTAATTGTTGACGTTGCCGGCGAAGGCCATTTCCTGGAAGAAGAACTGGTTCAGCATGCGCAACTTCTGGATTTGCGACGCATCCGGAGGGAGTCGCTGCCTGAGCTTGAGCGCCAGGGTGTCGAGCGCCATTTCCTCTTCAGCGAAATCCATTTCGGGATAGAAATCCTGTCCCAACGTCAGGGCGGATTCGAACAAGGGAATCGAATCGTCCTGGCGCACCAGCGAAGCAAAATAGTCGAGGGAGGTGAGCGTCATGACACCCATGCTATCAAAATATTGCGCGCTGCGTCAGGTCTGCCTGGAGGGGAGTGAAATTTGTTGTTTCACTCCACCGTTTTCTTTTGCTGAAGCGACAGGAAGGTTGGTTCAGCGGCTCAGCGGCGCGCGATCCGCTTGAATTCGCGCAGGCGGAAACCCATCGCAAACAGGGGGCCGAAGTAGGCAGCTGCACAGACCCCCAGTACCAGCATCAACGCGCCGATGCGCAGCAGCGGATGGGCGCGCAGAGCGACCCAGTCGAAGTGGCCGGCGATCCACAAGGCCACTCCGGCCATCACCAGCAAGGCGCCGCATAGACGCACCAGGAACAGGCCCCAGCCCGGTCGCGGCACGTAGATCTGGCGCCGGCGCAGGCCGATGAACAGGCACAGCGCATTGAGGCAGGCGCCCAGCCCGATCGACAGCGCCAGGCCGGCATGAGCGAAGATCGGCACGAACAGGCTGTTCATGGCCTGGGTGGCGATGAGCACGCCCACGGCGATGATCACCGGGGTGCGGATATCCTGCTTGGCATAGAAGCCGGGCGCCAGGATCTTGACCAGGATCAGTCCGATCAGGCCCACGCCATAGGCCACCAGTGCGTGGCCGACCATGGTGACGGAAAGCGCATCGAAACGTCCGTAGTGGAACAGGGTGGCGGTCAGCGGTTCGGAGAGCGTGGCCAGTCCCACCGCGGCCGGCATGGCCAGCATGAAGGTCAGCCGCAGGCCCCAGTCCAGCAGGGCCGAGTATTCCTCCATGTCCTGCGCGGCGTGGGCGTTGGACAAGCTGGGCAGCAGGATGGTCCCCAGGGCCACGCCCAGCAGGGCGGTGGGGAATTCCATCAGGCGGTCGGCATAGGTCAGCCAGGAGACGCTGCCGTGCTCCAGGCGCGAGGCGATGTTGGTATTGATCATCAGGCTGATCTGGGCGGCCGAGACGGCAAAGACGGCCGGCCCCATCTTCTTCAACACCCGTTTGACGCCCTCGTCGCGCAACCCGAGCATGGGATTCCAGTACAGGCGCGGCAGCATGCCGATCTTCACCAGTGCCGGCACCTGGATGGCCACCTGCAGGACGCCGCCCACCAGCACGGCGAAGGCCATGGCGTAGATGGGCTGCTCCATGAAGGGCGCCACGAACAGCGAGGCCACGATGAAGGCCACGTTGAGTAGCACCGAGGTCACGGCCGGAATCTTGAATTCCTTCCAGGTGTTGAGGATGCCCCCGGCCAGCGCCACGAAGGCCATGAAGCCGATGTAGGGAAACATGATGCGGGTCATCAGCACCGAGGCGTGGAAGGCGTCTGGGTTGTATTGCAGGCCGGTGGCGATGAAATAGACCACGAAGGGGGTGGCCACGATGCCGGCCACGCAGGTGATGAGCATCACCCACATCAGGGCGGTGGCGACGTGGTCGATCAGGTGCTTGGTTTCTTCGATGCCGCGGCGGTTCTTGTATTCGGCCAGGATGGGCACGAAGGCCTGCGAGAACGCGCCTTCGGCGAACAGGCGGCGCAGCAGGTTGGGAATACGGAAGGCGATGTTGAAGGCGTCGGTGTAGGCGGAGGCGCCAAAGGCGCGGGCAAACAGGATTTCCCGGACCAGTCCGGTGATGCGTGACAGCATCGTCATGCCGGAAATGGCGGCTAGCGTTTTATGCAAGTTCATGGAGCGGCATTATAGCGGGGGCCTTGCGGCGGCGGCCGCAATCGCGGTCCTGGTTCCGGTGCGCCTGCAGGCCTGGACCAGCGATGCGCAGCGGGTGGAGGTAGAGTCGCCGGGTGGATGGCAGGTTCGATGCCGGATGACAATTTCTTTGCGGCAATCCAGCCCTCGCTGAACTTGCATGCCGGCCGATGCAGGGCTGTTTACGGCAGTTCAGCGACAGAAGAGGACAAGTTGATTGCCTTGTCGAGTGAATCTGGTTATAATCCGATGCTTTACAGAATTTGGCATCGCGAGTCCTCGGGGTTTGCGGCGCAAACGACTCTCGATTTAGGATAATTTTCATGGCAAATACCGCACAGGCACGTAAGCGTGCTCGTCAAGCAGTCAAGCAAAACGCTCACAACTCGAGCCAGCGCTCGACCCTGCGCACCGCAATCAAGGCAGTTCGCAAGGCCATCGCCGCCGGCGACAAGGCTGCAGCAACCTCCGTGTTCCAATCTTCCGTGTCGACCATCGACAGCATCGCCGACAAGAAGATCATCCACAAGAACAAGGCTGCTCGCCACAAGAGCCGTCTGGCTGCTGCCCTGAAGGCCCTGGCTGCTTAATTGCTGCTTGGCTTGAGCTGAAGCGCGGTTCACCCGCTTCAGACTGCAGTACAAGAAAACCGCTTGCTTGCAAGCGGTTTTTTGCGTTTGTCGCCCGTGTTTTACCCGTTTGTCGCGACTTGTTCCTGCCGGTTTGTGGTGGCCGGTACGGCAGGCCACCAGCCTGCCGCTCCTGCTGACCACCTTGCTTACTGGGGCAGGCCTTCGATCTTGGTGCCGGGCTTGATGTTCTTTTGCTTGAACCAGCCCTTGTTCATCTCCAGCGCATAGACCGCTGCGCGTTTCGCACAATGCGAATCCAGGGTCTGTTCCTTCATTTCCTCGATGTTGATGATGACGCCTTTTTCATCCATGAAGGCCACCGACAGGGGAATCAGCGTATTTTTCATCCACATGCAGACTCCTGCCGGCTGACCGAACAGGAACAGCATGCCTTCGTTGTCCCCCATCTTGTCGCGGAACATCAGGCCTTGCTCGCGCTCGGCTTCGGACTGGGCCACCTCGGCCTTGATCAGGTGGATGCCGATGTTGAGCTGGGTGGTGGGGAACTTGCGGACCGGCGTCTGGGCGCTGGCAGTGGTGCTGGCGAGGCAGCCGATGGTCAGCGCGGCAGCGGCGGCGAGGCGCAAGAGGGTGGGGCGGAAAAGTGAAGATTGGCGCATGTTCAATATCTATCGTGGATCAGGTCGGACGAAGAGCAGGCAGCATAGCAGGTGCCGGGCCGGGTGCGACAGTGGATGAGCAGCCAGCCGGCAAAAGCGTGCGGGCATGAAAAAAGGCAGGACCAGCCTGCCTTTTCTTGATGCGGACGCTAATTACTTAGCTTCAGCTGCCTTCTTTGCCTTCTTGGCCTTTTTGGCCTTCTTGGCCTTCTTAGCCTTCGGAGCAGCGGCTTCAGCCTTCGGCGCTTCCGGAGCGGCCGGAGCTTGTGCGAAAGCAGCAGTGGCGAACAGACCAGCGATCAGAGCGGCGATCAATTTTTTCATTTTGCGTCCTTCAATTCAACATGTTAGGGATGTGAGGCAAACGATGATTCGTGCGAATCAATGCCAATAACGGCGGGCGCGGATGAAGGTTGACATTGATTTTGATCTTTTTTACGGGGATTGATGAAGAATCATGCACTCTGCCACAATAAAATGTTGTCAGAGTGATTAGTATTTTAGGTCCTGGCCTGTTCAGGATGGGGCGTCCAGTGCTGCTGGATCGACCTCGCGCCATTCGCCGGGCATCAGAGGATGGCTCGCCAGCGAGAACGGCCCGATCGCGATGCGCACCAGGCGCAGCGTCGGCAGGCCTACGGCAGCCGTCATCCGGCGCACCTGGCGGTTCTTGCCTTCGCTGATGGTCAGCGCGATCCAGCTGGTCGGCTGGTTCTGGCGTTGGCGGATCGGCGGTGTGCGCGGCCACAGCCAGGGCGGTTCCTGGATCAGCCGGGCCTGGCTTTGCTGGGTCACGAAATCGCCCAGGTCCAGCGGGTTGCTCAAGCGTTGCAGCGCCTCCGGGCTGGCCTGGCCTTCCACCTGGGCCAGATAGGTCTTGGGCTGCTTGCGCCGGGGATGGGCAATGGCATGTTGCAGCTTGCCGTCGTCGGTGAGCAGGAGCAGGCCCTCGCTGTCGGCGTCCAGCCGGCCGGCGGGATAGACATTGGGAATATCGATGTAGTCGGCCAGGGTCTGGCGTTCGGGGTGGGCCGAGAACTGGCTCATCACCTGGAAAGGTTTGTTGAATAAGATCAGAGGCATGCGCTAGTGTCGCAAAAACATGGCATTCCGTAAAATCCTGATGCATAATCGACCACGGATGTCCTATATCTTATATAAGACTTTGTGCGTGCATTCCGGAATTTCCCCGACTCAAACCGTGGAAATCTCTTAAAATTCCCCGCTTGTATGACAATCCAGGCAATGGCGACCTGCTGGTCGCCTGGTCCGGATTGTCGCTGATGCCTTCTATCCCTTCTATCGCCACCGCCTCAACCGTCGGAGACCACGATGTCGTACCAACATATCCAAGTGCCTGCTGAAGGGCGCAAGATCACCGCCAACGCCGATGACACCCTCAATGTCCCCAATAACCCCATCATCCCCTTCATCATGGGCGATGGCGTGGGCGTGGATGTGACGCCGGTGATGCTCAAGGTGGTCGATGCCGCCGTGGAAAAGGCCTACGGTGGCGCGCGCAAGATCCACTGGATGGAAATCTACGCCGGCGAAAAGTCGACCCGGCTGTATGGTCCCGATGTCTGGCTGCCGGATGAAACCCTGGACGTGCTCAAGGAATACCTGGTCTCGATCAAGGGGCCCCTGTCCACGCCGGTCGGCGGCGGTATCCGCTCGCTCAACGTGACCATGCGCCAGCAGCTGGACCTGTATGTCTGCCTGCGGCCGGTGCGTTACTTCAAGGGCGTGCCTTCACCGCTGCGCGAGCCGGAGAAGACCGACATGGTGATCTTCCGCGAGAACTCCGAGGACATCTACGCCGGCATCGAATGGCAGGCCGGCACGCCGGAAGTGAAGAAATTGATCGAACTGCTGACCCGCGAGATGGGCGTCAAGAAGCTGCGCTTCCCGGAGACCTCTGCGCTGGGCATCAAGCCGGTCTCGCGCGAAGGTACCGAGCGCCTGGTGCGCAAGGCGATCCAGTACGCCATCGATCACGACAAGCCCTCGGTCACCCTCGTCCACAAGGGCAATATCATGAAGTACACCGAAGGGGCCTTCCGTGACTGGGGCTATGCCCTGGCGGGCCGCGAATTCGGTGCCGAGCTGATCGACGATGGCCCGTGGATGCGCCTGAAGAATCCCAAGACCGGTCGCCAGATCGTGATCAAGGATGCGATCACCGATGCCTTCTTCCAGCAGGTGCTGATGCGCCCGGCGGAATACAGCGTCATTGCCACCATGAACCTGAACGGCGACTACATCTCCGACGCCGTGGCGGCTCAGGTCGGCGGCATCGGCATCGCGCCGGGTGCCAACATGTCCGACTCCGTGGCCGTGTTCGAAGCCACCCACGGGACCGCGCCCAAGTATGCCGGCAAGGACTACGTGAACCCCGGCTCCAGCATTCTCTCGGCAGAAATGATGCTGCGCCACATGGGCTGGATCGAAGCGGCGGAACTGATCGTGACCGCGATGCAGAAGTCGGTCTCTGCCAAGCGCGTGACCTATGATTTCGCCCGTCTGCTGGAAGGCGCGACCCAGGTTTCGTGCTCCGGCTTCGGCGAAGCCATGATCGAAAACATGTAAGGCCGTCAGACTGCTTCCGGTAGAGATTCGGGTTGTGAAGATGACGAAAAAACAACAGCCGGCAATGTCCGGCTGTTTGTTTTTGGGAAGAAGGGGAAGGGCGATAACGCCGCGATGCGCATCGCACCACCAGCACGCCCAATGAAAAAAGCCCTGCAATGCAGGGCTTTTAAGAGCATACCGGGGTTTAAGCGGCGTTCTGGATGTTCGATGCTTGCTTGCCTTTGGGGCCTTGCGTAACGTCAAACTGGACTTTTTGACCTTCTTTCAGGGTCTTGAAGCCGTTCATCTGGATTGCGGAGAAGTGAGCGAACAGATCTTCGCCGCCGTCATCCGGAGTGATAAAGCCAAAGCCTTTGGAATCATTGAACCACTTGACAGTACCTGTTGCCATAAAAGCATCTTTCAAATATTAACTATCACACGAGCCGTCAAAGCAAGAAGCATCGCGCGTCACGCAGCCCCCCTTAAACCGTGCCCCCTTCGCATCGATCAGTTGTTACATTTGGTAACTACTAATCAATGAATTTGCATTGTTCTCGGTCGAAATCCAAAAGTCAAGCAGTTTTCATCTCAAAGTTTATGGGCTTGTTTGGGAGATAGCGCAGGATCCCCTTGATTTAGGATAAATCATCGTCATCTGCGCAAGGTCCGGAAAACAAGTAATATCTATCTCATCTAGAGGTTACGAGATCATTGTGCGTTGCACAGCTTTTGATGGTCCAATAAACGCATGGCAACCAAGCACGTAAATGATGGCGGTACAGTCCTGGAACGGCAGGAGGCCAAACTCAAGCCGCCCGCGATGTACCAGGTTTTTTTGTTGAACGATGACTATACGCCGATGGAATTCGTCGTCGCAGTCATCCAGCAGTATTTCAACAAGGACCGTGAAACCGCGACGCAGATCATGCTCAAGGTTCACCGCGATGGGAAGGGAATGTGTGGTGTGTATCCCAAAGATATCGCATCCACTAAAGTGGAACTCGTTTTAACCCACGCTCGAAAGGCAGGGCACCCCCTGCAATGCGTGATGGAGGAAGCATGATTGCGCAGGAACTCGAAGTCAGTTTGCATATGGCCTTTGTCGAAGCCAGACAATCGCGTCATGAATTCATTACCGTGGAGCACTTGCTGCTGGCGTTGCTGGACAACCCGTCGGCCGCCGAAGTGTTGCGCGCCTGCTCGGTGAACATTGACGATCTGCGCAAGACGCTGACCAATTTCATCACCGACAATACCCCCACGGTACCCGGTACCAACGAAGTGGATACCCAGCCCACGCTGGGCTTCCAGCGCGTGATCCAGCGCGCCATCATGCACGTGCAGTCGGCGTCCAACGGCAAGAAGGAAGTCACCGGCGCCAACGTGCTGGTGGCCATCTTCGGCGAGAAGGATTCGCACGCGGTGTACTACCTGCACCAGCAGGGCGTGACCCGCCTGGACGTGGTCAATTTCATCTCGCACGGTGTGCGCAAGGACCAGCAGGCCGATCCGCAGAAGGCGCCGGAAGGTGCCGAGGACGTGCAGGCCGAAGGCCAGCAGAAGGAAAGCCCGCTCGACCAGTTCACCCAGAACCTGAACAAGGCCGCCGCCGAAGGCAAGATCGATCCGCTGATCGGCCGCGATTCCGAGGTCGAGCGCGTGATCCAGACCCTGTGCCGTCGCCGCAAGAACAACCCGCTGCTGGTGGGCGAAGCCGGCGTGGGCAAGACCGCCATCGCCGAAGGCCTGGCTTGGCGCGTGACCCAGGGCGATGTGCCGGAGATCTTGAAGAACGCCGTCGTCTACTCGCTGGACATGGGCGCGCTGCTGGCCGGCACCAAGTATCGCGGTGACTTCGAACAACGTCTGAAGGCAGTGTTGAAGCAGTTGAAGGACAGCCCCAACGGCATCCTCTTCATCGACGAAATCCACACCATCATCGGCGCCGGTTCGGCATCGGGTGGTACGCTGGATGCGTCCAACCTGTTGAAGCCGGCGCTCTCCAGCGGTCAGTTGAAGTGCATCGGTGCGACCACCTATACCGAGTTCCGTGGCGTCTTCGAGAAGGATCACGCGCTGTCGCGTCGCTTCCAGAAGATCGATGTGAACGAACCGACCGTGGAACAGACCGTGCAGATCCTGCGTGGCCTGAAGTCCAAGTTCGAGGAACACCATGGCGTGAAGTATTCCGCTTCGGCGCTGACTTCGGCAGCCGAGCTGGCGGCCCGCTTCATCAATGACCGTCACCTGCCCGACAAGGCCATCGACGTCATCGACGAAGCCGGTGCGGCACAGCGCATCCTGCCCAAGTCCAAGCAGAAGAAGACCATCGGCAAGCCGGAAATCGAGGAAATCATTTCCAAGATCGCCCGCATCCCGCCGCAGTCCGTGAACCAGGATGATCGCGCCAAGCTGCAGACCATCGATCGCGACCTGAAGAACGTCGTCTTCGGCCAGGACCCGGCCATCGAAGCGCTGTCGTCGGCCATCAAGATGGCCCGTGCCGGCCTGGGCAAGACCGACAAGCCGATCGGCTCCTTCCTGTTCTCCGGTCCGACCGGCGTGGGCAAGACCGAAGTGGCCAAGCAACTGGCCTTCATCCTCGGTATCGAGCTGGTGCGTTTCGACATGTCCGAATACATGGAGCGTCATGCCGTGAGCCGCCTGATCGGCGCCCCCCCGGGTTATGTCGGCTTTGACCAGGGCGGCCTGCTGACCGAGGCTGTCAACAAGAAGCCGCATGCCGTGCTGCTGCTGGACGAAATCGAAAAGGCGCACCCCGACATCTTCAACATCCTGTTGCAGGTGATGGATCATGGCACGCTGACCGACAACAACGGCCGCAAGACCGACTTCCGCAACGTGATCATCATCATGACCACCAACGCGGGTGCCGAGAGCCTGCAGAAGCGCACCATCGGCTTCACCGAGAAGAAGGAAGCCGGCGACGAGATGGCGGACATCAAGCGCATGTTCACGCCTGAGTTCCGCAACCGTCTGGATGCCATCATCAGCTTCCGCCCGCTGGACGAGGAAATCATCCTGCGTGTGGTCGACAAGTTCCTCATGCAACTGGAAGAGCAGCTGCACGAGAAGAAGGTGGAAGCTGTATTCTCCGACAGCCTGCGCAAGTTCCTGGGCAAGAAGGGCTTCGATCCGCTGATGGGTGCACGCCCGATGTCGCGCCTGATCCAGGACCTGATCCGCAAGGCGCTGGCCGACGAACTGCTGTTCGGCAAGCTGGTCAGCGGCGGTCGCGTGACGGTGGAGATGGACGACAAGGAGCAGATCAAGCTGGAATTCCCCGAGGGCGACGATTCGTCCCCGCCGGAAGAGCCGCAGGAAAAGCTCGAAGTCGAATAAGCCTCAGCCAGTAAATCAGCAAGCCAACAAGGCCGCTCCGGAAATCCGGAGTGGCCTTTTGTTTTTGGGGCAGGGCGCTTTCGATACCCGCGCCCACACAACAAGATACGCACAACAAAAAACGGCGCGGTCTTCACCGCGCCGCTTCAGGGCAAACCTCAGGGCAAACCTCAGGGCAAAACTCAGGCCAAAGAGGCGTGATCAGAAGACTCAGGGTACCAGTGGCTTGCCCGCTTCCTGCTTGGCCTTCACGATCTGCGTGACCTTGTCGATCATCGACAGACGATAAGTGGTCGCCGGATGCAATGCCGTATAGCCATTCGGCACACTGGCCGGATACTGCTCGGCCAGGCGCTTCCAGAAGGCCGGCACATTGTCGATGTTGTAGCCGGCGCGTGCCAGCAGGTACAGCGACAGGGTATCGGCCGCTGCATCCAGATCCTGCGGATAGACGCGGATGCCGGCCGTGCCGGCGGTGGTGGTCGGGTCCGGATGCGGCAGCAGCAGGTTGTCGATCACCTCCGCGATGGTCGACACCATGCGCTGGCGGATCGCATGGCCGAGGATGTTGTGCGCCATGTCCTTGGCGATCAGATAGGCCAGTTCATCATCTGAACGGGTGAACTTGAGCATGCCCCGGGTGATCAGCACGCGGCGACCATCGGCATAGGTGTTGACGTTGTCGGCATTGCCCAGCTCGATGCTGAAGGCGCAGGCGTAGGTCAGCGGCACGTTGAGCGTGCTGTTCTGGCCATTGCGTTGCACGCCCAGCGCGATCGGCGCCTGCTTGACCACCAGCGGGCTCAGCAGCACGGCGGCCTGGCGTTCGGCATCGGTGCCCTGCGGCATCGGCTTGCCTGCCACCGACATCAGGAAGTCACCACGCTGGATGCCCGCCTTTTCCGCACCACTGCCGGGCAGCACGCCGGTAACCTGCAGGCGCTCGTCATAGCCCAGGCTGCGGGCGGTTTCAGCGTATTCGATCGGGAAGGAATACTTGTTCTTGGCGGTAAATCCCAGCAGGTTGCGGGCGTTGCCACGGCATAGTTGCGCGTTGCTGGTCAGCAGCGGCGCGGCCACGCGATAGAGGCGATCCTGCTGGGCGATCAGTTCACGCAGTTGCGCTTGTTGGGGATTGTCGGCGACCGGCTTGGGTGCCTGGGTCACTACCGTCGGCTTGGCGGGGGCGCTGGCCGGCGCGGTGCCGGGTTCCTGGGTGGCGCAGGCGGCCAGGATGGCCAGCGGCGCCAGGGTGGCGAGGGTTCTTATCTTCTGCCACGCGGGCAGGGGGGGTACGAGCATGCGGTTCTCCATCAATAGGGGCCTGCTGGGTCCGGGGTGTCCCGGACAGGCCATAGGACAGGCTCATCCTTGTCACGGTTCCTTGTCGCTTTGTACTGTGGCGTAGGACGGCCGCTGGCGCCGCAGCCAGCGGCAGGGACGATTCAGGACTTGCCGGTGCTGCCGAAGCCGCCTTCGCCGCGCTCGGTTTCGGTGGAGAACTTGTCCACCATGCTCAAGGCCACCTGTACCACCGGCTGGAACATCAACTGGGCAATCCGGTCGCCCGGCTGCACGACGTAGTCTTCCTGGCCCGAATTGGCCAGGATCACGGCGATTTCACCGTGGTAATCGGCATCGATGACGCCGATGCCTTGTGCCACATGCAGCCCGTGCTTGAGCGAAAGGCCCGAGCGCGAGGCCACGATGGCCACCAGCGAAGGGTCCATCATGTTGATGGCCAGGCCGGTCTTGATCAGTTCGCGGCTACCGGCGCGCAGGGTGATCGGGGCTTCGATGCAGGCCCGCAGATCCAGTGCGGCGGAGCCATCGGTGGCATAGCTGGGAACAGGGATCTGTTCGCCGAGAAGGGGGTTGACGATACGGGCTTCGATTCGACGATGCATATTTCTTCACGGGTGATGGAATGACAAGAATGCGCGCCAGGCTGGCGGCGTGCATCACCTAAGGCCGCAATTCTAGCAACTTCCATCTTGGAATGGATGTTTCTTGCCGCCCTGGCGAGAAGCGGGGATTGCCGCGCGAGCCCATTGCTTCGGACATCCTTGGTGCACTGCAATGTCCGATTGAGGTGCAATCGCGCCAATGTCGGGCCTGATGCCATGGCCGCCAGCGCCGTGGCAGGGCGGGAAGAATATCCGTGATCGGCTGCAAGCGCATGGCCCATGCGGCTCGCGGCGTCCTGTTGCCACCTCTGGCACAGTTTCTGCTCATGACCTCAGGCAAGATTATGCATTATGCATAATAAATGCGCCATGCCGCTGACAGGCGGCATGCGGGTCATCTTCCGTGCCATCCATGCCATTCAAGCAGTCTTCAGGAGCAGGAGCCCATGTCGGACCACCGTCTAGAAGTCGACAATCTGAGCCACGCCTTCATCAAGGCCAACGGCGAAGAAATCCGGATATTCCAGAACCTTCACTTCAATGTCGGCAAAGGTGAGATCGTCGCCATCGTCGGTCGCAGCGGGGCCGGCAAGAGTACGCTCTTCAACCTCATCTCGGGCCTGCTCAAGCCGACCGCCGGTCGCATCGTGCTGCAGCCGCGCGAGGATGGCCGCGCCGGCAGCATTGCCTACATGTTGCAGAAGGACTTGCTGCTGCCCTGGCGCACCATCCTCGACAACGCCGTGCTGGGCATAGAGTTGCAGCGCGATGTCACCGAGGCCGACCGTGAGCGCGCCCGCGCCATGCTCAAGCGCTACGGCCTGGACACCGTGGCGCAGTCCTATCCGCATGCGCTCTCCGGCGGAATGAAGCAGCGCGTGGCGTTATGTCGCACGCTGCTGGCCGATCCCACCGTGGTGCTGCTGGACGAACCCTTCTCCGCGCTCGACTACGAGACCCGCCTGATGCTGGAAAACGATGTCATCAGCCTCACGCGCAGCGAAGGCACCAGCGTCATCCTGGTGACCCACGACATCGACGAAGCCATCGCCATGAGCCAGCGGGTGGTGGTGCTCGGTGGACGTCCGGCGCAGATCATGCGCGAGCAGCACATCGTGCTCACGGTGGAGGGCAGCAATGGTCTGCGCGACGCCGTCAGCGCCCGGGGCGCGCCGGAATTCCCGCACTACCACAAAGAGATCTGGAACGCCCTGCGTGCCAGCGACGTCGCCCACGCCAGCACCTGAGGAGAGAGTGATGAAATCCAAAGACGGCAGCGCCACCGCCATCGTCGCCACCTTGCTGGTGGTGGCCGTCATCGTGTGGCAGATGGCGGCCCAGTCCAATCTGATCAACGGTCAGCTGCTGGGCTCACCGGCGGGCATCTACAAGTCCGCCGTGATCGGCCTGAGCCAGGGACAACTGCTCTACGACACCTGGGTCACGCTGGTGGAGACCCTGCTGGGCCTGTTGCTGGGCAGCGGCCTGGGCATCGCGCTGGGGCTGGCGCTGTGGTTCTATCCGCGTACTTCGGCCATCGTCGAGCAGTTCTCCATCCTGCTCAACAGCATTCCCAAGATCGCGCTGGGGCCCTTGATCATCATCTGGTTCGGCTCGGGCATGGTCTCCAAGATCTGGCTGGCGGGGATCTCCACCTTTGCGGTGGCCATCATCTCTTCCTGCGCCGCCGCCCAGGAGGTCGACAAGGATCTCCTGAACCTGTTCAAGTCCTTCAAGGCCCAGCGCGCCAAGGTGTTCAAGAAGCTGATCCTGCCGGCGTCGGTGCCGTGGATCTTTTCCATCCTGCGCATCAACATCGGCTTCGCCCTGATCGGGGCGGTCGTGGGCGAATTCATCGCCTCCGAAAGCGGACTCGGGCATGCGGTCTTCGTGGCCGGCTCGCTGTTTGACCTCAATACCGTCTGGCTGGGCGTGATCATCCTCACGCTCATGGCGGCCTTACTCACCTGGCTGGTAAAACTGACTGAAGAAAGGGTAATTTCATGGAAAGGCGAACAATGAAGTCCATCCGCAAGGCAAGCGCAGCCGCACTGCTGTGCATCGGCTGTTTCGGGAGCAGCGTCGCGATGGCCGCCGAGAAGGCGGTGATCTACCAGGCCTTCCAGTCCATCCAGTATCTCCCCCTGTATGTCGCCATGGGCGAAGGACTGTTCGCCAAGCGCGGTCTGGAAGTGCAGAAGGTGACCGCCGGCGGGGGCGCCCAGGGTGTGGCGGCGGTCATTGGCGGTCATGCCGATTTCTCGCTGCAAGACCCGATGACGGCCGTGCTGGCCAATCTCAAGGGCGCGTCCTTGACCAATGTGGCCATGGTAGTGGCGGGCGTGCCGGTGTGGACGGTCGCGCCGGCCAATTCACCGATCAACTCCCTGGCCGACTTCAAGGACCGGACCATTTCCACCGCCATCCCGCCGTCGACCTCGACCTACCTGCTGCAGAACCTGCTCAAGGAAAGGGGCCTCAGTTCGGTCAAGCTCAATACGGTGGCCATCGGTACCGAGATTTCGCCGGTAGCCGCCGGCCGAGCCGATGCGGCGACGCTCTACCAGCCGCAGGTGGAGCAGGCGCTGGCCAACGGCTACAAGATCGTGCATGACTTCGCCAAGCAGTACAACGGTGTCTACGCCTTTTCCACGATTGATACCCTCAAGTCCACGGTGGAGAAAAAACCGCAAATGGTGCAGAGCTTCGTTGCCGGTATCGCCGATGCCGAAAAGCTGATGCAGTCCAATCCGGAGGTGGCCTACAAGGTCGCCATCGCCGAGTTCCCGCAACTGGACCCGACGGTGGTACGCGCTGCCGTCAAACGCCTGCTGGAGCAGAAGGTCTACCCGGCCACCCCCGTCATCTCGCGTGAAGCCTTCCAGGCCGGTCTGGATCT
Organism: Herbaspirillum sp. VT-16-41; assembly: GCF_001994935.1. Classification (NCBI taxonomy): domain Bacteria; kingdom Pseudomonadati; phylum Pseudomonadota; class Betaproteobacteria; order Burkholderiales; family Oxalobacteraceae; genus Herbaspirillum; species Herbaspirillum sp. VT-16-41. Next base: position 292,466 of record NZ_MUXB01000131.1, read on the forward strand.
GCAGATTGCCATCGGCAACGTCAAGCCCGGGCAGGTCACCTACGAGAGCGCGGTCGACAACAGCTTCGCCGAAAAGACCACCAAGCCTTAAGATCTCCATGTGCCGCGCCGAGCATCCTGCCCCCGGGCTTCGGATGCACGGCAGCCAGCCGGTCGCGCAATGGCAGGTGATTGCGCAGTTGACTGCGCAGTTGATTGCGCACTGGATTGGCAGCACGGCACCGCCACCCAGCAGCAGAGGAAGACGATCATGACCACAGAAGCGACGCAGACCGCACCCGCATCCGCACCCGCATCCGCATCCGCACCCGCACCCGACCCCAGCCCCCTGGCCACCGCCGTGGCGGCTGCCGACCATCTCGACGAGCGGCTCCGGGCCTTCGTCTGGCGCCCGGAGAGCTACCCCGCCGCCCAGAACACCAGCGGGCCGCTGGCAGGCGTCCCGGTGGCAGTCAAGGACCTCATCGATACTGCCGACATGCCCACCGCCTATGGTTCGGCGATCTTCGCCGGCCATCAACCCGCCGCCGATGCCTGGATCGTGGCCCGGCTGCGCCAGGCTGGCGCCATCATCTTCGGCAAGACCGTGACCACCGAATTCGCCTGGCGTGATCCCGGCGCCACCGTCAACCCCTGGCATCCGGGCTACACCCCCGGAGGTTCCTCCAGTGGCTCGGCGGCGGCAGTGGGCGCGGGCATCGTCGACATCGCCCTGGGTACGCAGACGGTCGGCTCCGTCATCCGCCCGGCCGCCTATTGCGGCGCCTATGGCTACAAGCCGACCTTTGGCCGCATTCCCACCGAGGGCACGCACAAGCTCGCCCCCTCACTGGATCACCTGGGTTTCATCACCTCCAGCCTCTACTGGTCGGCGGTCATGCATGCCGTGATCGTGCGTGACGGCGCCATTGCACCGCCCGTCTCGGCGAGCGCCTTCCATGCCGGCGTCAAACCGACCCGTGTCGGGATCTATCGCAGTTCGCGCTGGGCGCAGGTACAGGGTGACGTCCAGCAGAATGTCGACGGCGTCATCCGGCGCCTGGAAAGGCAAGGCGTTGCCTGCGTGCCGGTGGAATTGCCCGTCGACCTGGTCGAGATGCATGCCTTGATCAACGAGATCCTGGCCTATGAAGCGCGGGCCGCCCTGCTGGACGATATCCGCGGCAAGGAGGACCTGGCCGGTCCCAACATTCGCGCGCTCATCGAGGCCGGTGCCGCCATCAGCGATGCGCGCTACGAAGAGCTGTGCGCGCGGCTGGCCAGCCTCAGGGCCGAGCGTGATCGCGTCTTCGACGGGCTCGATGCGGTCCTGACCCTGCCTTCGCCGACCACCGCCTTGCCAGGTCTGGACAAGACCGGCGATGCGATCTTCTGCACCCCGGCGACCTTGCTGGGCTTGCCGGCGGTGACCTTGCCGTCGGGGTATTCGTCCGACTTCCTGCCCTTCGGCGTGCAACTGATCGGCCCTGGCGACCAGGACCTGGCCTTGCTGCAGCACGCCCAATGGATCAGCACGATCCTGCCCACGATCCGGCCGGCGCAGCGGATGGAGAACTGAGCCGACCGGCGGGCAGAGCCGGCGCAAGGGCGCGCTTGCACCGGCCTGCGGGGCAGGCCACAATGAGGCTCCCCCCCATCCTGTAGCCCGCTGCAGGGGGCGTGCCGTCCAGCTCAACGTGCTCATGTCAAAAGCCTTCAAAACCATAGAGCAGCAGGTCCTAAGCCAGCTGCGCAACGATATCCTGCGCGGCAACTATCGCCCCGGTGACAAGTTGCGCCAGGACGATGTCGCGCGCCGCTTCGAAGTCAGCACCACGCCCGTGCGCGAGGCCTTCCGGGGCTTGCGTTCGGAGGGGCTGGTGACCATCGATGCCAACAAGGGCGTGGTGGTCAAGGGACTCTCGGTGCAGGACGTGGCCGAGATCTATGAACTGCGCATCGTGCTGGAGCCGCTGCTGGCACGCAAGTCGGTCGCCTCGATCCGGCCCGATGCCCTGGAGGCAGCCACCGCGCTGCACGAGCAGATGTGCCGGGCCGACGACCCCCATGCCTGGGCGGCGCTGAACTGCGATTTCCATGATCACCTCATGCGCAGTGAACAGGGATCACGCCTGTACGAGATGGTCCGTAACCTGTTGCTGGTGGCCGCACCCTATGTCTCGCTGTCGATCTACCTGCTGCCGCAGATCCAGCTGACCGACAATGAAGAACACGCGCAGATTCTGCAAGGCTACCGGCAGCGCGATGCGGCCCTGGTCGAGCAGATCGTGCGCCAGCATCTGCAGCAGACGCTGGAGGCGATCCAGGACTCGGTCAACGAAGAGACCTTGGGCAGCGCGTTTCGCTAATCTGGCTATTGCGCCATGCGGCGCGCAATCTCGCGGATCAGCTGGCGTGCCAGGGTTTGCTTGTCGGCGCGCGGCAGGGCGCTGTGGCCCTGGTCGTCGAACAGCAGCAGGGAGTTGTCGTCACGGCCGAAGGTCTGGTGGCCGATATTGCCGACCACCAGCGGGATGTTCTTCTTGATCCGCTTGGCCGTGCCGTATTGTTCCAGGTTCTCCGATTCGGCCGCAAAGCCCACGCAATAGGGGCGTTGGGGCAGGGCGGCGACGGTGGCGAGGATGTCGGGGTTCTGCACGAATTGCAGTGCTGGCGTGTCCTGCTCGTTCTGTTTCTTCAGCTTCTGCGTGCTGGCATTGGCCACGCGCCAGTCGGCCACCGCCGCTACCGCCACGAACAGGTCTTGCCCGGTCACATTGCCCATCACCGCATCGTGCATCTGCTGTGCCGTCTGCACGTCCACGCGACGCACGCCATAGGGTGTCTCCAATGCCGTCGGGCCGGATACCAGCGTCACTTCCGCGCCCGCTTCACGTGCCGCCCGGGCGATCGCATAGCCCATCTTGCCCGAGGACAGATTGGTGATGCCGCGTACCGGGTCGATGGGTTCGAAGGTCGGCCCGGCCGTCAACAGCACGCGGCGGCCTGCCAGCAGCTTGGGCTGGAAGGCGGCGACGATCTCTTCCAGCAGTTGCATCGGTTCCAGCATGCGCCCTTCACCGACTTCGCCACAGGCCTGTGCGCCGGCATCGGGGCCGAGCAGCAGGATGCCGTCTTCCCTGATCTGGCGCACATTGCGCTGGGTCGCCGGGTTCTGCCACATCTCCACGTTCATGGCCGGTGCCACCATCAGGGGCAGCCGTGCCGGACGCGCCACGCACAGTGTCGAGAGCAGGTCGTCACAGGCGCCATGGGCCAGCTTGGAGATGAAGTCGGTGGAGCAGGGCACGATCACCACCGCATCGGCATCGCGGGTGAGGTTGATGTGCGGCATGTTGTTGTCCATGCGCGCATCCCACTGATCGGTATAGACCGGGTTGCCGGTCAGCGCCTGCATGGTGACGGCGGTCATGAAATGGGTGGCCGCCTCGGTCATCACCACATGCACCGACGCCCCGGCGCGGCCAAGTTCGCGCGCCAGCATCGCGGCCTTGTAGCAGGCCACGCCGCCGGTCAGGCCCAGTACGATTTTCTTGCCAGCCAGTTCCATTGCTTGCTCCCTTGCGCCAGGTGGCGCGCCGCAGGTGGGTTGCCGTTCTTGTCGTTCTTACTTCCGGGAGACCCGGCGCAGTTCATCCACCACGAACAATACCGCACCCACGCAGATCGCACTGTCGGCGATGTTGAAGGCCGGCCAGTGCCAGTTGCCGACATAGACGTCGAGGAAGTCGATCACGTGGCCATAGACCACGCGGTCGATCACGTTGCCGATGGCGCCGCCCAGGATCAGCGCCAGCGCCCAGCAGAACATGCGCTGGCCGGGATGCTTGCGCAGCAGGTGGATGATGAACACCGCCGCACCGATGCCGATGGCGGTGAACAGATAACGCTGCCAGCCACCGCTGGCGGCCAGGAAGCTGAAGGCCGCGCCCTTGTTGTAGACCAGCACCAGGTTGAAGAAACCGGTCACCGGCAGCGATTCGCCGTAGTGGAACAGTTTCAGGATGGTGATCTTGGAGAGCTGGTCCAGCAGCAGCACGATGGTGGCGATGCCCAGCCAGGGCAGCAGGCCCTGGGTGGAAGAGGACGAGGCGGAAGAGGAGGAGCGCTTTTTGGTTGCCATGGATGTTCTTGTTTGAGTGAGCTGCCCGCTGCGCAGAGTGCAGCGGGCAGCTTGCAAGGCCGTCCTGCTTGGATCAGGTGATCAGGCGATCAGGTCATCAGGCGAAGCGACGCTTCTCGCCCTGGCCGAACAGGTTGCTGACGCAGCGGCCGCACAGGCCGGGATGCTCGGGATGAGACCCGACATCGGCGCGATAGTGCCAGCAACGTTCACATTTCTGCTGGGTCGAGGGCGTGACCACCACGCCTTCTTCCTCGGCGCTGGCCACGCGGGTCACGCTGGCTGCGGAGGTGATGAGCACGAACTTGAGGTCTTCACCCAGGCTCTCCAGCAGATCGGCCTTCTCGCCCGACACCTTCAGTTCCACCTCGGCCTGCAGGGAAGAACCGATGCTGCCGGCGATACGCACTTCTTCCAGCTGCTTGGTGACAGCAGCGCGCACTTCGTGCAGCACTGCGAACTTGGCCAGCAGGGCCTCGGCATCGCCCACTTCCGGCAGCGCGTAGTAGGTCTGCGAGAAGATGGTCTCGCCACTGGCCTCGAAGGCTTCCTTGCCGGCAAAGAAGCCCCAGGCTTCTTCGGCGGTGAAGGACAGGATCGGTGCCATCAGGCGCAGCAGCGACTGGGTGATGTGCCACACCGCGGTCTGGGCCGAACGACGCGCCGCCGAATCCACGCCGCTGGTGTAGAGGCGATCCTTGAGGATGTCCAGGTAGAAGCCGCCCAGGTCTTCCGAGCAGTACATCTGCAGCTTGGCCACCACCGGGTGGAATTCATAGGACTCGAAGTGCGCCAGGACCTCAGCTTGCAGGCGCGCCATGTTGGCGATCGCGTAGCGGTCGATCTCCAGCAGCTCGGCCACCGGCACGGCGTGCTGCGCCGGGTCGAAGTCGGCCGTGTTGGCCAGCAGGAAGCGCAGGGTATTGCGGATGCGGCGATAGGCTTCCACCACGCGCTTCAGGATTTCGTCCGAGATCGACAGTTCGCCCGAGTAGTCGGTCGAGGCCACCCACAGGCGCAGGATTTCCGCGCCCAGCGAGTCCGAGACCTTCTGCGGGGCCACCACGTTGCCCTTGGACTTGGACATCTTCTTGCCCTCGCCATCGACCACGAAGCCGTGCGTGAGCAGGGCCTTGTAGGGCGCGCGGCCATTCAACATGGACGAGGTCAGGAGCGACGAGTGGAACCAGCCACGATGCTGGTCCGAGCCTTCCAGGTACAGGTCGGCCGGGAACTGCGACTGCTGGCGGTGCGAGCCACGCAGCACCGTCTGGTGGGTGGTGCCGGAGTCGAACCAGACATCCAGTGTGTCGCGGTTCTTGACGTAGTGCTCGGCATCCTCGCCCAGCAGTTCCTTGGGGTCCAGCGCCTGCCAGGCTTCGATGCCGCTCTTCTCGATACGCTGGGCCACCTGTTCGATCAGCTCCGGCGTACGCGGATGCAGCTCGCCCGTTTCCTTGTGCACGAAGAAGGCCATCGGCACGCCCCACTGGCGCTGGCGCGACAGGGTCCAGTCCGGACGGTTGGCGATCATGCCGTGCAGGCGTGCCTTGCCCCAGCCGGGGAAGAAGGCGGTGTCCTCGATGCCTTGCAGCGCGGTCTGGCGCAGGCTGGGGCCGCCATCCTTGGGCGTGTTGTCCATGCTGGCGAACCACTGCGAGGTGGCGCGGTAGACGATGGGGGTCTTGTGGCGCCAGCAATGCATGTAGCTGTGGTCGAACATGACCAGCTTGAACAGCGAACCCACTTCTTCCAGCTTGGCGCAGATCGGCTTGGAGGCTTCCCAGATGGTCAGGCCGGCGAACAGCGGCAGCCAGGACGCATAACGGCCATCGCCCATGACCGGGTTGAGGATGTCGTCATCCTTCATCCCGTGCGCCTTGCAGGAGATGAAGTCTTCGATACCGTAGGCCGGCGCCGAGTGCACGATGCCGGTACCGCTGTCGGCGGTCACGTATTCACCCAGGTAGACCGGCGAGAGGCGGTCGTAGCCGGCATCGGCCTTGGCCAGCGGATGGTGGAAGCGGATCAGCGAGAGCTTCTCGCCGGTGGTGGTGGCGATGATCTTGCCTTCCAGGCCGAAGCGCTGCAGGCAGGATTCGACCAGGTCCTTGGCCAGGATCAGCAGCGTGGCTTCGCCGTTGCGGCTGGTCTCGACCAGCGCGTATTCGAATTCCGGGTGGACGTTGAGCGCCTGGTTGGACGGGATGGTCCAGGGCGTGGTGGTCCAGATGACGATGTAGCCGTGGCGGGTCGGCAGGTCTGCCAGACCGAAGGCGGTGGCCAGCTTGTCGTGTTCGGCGAAGGGGAAGCCGACATCGATGGCCGGGTCGCGCTTGTCCTGGTATTCCACTTCCGCCTCGGCCAGGGCCGAGCCGCAATCGAAGCACCAGTTCACGGGCTTCAAGCCACGATAGACATAGCCCTTCTCCAGGATCGTGCCGAGCGCGCGCAGCTCATCGGCTTCGTTGGAGAAGTTCATGGTCTTGTACGGGTTGTCCCATTCACCCAGCACGCCCAGGCGTATGAAGTCGGCCTTCTGGCGCTCGATCTGCTCGCCGGCGTAGGCACGCGCCTTGGCCTGCACTTCGGCCACCGGCAGGTTCTTGCCGAACTGCTTCTCGATCTGGATTTCGATGGGCATGCCGTGGCAATCCCAGCCCGGCACGTATTGCGCGTCGAAGCCGGCCATATTGCGGGCCTTGACGATCATGTCCTTCAAGATCTTGTTGACGGCGTGGCCGATGTGGATGTCGCCATTGGCATACGGCGGACCGTCATGCAGGATGAACTTGGGACGGCCGGCCGACGCCTTGCGGATACGTTCGTAGACCTTCTTCTCCTGCCACTGCTTGACCCATTGCGGCTCGCGCTTGGCCAGGTCGCCGCGCATGGGGAAGGCGGTCTCGGTCATGTTGACCGGGTATTTGGAGGGCGCCTTGCCGGCTTTTTCCGGTTTGCCGGGTTTGGCGGAGTTGTCGTTGCTGGACATGAGAAAGCTTTCCTTGGATGCAGTTTGATTCTGGCGCCGGGCGTGCTGACATGCGCGCTGGCGAAATGCGGATGGGGCGGCTGGACGACGGCGGAAGCGCTGCTCCGGCCATCGCCCAGCGTTCAAATTCGGTCGGTGGCCGAGACGGCGAAGCCGGCGTTCTCGCGGAACCAGGCGCGGGCATGGTCGACGTCGCGGGCGATGGCGGTGGTCAGTGTGGGCAGGTCCACGTACTTTTCCTCGTCGCGCAGCTTCTGCAGGAACTCGACCCGCACCAGCTTGCCGTAGCAATCGCCCTGGAAATCCAGCAGGTGGGTTTCCAGCAGGACCCGCCCGCTGTCATCCACGGTCGGACGCACGCCCAGGCTGGCCACGGCCGGCAGCGCTTGTTCGGCCAGACCATGTACCTGTACCACGAAGATGCCCGACAGCGCCGGACGCTTGTGGCCCACGCGCATGTTCAGGGTGGGGAAGCCGATGGTGCGGCCCAGTTTCTTGCCATGGACCACGCGCCCGCTGATGGCATAGGGATGCCCCAGCAACTGGCGCGACAGGTCGAAGTCGCCCTCGGCCAGTGCCGCCCGCACGGCGGAAGAAGAGATGCGCACACCGGCATTGGTCACCGTCGGCAGGGCATGGACCTCGAAGCCATGCTGGCGGCCGGCCTCGATCAGGGTGTCCAGGGTACCGGCGCGGCGCGCGCCGAAGCAGAAGTCGTCGCCCACCATCAGCCAGCGCACATGCAGGCCCTGTACCAGGATCTTCTCGATGAAGTCCTGCGGGGAGAGCGCGGCGAAGTGGCTGCCGAAATGCTCCACGACCACGCGGTCGATGCCGGAGTCGGCCAGCGATTGCAGCTTGTCGCGCAGGTTGGCGATGCGCGCCGGGGCGCGTTCAGGGGTGCCGGCCAGCTGGGCGAAGAATTCACGCGGATGCGGTTCGAAGGTCATCACCGCCGCGTCCAGGCCCAGTTTGCCGGCGGCCTCGCGCACGCGTGCCAGCAGGGCCTGGTGGCCCAGATGCACGCCGTCGAAATTGCCGATGGTCAGCGCGCACGGGGCGCGCGATTCGGCTGTGGGAAGTCCGCGAAATACCTTCATTGAGCCGCTGTTGAGATGCGCTGTTACAAAAGCCTTCCATTATAAATGGTTTCGGAGGCTTTCCCTGATTTGGTGGCGGGATCGGGGCGATCAAGCGCCTGCTTGCGCATCTCAGGAAGGTTTTTCACATTTCTCAATAGAAATATTGCTTTTCGTGCATGCCTGGCAAGTCTTGTCTCGGCCTGGCCAAGTTCAGCGCAGGGCCGGCACCGCTTCCGGCTCCTGCAACTGGCGCGCCTCGGCCAGCATCCAGATGGTGATCTTGCGCACCTCCAGCTTGCTCTGGGTGATGTGGGCGCGCAGCAGGATCTGTGCCTCGGTGGCGCGACGCTTGGCCACCAGCTGCAGGATCTTGCCGTGTTCCTCGTAGGTGGCATCGACGCGCTTCTTCTTGAGGAAGTCCAGGCGGCGCACGATGCGGATCTTTTCGGTGACCTCGGTATGGACCCGGGTCATCTCGTGGTTGCCGGCGGCGGCCACCAGGTTGGTATGGAAGGCTTCATCCAGTTCGGCCACCTGCACCGCGTCGGCGAGCCGGTCTTCCGGCTGCACCAGCCAGATCGCGTTCAGCTGTTCCAGGCCGGCGCCGGGCTCTTCCTGGCTGCACAGCTTTTCCAGCGCCGCCATCTCCAGCACGATGCGCAGGTCGTAGAGATTGTCGAGCCGGTCGAAATCGATGGGGCAGACCTTCCAGCCGCGCCGGAAGCCCACCTCCAGATAGCCCTCGCGCTGCAGCCGGAACAGCGCATCCCGTAGTGGCGTGCGCGATACGCCCTGGCGCTGCGCCATCTCGGTCTCGGTGAAATTGTCGCCGGGCAGCAGGCGGAAGCTGAAGATGTCGTCTTTGATCCGGTGATAGACCTGTTCGGCGAGCGGATTGGCAACGGTGACGGTCATGGCGCGGGCATTCTGGTGTTCTCGGGAGGCGGTCTCATGCCATCAGGCTGACGTGGGCGGCGACGATGCGCCAGCCTTCTTCCATGCGGACCCAGGTCTGCATCTGACGGCCGATCCGGTCGGACGTGTGGTCCGTGAATTCGGTGGAGACGGTAGCATAGTCGGTGCCGAAGGTAGTGACAACGGTACGCTGCAGCTTGCGCGAGGCCGGTACCGGGGTGCAGGTCTTGCGGTACTGGCGGATCGCTTCGCCACCCAGCAGCACCTCGCCCACGCCATAGCGCACCGTCTGCGGCGCATACCAGAACCAGCGGTCCAGGGTGGGGATGTCATTGACCAGCAAGGCGTATTCGTAATCGGTGAAGGCCTGTTCGACCTCGGCCACCACATGGGGCAGGTTCACTTGCATCATGGATTGTCTCCTGTGTAGGCAGCCACGCCGGCCTGCAGTTGTGCCAGCGGGGCACGCCAGCCGACGATGCCGCCCTGGGCCGTCAGCATCTCCAGCGTGGTGCGATGGAAGTCGGGGAAGTAGCTGGCGCAGGCATCCTCGATCACCAGGCATTCGTAGCCACGGTCATTGGCCTCGCGCACCGAGGTCTGCACGCAGACCTCGGTGGTCACGCCGGCCACCAGCAGGTGGGTGATGCGACGCTCCTGCAGTTGTGCATGCAGGTCGGTGGCGTAAAAGGCGCCCTTGCCGGGTTTGTCGATGACCAGTTCGCCCTCCACCGGCGCCAGTTGCGGCAGGATCTGGTTGCCCGGCTCGCCTTGCACCAGGATGCGGCCCATCGGCCCGACATCGCCGATGCCCAGCGTCGGGTTGCCGCGCAGGCGCTTGGAGCGCGGGCAATCCGACAGGTCCGGCAGGTGCGATTCGCGGGTATGCACCACCAGCATGCCGGCCTCGCGTGCCAGCTGCAGCAGCGCCGCCACGGTCGGCACGATGGCCGCCAGCGGCCGCACGTCATTGCCGAGGGCGCTGCCGAAGCCGCCTTCCTCGATGAAGTCGCGCTGCATGTCGATCACCACCAGCGCCGTGCTGCGCGGGTGGAACTGGTAAGGGTAGGGCGTGGCGTCGATACGGATCATGCGGCCTCGGCGTGAGTGGGTTGTTCGGAGTGGCCCGCCATCCAGCGGCCCAGCGCGGCGCGGTCGGCGCCCCGGGTGGCGACGTCCTGCGCCACATGCACGATGCGGCCTTCGGTCATCACCAGGATGCGGTCGGACAGCTCCAGCAATTCGTCCAGGTCTTCGCTCACCAGCAACACCGCTGCTCCGCGTGCGCGGGCTTGCAGCAGGCGGGCGTGGATGTCGGCCACCGAGGCGAAGTCCAGGCCGAACACCGGGTTGGCCACGATCAGTACATTGGGCGCCGTGGCGTTGTCGCCGTGATTGGCGTCGCCAGCGGCCGCATGCTCGCCCAGTTCGCGGGCCAGCACGGCGCGCTGCACGTTGCCACCGGAGAGCGTGCCGATGGCGCGTTCCGGCAACGGCGGCTTGACGTTGAAGGCGCTGATGAGCGATTGCGCCTGGCGCTTCATGGCGGCGCGGTCGATGCGCCAGCCACCGCGCTTGAAGGGAGCGACGTCGAAGTTGCGCAGCGCCATGTTCTCGGCCACGCTCATGCCCGGGATGCAGGCATTGCGCAGCGGTTCTTCCGGCAACGCGAACACGCGCAGGCGGCGCATCTCGGCACGGGTGGCGGCGTAGGGCGCACCGGCCACGTGGATCTCGCCCTGCAGGTGACGGCGCTGGCCCAGCAGGGCTTCCACCAGTTCCTTCTGGCCATTGCCGGAGATGCCGGCCAGCCCCACGATCTCGCCCTGCCTGACCTGCAACGACAAGGCGCGCACGGCCGCCACGCCACGATCATTGTTGACCGTGAGATCGCGTACCTCCAGTCCCACCGACGCCTGCGCCGGCACCGCAGGGCGCGCCACCTGCGCCTTTTCCTGGCGGGCATGGCCCATCATCCAGTGCGCCAGCTCGTCCGGGCTGGTATCGGCCACGCGGGCGCTGCCCACCAGCCGGCCCTTGCGCAGTACGGTGACATCGTCCGCATAGGCGCTCACTTCATGGAACTTGTGGGTGATCATCAGCACCGTCAGCTCCTGCTGGCGGGTCAGCGCGTGCATCAGGCCCAGCACTTCGTCGGCCTCCTGGGGCGTGAGCACCGAGGTCGGCTCATCCAGGATCAGGAAGCGGCGCCGCAGATAGAGTTGCTTGAGGATTTCCAGCTTCTGTTTTTCGCCGGCCGACAGGCTGCTCACCGGCCGGTCCAGCGCCAGCCGGAAGGGCATGCGCGCCATGAATTCTTCCAGCGCCGCGCGTTCGCTGCCCCAGCGGATGCGCCAGGGCAGGTCGCCCCGTGCCAGCAGCAGGTTTTCAGCCACGTTCAGGCTGGGCGCCAGCGTGAAGTGCTGGTAGACCATGCCGATGCCCAACTGGCTGGGAGTGCGCGCGCCACGGATGTCCACCTCGCGCCGGTCGGCCATCACGCTGCCCTGGTCGAGCGGGCTATACCCCACCAGTCCCTTGACCAGCGTGCTCTTGCCGGCGCCGTTCTCCCCCAGCAGGGCATGGATGGTGCCGGCACGAATCTTCAGCGACACCTCGTCCAGCGCCCGGAAGCTGCCGAAGGACTTGCCGGCGCCGAGGATTTCCAGCTCAAGCGCGTGCATGATCAGGCCCCGATCACATCGATCAGCGCGGCCGAATCCGAGACCGCGCCGAAGACGCCACCCTGCATCTTGATCATCGACAGCGCTGCCAGGTGGTTGTTGTGGTCGGTGGCGCCACAGCAGTCGGACAGCATCACGCATTCGAAGCCACGGTCATTGGCCTCGCGCATGGTGGTGTGGACGCAGACATCGGTAGTGATGCCGGTCAGCACGATGTTGCGGATGCCCCGGGTGTGCAGGATCATTTCCAGGTCGGTGGCGCAGAAGGAGCCTTTGCCGGGTTTGTCGATGATGATCTCGCCGGCGATGGGCGCCAGTTCCGGGATGATTTCCCAGCCCGGCTCGCCGCGCACCAGGATGCGGCCGCAGGGACCGGCGTCGCCGATGCCCACGCCATTGGTACCGATCTGGCGCGAGCGCCAGCGCTTGTTGGCAGGCAGGTCGGAGAGATCGGGGCGGTGGCCTTCGCGGGTGTGGATGATGGTGTAGCCACCGGCGCGCATGGCAGCCAGCACGCGCTTGATCGGCTCGATGGGCGCGCGCGTGAGCGAGAGGTCGTAACCCATCTTGTCGACGTAACCGCCGATGCCGCAGAAATCGGTCTGCATGTCGATGACGATGAGCGCGGTATTGGCCGGGGTCAGGGCGCCATCGTAGGGCCAGGCGTAGGGTTCGGCCTTGATGAAGAGTTCGGACATGGTGGCTCCTAGCTTGATTATCGGGATTGTCGGAATTATCGGGTCAGGCTCAGTTCGCCCGGGGCGCTGGAGAGCGTGCGGTCGGGACGGCAGGTGAGGATCATGATCAAGAGCGTCAGCGCATAGGGCGCCGCATTGAAGAGGTAGTAACCGGAGGTCACGCCCACCGCCTGCAACGCCGGGCCCAGCGCGCCGGCCGCACCGAACAGCAGTGCCGCCAGCAGGCAGCGCCAGGGTTGCCAGCGCGCGAAGATCACCAGCGCCACTGCCATCAGGCCCTGGCCGCTGGAGAGACCTTCGTTCCAGCTGCCGGGGTAGTACAGCGACAGATAGGCACCGCCCACCGCTGCCAGGAAGCCGCCTGCGGCGGTGGCGGCGATACGCGTGCCGGTCAGGCGATAACCCAGGGCGCGGGCGGTTTCGGCATGGTCGCCCACCAGCCGCAGCGCCAGGCCCCAGCGCGTGGCCGACAGACCCCACTGCAGCAGCAGGGCCAGCGCCACGCCGACGAAGAACAGCGCATTGATCTGCAGGGCGTGGTGCAAGCGCTCATTGCTGCTCCAGGCGCCCAGGTCGATGGAAGGCAGCATCGGCGCCTGCGGCTGGATGAAGGGCTTGCCCAGGAAGAAGGCCAGGCCGGTGCCCAGCAGCATCAAGGCAATGCCGAAGGCGATGTCGTTGACCCGTGGCAGCGAGCACACCACCCCGTGCAGCACCCCCAGCAGCAAGCCCGAGCAGCCCGCCGCCAGCACCCCCAGCCAGGCCGAGCCGGTGTAGAAGGAGGCCGCATAGCCGGTCATGGCGCCGCAGACCAGGATGCCTTCCAGCCCCAGGTTCACGCGTCCGCCTTTTTCGGTGAGGCATTCGCCCAGGCTGACGAAGAGGAAGGGTGTGCCGACCCGGATCGCTCCGGCGAACAGCGCCAGCAGCAGGGTCGCATAGTCGAAGTCATGCATGGCGGGACTCCTTGCTCGGGAGGGTTGGCGCCGCCTGCTGCCAGCGCAGCTTCAGGGCGGCCAGGCGGCCGGTGATGGATTCCCAGGCCAGCAGGTTGCAGAACAGCAGGCCCTGCAGCACCAGCGTGGTGGCGTCGGGCAGGTCCAGTCGGCGTTGCAGCAGGCTGCCGCTGGCTTCCACGCCACCGATGACGATTGCGCAGACAATGATGGCCAGCGGATTCTGGCGCGCCGCGAAGGCCACCAGGATGCCCGAGAAACCATAGCCGGCCAGCAGCGCACTGGTGGCGCTGCCTTGCACCGCGCTGACCTCGAACATGCCCGCCAGGCCGGCCGCCGCGCCCCCCAGCGCGCAGGCCGTGAGCACCAGGCGATTGACCGACAGCCCCACCAGCCGTGCCGTGCGCACATTGCCGCCCACTACGCCCATGGCAAAGCCGGACACGCTATGGCGCAGGAACACCCAGGCCGCGATACAGGCGATGGCGCCCCAGGCCAGGCCCCAATGCACTTCCAGCCCCGGCAGCGAACCCACCAGGTAGGGATCCGGCAAGGGCAGGGTGGAGGGCTTGTTCAGGCTGGCCGGGTCGCGCAGCGGGCCTTCCACCAGATGCTTGAACACCGCCACGGCGAGATAGGACAGCAACAGGCTGGAGATCGTCTCGTTGACACCGCGCCACTGGCGCAGCCCACCGCACAGGGCGATCCACAGGCCACCGGCCAGCATGGCGGCGCCGGCCATGAGCACCAGCATCACCAGCGCCGGCAGGCCCGGCAGCAGTTGCGGCATCACCGCCGCCGCCAGTCCGCCCAGCGCCAGTGCGCCCTCGCCACCGATGACGATCAGGCCCACCCGCGCCGGCAAGGCCACGCACAGGGCAGTCAGCAGCAGGGGCGCGGCACGTTGCAAGGTGTTTTGCCAGGCGAACAGGGTACCGAAGGCACCTTGGTAGATCAGCAGGCAGGCATCGCCTGCCGGCTTGCCTTGCACCAGCAGGAACAGCACGAACAACAGCAGCGTGCCGGCCAGGGCGCACAAGGTCGGCAGGGCCGGCGCCACGCCATTGAGCAGGGCCGACCGCAGCCTGCGCCAGGGCGAGGCCGTCGGACCGGTCGGCGCAGCCACGCCGGGAGCGGGGAGGGTAGTCATGGTGCCGTCCTGCGTGCTCGCGTCAGACCTGGCCGACCACGCCGGCCACCAGGTAATTCATCTTCTCCAGCGCCACATCGGTCTGGACCTGGGTGGTGCCGGCCGGGATCACGGTATTGCCCTTGTTGTCCTTGATCGGTCCCTTGAAGATCTGGAACTTGCCGGCCAGCATCTGGGCCTTGATGTCGTCCGCCTTCTTCTTGGCCGGGGCGCTCACGGCTGCGCCATAGGCCGACATCTTCACGAAGTTGTCCTTCAGGCCGCCGCGCAGGAAGTTGATCATGGGCTTGCCTTCCAGCGTGGCCTTGACGATCTCGGTATAGGGCGTGGCCCAGTTCCACTCGGCGCCGGTGAGATAGCCCTTGGGCGCCAGCGAAGCCTGGCTGGCGTGATAGCCGGTGGTCATGATGCCGCGCTTCTCGGCGGTCTCGACGATCACCTTGGGGCCGTCGACGTGGCAGGTGATGACGTCGCAACCCTGGTCGATGAGGCTGTTGGCGGCTTCGGCTTCCTTCACCGGCAGCGACCAGTCACCGGTGAAGATGACGTGGCAGGTGATGGCGGGATCGACCGACTGCGCGCCCAGGGTGAAGGCGTTGATATTGCGCAGTACCTGCGGAATGGGCTTGGCGGCGATGAAGGCCAGCTTCTTGCTCTTGCTCATGTGGCCGGCCACTACGCCGGAAAGGTATTCGCACTCCTCGATGTAGCCGAAGAAGCTGCCCACGTTCATCGGGTGCTTGCCGGCGGTCCACAGGCCGCCACAGTGGGCGATGCGCACCTTGGGATATTTCTCGGCGATCTTCAGGACATGCGGGTCGAAGTAGCCGAAGGAGGTCGGGAACAGCAGGGTGGCGCCATCCTGCTGGATCATGGCTTCCATGGTCTTTTGCACGGCCACGGTCTCGGGGACCTTTTCTTCTTCGATCACCTTCACGCCCGGCATCTTCTTGATGATGGCGGCGGCTTGCGCATGCGACTGGTTGTAGCCGAAGTCATCGCGCGCGCCGACATAGATGAAGCCCACGGTCAGGGGACCCGCAGCCAGCAGGTCAAGCGGGAAGGCGGCGCCCAGGGCGGCGGCTCCGGACAGTTTCAGAAAATCGCGGCGGTTTTTCATGTTGTTGCGCTCCAGTCAGAACGTGGGTGGTTGGGAATGGCAATATCGCTCGGGGTAATTTGCAGTGCCTGCTGTCAACACTAACTGCGGCCTGACTACTGGCTACTGGCCGTTCGGACTGAGTAGGCCCTTCAGGGCCGTATCGAAGGCGCGCCTTCGATACGCGGCGTGGCCGCTACTCAGGACGAACGGGAGTCACGGCGCCCTTTCTCGAAACAATCGTCTTCTTGCATTGCTCAGGACAGCGCCAGTGTCCCCGGCGCCTGCATCCGCGCCGGTTTGCGCACTTCGCGCTGGAAGATTTCCATGGACAGCTTCTTGGCCGCGATGAAGCCCGCCTGCGACAGCGTCTCCACCGTGCGCGGTCGCGCATCCTGGTAATGCAAGATGTCTGCCACCGCCGTCGGGCGCTTGGTCAGCAGCAGGATCTGGTCGGCCAGATAGACCGCTTCTTCCAGGTCGTGCGAGACCAGGACCATGGTGGTGCCGGTCTGCATGAAGACCTGCTGCAGCTTTTCGCGGATGAACAGCGTCATCTCGAAATCCAGTGCCGAGAAGGGTTCGTCCAGGAACAGCACTTCCGGCCCCGGCGCCAGGGCGCGCATGATGGAGGCGGTCTGCTGCTGGCCGCCGGACAGTTCGTAGGGATAGCGCATGAGGTCGAACTTGACGTCGAAGGACGCCACCAGTTCATCGACCCGGTGCTTGATCTCGGCCTTGGACTTGCCTTCCAGCTTCAGGGGATAGGCAATGTTGTCGATGGTGCGCAGCCAGGGGAACATGGCATCGCGGTAGTTCTGGAACACGTAGCCGATCTTGGTCTGGGCCAGCGACTTGCCGTCGAACAGGATCTGGCCGGCGTCGATGGGGATCAGCCCGGCGATCATGTTGATCAGCGTGGACTTGCCGCAGCCATTGGGGCCGAAGACCGAGACGATCTGGTGCTTGGGGATGTCCAGGTCGAAATTCTCGTACAGGGGCCAGCCGGCGAAATGCTTGGTCAGGCCGCGAATGGTGATATGGGTGCCTGGCGGCCCGGGAACGAACGGGGTTTCCGGGGGCAGGTCGATCTTGGGACTGATGACGACGCTCATCTTCCGCTCCAGTGGACGATACGTTTTTCGATGATGATGAAGACCACGTTCAGCACGTAACCGAGGGCGCCGGCCGAGAGGATGGCGGCATACATCTCGCGTACGTTGAGGACCTGCTGGGTGTCGATGATGCGGTGACCCAGGCCGTTCTCGGAGCCGATGAACATCTCCGCCACGATCACGATCACCAGCGCCATCGAGACCGCGCTGCGCAGACCCACGAAGGTGGCCTGCAGGCTTTCCCACAGCAGCACGTCGCAGAAGATGCGCCAGCGTGACGCCCCCATCACCTTGGCCGCCATGACGCGCTGCTTGCGCGCATTGAGCACGCCATAGGCGCTGTTGAAGAGCACGATCAGGAAAGCGCCGAAGGCAGCGATGGCGACCTTGTTGATGTCGGAGACGCCGAAGATCAGCAGGAACAACGGGATCAGCGCCGACGACGGTGTGGAACGGAAGAAGTCGATCAGGAATTCCACGCTGCGGTAGGCGCGTTCATTGCTGCCCAACAGCACCCCGATGGGGACCCCCAGCACCATGGCAATGACAAAGGCCTCCAGCGTGCGCACCACCGTGACGCTGAAGTCCATCAGCAGCGGTCCGCCGGCCAGGCCCTTGAGCATGGCCATGAGCGTGGCTTCGGGCGGCGGCAGCAGGATCGCCTTGATCCAGCCGGCGCGCACCACCAGGTCCCACACCACGAACAACGCGATGGGGCCGACGATGGGCAAGAGCCGGCCCAGCGCCGGACGCTTGCGCACGACGGTTGGCGGGGGTGGGGGCGAGGTCGCCGTGGGCTTGCTGGCGGCCACGGTCACGGAAGGAGCGACGGTCTCGTTCATGATGGCCTCAGCCCTTGTAGATCAGGTTGTCGACCACGATGCGCTGCGAGAACACACCCTTCTCGACGAACAGGTCGTAGAACTTCTGGAAGTAGGCGATATCGCTGGGCTTGAACTCGTTGTAGAGCATGTAGGCCGCCAGCGGCACTTCATTGGTGAGCGAACCCTCGATGGCGGTATAGCCCTTGAGGTAGGTGCGCGCCTGGTCGGGCTTGCTGCGCACCAGTTCGATGCCACGTGCATAGGCTGTGATGTATTTGCGGGCCACTTCGGGATGTTTCTTGATGAATTCCGTGGTCAGCGCTGCCGCACCGCCATGCCAGGGCGCCATCGGGTCGCCCAGGATGTACTTGGCGATCACGCCCGCTTCCAGCACGCGGGTGGTGTTGTTCATGCGGCCGACGGTGCCGGTGGGTTCCAGCGTATAGGCGGCATCGACCTGGCCGGCCGCCAGCGAGGCAACGTGCTGGCCGATGGGCAGTTCCACCACGGTAGCGCCGGCGGCGCCGGCCCGTTCCAGCACGGTCTTGGCCAGCGTGACGTTCTGGATGCCGGGGCCGGAGGCGACCTTCTTGCCCTTCAATTCGGCAATCGATTTGACCGGGCTGTCCTTGGGGACGAGGAATTCATCGAGCACGTACTTGGCATTGCTGGGATTGGTGGCGAAGATCTTGAACAGGCCCGGCTGCGCGATCTCGCCGATGGCCAGGTTGCCGGCGCCGGTGCCATTGGCCGAGCCATCGGCACGGCCGGCCAGCATGGCTTCCATCACCTGCTGGGCACCGGCGAACTTGATGGCCTGCACTTCCAGCCCGGCTTCCTTGAAATAGCCCGCTTCCACGGCGGCGTAGAAGGGCAGGCCGGCGGCCACCGGCCAGTAGCCGATGCGGATCGGCGGCGTCTGCGCGCGCAGGATGGCCGGGGCGCCAGCGATGGCGGCGCCCGCCGCCACCACGCCGGCCCTGGCGATGAAGCGGCGGCGGTTGGTGTCCTGCAGGGGGGAGAGGGTGTTCTTTTTCATGAGCAGCTCCGTGGTAAGGTGTCGGTCGTATCGGTGGTGTCAGTTCAGCGAATCGAGGTAGTGGACCCAGCCGCCGTGGTGGGTGATGTCGGTGGCGCCGGCAATGCCGGCCGGCTCGCAGATGAAGCCCTTGACGCTGCTGCCGTCGGCCAGCTCCACCGTGCCGATGCCCAGTGGCGCCGGAATGGCGGCCACGAAGCCGCCGAACTGGCGCAGCGGCATTTCCCACACTTCCACCGCGATGGCGGCGCCGTCGCCTTCGGTGCGGGCCAGGCCGGGTTTGGGCGGCGTGGTGCCGGCCAGGGCATACAGGCGGTACTGGGCGGCGGTGCGGGTGACGGCTACGCGGCGCGCCCCGGCTTCCAGCAATTGCCAGTTCAGGGGCTGGCCGGCGAGATGGGCACCGACCACGCAGACCTTGATGGTGCTTTCATTGAAGGGCAGCGGCGCGGCGGCAATCGCATCGGCCTGGGCGGCACCGCCCAGTTGCTGCTGCAGGCGCGCGCCGGCCTCGGCCAGCAGGTGGTCGGACCCGGCCGGGCCGATCAGGGTCACGCCGGCCGGCAGGCCGTCGCGCCGCCACACGCCAGGGATGGCCAGGGCCGCCATGTCCATCAGGTTGACGAAGTTGGTGTAGTAGCCCAGTTGCGAATTGCGCACCACCGGATCGGCCTGGACCTCGGCGATGGTGGGGAAGGTGGTGGTGGTCGGCACCAGCATCAGGTCGCTGCCATCGAGCAGGTCTTCGGCCTCGCGCCGCAGGTCGGCCAGACGGTACTGGGCATTGAAGGCATCCACCGCGTCGTAATTGTCCGACTGGGCGGTGATCTGATGCACCACCGGGTCGATGGCCTGCGGGTTTTCCAGGAAGAAGTCGCCCAGTGCGGCGCGGCGTTCGGCCACCCAGGGCCCCTGGTACAGCAGTTGCGCGGCATCGCTGAAGGGAGCGAAGGGAATGCGCGCCAGCGTCACGCCGGGCAGTGCCGCGATCTGCGCCAGGCTGCGCTCCCAGGCTTCCTGGGCGACCGTGTCGCCGTAGAACTCGCAGACATCAGGAATGGCGATGCGGTAGCCACGGCGTTTCACGCCCAGCATCGCCGGGCGGCGCGAATAGCCGTCCTCGGCGTCGTAGCCGGCGGCGCTGTGCAGCACGCGCCAAGCGTCGGCCACGTCGTGGGCGAAGATGGAAATGCAGTCCAGCGTGCGGCAGGCCGGCACCAGGCCACGTGCGCTGATGAGTCCCTTGGTCGGCTTGAGGCCCACCAGATGGTTGAAGGCGGCCGGCACGCGGCCCGAGCCGGCGGTATCGGTCCCCAGCGAAAACATCACCTGCCCCAGCGCCACGGCCACGGCCGAACCGGAACTGGACCCGCCCGAGACATACTGCGGCTTGATCGCATTGCGCACCGCGCCGTAGGGCGAGCGCACGCCCACCAGCCCGGTGGCGAACTGGTCGAGGTTGGTCTTGCCCACCAGCAGGGCGCCGGCGGCCTGCAGGCGCTGCACCACGGTAGCGCTCTCGCTGGCCAGGCGGCCGAATTCGGGGCAGGCGCCGGTGGTAGACATGTCGGCCACGTCGATGTTGTCCTTGACCGCGAAGGGGATGCCGAACAGCGGCATGGTCTCGAACACCGCCTCGCCCTTGATCTGCAGCATCAGGTCCAGCGCGGCGGCCTGCTGCTTGAGCTGCTTGGCCGGCACCCGGCTGATCCAGACCTCGTTGCGACCGGCGCTGTCGATGCGCGCCAGCAGATCGGCCACGATCTTGCCGGGGGTGCTGCGCCCCTCGCGGTAGGCGGCCAGGGTGGCGGCGATGGTGGGGATGTCCGTACCGGCGCTGGCGTGGATATCGGCGGCTTGGAAGGCAGCTTGTTGCGGGGTCTGGGTGGCGTTCATTTTGGATATTCAAACTTGAATACAAGATTGAATATCTTTAAGCAGAAGGCGTGCCAGGCCATCGTCAGGCGCTGCGGTGGAAGGGGAAAGTCAGGCAGGAAGCGGCTTTGCGGCGGAAATTGCCGCACGGCAGGATGTCATGGGAGCGACGGCGCAGCTTGTCGATGAGACAAATTGGTGAGGCCTGCGCCGTTTTTGCACCTCAAGTACGGCGGGTCTGCACGTTTAGGCGGCAGGTCGGCAGGTCGGGTCAGTCGGAGATTACAGTTCGCCCCATACCGCATTCAGGGCAGCCAGGGCGGCCAGCCCGGCGGTCTCGGTGCGCAGCACGCGGCTGCCCATGGACAACATCAGCGCGCCCTGGGCGCAGGCCAGGTTTTCTTCTTCCTCGCTGAAGCCACCTTCCGGGCCGACCACCAGCGTCACTGCCTGCGGTGGGTGATGGCGGGCCCAGCCGGAGAGCGGCTGCTCGCCGCGGGGCGAGAGCAGGATGCGCCGGTGCAGGTCGCTCTGGGCGATCCAGCGCTTGAAGTCGGTCACTTCGGCCAGATGCGGCAGGCGGTTGCGGCCACATTGTTCGGCGGCGGCGTGGATGATGCCTTGCCAGTGGGCCTGCTTCTTCTCGGCGCGTTCGCCCGAGAGCCGTACCACGCAACGTTGGGCGGCCAGCGGCTGGAGGGCGGTGGCGCCCAGTTCCACGGCTTTTTCGATGATCCAGTCCATCTTCGACCCTTCGGGCAGGGCCTGGGCCAGGGTCAGGCCATAGGGCAGCTCGGCTTCGCGGGGGGAGAAGGTCTTGGGTTCGGCGTGGGCGCGCTTCTTTTCGATGGCGGTCAGGCTGGCGGTGTATTCACCCCCTTCGCCATTGAAGAGGGTGATGGTGTCGCCCGGCTGCAGGCGTAGCACCTGCACGTGGTGGGCGATCTGCTCGGGCAGGACCACGGCCGAACCGATCGCCAGGGGGTGCGGGAAATAGAAACGAGGCATGGGGCAGGGTCCTGGGGGCGAGGAAGATCAAGAAAATGCAAGAAACATCGAAAAATCTTGTCAGACGATTCATAGGCCGACCCTGAATTTTAATCCCCCCGACGCACTCTGGTAAAATACGGCCCCGCGCTTGTCCCGGGTATTCCGGGCGGGCGCTTTGGCTTCAGAACCCGATTCATGCGCCAGTCGGCGCCTCCAGCACAGCACACACAGACATCGACATGATTTCCACTCTCCCCACCGACAAGATGGCCAACGCGATCCGCGCGCTGGCGATGGACGCAGTTCAGAAAGCCAATTCCGGTCACCCGGGCATGCCGATGGGGATGGCCGAAATCGCAGTCGCCCTGTGGGCCAAGCACTATCGCCACAATCCGGCCAATCCGCAGTGGGCCAACCGCGACCGTTTCGTGCTCTCCAACGGCCACGGCTCCATGCTGCAGTACGCGCTGCTGCACCTGACCGGCTACGACCTGTCGATGGACGACATCAAGAACTTCCGCCAGCTGCATTCCAAGACTGCCGGCCACCCCGAAGTGCACATCACCCCGGGCGTGGAAACCACCACCGGCCCGCTGGGCCAGGGCATCACCAATGCCGTGGGCATGGCGCTGGCCGAAAAGCTGCTGGCGGCCGAATTCAACAAGCCCGGCCTGTCCGTGGTCGATCATTACACCTACGCCTTCGTCGGCGATGGTTGCCTGATGGAAGGCATCTCGCACGAGGCCTGCTCGCTGGCGGGCGTGCTGAACCTGTCCAAGCTGATCGTGCTGTATGACGACAACGGCATCTCCATCGACGGCCACGTCGAAGGCTGGTTCAAGGACGACACCCCGAAGCGCTTCGAAGCCTACGGCTGGAACGTCATCCCGGCCGTGGACGGCCACAACGTCGAGGCGGTCAGCGCCGCCATCCACCAGGCCAAGCTGGCCGACAAGCCGACCCTGATCTGCTGCCGCACCGTCATCGGCAAGGGTTCGCCCAACCTGGCCGGCACCGACAAGGTCCACGGCGCCGCCCTGGGTGACAAGGAAATCGCCGCCGTGCGCGAAGCGCTGGGCTGGTCCGCCGCCCCCTTCGAGATCCCGGCCGATGTCTACGCCGCCTGGGATGCCAAGGCCACCGGTGCCGATTTCGAATCCAGCTGGAAGCAGACCTTCGATACCTACGCCGCCCAGTTCCCGGCCGAAGCCGCCGAACTGCTGCGCCGCCTGAAGGGCGAGCTGCCGGCCGCGTTCGAATCGACGGTGACCGCCTATATCAATTCCACGCTGGAAAAGAAGGAAACCATCGCCACCCGCAAGGCCAGCCAGAACGCCATCCAGGCCTATGCGCAGGCACTGCCGGAATTCCTGGGCGGCTCGGCCGACCTGACCGGCTCGAACCTGACCAACTGGAAGGAATCGGTGGCCGTGCGCGCCGACCAGCGCGGCAACCACATCAACTACGGTGTGCGCGAGTTCGGCATGAGCGCCATGATGAACGGTATCGCCCTGCATGGCGGCTACCTGCCCTTCGGCGCGACCTTCCTGACCTTCTCCGACTACAGCCGCAATGCCCTGCGCATGGCCGCGCTGATGAAGATCCGTTCGCTGTTCGTGTTCACCCACGACTCCATCGGCCTGGGCGAAGACGGCCCCACCCACCAGTCGGTGGAACACGTCTCCAGCCTGCGCCTGATCCCCAACCTGGACAACTGGCGTCCGTGCGACACCACCGAGACCGCCGTGGCTTGGGCCGAGTCGATCAAGCGCAACGATGGTCCCAGCACCCTGATCTTCTCGCGCCAGAACCTGCCCTTCCAGGAGCGTACCGACGCCCAGGTCAAGGACATCGCCCGTGGTGGCTACGTGCTGCGTGATGCGCCCAATGCCAAGGTGGTGCTGATCGCTACCGGTTCCGAAATCGAGCTGGCCACCAAGGCCGCCGATGCGCTGACCGCCGAAGGCATCGCCGTGCGTATCGTCTCGATGCCCTCGACCGACGTGTTCGACCGCCAGGATTCGGCCTACAAGGCATCGGTGCTGCCGCGTGGCATCCCGCGCGTGGCCATCGAGGCTGGCGTGACCGCCTTCTGGTACAAGTACGTGGGCCTGGAAGGCGCCGTGGTCGGTATCGACACCTTCGGTGAATCGGCACCGGCCGGCGTGCTGTTCAAGCACTTCGGCTTCACCGTCGAAAACGTGGTGGCCAAGGCCAAGGCAGTGCTGGCTTGAGCGCTACGCCAGCCATGAGCGAGCAGGTCCTGATCCGCCTTGCCCGCAAGGGTGATGCGGCGTCCATCGCCGGTGTGCGCATCGACGCCTGGCGTGCCAGCTATCGCGGCCTGGTGCCGGACAGCTACCTCGACCATTTGAAGCCCGAGGAAAGCGTCAAGCTGTGGGAACAGGTACTGGAAGCCTCCTCGGATGCGGCCTGTACCTTCGTGGCCGAGAGCGGTGGCGAGATCATCGGTTTTGCCTCCGGCATGACGCTGGCCGAAGCCCGCTTCGGCTGCGATGCCGAGCTGACCGCGATCTGCGTGCTGCCCGATGAACAGCGCCGTGGCCTGGGCAAGCGCCTGCTGGCCAATGTCGCGGCCACCCTCATCAGCGCCGGCGCGACCGGCCTGATGGCGTGGGTATTGAGCAAGAACGAAGGCGCCGGGGAATTTTTCGAGTCGCTGGGGGCCGAAAGGCTTTATGAACAAACCTTCACCTGGGATGATGGCAGTGAACTGGACGAAATCGGTTTCGTCTGGCGCCAGCTGAAGTCCTGAGCGTGGATGCGGTAAGAACAAGAACGGCAGGAAGGCCGGAAAAGACGGAACCATGGCCGGGCCAGTGCGCCGCAAGGGCGTAGGCTGACGGGCAGGTCGCTTTACCGGCTATCGGTTTGCATCGATTTTTACTACTTGAGGAGAACAGCATGACCATTCGCGTAGCAATCAACGGTTATGGCCGTATCGGCCGCAATATCCTGCGCGCCCACTACGAAGGCGGCAAGAAGCACGATATCGAAATCGTCGCCATCAACGACCTGGGCGATCCGAAGACCAATGCCCACCTGACCCAGTACGACACCGCCCACGGCAAGTTCCCCGGCACCGTGACCGTCGATGGCGATTCCATCGTCGTCAACGGCGACCGCATCAAGGTGCTGGCCCAGCGCAATCCGGCCGAGCTGCCCTGGGGCGAGCTGGGTGTGGACGTGGTGCTGGAATGCACCGGCTTCTTCACCACCAAGGAAAAGGCCAGCGCCCACATCAAGGGCGGCGCCAAGAAGGTGATCATCTCCGCTCCGGGCGGCAAGGACGTGGACGCCACCGTCGTCTTCGGCGTGAACCACCAGGTGCTGAAGGCGTCCGACACCGTCATCTCCAACGCCTCCTGCACCACCAACTGCCTGGCACCGCTGGTGCAGCCGCTGCACGAAAAGATCGGCCTGGAAACCGGCCTGATGACCACCATCCACGCCTACACCAACGACCAGGTGCTGACCGACGTGTATCACGAAGACCTGCGTCGCGCCCGTTCGGCCACCCAGTCCATGATCCCGACCAAGACCGGCGCTGCTGCCGCGGTCGGCCTGGTGCTGCCGGAACTGAACGGCAAGCTGGACGGTTTCGCCATCCGCGTGCCGACCATCAACGTCTCGCTGGTGGACCTGTCCTTCGTGGCCTCGCGCGACACCACCGTGGATGAAGTCAATGCCGTCCTGAAGGCCGCTGCCGAAGCCGGTCCGCTCAAGGGCATCCTGACCTACAACACCGAGCCGCTGGTGTCGGTGGACTTCAACCACAACCCGGCATCGTCCAACTTCGACGCCACCCTGACCAAGGTCTCCGGCCGTCTGGTGAAGGTGTCGTCCTGGTACGACAACGAGTGGGGCTTCTCCAACCGCATGCTGGACACGACCGTCGCCCTGGCGACCGCCAAGTAAGACGTGTTAAGACGTACCGGCCGGGGTTCCCTGGCCGGGAGCGTCAATTTCAGGGCTGTTTCGGCTTCTTTTCCTCGTATGCAAGCCTGCTTGCCGAGGTGAAAATAGACGGATCAGCCTGCAAAAGGATCAGAAGGCTGTTGCGAGCGTCGCTTGCAATGGCCTTTTGTCCGTTTGCCGCCAAGGGCCGCAGGCCCGTCAACAACAAGAGCAACCGACCCAACGAGGGAACGCATGTCAGCAAGCTCATCCCAGGCCCGTCGCCTGTTGGCCAACCTGGCCTTGATATCCGCCGTCAGCCTGTCGCTGTCCGCGTGCGACTATGTCAGCAGCTTCACCAAGCCCAAGCAGACCCCGGAAGAGGCCAAGGCCGAGGGTATCGCGCTGGGCGCCGGCTGCCGCCAGGCCGGCCAGAGCCTGGAAGACTGCTACCAGCGCAATCCCGATGCCCTGAAGGCCGGCATCTTCACCGGCTGGAAGGACATGCACGAATACATGGCGGCCAAGGGCATCCAGACCGTGACGCCGCCGGCGCCGGCACCCGCGGCCGATGCGGCCAAGGATGACGCCAAGGGAAAAGATGGGAAGGACAAGGATGCCAAGGACAGCGATCGCAGCAGCCGTGCCCGCGAACGTGATGCCAATCGCGACAACGCCCGCTCGCGTGACCGCGAAAGCTCCTCGTCCTCCCGCGACAGCAGCACGAGCGATCGCCGCGCCAGCCGCGAAGACAAACAGCCACCCAAGTACTGATCTTCACCTGGCGATCAGTTCGCCATCAGGAAAAAGGGATGCACCGGCCGGTGCATCCCTTTTTTTTCACTTTTGCGCCGACATGGCCATTTCAACCGAACACCTGCTGCCACAGCCGGATCACGCAGGCACGTTCATGCTCCACGCGGATGGCGTCGATATGCGCCCGGTCCGAACCCTGTAGCCGGATCTGGTGCTGCAGCTTGCGGAAGAGACGATAGGCGTTGGCTGCCTCGTCGGCCATGAGGGCATCGATCAGCCCGAGCTGCGCCGCCAGCTTCAACAGCGCGATGTTGCCGATGTCGCCGGTCAGCTGCGGGTGGTCGCAGGCATGGCGCAGGACCAGGTACTGCACCATGAATTCGATGTCGATCATGCCGCCCTCGTCGTGCTTGAGGTCGAACATCATGCTGCGGTTGGGATGGGCGTCGCGCATGCGGCGCCGCATGGAAAGCACTTCCTCTTCCAGCTTGTCGGCGTCGCGCGGCTGGCGCAGCACGCGCTCGCGCAGCGCCTCGAAACGTTCGCCGATGGCGCTGTCGCCGGCACAGAAACGGGCGCGGGTGAGGGCCTGGTGTTCCCAGATCCAGGCGGCGTTGAGCTGGTATTTCTCGAACGCCGACAGGGGCGACACCAGCAGGCCGCTGGCGCCGTCCGGGCGCAGGGCGATGTCGATGTCGAACAGGGTGCCGGCCGGGGTGTGGCTGGTCATCCAGGTGATGAAGCGCTGCGCCAGCTTGGCGTAGAGGGCCGGGGCTTCCTGGTCGTCATCGTCGTAGAGGAAGACCACGTCCAGGTCCGAGGCATAGCCCAGTTCCTTGCCGCCCAGCTTGCCGTAGGCGATCACGGCGAACTGCGGGACCTCGCGGTGGCGCTGGGTGATAGTGCCCCAGACCGCTTCGATGGTCACCTGCACCAGTACGTCGGCCAGGGCGGAGAGTTCATCGGCCAGCTTTTCCACCGACAGGTCGCCTTCCAGATCCTGTGCCAGCAGGCGGAACTGTTCGGCATGGTGCAGTTCGCGCAGGATATCGAGCTGGCGTTCGGTGTCGCCTTCGGCCGTGGCCAGCTGGCGCCGGCAGTTGTCGGAGAAGGCGGCCCAGTCGGAGGCGGCCTTGAGGTTGCGGTCGTCCAGCAGTTCGTCCAGCAGCAGGGGGTGACGCGTCAGGTAGGTGGCGGCCCAGCCGCTGGCGCCGATCATGCGCACCAGGCGCTGCAGGGCGTAGGGATATTCGGTCAGGAGTGCCAGATAGGCGGCGCGGCGGGCAATGGCTTCAAGGAAATCCAGCAGCCGTCCCAGGGCCGGCAGTTCGTCGTAGTGCAGTGCCGCCAGCAGCGGCAGGCAGTTGTTGATGACCGTATTGAGCCGGTTGCGGCTGGCCTCGGGCAGGCTCTGCATGCGCGGCGATTGCCAAGTCAGGTGCAGGCGCCGGGCACCGTCCTCGACGTCGTCTTCCGGGAAGCCGACCAGGCGCAGGGCGTCGGCCAGGCCTTCCAGGTTGTCGTTCTCGCTCACGCTCACGGCCGGGCCATCGGCTTCGCTTTCGCCGGACTGCTTGTCGGCGAAGATGGCGTCGAACTGGGCGGCGACGATGGCGCGCTGGCCTTCCAGCTCATGCAGCAGGGCCGCGCTGTCCGGGTAGCCCATCATCTGCGCCACCAGCAGCAGGTCGTCGGGATTGACGGGCAGGGTGTGGGTCTGGGCGTCTTCCAGGTATTGCAGGCGGTGTTCGAGGTCACGCAGGAAGCTGTAGGCGTCCAGTAGTTGCTGCACCACCTCGGGCGCCAGCAGTTCCTTGGCGGCCAGGGTGCGCAGGGTGATGCGAGTGGAGCGGTCGCGCAGTTCCACGTCGCGCCCGCCCCGGATCAGCTGGAACACCTGGCTGGTGAACTCGATCTCGCGAATGCCGCCCCGACCCAGCTTGACGTTGTTGCTGCGGTCCGGGTGCAGGGCCTCCTGGCGCTTGACCTCGGCGCGGATCTGGCCGTGCATGGAGCGCAGGGCGTCGATGGAGCCGAAGTCCAGGTAGCGGCGGAAGATGAAGGGGCGGCTGATCGCCTCCAGGGTGGCGATATCCTCCGGTGTGCCGGTCAGGGCGCGGGCCTTGGTCCAGGCATAGCGCTCCCACTCGCGGCCCTGGCGCACCAGGTATTCCTCGACCATGTTGAAGCTGGCCACCAGCGGGCCGGAGTTGCCGTTGGGGCGCAGCGCCATGTCGACCCGGAAGGTGAAGCCGTCTTCGGTGATCTCGGCCAGGGCGCCGATGAGTTTCTTGCCCAGGCGCACGAAGAACTCATGGTTGGACAGCGACTTCTGGCCGGCTTCGGCCCGGGTGTCGCCGTCTTCCGGATAGACGAAGATGAGGTCGATGTCGGAGGACACGTTGAGTTCGCCCCCGCCCAGCTTGCCCATGCCCAGCACGATCATTTCCTGCGGGCGGCCGGACTCCTCGCCGATGGGCTGGCCGTAGAGGGCGGTCTGTTCCTGCATCAGCGCGGCCAGATGGGTCTGCACGGCAAAATCGGCAAAGCCGGTCATGGTTGCCACCACTTCGGCCAGGTCGGCGCGGCCGTCGAGGTCGCGCGTGATCAGGGCGCAGATGATCAGGTTGCGCAGGCGCCGCATGGCCGCCGGCAGCGCCAGGCCGGCGTCGAGGTCGGCCTGCAGGCGCTGCTGCATGCCGGCACGGTCCATGGGCTGGGCGGCGGCGGCCAGGACCAGGGCCGGGCGGGCGGCGTCGGCCTGGGTCCAGCGGGTGTAGTAGCGGGAGGTGGTGGCGTCGACCAGGGATCGTTGATGAACAGGCATAGGGGACCGCAAAGCTCCACGACAGGATGTGAAAACACGATGGTGTAAAGGAGGGCAAACCGTCGTTAAGGCAATTCAATTGCACTTCAGCAGGCCGCCCTGTCGACCGATAGTGTAGGCAGGACTGACAGCGGGCTGACGGTTTCGCACGATAACGGGGATTCTAGCCTTCCTTTTTAAACTTATCGGACATTTTGCCCCTCATACGTCCTTGGCACGGATGGCATGGCCTGGTTTTCCATGCGATCATGTCGCCTGCCCGATTTTCTCCCATACCGAGCTGCCTTTGCATCCTGATGTCCCACGAAAAACATAACGCCGCACCGAAGCCTGGCCGTTGGGCGCTGTGCTGGCGAGTTGCGCGGGGCAGCTACATTCACCTGAACCGGGCCAGCCACCATGTGCTGGGTTTCACCCTCAAGCTGCTGCTGGCGGCCTACTTCGTCTTTTGCGCGCTGTTCCTGGTGCTGCGCTATGCGGTGCTGCCCGAGATCGGCCACTACAAGCCGCGCATCGAACATCTGGTGTCGGCCCAGATCGGGCGCGCGGTCAGCATCGAGGCCATCGACGCTTCCTGGAGCGGCCTGCGCCCGCAGCTTTCCCTGTCCAATATCACCGTGCATGACCAGCAGGGCGAGGCCGCGCTGACCTTGCCGCGGGTATCGACCACCTTGTCCTGGAGCAGCGTGCTGGTGGCGGCGCTGCGGGTGGAAAACCTGAGCATCGAGGGCGCCGATCTGGCGATCCGCCGCGATGCCGCCGGCAAGCTCTTCGTGGCCGGCATCCCGGTGCCCACGGGGGGTGACGGCAGTACGCTGGATTGGCTGCTGTCACAGCGCGAGATCGTGATCCGTCACAGCAAGCTGCGCTGGGATGACGAAATGCGCAAGGCGCCCGAGCTGGCGCTGGAAGACGTCAACCTGATCCTGCACAACCGCTGGCTGCGCCACCGCCTGTCCTTGCGCGCCAATCCGCCGCAGGAGACCTCGGCGCCGCTCGATGTCAGGGCCGATTTCAGTCATCCGGCCTTTGCCCGCAGTTCCGAGATCACGCGCTGGAAGGGCGTGCTGTATGCCGACCTGCGCAATACCGACCTGGCGGTCTGGCGCGCCTGGGTGGACTACCCGATCGCCATCAACAGCGGTCGCGGTTCGGTGCGGGCCTGGCTCACGCTGGACCATGCCAAGGTCGCCAATTTCACCGCCGACCTGAGCCTGGCCGATTTCAACGCCCAGTTGTCGCGCCAGCTGGAGCCCCTCTCGCTCAAGCGCGTCAATGGCCGCATCTCGGCCAGCGAAACCCTGGGCGCCGGCCAGCAGGACGGTGTACCCACCTTCGGTGCCAACGGCCACCAGGTGACCCTCACCGATTTCTCGATAGAAACCCCGGACGGCTTCGTCCTGCCGCCGACCTCGATCACCGAGAGCTACGAGCCGGCCACCCCGCTCAAGGCCGAGCGCACCAGTGTCAAGGCCACCTACCTGAACCTGCAGACGCTGTCGCAACTGGCGACCCGGCTGCCGCTGGCACCCTCGCAGCGCAAGTTGCTGGACGACCTGGCGCCACGCGGAGAACTGAACGATTTCACCGTGCAGTGGCAGGGCAGTTATCCGGAACTGAGTTCCTACCGGGTACAGGGACGTTTCAAGGGCCTGGGCATGAAGGGCCTGGCGGCCCATGTGGAGCCGCGCAAGAATCCGGCCCAGCAGGCGCGCGCCCAGTGGGCGGGCTTCCCGGGCTTCAGCAACCTGAGCGGCGAGATCGATGCCACCGAAAAGGGCGGCTCGGTCAAGGTGGATACGCAGCAGCTGGTGGTCGATCTGCCCGCCGACATGTTCGCCGAGCCCAGCATGCCCTTCGATACCCTGAAGCTTCAGGCGCACTGGCAATATCTGAAGGATCAGACACTGCAGGTGGATCTGGACCAGATGCAGTTCAGTCAGCCCGGCGTGGCCGGCAGCCTGTCCGGTCGCCATCTGCTGCCCTTGCAGGGCAAGTCGGCGGGTACCCTGGACGTGGCCGGCGAGATCAGCAGCTTCGACGTCAAGGCGATCCGGCGCTATCTGCCGCAGCACATGAGCGAACCCCTGCGACGCTGGCTGACCGAGGGGCTGATGGCGGGCAACCTGCATGATGTGCAGTTCAAGCTCAAGGGCGCGCTGGCTGATTTCCCGTTCCATACCGCCAAGCCTGGCGAGCAGCCCAAGGGCCAGTTCCAGCTGAGTGGCGACTTCGAGGGGCTCAAGCTGAATTACACCCCGGGCCATCTCGGGCGTGACGGCAAGGAACCCGAGTGGCCCTTGCTGGAAGAGGGGCGTGGGCGCCTGAGCATCGACCGCACGCGCCTGGAGATCAAGGCCGAGAGCGCCCGCAGCCTGGGCGCGCGGCTGGGGCCGGTGACGGCGCGGGTGGCCGATGTCGATTCGCACGAAGCCACGCTGGAAATCGATGGCGTGGCCAATGGTCCGATGCCGGCCTTCCTGCAGTACGTGAACCAGAGCCCGGTGGCGCGCTGGACCGGCAATGTCATGGAGCACAGCAGTGCCACCGGTGAGGCCAGGCTGGACCTGAAATTCCAGATGCCGCTGAACCATGCCATCGACACCCGCGCCCAGGGTGCCTTCCACTTCGCCAACAACGACGTCGACCTGCTGCCGGACCTGCCGGTGCTGTATCGGACCACCGGCAAGGTGGAATTCAACGAACGCGGTTTCACCCTCAACGGCGTGCGCGGCCAGTTCCTGGGCGACAGCCTGGCCATCAGCGGCGGCACCCAGAAGGATGGCAGCAGCCAGGTGCGGCTGGAGGGCGCGGTCAATGTCGAGGCGCTGCGCAGGCAATATACCGAGCCCTCGCTGCAGCGCCTGCTGGCACGCCTGTCGGGGAGCGCCCGCTATACCGCCACGGTGCAGGTGCGGCAGCGCCAGCCCGAGGTCAGCATCGAATCCAACCTGGCCGGGCTGGGGCTGGACTTGCCGGCACCCTTGCGCAAGGGCGCACAGGACGTTCTGCCGTTGCGGGTGGACCTGCTGCCCCTGGCCTCGCCCGATCCGCTGATCGAGCGCGAGGAATTGCGCGTCTCGCTCGGGCAGAACATCAGCACGCGCCATGTGCGCGAACGGGTGGTGGCCAGTGGTGGCAATTGGCGCGTTGCCAGTGGCGGCATCGGCTGGAACCAGCCGGCGCCGACGCCGCCGTCCGGACTCAAGCTGGCGCTGGCGACCGACAGCCTGGACCTGGATGCCTGGCTGGCCCTGAAGAACGACCTGGTCGGCAAGGGCAGCAGCAGCCCGGCAGCCAGCTCGGCGGGGCGCCTGGCCAGCGATGATGTGACGCAGTACCTGCAGCCGGACAATGTCTCGGCCCGGGTGGGCGAGCTCAGGCTGATGGGCAAGAAACTCAACAAGCTGATCCTGGAGGCGACGCATCGCCGCAATGCCTGGCAGATGAACCTGGAGTCGCAACAGGCGGCCGGCACCGTCACCTGGGACGAACCCACCGGCGGCAAGGGCGCGGGCAAGGTGACGGCGCGCCTGTCGTCGCTGGTCATTCCCAAGTCCAGCCCATCGGCCGAGGCGGCACAGGCGGCACAAGCGGCACAGGCAGCACAGGCAGCCCAGGCGGCCCAGCCCCAGCCCGACAGCAGCGACGACAATGTGCAGATGCCGGCCCTGGACATCCGCGCCGACCAGTTCGAGCTGGGAGACAAGAAGTTGGGCCGACTGGAGCTCGATGCCAGCAACATCGTCACCTCGGTGGGGCGCGAATGGCGCATCAGCCGGCTGCTGCTGGCCAATCCCGATGCGCAGTTCCGCGCCGCCGGCAACTGGCTCAGCTTCGGCAGCAACCATACCTCCAACTTCACCTATGCACTGGACGTCGAGGACGCCGGCAAGCTGCTGGAACGCTTCGGGTATCCCGGTACCATCCGCGGCGGTCGCGGCAAGCTGGATGGCGACCTGAGCTGGAAGGCGCCGCCCTATGCCATGGACATGGCCAGCCTGGGCGGCCAGGTCCACATGGATGTGCATTCGGGCCAGTTCCTGAAGGTCGATCCGGGCGCGGCCAAGCTGCTGGGCGTGCTCAACCTGCAGGCGTTGCCGCGCCGACTGACGCTGGACTTCCGCGACGTCTTCTCGGAAGGCTTTGCCTTCGATACGGTGGCCGGCACCGCCAGCATCGCTCGCGGCATCGCCACCACTGACAATCTCAAGATGGCCGGCGTGACGGCCTCGGTGCTGATGAGCGGCTCGGCCGACATCGCCCGCGAAACCCAGGACCTGCATGTGGTGGTGATCCCCGAGATCAACCTGGGCACGGCCTCGGTGGTGGCCATGGCGGTCAACCCGGTGGTGGGCGTGAGTACCTTGCTGGCACAGCTGTTCCTGCGCAATCCGGTGATGAAGTCGCTCAGTTTCGAATACAAGGTGACCGGGCCGTGGAGCGACCCCATCGTGGTCAAGCAGGGGCAGGTGTCGCCGGTGGACGCCGAGCGCGCCAAGGAAGTGCTGCAGAAGGGCCGGGACGACAAAGAGCAGTCCCCACCGGCCAATAATCTGCCCCCGGCACCGGCGGTGGCCCCTGCCTCCCCGCGTCGTCAGCCTGCGCCCGGCCCGGCCATCAATTCAGGTGCCTGAACCCGATCGGTGACGCCTGCAGATAGTCGCGGGATGGGCCATACTGAAGCATCCTTCATATCATTCACGCGTCCTGCCGTAGCCGGATGCGCCAGGCAAGTGCCAGGCAAGTGGCAGACAAGAGGCAGACATGAGCCAGACATTCAAGGTGGCGGCCATCCAGATGGTCTCCACCCCCGAGGTACAAGAGAACTTCGCCAGTGCGGCGCGCCTGGTGGCGCAGGCGGCGGAGCAGGGCGCGCAGCTGGTGCTGCTGCCCGAATACTGGCCCCTGCTGGGCCGTCACGAACGCGACAAGCTGGCCCATGCCGAGGACGATGGCACCGGCCCGATCCAGGCCTTCATGCAGACGCTGGCCCGCCAGCATCAGATATGGCTGGTCGGCGGCACCTTGCCGCTGCAGTCGGCCGACCCGGACAAGGTCCTCAATACCTCGCTGGTCTATGACCCGCAAGGCCAGCGTGTCGCCCGCTATGACAAGATCCACCTGTTCAACTTCGTGCGCGGGCAGGAAAGCTACGACGAGGCCCGCACCATCGAACATGGCGGCGAGGTACGCAGCTTCGAGGCGCCGTTCGGCCGGGTCGGGCTGTCGGTCTGCTATGACCTGCGCTTCCCCGAGCTCTACCGGGCCATGGGCGAGTGCGCGCTGATCGTGATGCCGGCTGCCTTCACCTATACCACCGGCCGCGCCCACTGGGAGCTGCTGCTGCGCGCCCGCGCCATCGAGAACCAGTGCTATGTGCTGGCCTCGGCCCAGGGCGGCGAACACGTCAATGGCCGCCGGACCTGGGGCCACAGCATGCTGGTGGACCCCTGGGGCGAGATCGTGTCGGTCCTGCCGGAAGGCGAAGGCCTTGTGATCGGCGACATCGACCCCCATCGTCTACAATACGTTCGAGAAAGCTTGCCGGCACTTCGCCATCGCAAGCTTTGACCTTTTTTGCCTTCCGACAAGACGCTATGAAATTATTTGAACCCAACATGGGCGCCCTGCAAGTGGCGCGCGACGTGCTGCTGACTCCCTTCGGCCTGGACGAATCCAAGCTGCTCAAGGCCCTGGGCAACATGTTCACGCACAAGGTCGACTACGCCGATCTCTACTTCCAGTTCACCAAGAGCGAGGGCTGGAGCCTGGAAGAGGGCATCGTCAAGACCGGCAGCTTTTCCATCGACCAGGGCGTGGGCGTGCGCGCCGTGTCGGGCGACAAGACTGCGTTTTCCTATTCCGACGAGATTTCCGAAGCGGCCCTGATGGACGCCGCCGCCGCCACCCGCACCATTGCCCGCCAGGGCAGCGGCAAGGTCAAGGTGGCCGGGTCCATGATCCCCGCCGGCGGTCGCGCGCTCTACCTGCCGCACGATCCGCTGACCTCGCTGGACGCCACCGCCAAGGTGCGATTGCTGGAGCGCGTGGAGCGCATCGCCCGTGCCAAGGACCCGCGCGTCAAGCAGGTCATGGCCAGCCTTTCCGGCGAATATGACGTGGTGCTGGTGGCGCGTGCCGATGGCGTGCTGGCGGCCGATATCCGCCCGCTGGTGCGGGTTTCGGTGACCGTGATCGCCGAACAGAATGGCCGTCGCGAGATGGGCAGCAGTGGCGGCGGTGGTCGTTATGACTATGGCTACTTCTCCGACGTGCTGCTGGAAAAGTACGCCTCCGAGGCGGTTGCCACCGCCCTGGTCAACCTGGACGCGCGCCCGGCCCCGGCCGGCCCGATGACCGTGGTACTTGGTCCCGGCTGGCCCGGCATCCTGCTGCATGAAGCCATCGGTCACGGTCTGGAAGGCGACTTCAACCGCAAGGGCTCGTCCACCTTCTCCGGCCGCATCGGCGAGCGCGTGGCGGCCAAGGGCGTGACCGTGGTCGATGACGGCACGATCGCCGACCGTCGCGGCTCGCTCAACATCGACGACGAAGGCAACCCGACCCAGTGCACCACGCTCATCGAGGACGGCATCCTGAAGGGTTATATCCAGGACACCATGAACGCGCGCCTGATGAAGATGGACGTCACCGGCAACGCCCGCCGCGAATCCTTCGCGCACCTGCCCATGCCGCGCATGACCAATACCTACATGCTGGGCGGCGACAAGGACCCGGGCGAAATCCTGGCCTCGGTCAAGAACGGCCTGTATGCAGTCAACTTCGGCGGCGGCCAGGTAGATATCACCAATGGCAAGTTCGTCTTCTCCGCCAGCGAGGCCTACATGATCGAGGATGGCAGGATCACCTATCCGGTCAAGGGTGCCACGCTGATCGGCAATGGCCCCGATGTGCTGAACCGGGTCTCCATGATCGGCAACGACATGCGCCTGGATTCGGGCGTGGGCGTGTGTGGCAAGGAAGGGCAGAGCGTGCCGGTCGGCGTGGGCCAGCCGACCCTGCGCCTGGATGGTGTGACCGTGGGTGGCACCGCCTGAGCCAGCTGACCAGGTTCGGCAGAAGCAGGTTCAACACTGCAATGAAGACCGCCGGAGAGCTTGCCGGCGGTTTTTTTTCGTCGGCAGGGGATGGAAAAAGCTGCGGTGAAGGCGCTGAATGAGACGTCGCCAGATCAAATTACCGCTTTTTTTGCAGGATAACCACAGCGAAAAGTGGCACAGGAGACGGGCAGGGCTTGCACGGGGCGTGATTTTTTATTGCTTTTGGAGGCCGAGGTGGTGCATATCAGGCAATGATTATCCAAATATTCCATAATTTTTGAGAAAAATGTGTATGAGCACTGCATCAATCCATTTTTCGCATCTCCCTTGCCAAAGCCCCGGATTTGTAGCACTATGAATATCTGCTTCAATTAATCCATGACGCCAGACATGTCTTTCGCCCGCGCTTACTTTTATTTTTACTTTAGCTATTCCAGCCCCACGGCGGTGAAAAGCGGTAAGCGTTCGTAAAAAGACAAAACCGAATTTCCTAAAAAACCGCCAGTGATGGCGGTTTTTTTTTGGTCAAATTTCCAGCTGAATATTTGCAGCACTCCAGGAGAAAAAAATGCCGCGCACTGACGATCTTCGCATCCGAGAAATGAAAGAACTGGTCCCCCCCTCGCATCTCATCCGCGAATTCGGCTGCACCGAAAAGGTTGAGCGCACCACCGCCGAAGCCCGCACCGCGCTGCATCGCATCCTGCACGGTCAGGACGACCGCCTGATGGTCGTCATCGGCCCCTGCTCCATCCACGACACCAAGGCCGCCATGGAATATGCGCGCCGCCTGGTGGTGGAGCGCGAGCGTCACAAGAACGAGCTGGAAATCGTCATGCGCGTCTACTTCGAGAAGCCGCGCACCACCGTCGGCTGGAAGGGCCTGATCAACGACCCGTACATGGACAACAGCTTCCGCATCAACGATGGCCTGCGCGCTGCCCGTGAACTGCTGCTCAACATCAACGACCTGGGCCTGCCGGCCGGTACCGAATTCCTCGACGTGATCAGCCCGCAATACATCGCCGACCTGATCAGCTGGGGTGCCATCGGCGCCCGCACCACTGAATCCCAGGTACACCGCGAACTGGCCTCCGGCCTGTCCTGCCCGGTGGGCTTCAAGAACGGCACCGACGGCAACGTCAAGATCGCCGTGGATGCCATCAAGGCCGCGTCCCAGCCGCACCACTTCCTGTCGGTGACCAAAGGCGGTCACTCGGCCATCGTCTCTACCGCCGGCAACGAGGATTGCCACATCATCCTGCGCGGCGGCAAGCAGCCCAACTATGATGCGCCCAGCGTGGAAGCAGCCTGCCAGGACATCGCCAAGAGCGGTCTGGCCGCGCGCCTGATGATCGACGCCTCGCACGCCAACAGTTCCAAGAAGCCGGAAAACCAGATCCCCGTCTGCGCCGACATCGGCCGCCAGATCGCCGGTGGCGACACCCGCATCGTCGGCGTCATGGTGGAGTCGCATCTGGTGGCCGGTCGTCAGGACCTGGTGCCGGGCAAGGAATTGACCTACGGCCAGTCTGTGACCGATGGCTGCATCAACTGGGAAGAAAGCCTGCAGGTGCTGCAGGGCCTGGCCGACTCCGTCAGGCAGCGCCGGCTGGTGGGCGACGAGCGCGATGCGGCCTGATCGGGTCTGACCTGATCAGCATCAAGCAGCGCACAAGCAAAACGCCGGCAATCGCCGGCGTTTTTCATTGCAAGGCCTGGTCAGGCCTGGGGATCAATCACGGAAGTTGTTGAACTCCAGCGGAATGTCCTTGATCTCCTTGCGCAACAGCGCCATGGCGGCCTGCAGGTCGTCGCGCTTGGCGCCGGTGATGCGCACGGCATCGCCCTGGATGCTGGCTTGCACCTTCATCTTGCTGTCCTTGATGACGCGCACGATCTTCTTGGCATCGTCGCTTTCGATGCCGTTCTTGACCTTGATCACCTGCTTGACCTTGTCACCGCCGATCTTCTCGATCTTGCCTTCGTCCAGGAAGCGCACGTCGACGTTGCGCTTGGTCATCTTGTTGGTGAGCACGTCGCGTACCTGGCTCAACTGGAAGTCGGAGTCGGCGAAGGCGGTCAGTTCCCGTTCCTTCTGTTCGACGCGGGCGTCGGTACCCTTGAAGTCGAAGCGGGTGGAGATTTCCTTGTTGGCTTGTTCTACGGCATTCTTGACTTCGACCAGATTGGCTTCGCAGACGGTATCGAATGAGGGCATGGCTTTATCCTTATGTTCTTGCAGCCGGCGGAGGCCGGCGTCTGACCCGTGATTCTAGCGGAGTGGGGCCGCCGCCGCCATCGTCGTCCCGCCGACAGCCGATCTCCGGCCTCCGGAGCGCTATAATCGCTGCCCTATGACCATGTCTTCGCTTCCCGTCCAGCACGCCGTTTCCCTGCGCGCCCTCAATACCTTCGGCATCGACGCCCAGGCCCACGCCTACCTGCCCGTCGATGCTGTGGAAACCCTGCAGGCACTACGCGCCGATGCCTCCCTGATGAGCTTGCCCCGACTGGTGCTCGGAGGCGGCAGCAACCTGCTGTTGACGCAGGATTTCGGTGGACTGGTGCTGCATATGCGAGGCCGCGGCATGGCGATCACCGGCCAGGACGAGGACTTTACCTACGTGCGCGCCGCCGCCGGCGAAAGCTGGCACGGCTTTGTCCAGTGGACGCTGGCGCAGGGGCTGGGCGGGCTGGAGAACCTCTCGCTCATTCCCGGTAGCGTGGGCGCCGCGCCCATCCAGAACATCGGGGCCTATGGCATCGAACTGAAGGATCGTTTCCACAGCCTGCGCGCCTTCGATCTGGAGCGCGGCGAGATCTTGACGCTGGACCGCGAGGCCTGTCGCTTTGGCTATCGCGACAGCGTCTTCAAGCACGCACTGCGTGACCGCGCCATCGTGCTCGACGTCAGCTTCGCCCTGCCCAGGCGCTGGATCGCCAATGCCAACTATGCCGATGTGTCGCAGGCGCTGGAAGAGCAGGGCATCACCGCGCCCGGACCGCGTGACATCGCCGAAGCCGTCATCGCCATCCGCACCCGCAAGCTGCCCGATCCGGCGCGCATCGGTAATGCCGGCAGCTTCTTCAAGAACCCCATCGTGCCGGCCCGCCTGCGCGATCGCCTGCTGGCGCAATACGCCAACCTGGTCAGCTATCGGGTCGATGACGATCACTACAAGCTGGCCGCCGGCTGGCTGATCGACTGCTGCGGCTGGAAGGGCAAGTCCATGGGGCGGGCGGGTGTCTACGAACAGCAGGCACTGGTGCTGGTCAATCGCGGCGGCGCCAGCGGTGCCGAAATCGCCAGGCTGGCCAAGGCCATCCAGGATGACGTGCTGGAGAAGTTCGGGGTGCAGCTGGAGCCGGAACCGGTCTTCATCTGAGTACGCGTTTTCCTGCACGTAAAAAAGCCGTCGGTATCGCTACCGACGGCTTTTTCATTCTGCTTTGCTGGCGATCAGCCGAAGTGGCAGACGTAGTCCAGGGTCTCGGTCACTTCGATGTCGAAGCTGGAGTTGCCCGGCACGCTGAAGGTGGTACCCGCAGCGTAGGTATTCCAGGCCTCTTCACCCTTCAAGCGCACGCGGCAGCTACCGCCGTTGATTTCCATGATTTCCGGCGCGCCGGTGCTGAAGTTCAGCGAAGACGGCAGGATCACGCCCAGGGTCTTCTTGCTGCCATCGGCCAGCAGCACGGTGTGCGAGACGCACTTGCCGTCGAAATAGACATTGCCCTTCTTGAGGACGGTGACGTTGTCGAATTGGGTGCTCATCGAATCGCTTCCATTAAACGGTGTAAGGGGGAATCCTGCAGGAATTACTTCTCATCCTTGCCCAGCAGCGGCAGCGACACGGCGGTGCTGGAATCCAGCAGGCCGGTGCCCTGGTAGATCGCCAGCTTCTGGCGGGTGTCGGCGATGTCCAGGTTGCGCATGGTCAGTTGACCGATACGGTCGATGGCGGAGAAGCTGCCTTCGCCCTTTTCCATGGTCAGGCGTTCCGGGTGGTAGGTCAGGTTGGGCGACTCGGTGTTGAGGATCGAGTAGTCATTGCCGCGACGCAGTTCCACCGTCACTTCGCCGGTGATGGCGCGCGCCACCCAGCGCTGGGCGGTTTCACGCAGCATGATGGCCTGCGAATCGAACCAGCGGCCCTGGTACAGCAGGCGGCCCAGCTTGCGGCCGTTGTCGCGGTACTGTTCGATGGTGTCTTCGTTGTGGATGCCGGTGACCAGGCGTTCGTAGGCGATGAACAGCAGGGCCAGGCCCGGGGCTTCGTAGATGCCGCGGCTCTTGGCTTCGATGATACGGTTCTCGATCTGGTCGCTCATGCCCAGGCCATGACGGCCACCGATGCGGTTGGCTTCCAGGATCAGGTCGGTCATGCTGTCGAAGGTCTTGCCGTTCAGGGCCACCGGACGGCCTTCTTCGAAGCGCACGGTGACGGTCTCGGCCTTGACTTCGACGTCATCGCGCCAGAACGCCACACCCATGATGGGCTGCACGATCTTGATGCCGCTGTTCAGGAACTCCAGGTCCTTGGCTTCGTGGGTCGCGCCCAGCATGTTGGAGTCGGTCGAGTAGGCCTTTTCCACCGACATCTTGTAGTCGAAGCCGGACTTGATCATGAACTCGGACATTTCCTTGCGGCCACCCAGTTCGTTGATGAAGGTGCTGTCCAGCCAGGGCTTGTAGATCTTCAGGTTGGGGTTCACCAGCAGGCCATAGCGATAGAAACGCTCGATGTCGTTGCCCTTGAAGGTGCTGCCGTCGCCCCAGATGTCGACGTTGTCCTCGCGCATCGCGGCCACCAGCATGGTGCCGGTCACGGCGCGGCCCAGCGGGGTGGTGTTGAAGTAGGTGATGCCGGCGGTGGAGATGTGGAAGGCGCCGCTCTGCAGGGCGGCAATACCTTCGTTGGCCAGCTGTTCGCGGCAGTCGATCAGGCGCGCCAGCTCGGCACCGTATTGCAGGGCCTTCTTGGGGATGGCGTCGTAGTCCGGCTCATCCGGCTGGCCCAGATTGGCGGTGTAGGCGTAGGGGACGGCGCCTTTCTGGCGCATCCAGGTCAGCGCGGCGCTGGTATCGAGGCCGCCGGAGAAGGCGATGCCGACTTTTTGATTGACCGGGACGGATTGCAGGATGTTGGACATGATCTTGACGTTGCGATGAGGATGAATTGACTAGGACTGGCGGGCTGGGCGTCATGCGCAGCCCGGAATTTCATTGGTCGAACTTGCCGTGCACCAGATATTCGAGCAGGGCCTTCTGGACGTGCAGGCGATTCTCTGCCTCTTCCCAGACCACCGACTGTGGGCCGTCGATCACCTCGGCGGCCACTTCCTCGCCACGGTGGGCCGGCAGGCAGTGCATGAAGAGTGCATCCTTCTTGGCGCGCGACATCTTGGCCTGGTCCACGATCCAGCCGTCGAAGGCCTTCAGGCGCGCATTGTTCTCCGCCTCGAAGCCCATGCTGGTCCATACGTCGGTGGTGACCAGGTCGGCATCCTGGCAGGCATCGGCCGGATTGGCGAAGAAGGTGTAGTGCGTGTTCCCGGGCGAGACCTGGGCCGGGTCGATGTCATAGCCCTTGGGGGTGGAGACATTGACGTGGAAGCCGAACACCTCGGCCGCCTGCAGCCACGAATACAGCATGTTGTTGGCATCGCCCACCCAGGCCACGATCTTGCCCTGGATGCTGCCGCGCTGCTCGATGAAGGTGAAGACATCGGCCAGCACCTGGCAGGGATGCTGCTCGTTGGTCAGGCCGTTGATCACCGGCACGCGCGAATGGGCTGCAAAGCGCTCGATGATCTCCTGGCCGTAGGTGCGGATCATGATGACGTCGCACATGCGCGACATCACCTGGGCCGCATCTTCCACCGGTTCGCCGCGGCCGAGCTGGCTGTCGCGCGTGTTCAGGTAGATCGCGGCACCGCCCATCTGGTGCATGCCGGCCTCGAAGGAGAGGCGGGTGCGGGTCGAGTTCTTCTCGAACACCATCACCAGCGTGCGGTCGGCCAGCGTGTGGTGGGGCTCGTAATTCTTGAACTTACGTTTGATCACACGGGAACGTTCGATCACGTACTCGTATTCATCAAGCGTAAAGTCGGAAAACTGAAGGTAGTGTTTGATTGCCATAAATAAAAACGGCGGCCAGTGTGGCGCCTGCCGCCGATAGTCGTTAACTCCTTAGATTATAAGGGATTCGGCTTAAAAAGATACCCGCTGTACTTGCCTTGCGGAAACAGTCGGCGAATCCCCTTGTGGGGGCGGGCAATGAAGCTGGCTCGGGCAGCAGAAACAAATTTCTCGACACTATTCGAGCCGCAGGCAGAACTTATTTGAATCAGCTATCGATATCTGACGAGAAAATCCTTCTACTACGAAACGGTCAGCAAATGTCACGATATAAATAAGAATCATTAGCATCTGTGCAATTAGAATCGGCGCCTTTCTATTCCCTTGGAGTAAAAGCTGCCATGTCCGATTCGCCTGTTGTCCCATCCGGTTTCCGTCTGCGAGCCTTGCCTTCGGCGCTGGCTGCTGCCGTGCTTTCCATGCCGGCCCTGCCTTTGCTGGCTTCCCCTAGTGCTGACGACCAGGCAGAAACCGTCACCTCCCGCCTGCCCGCCGTCGAGGTCCGCGACCGGCGCAGCCAGGGTGATCCGCGTCCCGGCAAGCTCAGTAGCGCCACCCGCACCGCCACCGAGCTCACCGACATACCGCAGACCGTGCAAAGCGTCGCCGTCGAACGGGTGATGGCCTACGGCGGGCGCGACATGGCGGCCGCATTGACGGGGGTGCCGGGCATTTCCAATGTCTCCGATACCCGTTTCGACGCCTTCCGCATCCGTGGCTTTTCCAATGCCGGCGACATGCTGCTGGACGGCGTGCGTGACGACGCGCAATACGTGCGCAGCCTCGGCACCATCGAGCGCATCGAAATCCTCAAGGGACCGGCCGCCGTCCTGTATGGGCGGGGCAGTGGCGGCGGCGTGATCAATCGCATCAGCAAGCAGC
This sequence comes from Herbaspirillum sp. VT-16-41, assembly GCF_001994935.1. Lineage (NCBI taxonomy): Bacteria > Pseudomonadati > Pseudomonadota > Betaproteobacteria > Burkholderiales > Oxalobacteraceae > Herbaspirillum > Herbaspirillum sp. VT-16-41. The sequence continues at coordinate 335,600 of NZ_MUXB01000131.1, forward strand.
CGGGTCAGGAAGCTTTCGGTCAGGCCTCGGCCACCTTCGGCAGCTACGGCCAGCAGGGCGTGGCGCTGGACTGGAACCGTCCGCTCGATGCGCAATGGGCCATGCGCCTGAACCTCGGCCGCGAGCACGAGGGCAATTTCCGCGATGAGGTGCGCGGCACCCGCCAGTATTTCGCGCCGTCGCTGAAGTGGGAATCCGGCCGTGACAGCTGGCTGCTGCAGGCCGAATACCAGGAGTTCCTGCGCACCCCCGACCGCGGCGTGCCGGCGCGTGTGACCGCGCTCTCCCCGCGCAATACGGCCACCGCCTATGCCTTGCCGGTGGCCGATGATGGCAAGTTCTTCGGTGCTGCCGGGCGCGACGTGCTGCGCGATACCACGCTGGCCCTGCGCTCCACCCTCACGCGCGCCGTGGCGCCGGACTGGAGCATCCGTCACGGCGTGAGCCTGTTCGAACTCGATAGCGACTTCGACAACAGCTTCGTCTCGCAATCCTTCGTCAGCACCAGCCGCAACCTGCAGCAGGTCCAGCGTAGCCGCTTCCAGCAGGACCTGCACCAGCGCAACCTGCAGACCAACCTGGAGGTGCTGGGCAAGCTCGCCAGTGGGCCGTTGCAGCACGAGTTGCTGGCCGGCGTCGAATATGCCTGGCAGAAGCGCGACCCCCGGCTGTGGATGGGGTCGGCCACCCCGGTCTCCCTTCGCAATCCCGACAATCGCGACAACAAAGGCGTGGTTCCCCAGCCGTGGCAGATGAACTATCACAAGGCCAGCAACCTGGGCATCTATGCACAGGACCAGATCGATCTGGGCGGCCGCCTGAAAGGCCTGTTCGGCCTGCGCTGGGACGACTTCGACATCGATTCGCGCAACCAGTTGAAGAATCTGCGCAGCGAGCGCTCCAGCCATGCCCTGAGCCCGCGCGTGGGGGCGGTATGGGAGGCCATCCCCGACCAGCACCTGTACCTATCGTGGAGCAAGAACTACGCCCCGGTCGGAGGGGACGTGATCGGCATCACACCCGGCGCCGAGGGCAACGCCAACGACCTCGGCCCGCAGTACAGCCGCCAGGTCGAAACCGGCCTCAAGAGCGACTGGTTCGATCGCAGGATCAGCACCACCCTGGCCTGGTTCCAGCTGGAGCTCTACAACCGCACCGTGGCCGATCCCCTCAAGCCGGGCACCTTCTACCAGACCGGGCTGGAGCGCAATCGCGGCGTCGAGTTCAGCGTGGCCGGTGAAGTGCTGCGCCACTGGTTCCTGCGTGCCGGCTGGACGCAGCAGAACGCCAAGGTGCTGCAGGCCGAACCGCAATTCACCGGCAAGCGCGCCAGCGGCGTGTCGGCTCGCAATGGCAGCCTGTTCGTCTCCTACGCGCCGCCGCTGGGCTGGTTCGGCGAGACCGGCCTGATCGTCGAGGGCGCGCGTTTCGCCGACCGGGACAACCTGGTCGAGTTGCCCGCCTATACCCGCTGGGATGCCATGGTGGGTTATCGCCTGCAGCGTGCCGATTTCACCCTGGCCGCGACCAATCTGGCCGGCCGCCGCTACTACGCCAGCGCCACCGGCGCCTCCCAGATCATTCCGGGGGCGCCAAGGACGCTGTCGTTCACGGCGACCTACAGGTTCTGAACCCGAGGTCGCCCATGCCTTGGCGTGTACCGGCTGTCATGTGCGCGGGGCCGGGGCATTTTCCGCAAAGGCAGGCATATCCGCCAGCCGCGCATGGATGCCTGCCAGCGTCGGCCATTGCGACAGGTCGATGCCCATACGTTCGGCATTGACCGTCTGCGGGAACAGCAGGATGTCACCCAGCGAAGCTTGCTGACCACTGACGAACGGCCCGGCCTGATGGCTCTGCAGCAGGCGGTCGATGGCCTGCAGACCTTCCATCACCCAGTGCCGGTTCCAGTCGGCGATCTCCGCACCCGTCACCCCGGGCAGGGTCGACAGCCGGCGCGCCACCCGGGGTGGAACCAGCGCATGGATTTCGGCGGCGATGGCGATGGCGACCGAGCGCGACAGCGCCCGCTGTTCCAGTCCCTTGGGCAGCAGCGGCGGCTCCGGATGCAGCTCGTCCAGGTATTCGATGATGGCGATGGATTGCGTGATCAGCCCGCCCTGATCCGTCACCAGGGCCGGCACCAGACCTTGCGGATTGATGCGCAGGTAGTCCTCGCGGCGGTTTTCCGGATCGTCGCCGAGGATGGAGACCGGCAGCACGTCGACCTCGATCTGCTTGATGGCCAGGGCAATGCGCACGCGCGAGGCGGCCGAGGAAATGTCGTTGAGATACAGTTTCATGTCTGGTCCTTTTGAAGTGATGAAGTGATGAAGTGATGAGGTGATGAAGTGATGAAGTGATGAAGTGATGAAGTGATGAAGCGATGAAAAATCAGGGGGCAGGTAACGCCGCCGATGGCGCGGTCTTCCCGGCAGCGGTGGACAAAGCCGCCAGGACGGCTGCGGCCTGCGCCTGCTCCGGTGCGTGGGTATCCCAGGCACAAGGACTGGCCGAGATGGCCAATGCGGTGATCCAGCCGATCATGGTGCGCATGGTGTCTTCCTTTCTCTTGAAAACGATGTGAGGGTTCAGGCCGGCTCGGGCAACTCATCCGAAGGTGAAGGCGTAGGCAGTGGCGCCGGGGTCGAGGAAGCGCACCTCGAAAAGACGCGGCTTGACCCCGCCACGCTGGCGCACCAGCTGGAACAGCCGGGTGCGGCTGACCGTGCCGTTGCCGGCTGCATCGATGTCGGCACCATGCAGTTCCCCCGGCGCCTGGCCATCCACGCTGACCACGAAGCGCACTGGCCGGCCGTCTTCCCCGGGGCCGAGCACCAGGTGCAGGTCGCGTGCCGAAAAACGGTAGGCGATGCTGCCGTCGGCCTGCTGCAGGCTCACCGCTTCGGCACCGACCTTCCAGGTGCCGCTCAGGCTCCATTGATTCAGTTGCAGTGGCGCGGCGCTGTAGTGCATCGCCACATCGGGCCGCAGCCGTTCCGGCGAGACCATGCCGGTGGCCTGGCGATAGCCCAGATAGCTTTCCTGCGAAGCCAGCCGGGCCAGGTCCGGCGCGGCCTGGATGTCGGTGGCATTGGGCTTCACCGCAGCATCTCCGTCATTGCCTTTCGCACCCTGGCCGGCCTCCTTGAGCAGGGTCCGGATGGCCTCTTCGGTGCTCTCGTAGCGCCCTTCGCCGAACTGGTGGTAGCGCAACTTGCCCTGGGCATCGGCCAGGTAGATCGCCGGCCAGTAGTTGTTGTCGAAGGCGCGCCACAGGCGGAATTCGCTGTCGACCGCGACCGGGAAGTCGAGCTTGAATTCGTTCACGGCCTGGCGCACGTTGTCCACTTTGCGCTCGAAGGCGAACTCGGGGGTATGCACCCCGATCACCACCAGGCCCTGATCACGGTATTTCTCGGCCCAGGCCCGGATGTAGGGCAGGGTGCGGATGCAATTGATGCAGGAGTAGGTCCAGAAATCCACCAGCACCACCTTGCCGCGCAACTGTTGCGCCGATAGCGGGTCCGAGTTCAGCCACTGCACGGCACCGTCCAGGGCCGGCAATGCGCCTTCGACCGGCAGGATGCTGCGGTAGGGGCGCCTGGCCGTCTCCGCCGGATGATCGATTGCGCCGCCAGCCATGGCTGCGGCAACTGGCCCGCGTGGCGGTGCCAGCAGCTCGAGCAGGCGGGTCTCAAGACCTTCGGTAGCGCTGGCCTTCGCCGCCAGCGGCAGGCTCGCGCCCACGGCAATGCTGGCGACCCCGGCCAGCACGGCTGCCCCCAGCAGCCGGCGCAGCCACTCACCCATCCCCAGCCGACGGCGCAGAACAGCCATCACACCGGCCCCAGCGGACAGGACCACGGCCAGCATGCAGGCCGCCCCGCTGGCGTAGGCCAGCAGCAGGGTGGCAGTGTGCGGCGTCGGGCCGGCCCAGGCGGCGGCCGACAGCACCAGGCCCAGGATGGGGCCGGCGCAGGGTGTCCATAGCAGGCCGGTGGCCGCGCCCAGCAGCACGGCTGCGGCTACGCTCTCGCGCCCGCCCCGTGGCGTCCCACCGCGCTCGGCCAGCGCATTGCCCAGCAGTACGCCCGGGCGCGCCAGTAGTGTGGCCAGCGTGGGCGACATCAGCGTCAGACCGAACAGGGCCAGCACCAGCATGGCAGCGACGCGACCCGCTTCATTGACATGGACGGCCCAGTTGGCGCCCACCGCAGCCAGCGTGGCCACGGCAGCAAACACCAGCGCCATGCCCGCCAGCAGCGCCAGGCGAAGCCGCCATGGCTGGTCGGCGCGGGCCAGCAGGAAGGGCAGGACCGGCAGGATGCAGGGGCTCAGCAAGGTGAGCGCTCCGCCGAGGAAGGCGGCAAGATAGAGGGTCATGATGTACAGGCCGGCAAGGGCGGTGTGATGGGCGACCCGTGCATGAGACCGCACCGGTGTATCTGTCATGTGTAGGCCAGGGCCGGCTTGTGTATCCCTGTGTGTCCGCCGACGGCGCAGCTACACGGGCTTACAATTCTCGCCAACAGCGGCGGGCTGGTAGGCTCGCGGCCTCCCAATCCGGTTGGCGGGTGGTTTTGTCGTCGTCTGTGTCCGGCATACGGCCGGATACATTGAGGTACAAATCTCCCGCCGGCAGCCCTTGCAGGGGAGGCTTGCAAGACGTAAAAGACAGGGTCGCGCACTTTCACTCGAGCCAGTTCCGCCTCCGGCCGGCTGCAAGCTCAAAGCTGACAGCGACAACACTGAACACAACAAGGGAAGGGCAGTCAGGTGGAACACATCGATCACATTCTCATCGTCGACGACGACCGCGACATCCGCGAACTGGTGGCCGACTACCTGAAAAAGAACGGTTTGCGCGTGGACGTGGCCGGCGATGGTCGCCAGATGCGTGCCTTCGTCGCCAGTAACGCCGTGGACCTGATCGTGCTGGACATCATGATGCCCGGCGACGATGGCCTGGTCCTGTGTCGCGAGTTGCGCGCCGGCAAGCACAAGGCCACCCCCATCATCATGCTCACCGCCCGTTCGGAGGAGACCGATCGCGTGGTCGGCCTGGAAATGGGCGCCGACGATTACCTGGCCAAGCCGTTCGCCGCGCGCGAACTGCTGGCGCGCATCAAGTCGGTGCTGCGCCGGACCCGCATGCTGCCGCCCAATCTGCAGGTCAGTGAAGCCGGCCGGCTGCTGCGCTTCGGTCCCTGGCGGCTGGATACCTCGGAGCGCCACCTGCTGGCGCCCGATGGCATGGTGGTCACCCTCAGCGGCGCCGAATACCGCCTGCTGCGGGTGTTCGTCGATCACCCGCAGCGGGTGCTCAATCGCGACCAGCTGCTGAGCCTGACCCAGGGGCGCGAAGCCGAGATCTTCGACCGTTCCGTCGACCTCCTGGTCAGCCGGCTGCGCCAGCGGCTGGACGATGACGCGCGCGAACCGCGCTACATCAAGACCATCCGCAGCGAGGGCTATGTGTTCTCGATGCCGGTCGAGATCGAGGAAGCCCGCCCGTGACCACGCGTTCAGCTGATGCCGGCGCGCCCAGGCGTGTGCTGCGCATGCCCCGCACCCTGGGGGCACGCCTGTTCCTGATCTTCCTGGCGGCGTTGGCGCTGGCCCATATCCTGTCCTTCGCCGTGCTGTTCCTGGAGCGCTATACCGCAGCGCGCGCGGTCATGCTCGATACGCTGGAAAACGACGTGGCCACCTCGGTCGCCATTCTCGATCGCCTGCCCGCCGCCGAGCGGCCGCAGTGGCTGGCACCGCTGCAGCGCGATACCTATGGCTATGTCATCGGCGAAGGTCGCGCCGGCATCCCCGAACTGTCGCCCCGGGCGCAGCAGATCGCTGCGCGCATCCGGGCCGCACTAGGTGGCCGCTATCCCTTCACGATGCAAACCGTTCCCGGTCCGCGTGAACATCTGCAGGCGCATCTGCGCCTGTCCGATGGCAGCGCACTGACGGTGGATCTGCATCCGGCCATGAAGCCGCTCACCCAGTGGCTGCCCTACGTGCTGGTGGCGCAATTGCTGCTGCTGGTGCTGTGCAGCTGGTTCGCGGTGCGACTGGCCTTGCGTCCGCTGGCCGACCTCGCCGCCGCTGCCGACCGCCTCGACCTGGGCCGTCCGGGCCCGCCCCTGCAGGAGGACGGCCCGGCCGAAGTCGCCCACGCTGCGACTGCCTTCAACGCCATGCGCGAGCGCATCGCCGATCACCTGCAGGAACGCATGCAGATCCTGGCGGCGGTCTCGCACGACCTGCAGACGCCGCTGACGCGCATGCGGCTGCGTGCCGAGATGGCCGATCCCGGCAGCGAGCGCGACAAGCTGCTCAACGACCTGGCCGAAATCCAGCGTCTGGTGCAGGAGGGCATCGCCTATGCGCGCAGCGCCCACGGCAACGACGAGGCCGCCGTGCGCATCGACCTGGCCTCGTTCCTGGAGAGCATGGTCTTCGATTATCAGGACAGCGGCCAATCGGTGACGCTGGCTGGCACCCTGCCCACGTTGGCCCTGATCACCCGCAGCCATGCGCTGCGTCGCATCCTCACCAACCTGATCGACAATGCGCTCAAGTTCGGTGGGGCCGCTGAGGTGCAAGCCACCATCCTGCCCGCCGGGCAGTTGCGCATCGCGGTGCGCGACCATGGGCCGGGCATTCCGGAAGACCAGCTGGAGGCGGTATTCCAGCCCTTCGTCCGCCTGGAAGGCTCGCGCAACCGCAGCACCGGCGGCACCGGCCTGGGTCTGGCCATCGCCCGCCAGCTGGCGCTGGCCCTGCAGGGTAGTCTGGTGCTACGCAACCGGTCGGATGTGCCGCAGGGGCTGGAGGCGGAACTGGTGATCAGTTCCCTGTCCTGAATCGGTGAGGACCTGGGCCGGTGGCTGTTGGTTGTTGGTTGTTGGTTGCTGGTTGCTGGCGCAGGATTGCGTATCCCAATGTATCCGGCATGGCCGCCGCTACACCGGCTTGCAAAACCAGGCTTGGCCGTACACAAGGGCGATACATCGGCGCGGCATTCTCCTTCATGTCCCATCCACATGAACGGAGAACCCGATGACACAGGAAATCAATCTTCAACGCCGCCGCCTGTTCGGTGCCGCCGCGGCCACCGCCGGCACTGCCATGGTCGCGCCACTGGGCCTGTCGGCCACGGCGTGGGCGCAGTCGCCCGGCCTCGATGAGGGCGCCCTCGGCAAGGTGATGCCGGGCGTGCACACTTCCTTCGGCCAGATCAGGCAGGTGCAGGCCGGCCTGCTCGATGTCGGCTACGCCGATGTCGGTCCGGCCGATGGCCCTGTCGTGATCCTGCTGCATGGCTGGCCCTACGACATCCATAGTTTCGTCGACGTGGCCCCGGCCCTGGCAGCGGCCGGTTATCGCGTACTGGTCCCTTACCTGCGTGGCTACGGCAGTACCCGCTTCCTGTCGGCGTCGACCGTGCGCAATGGCCAGCAGGCGGTCGTGGCACTGGACATCATTGCGTTCATGGATGCACTCAACATTGATCGCGCTATCTTCGGCGCCTTCGACTGGGGTGCACGCACTGCCTGCATCATCGCCGCCCAGTGGCCGCAGCGCGTCAAGGCGCTGGTCTCGGTGAGCGGCTACCTGATGACCAATGTCGATGCCGGCCGCCAACCGCTGCCGCCGCAAGCCGAGCTGGACTGGTGGTACCAGTTCTACCTGGCCACCGATCGCGGCGTGGCCGGCTATGAAAAGTACCGCAAGGATTTCAACCGACTGATCTGGCAGACGGCCTCGCCGCGCTGGCATTTCGACGACGCTACCTATGCCCGCAGCGCCGCCGCGTTCGACAATCCGGATCATGTCGCCATCGTGGTGCACAACTACCGCTGGCGTCTGGGCCTGGCGCCGGGCCAGACGCAGTACGACGCGCTGGAGCAGCGCCTGGGCAGCTTCCCCGTGATCACGGTGCCCACCATCACCCTGGAAGGGGACGCCAACGGCGCCCCGCACCTCGAGCCGGCGCTCTATCGCAAGCGCTTCGCCGGGCCGTATGCGCACCACACCTTGACCGGCGGCATCGGCCACAACCTGCCGCAGGAAGCACCGCGCGAATTTGCGCTGGCCGTCGTCGAGGCGGACCGCCTCTCGGCCTGAGGGTCTGAGGACGCCTCAGACGTCGTCTTCAATACAAGGTCTGTGAAGACTCATGCACCAGCTGTGCATACAGCTGATGGCGCAGGCCGGCGATCTCGCCGGCCTGAACCGCTTCCAGCACGGCGCAGCCGGGTTCGTTGAGGTGGTGGCAGTTGTAGAAGCGGCACTTGCCCAGGTAGGGGGTGAAGTCACGGAAGGCGCGTTCCAGCATGCCTTCGGAGAGCTGGTACAGGCCGAATTCCTGGAAGCCCGGGGAGTCGATGATGCTGGCACCGCCCTCCATCTGGTACAGGCGGGTAAAGGTGGTGGTGTGCTTGCCGGTATCGAGCGCAGCCGAGATTTCGCGGGTGGCGATGTCGGCGTCCGGCACGATCAGGTTGATGATGGAGGACTTGCCCATGCCGGACTGGCCGATCAGGATGGTGCTCTTGCCGGCCAGCAGCGGCATGAAGGCCGCACGGGTTTCGTCCGGATGGGCCTTGGCCGAAACCTCGTGTACCGGATAACCCAGGCGCGCATAGACCTGCAGGCGTTCGCGGGTCTTCGGCAGGGCTTCGGTGATGTCGGTCTTGTTCAGGATCAGGTGGGCTGACACGCCCGCCGATTCGGCCGCCACCAGCGCGCGCGAGACCAGGTCGTCGGTAAAGCTGGGCTCGGTCGCCACCACGATGAACAGCTGATCCACATTGGCCGCCAGCAGCTTGGACTTGTACTGGTCGGAGCGGTACAGCAGGGTCTTGCGCTCGTCGATGGCCTCGATCACGCCCTGGTCCGGCGAAGTGCGCGCCAGGCGGATGTGGTCACCGACGGAGACGTCGCTCTTCTTGCCACGGGTGACGCAATGCAGTTTCTGTTCCCCTGCCTGCACAAGATAATGCCGCCCGTGGGCGGCGATCACCAGACCGGATTCCAGGTCGGCCTTGGCGGCCGGCCCGGCGCCGCGTGCTGCGGCTTGCTTGCGGCCAGCCATCAGGCGTTGGCGCGCTGGGCGAAGATGGCGTCGACCTTGGCCGCGCAGACGAAGTCGTTGGCCGAGAGACCGCCACGGCCGTCGTTGACGCTATGGGTATCGAAACGCACGCTGCAGCGGTTGTAGCTCACGCCCAGGTCGGGGTGATGGTCTTCGGCATGGATCACCCAGGCAATCGCATTGACGAAGGCCAGGGTCTCGTAATAGTTGGCGAAGGCGAAGCTGCGCGCCAGCTTGCCGCCTTCGATCTTCCATTCGGGCAGGGCGGCCAGGTGGCTGGCGAGGGCGGCGTCATCCAGGGCCTCGATGGGCTGGACGCAACGGGAAGCGGCGAGGGTGCTTGCGGTAATGCTCATGGGGTTCTCCAACGGTCAGGAAGCTGCATGCCCCTGACCTGTATGCAATGAAAGAAATCAGTGATTGCCAGCCGGCGCAGGTGCTGCCATGGCGCCATGCAGGTGCCGGATGCGCAGCGAAGCCGGCGGATGCGAATCGTAGAAGGCCGAGTGCAGCGGGTCGGGCGTGAGCGTGGAGGCGTTGTCCTCATACAGCTTGACCAGCGCCGAGACCAGGTCCTGGGCATGGGTATGCTGGGCGGCAAAGGCATCGGCCTCGAACTCGTGCTTGCGCGAGGACAGCGAAGACAGCGGCGAGAGCAGGAAAGTGAAGATCGGCAGCACCAGCATGAACAGGATCAGCGCCATCGCGTCGTTGCTGCCCAACAGCAGCGGGTCCACGCCCAGCCCGGTATAGAACCAGGCCTGGCCCTTCAGGTAGCCCAGCAGGGCCAGCAGCGCCAGCGACATGGCAAACATCACCACTACCCGCTTGACGATGTGCTTGAGCTTGAAATGGCCCAGTTCGTGAGCCAGCACGGCCTCGATCTCGTGCGGGGCCAGGCGCGCCAGCAGGGTATCGAAGAAGACGATGCGCTTGCCCGAGCCGAAGCCCGAGAAATACGCATTGCCATGCGCGCTGCGCTTGGAACCATCCATCACGAACAAGCCCTTGGAAGCGAAGCCCACGCGCTGCATCAGGCCCTCGATGCGGCTGCGCAGGCTGTCGTCTTCCAGCGCGGTGAACTTGTTGAACAGCGGGGCGATGAAGCTGGGATAGATCACCAGCATCAGCAGCTGGAAGGCGCACAACACCACCCAGGTGTAGAACCACCACAGCGCGCCGGCCTTGTCCATCAGCGTCAACACCACCCACAGCAGCGGCAGGCCGATCACCGCGCCCACCAGGCTCTGCTTGATCATGTCGCTGAAGAACAGGGCGCGGCTCATCTTGTTGAAGCCGAAACCGGCCTCCAGACGGAACTGGCGGACATAGTCGAAGGGCAGGTCGACCAGGCCGGAGATGATGCCGAAGCCGGCCACCAGGGCGATCTGGTAGAGCATGCCGGGGCCGCCGGTCCAGCCCAGCAGCAGGCTGGAGAGCCACTGCAGCCCGCCCAGCAGGGTGAAGCCAATCAGCACCGCCGCATTGACCAGCAAGGTCACCAGGCCGAACTTGGTGCGCGCGACCGTGTAGTCGGCCGCCTTCTGGTGGGCCGACAGGGGAATCTTCTCGGCGAACTCGGGCGGCACGGCGGCGCGATGCGCGATCACATGGCGAATGTGGCGCGACGCCAGCCAGAACCGCACCCCCAGGCTGATCCCCAGGAACACGATGAACAAAACGGAAAACGAAAGTGAAGACATGCGTACCCTGTGCGAAAATATGAAGATTCGTATCGAAATTCGTCAAGAAGTTCGTATCGAAGTTCGTAGCCCGACCCGAATGCCCGCCGCCGCACTGTTGGCAAAACATCGAGTCATGACGCCCGGCGTGTGCCGGGCGAGCGAACCAGGCAATGGAACCATGCAGCAGATGGGGCCAGATCCCCATCCCGTCAATAAGGAAGAATTATGTCACAAGCCCCCGCCGCGCCCGTCCGGCCCAATGAAATGAACCTGATCTGGGTCGATATGGAAATGACCGGACTGGACCCGGACAAGGATCGCATCATCGAAGTGGCCGTGGTGGTTACCGATGCAGAACTGAACATCCTGGGCGAAGGCCCGGTGCTGGCCGTCCATCAGTCCGACGAGCTGCTGGACGGCATGGATGCCTGGAACAAGGGGACCCACGGCCGCTCGGGCCTGATCGACCGCGTCAAGGCTTCCACCGTCACCGAAGCCGATGCCGAGCAGCAGATCATCGCCTTCCTGAAGCAATACGTCCCGGCCGGCAAGTCGCCCATGTGCGGCAATTCGATCTGCCAGGACCGCCGCTTCATGGTGCGCGGCATGCCCAAGCTGGAAGAATTCTTCCACTATCGCAACCTGGATGTGTCGACCCTGAAGGAACTGTGCAAGCGCTGGAAGCCGGAAATCGCCACCGGTTTCAAGAAGCGCCAGATGCATACGGCCCTGGCCGATATCCTGGAATCGATCGAAGAGCTCAAGTATTACCGCGAGCACTTCATCAAGGAATGATGCGCAGGGCAGCCATGTTGCCCGCAGTGCAATAAAAAGGCGCGCCGGCTTCCCGGTGCGCCTTTTTCGTTATGGGCCGGAAATGCTTGCCCCTGTGACCTTCTGGCTTATTCGGTGCCGTCAGCGCTGCTGTCCGCGCCACAGCATTTCTTGTACTTCTTGCCACTGCCGCAGGGGCAGGGATCGTTGCGGCCGGTCTTGGGCGCTTCGCGCTGCACCTGTTCCACGGCCGACTTGCGTTTGGGCGCCCAGTAGCGGTGGATGTGAGGAATGGCAGCCTCGATCTCGATGGCCAGCTTGTGGGTCTTGACCGGGTCATCGATGAGCTTGGTTTCTTCCTCTTCCAGCTCCTCCGAGCCCAGCAGGTAGATCGGGCGCATCAGCGGGGCCAGGTTGGAATGGAAGATTTCGTCCCATTGCTCGGCGCGCAACTGAATCCCTTCCCAGAAGCCCCAGGCCCAGGCCTCCGCGTCCAGCAGCGGCTTGCCTTCATGTTCACGTTCGCAGAACAGGGGCTCGTACTCCTTGGGCGCCACTTCGAAGGTGATGGCGATTTCGTTCATGCTGCGAGCGATCAGGCTGGTGATGCGCTCGGCTTCCTTGCCGTTCTTGAACTTGGGCGTGTCTTCCGGACGGCTGCCCCAGACGCGCGGCAGCCATTCTGCCATCAGCACTTCCTGCGGACCGATGGCCAGGGCCGTCAGGTAGCCGTGCAGGGTGTCCATGGTCATCACATCGTCGGCGCAGCGATCGGAGAGGAGAAAATCGTCGAGTTCGTCGAATTCGGCGTCGGAAAGGGGCTGGTCGAGTTGCATGATGGGTCCGGTTGCTGAAGATTGCTGTTACCAAAGGCAGGAGTGTAAAGGCATTCAGCCAGGGGCGCGAGCATTGTCGGCGTTGGCCGCCGCAATCTGCTGCGGCGCGGGCGCCGTGGACAGTACAATAGCCGGATGAATCAAGCCGCCACTGCTGACATCCCTGACGTCCCCGACGCCACCTCCTTCGCCACGCTCTCGCCCGATACCGTGCTCGATGCCCTCGACGCCCTGGGCCTGTATGGCGACGGCCGCCTGCTGGCATTGAACAGCTATGAAAACCGGGTCTACCAGGTCGGCATGGAAGACGGCCCGCCGCTGGTGGCCAAGTTCTACCGGCCTCTGCGCTGGTCGGATGCGCAAATCCTCGAAGAACATGCATTTTCACAGGAGTTGGCCGACGAAGAGGTTCCCGTAGTGCCGGCCATGCGCCTGGACAACGGTGCCACCCTGCATCGCCATGCCGGGTTCCGCTTTGCCGTGTTCCAGCGCCATGGCGGCCGCGCCCCCGAGCTGGACGATGCCGACACCCTGGAACGCCTGGGCCGTTTCATCGGCCGCATCCATGCGGTGGGCATGCGCCGTCCCTTCGTCGAGCGCCCCGCGCTGGACCTGGCCAGCTTCGGCCATGAGCCGCGCGACTGGCTGCTGGCGCATGACTTCATTCCCATGGATGTGGCCACCGCCTGGCGTACCACGGTCGAACAAGCCCTGCAGGGCGTGCAACGCTGCTACGACCGTGCAGGCGAGATCCGCAGCCTGCGCCTGCACGGGGATTGCCATGTCGGCAATGTCCTGTGGACCGATGCCGGCCCGCACTTTGTCGATTTCGACGACAGCCGCAGTGGTCCCGCCGTGCAAGATCTGTGGATGCTGCTTTCCGGTGAGCGACGCGAGATGGTCGGGCAACTGGCCGACCTGCTGGCCGGGTATGAAAGTTTCTGCGAATTCGAACCGCGAGAACTGTACCTGATCGAAGCGCTGCGTACGCTGCGGCTGATCCATTATTCCGCCTGGCTGGCGCGCCGCTGGGACGACCCGGCGTTTCCGGCCGCCTTTCCCTGGTTCAACACCCAGCGCTACTGGCAAGACCGCATCCTGGAATTGCGCGAGCAGATCGCGCTGATGGATGAGCCGCCCCTGTGGCCGGTGTGAACCGGCACCGATGAACCGCCTGACCTGTTTCCCCCATCTTCCATGAGCCAATCCCTTACCCGCTGCGGCTGGGTCAACCTTGCCAACCCTCGCTACGTCGAGTACCACGACCACGAGTGGGGCCTGCCCTGCCACGACGAAACCCGACTCTTCGAAATGCTCAACCTGGAAGGCGCCCAGGCCGGGCTGTCCTGGGAGACCGTGCTCAACAAGCGCGAAACCTACCGCGCTGCCTTCGACCAATGGGATGCGGAGAAGATCGCCCGCTATGACGAGCGCAAGGTGGCGCAATTGCTGGCCGACCCCGGCATCGTGCGCAATCGCCTGAAGGTGGCCGCCACCATCGGCAATGCCCGCGCCTACCTCAAGCTGCGCGAGGAAGTGGGCGGGCTCGACCCCTATCTGTGGGGCCAGGTCGATGGCCAGCCCATCGTCAACCGCTGGGCTTCCCTGGCGGACTGCCCGGCCAAGACCCCGCTGTCGGACGCCATTTCCAAGGACCTCGCCAAGCGCGGCTTCAAGTTCGTCGGGTCCACCATCATCTACGCCTATCTGCAGGGCGTGGGCGTGATCAACGACCACGTGCGCGATTGCCATTGCCACGGTCGCTGAGTCGACCTGTACCAAAGGGTGGCATGAAGACGGAATGAGGACGGGCGGCCGTGGTCGGGTTTGGTTTACACTCGCAGCCTGCGGCGGTGCATCAGGACTGCCGGGATAGATTCACGAGGCCGGCTGGCGCCATGCCAGGCCGGTGAAGTATGGGAGTAGCATGATTTTCGTCAAATGGTTTGGCTGGTCGGTCCTCTGGCTGCTGCCGCTGCTGCTGCGCACGGTAGCGCGCGCGCTCGGCCGCAAGTCCATCTTCGGCGGCCGCGGCGCCATCCGCCTTTGGTGTGGCAGCCTGTTGCTGCTGGCCGCCAGCGGCGCGCTGGAAGCGCTGGTGCGCGCACAACTGAGCAACAGTGATGATGGCCCCAGCGGCGACCTGGTCGGCGCGGCCCTGATGGAAGCCCTCGGCGGCAAGATCAGCAAGGGCATCGCTGCCGTGGTCTTGCTGGCGTTGCTGGCGCTGGGCTTGAAGTGGTTGCTCGGTGCCATCTTTGGTCGTAACGATGCGCAGAGCCGCGACGATCACCCGGAGCTGGACCTGGGACCACCCCGACGCGGCAGCATCGAGAGCGAACGCGTACGCCTGAGTAGTCAGCGCAGCAGTTTCCCGGCGGGCGCCGAGCGTCGCACGCCAGCGGTGCGCCCACCCGTGCCGCCTCGCGCAGCGGCCCATGCATCTGGCCATGCCGCGAACCGCTCGCCGGTGGGTTCGCCCTTCGAGCCGCGCCCGCGTCCGGCCCGCCTCACGCCGACCCCCGCCAATGAGCGCCCGCACGAGGGTGCTGCCCGTGACGACTGGAAGGTACCGCTGTCGGCCCTGACCGGCGGCCCGTCGCGCCATGCCCAGGCAGGGCAGGGCGGCCAAGGCGGGCAAGGGGGCAAATGGCCTTCGCTCAATCCCCGTCCGTCCGGCCCCGCCGCCAAGGCGCGCCCGGAATCCGAGTGGGCCGCTTTCGAAACCCTGCGCCCGACCGAAGCCATGCTGGCCCGCGCCGCCGCCAGCCGCGCCATCTCGGCCGCCAGTGCCGCCGCCGACGCCAGCCTTTCGCGGGCGGCCAGCCCGGCGTTACCGATCCGCCCCATTCCGTCCTCGATTGCCCGTTCCGCCAGTGATCAGCAGGCAACGCCGTCCCCGCTCAATCCGACCCGCAGCATCCGCATCAGCAGCGTAGGCCGTGCCGCGCCGCAGGCTGCAGCGCCGACCGGGCCGACCGGGCCTACACCGCGTGCCGATGTGATCCCGACCCGCCTGATGCGCTCCCTGCACGAGGCCGATGGTCTGCAGGGCCCGACGCCACCGGCCGCACCCATCGTGCCGATGGCGCCGATAGTGTCGATGCAGCCACCTTCGCCACTGCCTTCCGCGCTGCAGGAGCCACTCATCCCCGACCTGCCGACCGCGCCCGAGCTGCCGCTGGCGGGGGCAAGCTGGGCGCCGGCCGAACCCGCGCAAGCGCCCGTCCTGCCCGTGTCGGAGCCGGAAGCACTCCTGCCCGCCGATGACGAACCGATCGACCTCGGCACCTTCAACGCGCCCTGGTTCGACATGCTGCCCGATCCGGCAGCGCCAGCATCGCCGGCGTCCCAGCAGCCGGCCTTCACCGTGCGCATGCCAGAACCGCAGCCCGCCGTGGCCGCGCCGGTGGCCAGGGTCTATCCCGAGCTTGAGGACGAGCCCCGGGTGGATATCCCGCTGCCCTCGCTGGACCTGCTGGACGAAGTCCCCGAGTCGCGCATCGAGATCGATCCCGAGCAACTGCAGGAAACCGGCCGCCTGATCGAACAGCGTCTCAAGGAATTCAAGGTCCCCGTGACCGTGCTGGGCGCCGAAGCCGGCCCAGTGATCACCCGCTTCGAAGTGGAACCGGCGCAGGGCGTGCGCGGCGCCCAGGTGGTGAACCTGATGAAGGACCTGTCGCGGGCGCTGGGGCTGACCTCCATCCGGGTGGTCGAGACCATCCCCGGCAAGACCTGCATGGGCCTGGAACTGCCCAATGCGCGCCGGCAGATGATCAAGCTCTCCGAGATCATCCATTCCCAGGCCTACCGCAAGTCGTCGTCGCACCTCACCATTGCCATGGGCAAGGACATCACCGGCACGCCCGTGGTGACCGACCTGGCACGCGCACCGCACATGCTGGTGGCCGGTACCACCGGCTCGGGCAAGTCGGTGGCCATCAATGCCATGATCCTCTCGCTGCTCTACAAGGCCACGCCCGAGGAAGTGCGCATGATCATGATCGACCCCAAGATGCTGGAACTGTCCATCTATGAAGGCATCCCGCACCTCCTGGCACCGGTGGTGACCGACATGCGCGAGGCCGCCCATGCCCTGAACTGGGCGGTGGACGAGATGGAGCGCCGCTACAAGAAGATGTCCAAGCTGGGCGTGCGCAACCTGGCCGGCTACAACCAGAAGCTCGATGAAGCCGCCGCCCGTGGCGAGAAGATCCCCAACCCCTTCAGCCTCACGCCGGACGCTCCGGAACCGCTGGAAAAGCTGCCCACCATCGTGATCGTCATCGACGAACTGGCCGACCTGATGATGGTGGTGGGCAAGAAGGTCGAAGAGCTGATCGCCCGCCTGGCACAGAAGGCGCGAGCGGCCGGCATCCACCTGATCCTGGCCACCCAGCGTCCTTCGGTGGACGTGATCACCGGCCTGATCAAGGCCAACATCCCGACCCGCGTGGCCTTCCAGGTGTCTTCCAAGATCGACTCGCGCACCGTGCTGGACCAGATGGGTGCGGAATCCCTGCTGGGCCACGGCGACATGCTGTTCCTGCCGCCGGGCTCGGGTTACCCGCAGCGCGTGCACGGCGCCTTCGTGTCCGACGAAGAGGTGCATCGCGTGGTGGAATACCTGAAGTCCTTTGGCGAGCCGCGTTATATCGAGGAAATCCTGGCCCCGCCGATGTCCGAGGACACGGCCCAGGCCGACATGTTCGCCGGTGGCGAGGGTGGCGATCCGGAGTCCGATCCGCTCTACGACGAGGCCGTGGCCTTCGTGCTCAAGACACGACGCGCCTCGATCTCGTCGGTGCAGCGGCAATTGCGCATCGGCTACAACCGCGCGGCGCGGCTCGTAGAACAGATGGAGACGGCCGGCGTGCTCTCGGCCATGTCGCGCAACGGCAGCCGCGACATTCTGGTGCCGCCCTCAGGCGGCGAGGAATAAGCACGAATAAGCAGGACGGCATCGGTGCCAGCGCCAACGCGAATATCCGGCGGCACAAGACAAAACGGCGAACCCTTGCAGGTTCGCCGTTTTGCTTGAACGCCGTCTCAGGCGATCACTGCATCAGAGTGCCAGCCCTCAGATATCCAGCTGGGTCACCAGCTTGGTATTGATGTAGGCCTCGATGGCTTCGGTACCGCCTTCGGAACCATAGCCACTGTCCTTGACGCCGCCGAAGGGCAGTTCCGGGAAGGCCAGGCCCAGGTGGTTGATGGTCAGCATGCCGCTTTCCACACGTGCGGCCAGTGCGTGCTTGGTCTGTGCCGACTTGGCGAAGGCATAGGCCGCCAGGCCGAAGGGCAGGCGATTGGCTTCGGCGATGACTTCATCGAGGGTCTCGAAGGAGTTGATCAGTGCCAGCGGACCGAAGGGCTCTTCATTCATCACGCGTGCGCTCAGCGGCACGTTGGTCAACACGGTGGGCTGGAAGAAGTAACCCTTGTCACCGATGCGCTTGCCACCGGTGCGCAGTTGCGCGCCGTTGGAGACGGCATCGTCGATCAGCGCTTCCAGTGCGGGGATGCGGCGCTTGTTGGCCACCGGACCCATGTTCACGCCAGCTTCCAGACCATTGCCGACCTTCAGTTGTTCGGCATAGGTGACGAACTTGTCGACGAAGGCGTTGAACACGCCCTTCTGCACCAGGAAGCGGGTCGGCGACACGCATACCTGACCGGCATTGCGGAACTTGGACGTGGCCAGGGTCTTGGCGGCCAGGTCCACATCCACGTCATCGAACACCATGGCCGGCGCATGGCCGCCCAGTTCCATCGTGGCGCGCTTCATGTGCTGGCCGGCCAGCGCCGCCAGTTGCTTGCCCACCGGAGTGGAACCGGTGAAGGAAATCTTGCGGATCACCGGATGCGGGATCAGGTATTCCGAAATCTCCGCCGGCACGCCATAGACCAGGTTGATGACACCGGCCGGCACGCCTGCATCGGCGTAGGCACGGATCAGTTCAGCCGGCGAAGCCGGAGTTTCCTCGGGGGCCTTGACGATGATGGAGCAGCCTGCCGCCAATGCGGCCGACAGCTTGCGCACCACCTGGTTGATCGGGAAGTTCCAGGGCGTGAAGGCCGCCACCGGACCGACCGGCTCCTTGATCACCATCTGGTAGGCGCCCGGGGTGCGGGCCGGTACCAGGCGACCGTAGGTGCGGCGGGCTTCTTCGGCGAACCAGTCGATGGTGTCGGCGGCGCCCAGGGTTTCCATCTTGGCTTCGGCCAGCGGCTTGCCTTGTTCCTGGGTCATCAGGCGGGCGATCTCGTCGACGCGCTCACGCAGCAGGTCGGCTGCCTTGCGCATGATCTTGGAGCGATCGAAGGCGGACATGTTGCGCCAGATCTCGAAACCCTTTTTGGCGGCCTCCAGGGCGCGGTCCAGGTCGGCGCGGTCAGCGTGGGCGATCTTGCCGATCACTTCCTCGGTGGCCGGGTTGACGACATCGATGGTGCGACCGGAAGCGCTGGCGGTCCATTCGCCGTTGATGAAAAGCTGTACGTCCTTATACATGGGCAATCCTCGTTCGTCAGGTTGGGGGAAGGGCCGGCGCTGCCCGGTTCAGCCCGGCGGGCCGGAACCGGTGGCGCGCGCTGCGGCCAGGGGGGAATTCAGACAGACCGGATGCTGCCGGTCTGGTTCATGCGCGATCTTGCCGACGAGGGCAGTGGCCGCGGCACGAAAGACTGTCTTTATACCATGCGCCCTGTTTTCGCGTCGCCTGCCGGCACGCCGACAGCGGCTTCCTACAAGGCCGGACGGGCCGACAAGGCGAAGGAACATTACTTCACGCGCATCGGTCACAATGGCATAACAATATGCCCAGCCGAGGTCCCCATGAGCAGCTCTCCCGCCCCATTGCATCCGGCCCGCCATGCTGCCGCCGCTCCCGCTGACGATTCCCCTGATGCGATGCCCTCCAGCGATGCCAGCCAGCACGCCGATGGGGCAACGCGCGCCGTTGGTTCTGGCAGGCAGAGCCCAGCGGCCGGCGCCACCGGCGGCGTCATCGCCGGTGCGTTGCTGAGTGCCGGCCTGGGTATCTGGCTGGGCCGCAAGCGGCGCCAGCGCCGCACGTCGGTGACACCAACGCCAACGCATGCAACGCCCCGCCCGCAGCCGGCCGCGACCACGCGGCGTGCCACTGGCGCGCACGCTGCTCATGACGCCATTCCGCAAGGCCTGGAGCAGGCTTTGCGCCTGGTGACCCTGGCTACGCCATTGATCGCCGCCTGGCGCAAGGGATCGGCGCGCGCCAGCGCGGCCAGGGCTCAAGCCAAGGCCAAGGCGGTCGATGCCTTGCCGCCGGATGCGCCTGCCCGCATGGACATCGTCAAGGCACGTCTGGAACCGGCGCCGTCGGACTATCTGGACCCGGCCGCCGAGGTCAAGATGATCAAGGGCGGCACGCGGCGCCAGCAGGCCTGGCAGATGACGGTGGCCGCCATCAATGCGTGGCTGGATGACTTCGCCCCCAGCATGGGGGCGGCGATCGCCTACTACACCATCTTTTCCATCGCCCCCATGTTGGTGATCGCCATCGCCGTGGCCGGCATGCTGTTCGGTCACGATGCGGCGCAAGGCGAGATCGTCAACCAGATCCGCGATATCGTCGGCACCGAAGGGGCCTTTGCCATCCAGGGCTTGCTCAAGTCGGTCAGCCAGCCCCGCGAGGGCATGATCGCTGCCGGCATTTCGGTGGTGACCCTGGTCATCGGTGCCACGGCGGTGTTTTCGGAATTGCAGAGCGCGCTGGACCGTATCTGGCGCATCCCGGCCGTCAAGCGCAAGAGCGGGGTATGGCAATTGGCCCGCACCCGTCTGCTGTCGTTCGGGCTGATCCTGGGGCTGGGCTTCCTGCTGATCATCTCGCTGGTGGTCAGCGCTGCGCTGGCGGCACTGGGGCGCTGGTGGGGCGGCTGGTTCGAGGGCTGGCAGCTGATGCTGCAATTGCTCAACTTCGTGCTGTCCTTCGTGGTGTTCTCCACGCTCTTTTCGATGATCTACAAGTTCATGCCGCGGGTGACCTTGTCCTGGCGCGATGTCTGGATCGGCGCGGTCGCCACCACGGTGCTCTTCATCATCGGCAAATACCTGATCGGCCTGTACCTGGGCAGCACCGGCATGACCTCCGGCTTCGGTGCGGCCGGTTCCTTTGCGCTGCTGCTGCTGTGGATCTACTACTCGGCGCAGATCTTCCTGCTGGGCGCCGAGTTCACCTGGATCTACGCCAACAATTTCGGCTCACGTGCGCGCCGGCAAAAGCTGGTCAGTACCATCGAAGATCATCATGTGAGCCTGGAACAGGCTCAGCAGGTGGTACGCGGCAACGACAAGCCGCGCTGAGGAGACAGCGCCAGTGCCGGACATTCTTCCACGGCCCACTGGCGCAAGGTGTCGCCGAAACCGCCACGGGCCTTGCTCTGCGGCCGGGTGCTGGTGCTCACACGGGGACGGGCACTCCAGGCGATATGGGCGCCCATGGCCTGCAGTGCCCGGACCAGCGCCACATCTTCATGGCAGGACAAAGGCGGGAAGCCGCCCGCCTGGCGATAGGCCCGCGCACAGACGCCGAAGTTGGCACCGTGGATGTGGCGATGACCATCGCGATCCAGATAGTCACGGGCGAAGCGGTGCCGCACTTCCGGCGGATGGCCATGCCAGTCGTCGGGCATCACGGTGCCGCAGACGGCATCGGCCTGTAGCCCCAGTTGCGCCACCAGCCAATCCGGGGCAACTTGCGTGTCCGCATCGGTAAAGGCCAGCCAGCGTGCTCCCTGCGCCAGCAGTTGATCGGCGCCCAGCGCGCGTGCCACGCCGACCTTGCGCGCCTGTATCGGCAGCACGCTCACCGGGTGGCGGCGGGCAATGCTCTCGGAGCCATCGCTGCAGGCATCCAGCACCACCACGATGCGCACTTCCTCGCCCTGCAGATCGTCATGCGCGGCGGCCTCGCGCACCGCTTGCAGGCAGCGCTCCAGCAGGGCTTCTTCATCGTGGGCGGGAATGACGATGCCTATCATGACGTGCTCCTCTCCTCGTTGTTCTTACCGTCCGATCAATGAGATCAATGCGTCGGCCGGATTCAGGTCTTGCGCCACAGGTCGACCAGGATGTCCTCGTCTTCATAGCAGGCCTGGCGTTTGAGCCGCGCATGGGCGTCGATCAACTGGTGCATGGGGCGGGTGGCGAGCAGACGATCATCGAAATCCTTCTTCCAGTGGCAGGCCAGCAGATGGCCACCGGGTGCCAGGCTGCCTGCGGCGAGCGCGGAAATCTCGGCCATCTGCGGCGCATCGAAGTAATAGCAGAGCTCGGAAAACAGGATCAATTCGAATTCCGGCATGTCCTGCGCCGGTGCCGGCCATTGCTCGGGCAAGGCTTGGCGACGCACGTGGACATGCGGCAGATGCGCGGTCTTGTCGCGGGTGATGCGCACCGCGTCCTCGCAGAAATCGGACGCCACCAGATGCCCGCAACGTTCGGCCAGCTGCAAGGTCAGTTCGCCACTGCCGCAACCTGGCTCGAAGATGGCCGCGCAGTGCTGGCGCGGCAGCATCGCCGCGACGATGGCGCGCTTGCGTTGCTCGTACCAGCTGGTCCTGGTGTTCCAGGGATCGGCACTGGCCGCATACAACTGGTCGAAGTGTCCGCTGTCGCCGCTCCTCATAGGAAGAACACCTCGTAGGGACGCACGAAGTGCGCCAGTACGCCGGCCGGCAGCACCGGATCGCGCTCGCCATCGCGACCGATCTGGCTGTGGTAGCAACGCAGGGCGCGGCGCTTGCGCAGGGCGGTGTCGGCATCGAAGCCCAGCTTGTGTGCCCGGCCCCAGGGGAAGTCGCCCGTCAGCGGCTGCGCCCAGTGCCAGCCCCAGATCGGGACTTCGACCAGCTTGCAGCCCAGTTCATGTTCCAGCTCACCGGCGATCTCGCCCACCGTTTCATGGTCGGGATGACCGTCCAGGCGCCACGGGGCAAAGACGATATCCGTGTGGCGCAGCTGCGCGATCAGCCAGGCTTTCAATTCCAGCCGGTGCTGGCGGATCTGGCCGTCCGGGATGCGGGCGCGCAGGATCTGGGCCTGCCCCGCGCCCAGACATTCCAGCGCGGCCATGCTCTCGGCCGGCCGCAGCAGCGGCAGCCGCTGCGCCAGGGGGGACGAATCGGGATGGCTGCGCTCACCATCGCTGACGGCCACCACCGCAATTTCCCGCATCATGCCCGCCAGCTGCGCGATCAGACCGCCGCAGCCCAGCGTTTCATCATCCGGATGCGGCGCCAGGATCACCGCCCGTGAGCGGGGTGGCACCAGCTTGCACAGTTCGATCTCGGGCAATGCATGCAGACGCTGGCAGGATTGCCAGACCTCTTCGGCAGTGCCGTGGACGACATCGATATGGCGTGCGTGGTGTGCGGCGGCGCTGCGCCTTACGGGCGCAGGGGTATTCACAATAAGCATGGGGCGGACTCCTCTTGCAGGCAGGATGTGGCCAGGGCGGCCAGGTCGCGTTCGGCATGGCTCTGGCGCAGCCACACAGGCAGGTCGGCCAGCAGGCGCGCACTGCGCCGCTGGCCACAATAAGGATGGGGGCCCAGCGCAGCGCCCAGGTCGCTGATGATCTGCGTGCAGGCGCGTTCGACGATCAGGCGGGACCGCAAGGCGTGACGCATGGCGTTCTCGCCCGGGAAGGCATCGATGCGCGCAGCGCTTTCGCGCAGCGTGGCTGCCGAGGTGGACAGCGCGCATTCGGCACTGCCCAGGCGTGCCAGGGCATGCGGGTCGGCACGTTGCGCCAGCTGCTCGCGCAGCAGCGCCACCAGCGCTGCCGCCGCACCATGCCAGCAGGCCGCAATGCCGATTCCACCCTGCCAGAAGCCGGGGCGGTCCAGATAGAAACCGGGCCCGCCCACCCGTTGGGCGCTGGCATTGTGCAGGCGCAGGCGCGCCGTGCGCGTGGCGGACATGCCCACGGCCGCCCAGTCGTCCTCGATGATCTCGACCCCGCGCTGCCCCAGTTCCAGCGCCAGCAGCCAGGTCTGACCGGCGTCGTCGCGATGGCTCAGCAGCGCGTGCGTGACCGAGGCGGCGCCGGAGCACCAGGGCTTTTCTCCGTCCAGCAGGACATGCTCTTCCGCTGCCGGTGTTCGCATGCCAAGGCTGCCGGGACGGCCCTGCGCGCACCAGACGCCCCAGATGGAACGAGCCGGGCGCGCGTGTCCGGCTTCAGCCAGGATGGCCAGCGCATCGGTATGGGCTTCATAGAGCTTGGCCAGCGACAGATCATGCGCGGCCACCGCTGCCAATGCCTGCCAGCGCGCCAGCGTTTCACCGTGGCCGGGCAGGGGGAGGCGATCCAGCCCCGCCGTCACCAGCTGGCGCAGCAGCCGCGCATCCAGCGCGGCCACTTGTTCGTGCGCACAAGCAGCCAGGGCGGGCGCGATGAATTGTTCCAGCTGCGCCGGCAGGGAAGGGCAATCGGGTAGACCAGCGAGGGCAGGGCGATTCATGATGACCGGGCCGGGTGCAAGGGGGTTCAGGGGATTCAGGCAGCCCGGGATGGGCCGCAATGGTACCCAGTATGCGTGTCGCGGTGCCGGGCCGATGTCGGCGTGCGGCTGTGTTTGTCGTAGGACTTCATTAGGCCCGGCCAGGATCGGACCGTTTCTGTAGGAATCGTGCGCGCTGTAAATCCGTGCATCACCTACAGCCAAACCGGCCGGCAAATTCCATCATTGCTGCTATCCACGCAGCACCCATGCAAGCCAGCGCAACAGACACCCGTGCCAACACCCGTGCGAAGGCCGCTGTCGCACGCAACGCTCAGAGAGGCGATATGAAAACCAAGGACATTCCCGAAGACGCCAGATTCGATGAATACAACAATGCCGCCGGTGGTTGGGGCTCGGTCAAGGCACTGGGCGCCATCCTGCAGCAGGAACATGTGATCGCCACCGGCACCCGCATCCTGATGAAGCAGAACAAGCCCGACGGCTTCGCCTGCGTCAGCTGTTCCTGGGCCAAGCCGGCCGACCCGCACCTGTTCGAGTTCTGCGAGAACGGCGCCAAGGCCACCGCCTGGGAAATCACCGGCAAGCGCGCCACCCCGGCGTTCTTCGCAAGTCACACGGTGAGCGAGATGGAAAGCTGGAACGACCTCGAACTCGAATCCACCGGCCGCGTCACCGAGCCCATGAAATACGATCCCGCCAGCGACCGCTATCTGCCCGTCACCTGGTCAGAGGCATTCGACGACATCGCCGCCCGGCTGCGCGCGATGGATCCGAAGAAGGTGGTGTTCTATGCCTCCGGCCGGGCGTCGCTGGAGACCTCCTACCTGTACCAGTTGATGGCCCGCATGTATGGCTGCAACAACCTGCCCGACAGCTCGAACATGTGCCACGAATCCACTTCCGTGGCTTTGCCGCAGACCATCGGCGTGCCGGTCGGCACCGTCAGGCTGGAAGACTTCGAGCACACCGACTGCATCCTCTTCTTTGGCCACAACACCGGCACCAACGCCCCGCGCATGCTGCATCCGCTGGAAGAGGTGCGCAAGCGCGGGGTCCCCGTGATCACTTTCAACCCCTTGCGCGAGCGCGGTCTGGAGCGCTTCGTCAATCCGCAATCGCCCAAGGAAATGATCACGCCTGCGCATACCGACATCAGTTCGCAATACGTGCAGATCCGCATAGGTGGTGATACGGCGGCCGTGGTGGGCATGGCCAAGCGCATCCTGGAGCGCGATGACCGGGCCCAGGCCGAAGGTTTGCCGCGCCTCCTGGACCAGGCATTCATCGATGAGCACACCAGTGGCTTCGACGAATTCGCAGCCGCCGCCCGGGCCGCCTCGTGGAGCGAGATCGAGCGGCATGCCGGTGTGTCGCGCGCCGAACTGGAACTGGCCGCCGACACCTATGCCGGCGCCGGGCGGGCCATGCTCATGTATGGCATGGGCGTGACCCAGCACCGGGAAGCGGTGCGCACCATCCACATGCTGACAAATCTCTTGCTCATGCGCGGCAACATCGGCAAGCCCGGCGCCGGCATCTGCCCGATCCGTGGCCACTCCAACGTGCAGGGGCAGCGCACCGTCGGCATCACGGAAAAACCGGAGATGGTTCCCAATGACAAATTGCGCGCGCTGTATCACTTCGAACCCCCGATGGAGAAGGGGCTCAACACGGTCGAAGCCTGCGAGAAGATCCGCGATGGCGAGCTGTCGGCCTTCTTCATGCTGGGTGGTAATTTCGTGCGCGCCATCCCCGACCATGGCGTCATGGAGCCAGCCTGGCGCAACCTCCCCCTGACCGTGCAAGTGGTGACGCACTTCAACCGCTCCTGCGTGATCCACGGCAAGACGGCCTACCTGCTGCCCTGCCTGGGCCGCATCGAGATCGACCGCCAGCGCGGCGGTGAGCAGGTCGTGGCGGTGGAAGACAGCACCGGCTGCATGCACGGTTCACGCGGGCACGTCGAACCGGCCTCGCCGCATCTGCTTTCGGAACCGGCCATCATCGCCGAGCTGGCCAAGCGGCTATTGCCCTTCAACCCGCAGGTGGACTGGGATGGCTGGGTGGGCGACTATGCCCGCATCCGCGACGCCATCGAAGCCACCTATCCCGACATCTTCCGCGACTTCAACGGCCGCATGTGGACCCCAGGCGGCTTCCCGCGCCCGCTGGCGGCGCGTGAACGGCAATGGAAGACGCCCAACGGCCGCGCCAACTTCAAGACTTTCGACAGCTTCGAGCCCGCCCCCGACATGCCCGCCGATGCCCCTGGTGTGCTGCGTCTGATGACCACCCGTGGCGACAGCCAGTTCAACACCACCGTCTATTCGCTGGATGATCGCTTCCGTGGTGTGTGGGGGACGCGCCGCGTGCTGCTGCTGAACCTGCGCGACATGCAGGCCCAGGGCCTGGTGCCGGGTGATTTCGTCACGGCCGAGACGGTCTCCGACGACGGTGTGGAGCGTCGCGTGGATCACCTGCGGGTGGAGCCTTTCGATATCCCCGTCGGCTGCGTGATGGGTTACTTCCCCGAACTGAACCGCCTCATTCCGCTGTTCCACCATGCGCGCGGCAGCAAGGTGCCGGCGGCCAAGTCGATTCCTGTGCGCTTGATTGCGGAGGTGAGTGAGCCGGTGTTGTCCTGACAGCGGTCGTCAGCTTGCAGCTGTCGGGCGGTTCTATACCACGCCCAGCAGCACTTCCAGATCGTCATCCTCGCCCAGCGGGGTGGACATATCCAGCACGCTCTCGATATGGTGCAGGTGCGCCAGCATGGTCGCCACCGCCTCTTCGGCGCGGCCTGCTGCGATGGCGTCGATGATGTCGCCGTGGTCATCGTGCGTGCAGGCCGGCACCGTCGGAGAGTCGTACAGCACGATGATGAGACAGGTCAGGGAGGCCAGTTCGCGCATCATCTTGCTCATCACGGGGTTGTCCACCATGTCGGCGATGCGGATGTGGAATTCTCCCGAGAGCCGGATGATGGCGCGCCGGTCATTGCTCGCCCGCGCCTTGGCTTCCTCGGCCACGTGGGCCCGCAGTAAGGCAATGTGTTCGGGTCGCGTGTGCTCGCACAGATGACGCAGCAGGGCCGGTTCCAGCAGGCGGCGCGCAGCGAAGATGTTGCGTGCTTCCTCCGGGGTGGGGCTGGCCACGAAGGCGCCGCGGTTGGGGATGGTCGTGATCAGTCCCTCATGCGCCAGGCGCGCCAGCACTTCCCGCACGCGGGTACGGTTCACGCCGAAGATGCCCGCCAATTTCTCCTCGACCAGCTTGGTGCCGGGCGTGAGGCGATGTTCCATGATGGCCCCGACTATCCTTTCATAGATGGCATCCCCGGCCAGTGGCCGCACGCTGAACGCCTGGCCAGGCAGCGGGCTGTTGTCCGGGTGCTCGTGCTTGCTCTGTTTCCTGCGGGGGCTGCTGGTGCTGGTCGGGCTCATGGGTTTTCGGATCGAAGACGTAGGTTGCCCGCCATGATAGCGGAAAATTGTGGGAATTGATTGTCACAAAACGATAAAAATAATCAGACAAATAAGCGCTCAAAATGCTGCACTTTGATGGGGCGTTTTCCCTCTTTTGGCATGCTCAAATTGAATTGCTTTGGTGCGTCCATGCTGGTTTCCGCTCGGCAATACGAATAGGGGGATGGGTCATAAGTACCAATCCACAAGGGTTTTGGGGGCGTTTCTCAGTAACTGCGACAGGGTGTTTCCGGGCTGGCACAGGCTTTGCATAAACGGTGGCAATGCAAAACAAGATTGTCACAAAATAGTCGTCCTCGAATGTCCACCTGGGAGAAAACCATGCAACAGCAAGTCCGCAAGTCCCCCTCCGGCCTGTTCTTCAAGGCTGCCGCCCTGGCCAGCCTGCTGGCCTGTACCGCACTGGGCACCGGCTCGGCCATGGCCCAGGCCAAGCCCAAGATCAAGCTGGCTTATGCCAAGTGCGCACATTGCATGTCAATGGCAATGGTGCCGGCGCTGGCCCAGAACGTGGAGATCGAGGGCATCAATTTCACCGCCGGCAGCGATGCGCTGACGGCCCTGGTTTCCAAGAGTGTGGACATCGCTCAGGTGACTTACCTGGCCTATGTCAGTGGTCTGGACAAGGGCTTCGACCTGGTGGCGGTGTCGGGCCAGGTCAATGGTGGTTCCGAGATGCTGGTTGGCAAGGACAGCAAGCTGGCCTCGGATGACTGGGCGGGTCTCAAGAAGCTGATTGCGCAATACAAGGCCGAAGGCAAGCCCTTCCGTATCGCTGCCTCGCGCGGCAATGCCCAGGATCTGCACATGCGTGGTGAACTGGCCGGCCATGGCATCGATCCGTCCAAGGACGTGCAGTTCGTCAATATCCCCAATCCTTCCGATCACGCGGCAGCGCTCTCGCGTGGCGAGGTGGAACTGATCTGCTCGGTGGAACCCTTCGCTTCGCAGATCCGCATGACCGGTGTTGGCAAGCATTTTGCCTATCCCTATGACCAGGCCGCAGGTCGCCTGACCAACCTGATCGTGACCCGCTCGGATGTCATCAAGGAGCATCCGGCCGAGGTCAGGGAAACGGTGGCCGCGGTGGTCAAGCTGGTCGATGGCTTGCAGAAGGACAAGCAGGGCTGGATCAACAGTATCGTCAAGGGCACCGGCCTGGACCCCAAGATTGCAACCGAGGCGCTCAACAACGCCTATCCCGACTATCGCATGTATCGCACCCAGACCAAGGCCATTGCCGGGATGATGAAGGATCTGAAATACGTCTCCAGCGACGTCTCGGGCCTGGCTGAAAAGAACATGGACTACAGCTTCCTGATGAGCGTGACCGGCAAGCCCAAGTCCGAGCTTGGTTATTGATTCACGACGACACTAGCCCCAAAGGAAACATCATGAGTGGATGGAAGCAATCCCTGTCGGAAGCCAAGTGGCGCTTTGCGGTGCCGCTGTTGCTGGTGCTGTTCTGGGAGGCTTTCTCCCGCTCGGGCGTGATCCCGGCATCGCTCCTGCCGGCCCCATCGCGGGTGTTTGCCACCTGGATGGACTGGATCTTCGGCATCAACGAAGCCGCCCAGGACAGCAGTGGCAAGTGGATCTACGACGCCATGGCCAGCTGCCTGCGGGTGACCGCCGGCTACCTGATCGCGGCGGTTTCCGGCATCGCGCTGGGGGTGGCCATCGGCTGGTGGCGCTGGGTCGAGCGCACCATCGAGCCTACCGTGCAGATGCTGCGCCCGATTCCGCCGGTGTCCTGGATTCCGCTGGCCATCATCTGGTTCGGCATCGCCAACAAGCCGGCCATCTTCCTGGTGTTCCTTGGCGCCTTCTTCCCGATCCTGATGAATACCGTGCATGGTGTGAAGACCGCTGACCGCAACCTGTTGCGGGCTGCTGCCATGGCTGGTGCCCGGCAAAGCCAGTTGCTGCGCTTCGTCATCCTGCCGGCCGCCATGCCCAGCATCTTCGCGGGTTTGCGCATCGGCATCGGGAGCGCCTGGATGCTGACGGTGACCGCCGAGATGGTGGCCGTCAAGAGCGGGCTCGGGTATGCGCTGTGGGATTCGTATTACTTCCTGCGCTATGACCTGGTGATCGCGGCCATGATCAGCATCGGGCTGCTGGGTTTCCTGGCGGACTGGATCCTCAAGCAGATCATGCATTCCATGCTGCGCTGGCAGCATGTGGCCACCGTGCAGGGCAAGGCCTGAGTGAACTGAGCGGCCGGCAGCCTCGCGGCCCGCGCGCATCAACGATCAAGGAAAACGCATCATGGCATTCATCGAATTGAACGATATCGTCAAGGTCTTCAAGGACCGCAAGCGCGGCACCGACATGCTGGCCATCGACCGGGTGAGCCTGCAGCTGGAGAAGAAGGAATTCCTCTGCCTGCTCGGTCCGTCGGGTTGCGGCAAGTCCACGCTGCTGAACATGATCGCCGGCTTCGAATTCCCGACCAGCGGTGCCGTGAAGGTGGCCGGTCAGGCCATCACCGGGCCTGGTGCCGATCGCGGCATGGTGTTCCAGCAGGCCAACCTGATGCCCTGGTTGCCGGTCTGGGACAATGTGGCCTTCTCGCTCAAGCTGCAGGGCAAGAGCGCGGCCGCACGGCGCGCGGCGGCCCAGCCCTTCATCGAGACGGTCAAGCTCAAGGGCTTCGAGAACCACTATCCCAGCGAACTCTCGGGCGGCATGGCGCAGCGGGTCGGCATTGCCCGCGCCCTGTTGCAGAACCCCTCGGTGATCCTGATGGACGAGCCCTTCGCCGCACTGGATGCCCAGACCAAGATGGAGATGCAGGAAGAGCTGGTGGCCCTCTGGCAGCGCTACGAAGGCACCATCGTCTTCGTTACCCACAGCGTTGATGAGGCGCTGATCCTGGCCACCAAGGTGGCGGTGATGACGCATCGGCCAGGACGCATGCGCGAGCTGATCGACATCGACCTGCCGCGTCCACGCGATACCACCACCCCCGAATTCAACCAATACAAACGCCATGTGCTGAGCCTGATCCGCGAAGAATCGGCGCTGGCCCACGCGGATGCCGCCCTGTTGGCAGCCTGAAAGGAAACATGATGACCCAACGTACCCTGCTCGGCATGCTCACGCCGTCTTCCAACACCACGCTGGAGCCGGTGACCACCGCCATGCTGGCCGACATCCCCGAGGCCAGTGCCCACTTCGGACGCTTTCGCGTGACCGAAATCGCGCTGTCCAACCAGGCATTGGCGCAGTTCGACGATAGCGAAATCCTGCGTGCCGCCGAACTGCTCTCGCATGCCAAGGTCGGCAGCATTGCCTGGAATGGCACATCCTCGGGCTGGCTGGGCTTCGATGCCGACGAGCGCCTGTGCCGCCGCATCACCGAGGCGACCGGCATCCCGGCTTGTACCTCGGTACTGGCGCTCAACGAGATCTTCGACATCACCGGCGTGAAGCGCTTCGGTCTGGTCACCCCTTACCTGGACGAGGTGCAGGCGGCCATCATCAAGAACTATGCCGCCTCCGGGCTGGAATGCGTCTCCGAACGCCATCTGCGCAAGCAGGACAATTTCTCCTTCTCCGAAGTGGGGGCAGAGGAACTGCGTGCCATGGTGCGCGAGGTTGCCAAGGACAAGCCGGAGGCCATCACCATCTTCTGCACCAACCTGCGCGGTGCACCGCTGGTGGAAGAGCTGGAGCGCGAAGTCGGTATCCCGATCTACGACACCATCTCCACCGTGGTCTGGAAGTCGCTGCAACAGGCGGGTGCCGATCCCTCGCGCATCCGTGGCTGGGGCAGCCTGTTCCGCGACGTGCGCTAGACCCCTTCGCATTTTTCAACCTCTCTCCCTGCCAGACGCCCCGGCCACGTGCCGCGGCGTTGTCTGCGTCACGACCATGGCGGCGCAGACGGCCGCAGGCCAGACGCCTGCCTGATCGAAAGGAAAACAGATGGACAGCTTTGACCTGGTGATTCGCAATGGCACCGTAGCGACAGCCTCCGACATCATGCAATGCGACGTCGGCATCAAGGACGGCAAGGTGGCCATGCTGGGGCGTGGCCTGGCGCCCGGCCGCGAGGAGATCGATGCCAGCGGCAAGCTGGTCCTGCCCGGTGGCGTGGACGCGCATTGCCATCTGGACCAGCCGATGGAAGAGGGCCTGAAAATGGCCGACGATTTCCGCAGTGGCACGATCTCGGCCGCCTGCGGCGGCACCACGACGGTGATCCCTTTCGCCGCCCAGGCCAAGGGCGGCTCCCTGCGTGCAGCGGTGGAGGACTACCATCGCCGGGCCGAGGGCAAGGCGGTGATCGACTACGCCTTCCACATGATCGTGAGCGACCCCAGCGAACAGGTCCTCAAGCACGAGCTGCCGCAACTGGTGCGCGAAGGCTATACCTCCTTCAAGATCTACATGACCTATGACGATCTCAAGCTCAATGATCGTCAGATCCTCGACCTGCTGGCGCTGGCGCGCAGGGAAGGGGCCCTGGTCATGGTGCATGCGGAAAACGCCGATTGCATCGGCTGGCTGACCGAGCAACTGGAAGACGCCGGACTGACGGCGCCCAAATATCACGCCCATTCGCGCCCGATGATGGTGGAGCGGGAAGCCACGCATCGTGCCATTGCCCTGTCGGAGCTGGTGGATGTGCCCATCCTGATCGTGCATGTGTCGGGCCGGGAAGCCATCGAACAGATCCGCTGGGCCCACGGCCACGGCCTGCGCATCCATGCCGAGACCTGTCCGCAATACCTGGTGCTGACGGCCGATCACCTCGATGACGGCTACCATGGCGCCAAGTGCGTCTGCAGCCCGCCGCCGCGCGACAAGGCCAACCAGCAATACGTTTGGGACGGCCTGGCCAGCGGCCTGTTCACGGTGTTTTCATCGGACCATGCCCCTTTCCGCTACGAAGACCCGCAGGGCAAGAAACCGGGTGGCCAGGAAGTGCCGTTCCGCTACATCCCCAATGGCACGCCGGGGCTGGAGACGCGCATGCCCATCCTCTTTTCCGAAGGCGTGGGCAAGGGCCGCATCGATCTCAATCGCTTCGTGGCGCTGACCGCGACCGATCCGGCCAAGATGTATGGTCTCTATCCGCGCAAGGGCACCATCGCCATTGGCAGCGATGCCGACATTGCCGTCTGGGACCCGCATCGCGAGGTACGGGTGAGCAACAGCATGCTGCATCACGATGTCGACTACACGCCCTATGAAGGTATGCAGCTGACGGGTTGGCCGGTGCTGACGCTGTCGCGCGGCGAGATCGTCTGGCGCGATGGAGAAGTCCTGGGAACGCCGGGACGGGGCCAATTCCTGCCGTGCGGACTGCCTGATCCGGCCCGCCCCAAGAAGCAGATATTCGAATGAGAAGGTGAGCTTGGCGATAGCTGTAAACGGCCATCGAATGACGCATTCACTGGGCAAAAAAAGCCCCGCCGAAGCGGGGCCGAGAGCAATTTCAACAATAGAAGCAACAGAAGATCATGAATGCGAAAACGATTTATATCGTTTTCTGGCATCAGGTCAGATCAATACTTCCACATGATCTTCTGCAGTTCCTTGGGATCGTTGGTCCTGGTCAGTGCCAGTTCGGCCAGGATGCGTGCCTTCTGGGCGTTCTGGTCGTCGGTCACTACCCAGTCGAACTTGTCGTCGGGCTGCTCGCCGTTACGGATCACCACGCCACTGCCGGTGCGCGAGGCGCGGATCACCTGGACGCCCTTGCTGCGCACTTCCTGCAAGACCGGCACGATCTGTTCGGCCACGCTGCCGTTGCCGGTGCCATCGTGGATGATGGCCTTGGCGCCGGCCGCGACGAAGGCGTCATAGGCGGTGCGGCTCACGTTACCGTAGTTGTAGACGATGTCCACGCGCGGCAGGCTGCTGATCTTGTCGATGTCGAACTCGGTCTGCGTGGTGTGCGGGCGGGCCGGCAGGCGGTAGAAGCTCAGCTTGTTTTCCACCACGTAACCCAGCGGGCCGTAGGGCGAGCGGAAGGTCTCGACCTTGAAGGTGTTGCTCTTGGTGACGTCGCGGCCGGAGTGGATTTCATCGTTCATCACCACCAGCGTGCCCTTGCCGGCGGCTTCCTTGCTGCCGGCCACCAGCACGGCGTCATACAGGTTCA
Organism: Herbaspirillum sp. VT-16-41; assembly: GCF_001994935.1. NCBI lineage: Bacteria > Pseudomonadati > Pseudomonadota > Betaproteobacteria > Burkholderiales > Oxalobacteraceae > Herbaspirillum > Herbaspirillum sp. VT-16-41. The sequence goes on from NZ_MUXB01000131.1 coordinate 369,115, forward strand.
GCGCACCGTCTGCACCCAGCGCTGTGCCCGGACGCATGGAGCCGACCACCACCACCGGCTTTTCGCTCTTGAGGACCAGGTTCAGGAAGTAGGCGGTCTCTTCGATGGTATCGGTGCCGTGGGTGATGACGATGCCATCCACGTCGCCCTGCTTCAGCAGTTCGGAGACGCGCTTGCCCAGCTTGATCAGGCGCTCGTCATTGAAGCTCTCGCTGCCGATCTGGAAGATCTGCTCGCCGCGCACATTGGCGATCTTGGAAATCTCCGGGACGGCTGCAATGATCTTGTCCACCGGCACCACGGCCGATTGATAGGCTGCAGTGTTGACGCTGGAGGCGCCCGCGCCGGCAATGGTACCGCCGGTGCCGATGACGACCACGTTGGGCTTCTTGTCCTGGGCCTGTGCCGCGAAGGCGCAGGCCAGCGAGAGGATCAGGACGGCGCCGGTTTTCTTGAAGTGTGTCTGCTGCATTTTTATAGGTCTCCTGGTACGCGTGGGGTAGCGACGGGCGATCACGCTTCTGTTTCGTTTCTGATGCTTGTCTGCAAGCGGATCGCGGGATGAGTTCGTACGGTGAGCATCGAACGTTGGCGATCATACGAAAGCGCTGCCGTGCTGTCTCATGCTTTTAAAACATGAGCGGATGCGCACTATGCATGAACTTGCCGACTGCCAATGCCGCCGGTGCGAGGCGAAAAAAAGGCCGCTTGCGCGGCCGGCTGACAAGGGCGTTCTCGAGTGAGGCCCTAGAAGAATTCCACCGTATCGTTGGTGGTGATGCCGGAACGCAGCACGCCCGAATTGACCAGTTCCTGGTAATAGCAGATGCGGTTGCGGCCACTTTTCTTGGCGTGATACAGGGCCTGGTCGGCATGGCCCAGGATCACCACCGGCGTCTCGCGGGCGATGTTGACGAAGCCCAGGCTGACGGTGACCTTGCCCACTTGCGGGAAATCGTATTCCTGCACGTTCTGGCGGAAGCGATCGAAGATCTTGCGGGCGTCCGAAAGCGTGGTGGCGCGTAGCAGGATCACGAATTCCTCGCCGCCGAAGCGGAAGATGCGGTCGTGCGCGCGGAACGAGGCGCGCAGGATGTTGGCCACCAGGATCAGCACTTCGTCGCCGTAGAGGTGCCCGTAGCGGTCATTGACCTGCTTGAAGTGATCGATGTCCACCACAGCCAGCCAATGGCCCTTGGGCTCGTCGTTGCTGTCGTGGCGACGCTCGTCCTTCTCCATCGAGTGTGCCTCGTGCGGGGCGATGGCGAAGGCGTAGCGGGTGAATTGTTCGTCGAAGGTCTTGCGGTTGAACAGGCCTGTGAGCGCATCGCGCTCGCTGTAGTCCAGCAGGCTCTGGTAATTGCAGTAGATGTGGAAGACGCCGTGGATCACTTCCATCGTCGCCGGTGCCAGCACGTGCTCGCTGCGCAGTTCCAGGCAGGAGTTCATCTTCCCGTGCAGCCACACCGGCAGCCACAGCACATGCGTGCCGTCGGACGTGGTTTCCTGGTATTCGTTCAGATGATTGCGGATGCAGGCCATCATGGCCGGATAGGAGGACAGGGCTTCCTTGGGATCGTCGTTGGTGTGCTCGGCGATGGTATGGACGATGCCGTCGCGGATGACCATCTTCTCTTGCACGTAGTGCTCGTCGCGCATGGTGAAGATTTCCAGCATGCGGATGCTTTGCACGCCGGTGAGCTGGTACAGCGCGGAGATGACCGAGATGGCCAGGCGGGAATGCTCCCGATGGGCCGTGATCTCTACCAGATGCTTGAGCAGCGGTTTTTTCATCTCGTCGTCGATGTCCTGCATGAGCCCATTGTTCTATGTATGGTCGGTACTCGGCTTGCGCTTGGTCCGCGAGGTCGGCAGCGGACGCTTACATGCGATCAATGAGTACGAGGCGAGTGTTGGCAGCAGCCGGTCGCAGTACCTCTCCCCGAGGAATGCGGCCCAGCCAGGATGCAAGAATCACGCCATGAAGCTAGCACGGAAGCAGAAAGATTTTACACGCTGGTATGCGCTCGGATGAAGCAGTTTCTACAATTCATCATCGAAAAATACCGTTTAATTTCCGCATGGAAATTTTATGCTGTATTTGATTTTTACTTACGTACGAATTTGCGTGACTTTTGATTTTTCCTTTTCGACCAGTTCCGCATGCTGCGCTGCAGAGTCATACGGGACGCGGGCTTGCGACGGATGATGCAAAGCTCGGCATTGGTCGGTTAAGCTCTCATTAACTGACAATCGTAGTCGACATTTTGCGAATCCACGATAAAAAAATCGCCGGTCAAATGGCCGGCGATTTCGTTTATATCATTTGCGCATTGGCAGGCCTGTCCTGCCGTCGTTCTGTGCCTCAGGCATAGATGATCAGCAGCGCCACTGCGATGATGAGACCGAACTTGGTGATCTTGTAGACGGTCTTGTTCCAGTTCTTGAAGCGACGGCGATATTGCCCGGCCAGCCAGACGAAACGGAACAGCTTGTTCACGCGTCCGGTCTGGTCGCCGGTTTCGTTGGGAGAGGCCGCAGCGGTCATCATGGTGCGACCGAGGAAGCCGTTGATGGCTTCTGCCCAGCGATAGCGCAGCGGACGCTCGACGTCGCAGAAGAGGATGATACGGTTTGTCTCGGAGCCGTTCTGTGCCCAGTGGATGAAGGTCTCGTCGAACACCACGCTCTGGCCGTCGCGCCAGCTGTAGCGCTGGCCGTCGACCTCGATGAAGCAGCGGTCGTCGTTGGGCGTGACCAGTCCCAGGTGATAGCGCAGCGAACCGGCAAACGGGTCACGGTGCGGATTGAGCGTGCCGCCCGGGGCCAGTTCGGCAAACATGGCAGCCTTCACGCTGGGAATGCGCTTGAGGATTTCCACCGTCTTGGGGCAGAACTTTTCGGCCGACGGATGGCTGGCGTTGTACCACTTCAGGTAGAAACGCTTCCAGCCGGCCTTGAAGAAGGAGTTGAAGCCGGCATCGTCATTCTTTTCGGCGGCCTTGATCTTGGCCATTTCACGCAGGGCCACGGCCTCGTCGCGGATCACTTCCCAGTTCTGATCGATGAGGGCCAGGTCCTGGAACTCCTTCACCGCGGGGTACGGCACCGCCGGCACGCGCGAAAAGGCGTACATGAAGAGGTTGATCGGCGACATGATCGACGAGTGGTCGAAGAACTGGCGCAGGAAGGGCAGGCGCACGCGTCCACGGAAGTGGATGAACAGGATGGAAAAAATATAAATGAAGACTATTGCCCACTTCATTGCAGGGTCCTTTGATGTTGCCTGCCTTTCCAAGTGAAGGAAAATGCAGTGACGGATGTTCGTCCAGATGGGGTCGATTCGGGAAGGATCAACGGCAAAGGCGACCGAAAGGCGCTAGATGCGTGCTGATGAGCTGAAATCCCAGAGGCTGCACAAACTGCGGCCAAGCCGCAGCGACGCAGAGCAAGCGGGGATTCTACACCAAGGGGAAGTTCATATTTGTAAGCGCCCCACGCGGCTATATATGAATGTTCCTTCATGCCGGGGTGGCGATGCGCCAGATCAAACGCGCATGAAAAAAGGACCGGAAATTCCGGTCCTTTTGCGGGAAGCTGAAGCTTTGTGATCAGGCGGCCTGGGTTACCACCTGGCGTGCGCGGTTCCAGCGCGGCAGGCCGGTGAAGGCGAAATCGATCTCCGGCACGCGCCCGGCGATGATCTCGGCGATGGCGCGGCCGGAGCCGCAACCCATGGTCCAGCCCAGGGTGCCGTGACCGGTGTTCAGGTACAGGTTGGCGAACCTGGTCTTGCCCACGTAAGGCACGTTGGACGGGGTCAGCGGACGCAGGCCGGTCCAGTAGGTCGGGTTCTCGTAGTCGCAGCCATCGGGGAACAGCTCACGGGTGCGGCGGGTGATGGCCTCGCAGCGGGTAGTGTTGAGCTCGCGGCCATAGCCGTTGAGTTCGCAGGTACCGGCCACGCGCAGGCGGTCGCCCAGACGCGAAACCACCAGCTTGTAGCCGTCGTCGGTGAGCGAGACGCTGGGCGCAGCATCCGGGTTGATGACCTTGTAGGTGGCCGAATAGCCCTTGCCTGGGTAGAGCAGCAGGTCGATGCCCAGCGGCTTGACCAGTTGCTGCGAGAAGCTGCCCATGGCGACCACGAATGTATCCGCCGTCAGGACTTCATGGCGGCCATCCGGGTTGATGATCTCCACGCCGGTCACGCGGGCGGCGGCGCCGGCCCCTTCGGTGATCAGGCGGGTGATGGTGGTGGAATAGCGGAACTCGACGCCGGCTTCCTCGCTCTTCTTGGCAAGGCCCGTGGTGAGCTTGAAGACGTCGCCCGATTCATCGGTAGCGGTGAAGTCGCCGCCGACGATCTTGTTGCGGATCGAGGCCAGTGCCGGCTCGATGCGGATCACTTCGTCGGCCCCGATGGACTCGCGCGGGCAGCCCAGGTCGCGCATCAGCTTGGCGGCCGGCAGGGAGTCCTGGAATTCCTTTTCTTCAGTGTAGAAGTGAAGGATGCCACGGGTCAGGTGATCGTACTGGATACCGGTCTCGGCGCGCACCGCCTGCAGGGTCTGGCGGCTGTACTCGCACAGGGCCACGATGTTGCGGATGTTCTCGTCGGTACGGGCGGCGGTGCATTCGCGCAGGAAGGCCACGGCCCATTTCCATTGCAGCCATTCGGGGCGGAAGCGATAGAGCAGGGGGGCGTCTTCCTTGCCCAGCCACTTGAGCACCTTCATCGGCGCGGCCGGGTTGGCCCAGGGTTCGGCGTGCGACACCGAAATCTGGCAACCGTTGGCAAAGCTGGTTTCCTGCGCCGCGCCGGGCTGGCGTTCGATGACGGTGACGTCGTAGCCCTGCTTCTTCAGGAACCAGGCGGAAGCGGTTCCGATAATGCCTGCGCCCAATACGATCACTTTCATCCCACTCTCCCGGTTTTGCATGAACTTGCTGGTGTTTTTCGGACTTCACACCGCCATTGGACGATGCGAACAATGCAAGCATTGTAAGAAAAGCGTGATTGCCGATGTAATCAATACTGGGCAGAATTTTTGTGAATCAAAAGCCGAATGCAGATGGTTTATTCAAAATGAAAAGAAAAATCCATCAGGATTTACTTTTTTGAAGACGAGAAGCGCGCCATCTCTTCGGCTACGGCGCGCTCCACCGTTTCTGCCAGGGCGTCGCGCAGGCCTTCTCTGACGCGCTGCATCACGATATCGGAAAGATGGTCCAGCGCCAGCGCCATCTGGTCCTGCAGATGCTGGTGCAGCACGGTATCGACGCGCTCCAGCAGGCTTTGCAGGACGTTCTCGCGGATTTCCTGTTCCCACTGGCGGTACTGCTCGGCGGCCGGCGTGACCGCGGGCGGCGGGGCCATGGGCGACATCATGGGCGTTGCAGCCGCGGGCGCCTGATAGTGGGTGGCCGCAGGTTGGGTGTGAAAGGCGCCCGGTTGCATCGGCGCGGCGTAATCCAGCGCGGCCGGGGCAGCCGGCGCCAGCGGGATGACCTCGGTCAGGAGGGGGATGCTGTTGTCGTCGTGGTTCATGTCTGGAGCGTGGGGCTCAGGCCGCCACATGGTGCGACAACGGATAGCCGCGTTCCTTGTAGAAACGATAGCGGTCGCGGCCGGCGGCCTTGTCGGCGTCGTCGGCGGAAATGATTTCCAGCAAGCGTTCGAAACGGGCGAAATGGGCCGGCGTATCGGTGCCGAGGTTGATCAGTATCTGGTGATGCGGCAATTCGGCGGCGTCGTCGCCGGTGAGGATGATGGGCGTCTGTGCTGCCAGCGGATCGCCGGCCATCACGTGCGGCAGGAAATCCTGCTCGGAAAAGCTCCAGAGCGCCTGGTCCAGTTGTTGCAGTTCGGCGCGGTCGGGACTGCGCAGCACCAGCATGGCGCCGGACGCACGCGCCTTGCGCACCAGTCGGCAGACGTAGGCGATCTTTTGCGGGACGTTGCTATGGAAATCGATTCGGGTCATCCCGCCAGTATAGTGGCTCGCGCTGCAGCATGCCATCCGCGGCGGCGGCCAGGCCAAAGAAAAACGGCCCGCCATCGGGGCGGGCCGTGCTGGCCGTCTTGCGAAGCCGTTCGTCAGCGACTCAGGCCGCCATGCCACTATGCCGCAGCAAGGCATCGATGCTGGGCTCGCGGCCACGGAAGGCCTTGAAGGACTCGATGGCCGGACGGGAGCCACCGACGGCCAGGATTTCCTGCTGGAAGCGACGTCCGGTTTCCAGCGAGATCACGTTGCCGCCGGTCACCGCGGCTTCTTCAAAGGCGCTGTAGGCGTCGGCAGAAAGCACCTCGGCCCACTTGTAGCTGTAGTAACCGGCCGCATAGCCGCCCGCAAAGATGTGCGAGAACGAATGCTGGAAGCGGTTGAACTCGGGCGGGCGGATCACGGCGATGCGGTCGCGCACGCTGTCGAGCAGTTGCTGCACAGTCTGGCTGCCACCGACTTCATATTCATGGTGGATCAGCATGTCGAACAGCGAGAACTCCACCTGGCGCAGCATCTGCAGGCCGGACTGGAAGTTCTTGGCGGCGATCATCTTGTCGTACAGCGCACGGGGCAGCGGTTCGCCGGTCTCGGCGTGGGATGTCAGCTGCTGCAGCACGTCCCATTCCCAGCAGAAGTTTTCCATGAACTGCGAGGGCAGTTCCACCGCGTCCCATTCCACGCCGGAGATGCCGGACACACCCACTTCATCGACTTGCGTGAGCATGTGATGCAGGCCATGGCCGAACTCGTGGAACAGGGTGATCACTTCATCATGGGTGAACAGGGCCGGCTTGGTCACGCCATCGACGACCGCCGGTTCGGTGAAGTTGCAGACCAGGTAGGCGATCGGGGTCTGCACGCCTTGCGCGGTGAGGCGGCGGGCGCGGGCGTCATCCATCCAGGCGCCGCCACGCTTGCCGGAGCGGGCATACAGGTCGAGGTAGAACTGGCCGACCAGCTGGCCGTCGCGTTCGATGCGGAAGAACTTCACGTCCTTGTGCCAGACCGGGGCCGTATCGGGCTTGATCTGCACGCCGAACAGTTGCTGTGCAACCTGGAACAGGCCGCCCACCACCTTGGGCTCGGGGAAGTATTGCTTCACTTCCTGCTCCGAGAAGGCGTAGCGCTGTTCGCGCAGCTTTTCCGAGGCATAGGTGCTGTCCCACGCCTTCAGCTCTTCCAGGCCCAGTTTTTCGCGGGCGAAGGTCTTCAGTTCTTCGTAATCCTTCTGGCCGAAGGGGCGGGCGCGCTGGCCCAGGTCTTCCAGGAAGGCGATCACTTCCGAGGGCGACTTGGCCATCTTGGCCACCAGCGACACCTCGGCGAAGTTGGCGTAACCCAGCAATTGCGCTTCTTCCTTGCGCAGCTGCAGGATCTGGTCGATGTTGCCGCTGTTGTCCCATTCCGGCTTGGCGCCCAGCTCGGAGGCCTTGGTGGCGTTGGCGCGGTAGATCTTCTCGCGCAGGGCGCGGTTGTCGGCGTATTGCAGCACCGGGAAATAGGACGGGAAGTGCAGCGTGAACTTGTAGCCGGGCTTGCCATCCTTCTCGGCGGCGGCGCGGGCCGCCTGCTTGACGTCGGCCGGCAGGCCGGAGAGTTCGGCTTCGTCCTCGACGAAGAGGCCGAAGTCATTGGTGGCGTCCAGCACGTTTTCCGAGAAACGGGTGGTCAGCATGGCCTGCTTTTCCTGGATCTCGGCGAAGCGTTCCTTCTTCTCTTCCGGCAGTTCGGCGCCGGACAGGCGGAAATCGCGCACCGCATTGTCCACCACCTTGCGGCGTGCGGCCGACAGGGAGGCGAAGGCCGGGCTGGCCTGCAGCGCCTTGTACTTCTCGAACAGCGCCAGGTTCTGGCCCAGCGAGGTCCAGAATTCCACCAGGCGCGGCTGGTTCTCGTTGTAGGTGGCGCGCAGGGCGGGGGTGTCCATGACCGAGTTCAGGTGGCCCACCACGCTCCAGGCGCGGCCCAGTTTTTCGGTGGCGGACTCCAGCGGTTCGACGAAATTGTCCCAGGTGACTTCCGCCATCGGCGCTTCCAGTTCGGTGACCAGGCGGCTGGCATCGGCCAGCAGCTTGTCCAGGGCCGGGGTGACGTGCTCGGCGGCGATGGCGTCGAACTGGGCGTAGCCCGAGAAGTCGAGCAGGGGATTGGCGGCGATGTCGGTGGTGGTCATGGATTCTCGTTTCTCTGAAGCCTCCCGCCGGCGTGGCGCCCTCGGGAGGTGATGCGGTTTTAGGTACGTTCTGCAGCTTCGATGGTGTTGACCAGCAACATGGTGATGGTCATCGGACCCACGCCACCCGGCACCGGGGTGATCCAGCCGGCAACTTCGCGGGCATTGGCGAAATCGACGTCGCCGCACAGCTTGCCGTTGTCATCGCGGTTCATGCCGACGTCGATGACGACGGCGCCGGGCTTGACCATGTCGGCGGTGACGATGTTGCGCTTGCCGGTGGCGACCACCAGGATGTCGGCCTGGCGGGTGTGGTGGCCGAGGTCACGGGTCTTGGAATTACAGATAGTGACGGTGGCGCCGGCTTGCAAGAGCAACATGGCCTGCGGCTTGCCGACGATGTTGGAGGCGCCCACCACCACGGCATTGGCGCCGCGGACCGGGTAGTCGATGGATTCCAGCATCTTCATCACGCCATAAGGGGTGCAGGGGCGGAACAGCGGCTGGCCCGTCATCAGGAGGCCGGCATTGCTGACGTGGAAACCGTCCACGTCCTTTTCCGGCGCGATGGCTTCGATCACCTTGTGCGAATCGATGTGGGCCGGCAGTGGCAGTTGCACCAGGATGCCGTTGATCTTGGGGTCCTGGTTGAGGGCGTCGATGCGGGCCAGGAGTTCGGCTTCCGTCATCGTGGCTTCATATTTTTCCAGCACGGAGTGAAGACCATTGTCCTGGCAGGCCTTGACCTTGTTGCGCACGTAGACCTGGGAAGCCGGGCTGTCGCCCACCAGGATCACGGCCAGGCCGGGTTGCTTGCCTTGGGCGGTGAGGGCGGCGGCGCGCTTGGCGACGTCGGCGCGCAGTTGTTGGGAGAGCAGGTTTCCGTCGATCAGTTGGGCAGACATGGCAATGAAGGCAAAAAAGGCAGGGCTAGGAAGAAAGCTCCCGGGCGAGCCGGGGCGACTGGGGCGCGGTGCGCCGGAACCCGTGATTATAAAGCCAGGCCGGGGACGGAGTGACATGCGCGCTGCTGGTCACATGTTGTTTGTTTTGAAATAAAAACAGATGGTTTTGGGCGACAATCGCTTTTGGGGCAGCGTACGACGGGAATGTTCAATTTCGGTTATGCTCCCGCAACCAAACGCAGCAGCCTCACCGCAGCAGCCTCACAGTTCCCCTTTAGTTACAAGGATTTGCGCATGACCGATCTCCTCACCCGCCGCCTGCAACAGCTTTCCCAGCCGCAACATCTTGCGTTGCTGAGTCAGGGCTTGCGCGGTGTGGAGCGGGAGACGCTGCGGGTGGACGAGCAGGGCAATCTGGCCCGCACGCCGCATCCGCCGGCGCTGGGTTCGGCCCTCACCAATGATCTGATCACCACCGACTATTCGGAATCGCTGCTGGAGTTCATCACCCCGGCCATGCCCGACATCGCCGATGCGCTGCAGCGCCTGGATGAAATCCATCGCTTCGCCTATACCAAGCTGGAGGGTGAACTGCTGTGGAATGCCTCCATGCCCTGCGTGCTGCCGCCGGAAGACGAGATTCCCATCGGCTGGTATGGCAGTTCCCACATCGGCATGTTGAAGCATGTCTACCGGCGCGGCCTGGCGCTGCGCTATGGCCGCACCATGCAATGCATCGCCGGTATTCACTACAATTTCTCGGTGAGTGAAGACCTGTGGGAAGTGCTGCGCGACGAGGACGACACCGTCGACCCCACGCTGTCGCGTCGGGATTACCAGTCCGAGCGCTATATCGCCCTGATCCGCAACTTCCGTCGCTACAGCTGGCTGCTGATGTATCTGTTCGGTGCCTCGCCGGCGGTGGCCACCAACTTCCTGCGCGGTCGTGCGCACCAGCTGGAGACGCTGTCCGAGGACACGCTCTTCCTGCCCTACGGCACCAGCCTGCGCATGAGCGACCTGGGTTACCAGAACCACGCCCAGGCCAACATCACGCCGCACTACAACAACCTGCCGGCCTACATCCGTAGCCTCTCGCATGCGGTCAGCGAACCGTATCCGCCCTATGAAGCCATCGGCACCAAGCGCGATGGCGAGTGGGTGCAGATCAATACCAACATCCTGCAGATCGAAAACGAGTTCTACTCTTCGATCCGCCCCAAGCGCGTCATCAACAGCGGCGAACGCCCGGTGCAGGCCTTGTCGGCGCGTGGTGTGCAGTATGTGGAAGTGCGCTGCATGGACATCGATCCCTTCAACCCGCTGGGCATCGGCCTGGAGGCAGCGCGCTTCCTGGACGTGTTCCTGCATTTCCTGGCGCTGGAATCGAGCTGCCTGACTTCGGACGAGGAGGGCGTGGAAAACCGCGCCAACTTCCTCGCCACCGTCAAGGAAGGCCGTCGTCCCGGCCTGCACCTGCAGTTCAAGGGCGAATCCATCCTGCTCAAGGACTGGGGCGAGCAACTGCTGGACCGCATGGCACCGGTAGCCGAACTGCTGGATCGCCAACTGGGCGGCAGCCAGCATCGCGACAGCCTGGCCGTGCAGCGCGGCAAGCTGGCCGATCCCGACGCCACCCCGTCGGCCCATGTGCTGCGTGAAATCCGCGCCGCCGGCAACTCCTTCCCCGGCTTCACCCTGGCCAACAGCCGCCGCCAGGCCGAGCAGCTGCGCGCCCGGCCGCTGTCGGCCGCCAAGACGGCTGACTTCGTGGCCATCGCCCAGGCCTCGCTGGATGCGCAGCGCGACATTGAGCGTACCCAGATCGGCGACTTCGATACCTTCGTCGCCGCCTATCGCGCCAGCACACTGGGCAATATCGCGATCTGAACATCGCTTCATTTATATAGAGCAAGTTCTGTAGCGTAATTCCGCTACGGCCGGCGATCGGGCTGGTCGTGGCGGAATGTGATTACCGCTGGCAAGCTCAGCAGGTGAATCCATTTGCTTCACGTCAACACGGCCAACCCTGATTTTTCAGGTAGTTCAGGCCACTTTGCCGCATTGCAAACAGGGCAAGAAAACCCCTCTCCCAAGGCGATACAGTAAAAATACGAGGCCCGCAAAGCGCCTGTTCATGCCGCTTTGCAGCATATTTTCGCATTATGAAATCGATTATCGTAATTTGAAAATCGAAAATTCCCTGATAAAATTCGTCGTCCACACGGCTGGAAGACCGTACATTTAAGCCTGTTCCGCCTCCAAAGCCTTGCCCCACGGGCCGGGAAGGGTTGTAGCACAGGCAACGGAATGGTCTTCCTGCATCACTTGCCGGCGGCAGCGTACCGAATGAACCGACCGACCCGCCAGGTCTATCCGACCGGACGGATCTCTCAACAACCAGGAGACATGACATGTCAGCCCAAATCGATCAAGTTCTGGCGCAGGCCGCCAACGATCCCGATGTGATGGAAACCCAGGAGTGGCTCGACGCCCTCGAAGCAGTGATCGAAAAGGAAGGCCCGGATCGCGCCCACTACCTGATGGAACGCATGGTCGATCTGGCCCGCCGTCGTGGTGCCCATATTCCCTTCTCCAGCAATACCGCCTACGTCAACACCATTCCGGCCGACCAGGGCGAGCACTGCCCTGGCAACCTGGAATACGAAGAGCGCCTGCGCTCGTGGATGCGCTGGAACGCCATGGCCATGGTGGTCAAGGCCAACCGCGTGGACGGCGACCTGGGTGGTCACCTGTCTTCCTTCGCCTCGCTGGCCAACATGCTGGGCATCGGTTTCAATCACTTCTGGCACGCTCCGACTGAAGATCACGGCGGCGACCTGCTCTACATCCAGGGTCACTCCTCGCCCGGCATCTATGCACGCGCCTTCCTGGAAGGTCGCCTGTCCGAAGACCAGCTGATCCACTTCCGCCGCGAAGCCGATGGTCATGGCCTGTCGTCCTACCCGCACCCCAAGCTGATGCCGGAATTCTGGCAGTTCCCGACCGTCTCCATGGGCCTGGGCCCCTTGATGGCGATCTATCAGGCCCGCTTCCTGAAGTACCTGCACGCCCGCGGCATCGCCAAGACCGACAACCGCAAGGTCTGGGCCTTCTGCGGCGACGGCGAGATGGACGAACCGGAATCGATGGGCGCCATCGGCATGGCCGGTCGTGAAAAACTGAACAACCTGGTCATCGTGGTCAACTGCAACCTGCAGCGCCTGGACGGCCCGGTGCGCGGCAACGGCAAGATCATCCAGGAACTGGAGTCCGACTTCCGTGGCGCCGGCTGGAACGTGGTCAAGGTCATCTGGGGCAGCGGCTGGGACGAGCTGCTGGCCAAGGACAAGGACGGCATCCTGCAGAAGGTGATGATGGAAACCGTCGACGGCGAGTACCAGAACTACAAGGCCAAGGACGGCGCCTTCGTGCGCAAGCACTTCTTCGGCAAGCATCCCAAGCTGCTGGAAATGGTCTCCAAGATGTCGGACGACGATATCTGGCGCCTGACCCGTGGCGGTCACGACCCGCACAAGATCTACGCCGCCTTCAAGGTCGCGCAGGACTCCAAGGACCAGCCCACCGTGATCCTGGCCAAGTCCATCAAGGGCTATGGCTTCGGCAAGGCCGGCGAAGCGCGCAACACCGCGCACAACACCAAGAAGTTGGACGACGAAGCCATCCGCGCCATGCGCGACCGCTTCCAGCTGCCGATCTCGGACGCCGAGCTGCCCAGCATCCCGTTCTTCAAGCCGGCCGACGACACCCCGGAAATGCAGTACCTGCACGAGCGCCGCAAGGCCCTGGGCGGCTACCTGCCGCAACGTCGCCCGCACGCTGACGAAAAGCTGCCGGTGCCGGAACTGTCGGCCTTCCAGGCCATGCTGGAGCCGACCGCCGAAGGTCGTGAAATCTCCACCACCGCTGCCTACTCCCGCGTGCTGACCGCGCTGCTGCGCGACCCCAACCTGGGCCCGCGCGTGGTGCCCATCATGGTCGACGAGTCCCGTACCTTCGGTATGGAAGGCCTGTTCCGCCAGATCGGCATCTTCAGTCAGGTCGGTCAGCTGTACGAACCGGTCGACAAGGACCAGGTGATGTACTACCGCGAAGACAAGGCCGGCCAGATCCTGCAGGAAGGCATCAACGAAGCCGGTGGCATGAGCTCGTGGATCGCTGCGGCGACCTCGTACTCGACCAACAACCGCGTGATGATCCCGTTCTACACCTACTACTCCATGTTCGGTCTGCAGCGTATCGGCGACCTGGCATGGGCAGCCGGTGACATGCGCGCCCGTGGCTTCCTGATCGGCGGCACCGCCGGTCGTACCACCTTGAACGGTGAAGGTCTGCAGCACGAAGACGGCCACAGCCACGTGTTCGCTTCGGCCATCCCGAACTGCATCCCCTACGACCCGACCTTCGCCCACGAAGTCGCCGTGATCATCCATGACGGCCTGCGCCGCATGGTGGCCAACCAGGAAGACGTGTTCTACTACATCACCGTGATGAACGAGAACTACGCCCACCCGGGTATCAAGGCAGGCCAGGAAGAGGGCATCTTGAAGGGCCTGTACCTGTTGAACGAAGGCGGCAAGGAAAACAAGCTGCGCGTGCAACTGCTGGGCTCCGGCACCATCCTGCGCGAAGTCATCGCCGCCGCCGAACTGCTGCGCGACGACTGGAAGGTCGACGCCGACGTCTGGTCCGCACCTTCCTTCACCCTCTTGGCCCGCGAAGGCCAGGACGTGGAACGCTGGAACATGCTGCACCCGGCCGACACCGCCAAGAAGAGCTACTTCGAGCAATCGCTGGAAGGTACCGAAGGTCCGATCGTGGTCTCCACCGACTACATGCGCACCTACGCCGAGCAGGTCCGCGCCTTCGTGCCCAAGGGCCGCTCCTACAAGGTGCTGGGCACCGACGGCTACGGCCGCTCGGATACCCGCGCCAAGCTGCGCGAGTTCTTCGAGGTGAACCGCCACTTCGTCACCGTGGCTGCCCTGAAGTCGCTGGCCGATGAAGGCAAGATCAAGCCCGAAGTGGTGGCCCAGGCCATCGCCAAGTACGGCATCGATCCCAACAAGCCCAACCCGGTGACCGTGTAAGGACTGCCCGACCGACCATCCCCGCCTCAGCCTGCTGATCGCGGGGATGTGTCGTGTCCGGCACTGCCACAAAAACGGGAAGGGCCGCAGCCAGATCGCTTAAGATGCAATGGCTTTGCGGCAGCACCTTCCCTACTGCGAATATCCCTCCCGGCCCTGGGCCAGGGAACAGAACAACGGAGCGCATCAGATGAGTCAAGTCGAAGTAAAAGTCCCGGACATCGGCGATTTCAAGGAAGTCGAAGTCATTGAGGTGATGGTCAAGGTCGGCGATACCATCAAGGTCGATCAGTCCCTGATCACCGTCGAATCCGACAAGGCCAGCATGGAAATCCCCTCCACCCAGGCTGGCGTGGTCAAGGAAATCAAGGTCAAGGTCGGCGACAAGGTCGCCGAAGGTTCGTTGCTGCTGATCGTCGAAGGCGAGGGCGCTGCGGCAGCACCGCAAGCCGCCGCCCCGCAAGCCGCCGCCGCTGCGCCGGCTGCCGCCCAGGCCTCTGCCCCCGCACCCGCGCCAGCCGCTGCAGCTCCTGCGGCTGCTGCCGCCGGTGGTACGGTCGAGATCGAAGTCCCCGATATCGGCGACTTCAAGGAAGTGGAAGTCATCGAAGTCATGGTCAAGGTCGGCGATACCGTCAAGGCCGAGCAGTCCCTGCTGACCGTGGAATCCGACAAGGCCAGCATGGAGATTCCCTCCAGCCACGCCGGCGTGATCAAGGAACTGAAGGTCAAGCTGGGTGACAAGGTCGCCAAGGGCAGCATCATCGCCACCATCGAAGCCGTCGGTGGCGCACCTGCCGCCGCCCCCGCTGCTGCACCTGCCCCGGCTGCCCCCGCTGCTGCACCTGCCCCGGCTGCCGCCGCTGCTGCTCCTGCCGCGCCCGCAGCGTCGGCCCCGGCTGCTGCTGCGCCGGCTGCTGCTGCGCCGGCCATCGCCACCGCTTCGGCCACCAGCACCGGCGGCAAGGCCCACGCCTCGCCGTCCGTGCGCAAATTCGCCCGCGAACTGGGCGTGGACCTGTCGCGCGTGCCGGCTACCGGCCCCAAGGGCCGCATCCTGCAGATCGACGTGCAGAACTTTGTCAAGGGCATCATGGCCGGTTCGACCTCGGTCGCCGCCGCCCCTGCCACCAATGGCAGCGGTGCCGGCATGAACCTGTTGCCGTGGCCGTCGCTGGACTTCAGCAAGTTCGGCGAGACCGAACTGCTGGCCCTGTCGCGCATCAAGAAGATCAGCGGCCCCAACCTGCATCGCAACTGGGTGATGATCCCGCACGTGACGCAGTTCGACGAAGCCGACGTCACCGAGCTGGAAGAATTCCGCAAGACCTCCAACGATGCCTTCGCCAAGTCCAAGTCGCCGGTCAAGCTGACCATGCTGGCCTTCGTGATCAAGGCCAGCGTCTCGGCACTGAAGAAATTCCCGGCCTTCAATTCCTCCCTGGATGCCAAGGGCGAGAACCTGATCCTCAAGAAGTTCTACAACATCGGTTTCGCCGCCGATACCCCGAACGGCCTGGTGGTTCCGGTCATCAAGAATGCCGACCAGAAGAGCATCGGCCAGATCGCCATCGAAATGGGCGAACTGTCCGCGCAAGCCCGTGACGGCAAGTTGAAGCCGGCCGACATGCAAGGCGCGACCTTCACCATCTCTTCGCTGGGTGGCATTGGCGGCACCGCCTTCACGCCCATCATCAATGCGCCGGAAGTGGCGATCCTGGGCCTGTCCAAGTCCATCATCAAGCCGGTATGGGACGGCAAGCAGTTCGCCCCGCGCCTGATGCTGCCGACCTCGCTGTCCTATGACCACCGCGTCATCGACGGTGCCATGGGCGCGCGCTTCTCGGCCTACCTGGCCGAGGTGCTGGGTGACCTGCGCAAGTCGCTGCTGTAAGCCGCCACTAGCGAACCACAGAACATTACGGAGCCAGGACAATGAGTCTCTCTGAAGTCAAGGTCCCCGATATCGGGGATTTCAAGGAAGTCGAAGTCATCGAGGTGATGGTCAAGGTCGGCGACACCATCAAGGTCGATCAGTCCCTGATCACCGTCGAATCCGACAAGGCCAGCATGGAAATCCCGTCTTCCTCGGCCGGCGTGGTCAAGGAAGTCAAGGTCAAGGTCGGTGACAAGGTCGCCGAAGGCTCGCTGCTGCTGCTGGTGGAAGCCAGCGGCGAAGCTGCCGCAGCGCCGGCCCCGGCGGCCGCGCCTGCACCGGCCGCTGCTGCGCCTGCTGCCGCTCCAGCCGCTTCTGCTGCACCCGCTGCCCCCGCTGCCGCCCCGGCCGCTGCCAGCTTCGGCGGCAGCGCCGACGTGCAGTGCGACGTCATGGTGCTCGGTGGTGGCCCCGGTGGCTACTCGGCCGCCTTCCGCGCCGCCGACCTGGGCCTGAACACGGTCATCGTCGAGCGCGAAGCCACCCTGGGTGGCGTCTGCCTGAACGTCGGTTGCATCCCCTCCAAGGCCCTGCTGCACGTGGCCGCCGTGATCGACGAGACCGCCGCCATGGCCTCGCACGGTGTCACCTTCGGCAAGCCCGAGATCGACATCGACAAGCTGCGCGGCTACAAGGACAAGGTCATCGGCACCATGACCGGCGGCCTGGCCGGCATGGCCAAGGCGCGCAAGGTGGCGGTGGTCAATGGTGATGGCCAGTTCGCCGGCCCCAACCACATCGAAGTGACCGCCGCTGACGGCAGCAAGAAGGTGGTGCAGTTCAAGCACGCCATCATCGCCGCCGGTTCCTCGGTGGTGAACCTGCCCTTCGTACCGCAGGACCCGCGCATCGTCGACTCCACCGGCGCGCTGGAACTGCGCCAGGTGCCCAAGCGCATGCTGGTCATCGGCGGCGGCATCATCGGCCTGGAAATGGCCACCGTCTATTCCACCCTGGGCGCGCGCATCGACGTGGTCGAGATGATGGACGGCCTGATGCAGGGCGCTGATCGCGACATGGTCAAGGTCTGGCAGAAGTTCAACGAAAAGCGCTTCGACAACGTCATGGTCAAGACCAAGACGGTGGCCGTGGAAGCCCTGGCCGAAGGCATCAAGGTGACGTTCGAAGCCGCCGAAGCCGGCGCCACCGCCCCCGAGCCGCAACTGTACGACCTGGTGCTGGTGGCCGTGGGCCGCAGCCCCAACGGCAAGAAGGTCTCGGCCGACAAGGCCGGCGTGATCGTGGGTGATCGCGGCTTCATCCCGGTGGACAAGCAGATGCGCACCAACGTCCCGCACATCTTCGCCATCGGCGACCTGGTGGGCCAGCCCATGCTGGCGCACAAGGCCGTGCATGAAGGCCACGTCGCTGCTGAAGCGATTGCCGGCGAGAAGAGCTTCTTCGACGCCAGCGTCATCCCCTCGGTGGCCTACACCGATCCGGAAGTGGCATGGGTCGGCGTGACCGAAGACGAAGCCAAGGCAAAGGGCATCAAGATCGAGAAGGGCCATTTCCCGTGGGCCGCCTCCGGTCGCGCCGTGGCCAATGGCCGTTCGGAAGGCTTCACCAAGCTGCTCTTCGACGCCGAAACGCATCGCGTGATCGGCGGCGGCATCGTCGGCACCCATGCCGGCGACATGATCGGCGAAGTGGCCCTGGCCATCGAGATGGGCGCGGACGCCGTGGATATTGGCAAGACCATCCACCCGCACCCGACCCTGGGCGAGTCCCTGGGCATGGCTGCGGAAGTGGCCGAAGGTCATTGCACGGACTTGCCGCCGCAGCGCAAGAAGTAAGCGCAGCCAGCAGCAAAGCAGCAACAAGAAAATCGGCGGACCATCTGGTCCGCCGATTTTTTTTACCTACCCGCCATGCCGCTCAAGCTGAATGGAACCAACTAAAGCAACTTCCCCGGATTCATGATCAGGTTGGGATCGAAGGCCTGCTTGATACGCAGCATCAGCTCCATCTCCAGCGGCGACTTGTAGTGCTGCAGCTCGTCGCGCCGCAACTGTCCCACGCCATGCTCGGCGCTGATGCTGCCCTGCAGGTCGGTGACCAGGTCGTGCACCAGGCGGTTCAGCAGCAGCGTGGCCTGCTTGACGTCTTCATAGGTCGAGGACAGCGGGATCATCACGTTGAAGTGCAGGTTGCCATCGCCCAGGTGGCCGAAGTTGATGATCTGCGCAGCCAGGCCGCAATCAGCGATGAGCGCCTCGGCCTGCGCCACGAAGCCGGCGATGGCCGAGATCGGCAGGGCGATGTCGTGCTTGATGACCTTGCCGGCGCGTACCTGCGCCTGCGAGATGCCTTCGCGGATTTTCCACAAGGCTGCAGCTTGCGTGCCGCTGGTGCAGAACATGGCATCGCTGATCGTTTCGTCTTCCAGGGCCTGGCCCAGTACCTCTTCCAGCATCGCCTGCAGGCCCAGGTCTTCGGTATCGGCCAGTTCGATCAGGGCGTTGTAGGGCGTCGCCCGGGCCAGCGGGGGGCGGGTGTCGGTGACGTGCTGCAGTACCAGCGCCAGTGACGCAGCCGACATCATTTCAAACGCCACCAGACGGTCGCCGCAACGGGCGCGGGTACGTGCCAGCAAGTCGGCCAGTTGTGCGGGCGAGTCGGCGCCCACCCAGGCCGTGGCGCGGGCGTGCGGCTGCGAGAAGAGCTTCAGCACCGCGCCAGTGATCACTCCCAGCGTGCCTTCCGAGCCGATGAAGAGATCCCGCAGGTCGTAGCCGGTATTGTCCTTGCGCAGACCGCGCAAGCCGTTCCAGATGCGCCCGTCGGGCAAGACCACTTCCAGCCCCAGGGCCAGTTCGCGCATGTTGCCAAAGCGCAGCACGGCGATGCCGCCCGCATTGGTGGCGAGATTGCCGCCGACCGTGCAACTGCCCTCGGCACCCAGGCTCAGCGGGAAATAGCGTCCCGCGCTGCGTGCCGCTTCCTGCGCATGCGCCAGGATCACGCCGGCATCCACGGTCATGGTGTTGTTGATGGGATCGACCTCGCGCACACGGTTCATGCGGGTGGTGGAGAGGATCACTTGCGCGCCGCTGTCGTCCGGCGTGGCGCCACCGCTCATGCCGGTGTTGCCACCCTGGGTCACGATGGGGGTGTGGGTGAGATGGCACAGCCGCACCACCTCGGCGGTCTGCGCCGTGTCGGCCGGACGCACCACCACCGCCACGCGGCCCTGCCACTTGCCGAGCCAGTCCTTGAGATAGGGTGCCTGTGCCTCGGCCTCGGTGACCAGTCCGGCATCGCCGACGATGGCGTGCAGTTGGCGGATCAGTTCCTGGGTGTTCTCGCTCATGTCAGTCCTCATGCTCCATGCCAGTTCATCTTGATGCGGCCGATGGCCATTGCCGCAGCGGCCTGGCTGGGCTCGACCACGGGCAGGCCCAGCGCCTGCTGCAGGGGATCGCGATAGGCCGCCATGCCGGCGCAGCCCATGACGATGACATCGCCACCATGTTCGTCGCGCAGGCGGCGGCCGACCTCGGTCATGCGCGTCAGCGTGCGTTCGTATTGCGCCAGTTCGGTCACGTTCAGGCCGATGGCCAGCTCGCCGGCCAGTCGTGCCTGCACCCCCATGGCGCCATAGGCGCGCAGATGGCGCGGGATCGAGCCCGGCAGGATGGCGATCACGCCAAAGCGCTGGCCCAGCGTAAGGGCGGTCAGTACGCCGCTTTCCATGATGCCCAGCACTGGGACGTCCACCGCCTCGCGCACCGCATGCAGGCCGGGATCGGAGTAGCAGGCAATCACGAAGCCTGCCGCCCGGGGACGCAAGGAGCGCGCCAGCGCCACCAGTTGCGGTGCCACGCTGTCCACGTCCTGCTGGGTCTGAATGCCCGGTGGCCCCGACTGCAGCGACAGGCATTCGATGGCCGGTCCGCCCGCCATGCGCAGCGGCGCCATGGCGGCGTCGATGCCGCGCGTGACGGCGGCCGTACTATTGGGATTGATGATGAACAGGGCAGGGCCGTCGGCGGGGGCAATGGACATGATGGTTTCTCGCGGGTTCTCGCAAAACAGGAGTCAGCACAGGCAAGGACTGTACCCCAGGCCGACGGGCATGCTCCTTGCTCATTTGTCGGTTCCCCTTAACATGCTGTTATGCGCGACGAGGATCCATGGCACTGAACCTGCGCCAGATCGAGGTATTCCGGGCGGTCATGACGACCGGCTCCATCAGCGGCGCCTCACAATTGCTGTTCGTCTCCCAGCCGGCGGTGAGCCGCCTGCTGTCCCATACCGAGCAACGGGTGGGCTTCGCCCTGTTCGAACGCATCAAGGGCCGGCTCTATGCCACGCCCGAGGCCAAGAAACTGTTCCACGAGGTGGAGCACGTCTACCAGGCCGTGCAGCGCGTCAACGAGCTGGCCACCGACCTCTCGGAAAACCGCAGCGGCATCCTCAACATCGTCTCCAGCCCCAGCATCGGGCAGATGCTGATCCCGCAGGCCATCGCCCTGTTCCGCAACCGGCATCCGGATGTCAAGCTGACCTTCCACTGCCTCAATTACGGCTACCTGAAGGATCGCCTGCTGGCGCGCCAGGCCGACCTGGGCATCATCATCCTGCCCATGGAACACCCCAGCCTGCAGGTCACGCCACTGTGCAGCAACCGGCTGGTGTGCGTGCTGCCCTACAACCATGAACTGACCCGGCGCGGCACCCTGAGCCTGGCCGATCTGCGGCCCTTCCCGCTGATCTCCTACAATCGCGACTCCCCCTTCGGCGGCATCGTCGGCCGCTTCTATCAGTCCGAGGAAGAACCGCTGCGACCCATCATGGAAGTGGGCTCGCCGCAGAACGCCTGTTCCCTGGTACAGATGGGGGCCGGGGTGGCGCTGGTGGATGAATTCTCGGTGCGCAGCTGGGCCGGCACCAGCCAGATGGTGGTGCGTCCGGTGGCGCGCGCGCCCATCCTGCGGGCCAACCTGGTGCATGTGCGCACCGAGCCGCTGTCGCAGCTGACCCAGGCCTTCGTCGCCGAGTTGCAGCAGCTGGTGCGGGCCCAGGGCTACGGCCTGCCGCATGAAGAGGAGGTGAATGCTATCGATGGCGAGCATTAACACCACGTTAAGGCGTGCGCACAAAAAGGCATGCGACAAGCACGGATGACTCCACGACAATCGTTTCCATCCTGTCCGGCCTGGCCCAGCGCCCGGTCGCCGCTGCCACCATCTCTTCATGGAATGTCGCGCATGTCTTCTTCGTCCACATCTGCTTCTTCGCTGGCCACCGCACGCGGTGTCTACACCATCTGCCCCACACCCTTCCACGCCGATGGCGGCCTGGACCTGGGCAGCATCGCCACCCTGGTCGAGTTCCAGATCCAGGCTGGCGTCTCGGGCCTGGCCATCCTCGGTTTCCTGGGCGAGGCACACAAGCTCTCCAATGCCGAACGGCGCGCCGTGACCGCCACCTTCGTCAAGTGCGCCGCCGGTCGCGTGCCGGTCTGGGTCGGGGTGCGCGCACTTGGCCTGGCCGGTGCCATCGAGCAAGCCACCGAAGCCGCCGAGGCCGGCGCTGCCGCGGTCTTCGCCGCACCGCTGGACATGGCCTCGGACGCCGTGCAGTTCGATTACTACAAGTCGCTGGCGGCGGCCCTGAACATCCCGGTGGTGATCCACGATTTCCCCGACTCCTTCGGCACCGAGATCAAGGCCGAAGTGATCGCCCGCCTGGGCCGCGAAGGCGGGGTCAACTTCATCAAGATGGAAGAGCCGCCGGTGGGCCAGAAGATCAGCCGCATCCGCGACCTGGCCGGCGAATCCATGCGCATCTTCGGTGGACTGGGCGGCGTGTACTTCCTGGAAGAGCTGCAGCGCGGCGCGGTCGGCACCATGACCGGCTTTGCCTTCCCGGAGATCCTGGTACGCATCTATGACCAGTTCGCCGCCGGCGACCTGGCCGGTGCCGCAGCCACCTTCGACAAGTATTGCCCGCTCATCCGCTATGAATTTCAGCCCAAGATCGGCCTGTCGCTGCGCAAGTATGTCTACCGCAAGCGCGGCGTGATCTCCAGCGACGCCATCCGTTCGCCGGGCATGCGCATCGATCCCGAGACCGAGCGCGAACTGGAAGCCGTGATCGCCCGCGTGGGCCTGGACCTCAACCAGCGCGGTGCGCTGGTCATCCAGTAAGGGGCCGCGCATGGACCTGGGAATCGCCGGACGTCGCGCACTGGTCTGCGCCTCCAGCAAGGGGCTGGGCCTGGCCTGTGCCATTTCTCTGGCGCGCGAAGGCGTGGCCGTGACCATGACCGCACGCGGCGCCGAGGCGCTGGAGGCAGCCGCACAGCAGGTGCGTGAGGCTGCCGGTGTCGCCGGTGCCACCGCTGCCACCGTCATCGCCGTAGCCGGCGACATCACCACGCCCGAGGGCCGCGCCCTGGCGCTGGCGGCCTGTCCCGATCCGGACATCCTCATCACCAACGCCGGTGGCCCCAAGCCCGGCGACTTCCGCGAGTGGTCGCGGGACGACTGGATCGCCGCCGTGGATGCCAACATGCTCACCCCCATCGAGCTCATCAAGGCCACCGTGGACGGCATGATGAAGCGCGGCTTCGGTCGCATCGTCAACATCACCTCCGGCGCGGTGAAGGCGCCCATCGACATCCTCGGCCTGTCCAACGGCGCACGCTCCGGGCTGACCGGGTTCGTCGCCGGCCTGGCGCGCAAGACCGTGGCCCACAACGTGACCATCAACAACCTGCTGCCCGGCCCGTTCGAGACCGATCGCCTGCTGGCCACGGCCGCCGCCGCTGCCCGTGGGACCGACAAGAGCGTGGAGCAGGTTCTGGCGGCCCGCCGCGCCGCCAATCCGGCCGGACGTTTCGGCCAGCCCGGCGAATTCGGCGATGCCTGCGCCTGGCTGTGCAGCGCCCAGGCCGGTTTCGTCACCGGGCAGAACCTGCTGATGGATGGCGGCGCCTATCCCGGCACTTTCTGAACGCAGACTCCGATAAGGAAGGCAATGAGCATGGACTTCGACCTCACCATCCGCAACGGCCGCATCTCCACCGACCGTGACACCTTCGTGGCCGACATCGGCGTCAAGGATGGCGTGATCGTGCGCATCGCACCGGGCCTGTCGCCCGGGCGCGAAGACATCGACGCGGCCGGTCGCTGGGTGCTGCCCGGTGGCATCGACAGTCACTGCCACATCGAACAGCTTTCCGGCATGGGCATGATGTGCGCCGACGATTTCTATTCCGGCACCGTGTCGGCGGCCTTCGGCGGCACCACCACCATCATTCCCTTTGCCGCCCAGCATCGCGGCAAGCGCATTCCCGACGTGATTGCCGATTACGCGCAGCGCGCCCGGGAGAAGGCGGTCATCGACTACGGCTTCCACCTGATCCTGGCCGACCCTGACGAGCAGGCATTGCAACACGACCTGCCGCAGGCCATCCGCGACGGCATCACCTCGCTGAAGGTCTACATGACCTACAACGCCTTGAAACTGGACGACTACCAGCTGCTGGACGTGATGGCGCTGGCCGGCAGGGAAGGGGCGCTGGTGATGATCCACGCCGAGAACCACGACATGATCCGCTGGCTCGCCTCGCGCCTGCTGGACCAGGGCCATACCGCACCCAAGTTCCACGCAGTGGCGCACGACCCGTTGGCCGAAGCCGAAGCCAGCAACCGCGCCATTGCACTGTCGCGCCTGATCGGCGTGCCGGTGCTGATCGTGCACGTGGCCGGCGCCGAAACCGTGCAGACCATCCGCAATGCCAAGCTGCTGGGCGCGCAGATCTATGCCGAGAGCTGCCCGCAATACCTGTTCCTCACCGCCGAGGATATCGACCTGCCCGGTGTGGAAGGCGCCAAGTATTGCTGCAGCCCGCCGCCGCGCGACGCCAATGCCCAGGAGGCGGTCTGGGCCGGACTCAAGGATGGCACGCTGGGCATGTATTCCTCCGACCATGCGCCTTACCGCTTCGACGAAAGCGGCAAGCTGCCGCGTGGCGAAGACACTACCTTCAAGGAAATGGCCAATGGTGTGCCCGGTATCGAACTACGCCTGCCGCTGCTGTTTTCCGAAGGCGTGCTGGGCGGGCGTATCGACATCCACGAATTCGTGCGACTGAGCGCCACCAACCACGCCCACATGTATGGCCTGTCGCACTGCAAGGGCAACATCGCCGAGGGCCTGGATGCCGACCTGGTGATCTGGAACCCCGAACGCGAAACCACCATCACGGCCGACCTGCTGCACGACAACGTCGGTTACACCCCCTATGAAGGCCGGCAGATCAAGGGCTGGCCGGAAGTGGTCACCAGCCGTGGCCGGGTGGTGGTCAGCGAGGGCGAACTGAAAGTGCAGCGCGGATCGGGCCGCTATATCGCGCGCCAGTGTCCGGAACCGGCCAGCATCGCGCAACGGCCATCGCGCAGCAATCTGCCGGGCTTGCTCGGCCTCAAGGGAAAAGCATGGGAGCAGCAATGAACGCAAGCAATCACAAACGCTTCGGCCTGGCCGTGGCGCAGATGGGGCCGGTGCAACTGGCCGAGGATCGAGCCACCGTGGTGCGCCGCCTGCTGGAGATGATGCGTGAAGCCGCCTCGCGCGGCGCGAAGATGGTGGTCTTCCCGGAACTGGCACTGACCACCTTTTTCCCGCGTTACTGGATGGAAGACCAGGCCGAGGTCGATGCCCGTTTCTTCGAGTCCGAGATGCCGGGGCCGCAGACCCGCCCGCTGTTCGAACTGGCGGCGCAACTGGGCATCGGCTTCTATCTCGGCTATGCCGAACTGACCGCCGATGGCCATCACTACAACACCGCCATCCTGGTCGATGACAAGGCGCAGATCGTGGCGCGCTATCGCAAGATCCACCTGCCCGGCCATAGCGATCACAAGCCAGAGGCGCCGTTCCAGCACCTGGAAAAGAAATACTTCGAGGTCGGCAACGATGGCTTCGGCGTCACCGACATGCTGGGTACCCGCATCGGCCAATGCCTGTGCAACGACCGCCGCTGGCCGGAGACCTATCGCGTCATGAGCCTGCAGAGCGCGCGCATCGTCACGCTGGGCTACAACACGCCGTCCTGGAACATCCACTGGAACGAGCCACCGCACCTGCGCATGTTCCACCACCTGCTGTCGCTGCAGGCCAATGCCTACCAGAACGGCCTGTGGGTGGCGGCCGCCGCCAAGTGCGGGTTTGAAGACGGCTTCCACATGATCGGCGGCTCGGCCATCGTCGCGCCTTCCGGCGAGATCGTGGCGCAGGCCCAGGGCGAGGAAGACGAAGTCATCTTCGCCAACTGCGACCTGGGCCTGGGCGAGACCTTCCTGCAGCACGTCTTCAATTTCGCCAAGCACCGTCGTCCCGAACACTACCGCCTCATCGTCGAACGCACCGGTGCCGGCGAACCGCTGGCGCCGTCCGAACTGTCCACCTGAATCCTGTCCACCTTCCACCCAATCGAGGAGTGTTGCGATGTTGCCCTTCCTGGCCCTGCCATCCAAGTTATCCCTGAAGTGTTCCCTGCTGGTCGCCCTGTCGGCCAGCGCGCTGTTGTCGGCCGGGGCATTCGCCCAGGGCGCGCCGCTGCGCACCGGCGTGGATGCCACCTTCGCCCCGCATGCCATGGTCAAGCTGGGCGGCGGCCTGCAAGGCTTCAACATCGACCTGGGTGAAGAACTGGCGCGCCGCCTGGGCCGCAAGATCGAGATCGAAGGCACCGAATTCTCCGGTCTGGTACCAGGCCTGAACGCCAAGAAATACGACTTCGTGCTGGCGCCGGTGACCGCCACCCCCGAGCGCGCCAAGGCCATGCTCTTCACCGAGGGCTACCTCGATACCGACTACACCTTCGTCATCAAGAAGGGTGCACCCGCCATCACCGCCCTGGAAGACCTCAAGGGCAAGACCATCTCGGTCAACAAGGGCTCGGCCTATGAACTGTGGGCGCGTGACAATGCGCCCAAGTACGGCTTCAAGTACGACGTCTACGGCAACAACGCCGATGCCGTGCAGGCGGTGCAATCGGGACGCGCCGACGCCAACCTGGCCGGCAGCACGGTCGCGGCCTGGGCTGCCAAGCAGAACCCGGCCGTGCAGACCACCTATACCGTCAAGACCGGCCTGGTCTGGGCGCTGGCCTTCCGCCTGGACGACAAGGCCGGCCGCGACGCCGCCGGCATGGCGCTCAAGTGCATGAAGCAGGACGGCACGATGGGCAAGATCGCCCAGAAGTGGTTCGGCTATACCCCCGCACCAGACGCCACCGTGGTCAAGGTCGGCGTGGGGCAGGGCGTGCCGGGCCTGGATGGCTACGACCCGACGCCGGTCACGCTCAAGTGCCACTGATCCTGGCCCTTTTCACCGGATGAACCACCCATGAACCTTGCCGCCCCCATCCTCGAAATCGTCGGCCTGCACAAGTCCTATGAAGGCAATACGGTCTTGCGCGGCATCGACCTGCGCGTGCGCACCGGCCAGCTGATCTGCGTGATCGGCCCGTCCGGCTCGGGCAAGAGCACCATGCTGCGTTGCTGCAACCGGCTGGAAGAGCCCAGTGCCGGCCAGATCGTGGTGGATGGGGTGGACATCATGCACGCCCGCACCGACCTCAATGCGGTGCGCCAGCAGATCGGCATGGTGTTCCAGCAGTTCAACCTGTACCCGCACCTGAGCGTGCTGGGCAACGTGATGCTGGCCCTGAAGAAGGTGCAGAAGCACTCGCATGCCGAGGCCGAAGCCCGTGCCCGACGGGCGCTGGAGCAGGTGGGCATGCTGGAGAAGGCGGCCGCCTATCCCGGCCAGCTGTCCGGCGGCCAGCAGCAACGCGTGGGCATTGCCCGCGGCATCGCCCTGCAGCCCAAGGTGATGCTGTTCGACGAACCCACCAGCGCGCTGGATCCCGAGCTGGTGGGTAGCGTCCTGGAGGTCATGCGTCAGTTGCGCGAGGCCGGCATGACCATGCTGGTGGTCACGCACGAGATGGCCTTCGCCCGCGCGGCGGCCGACCGCGTGGTGTTCATGGACGGCGGCGTGATCGTCGAGGAAGGCCCGCCCGAACAGATCTTCGGCGATCCGCAACAGGCCCGCACCAAGGCCTTCGTGGCCCGCTACGCCGCACAGCACTGAGCCATGGAGCAATTCCTCTTTACCTTCTTCAATGCCGAGATCGCCGCCCGCTACTGGCCGGATATCCTGCGCGGCATGGGCGTGACCGTCCTGCTGAGCCTGGCCGTGATCGGCGCCGGGCTGCTGCTGGGCCTGTTGCTGGCGGTGCTGCGCGCCACCGGCAAGCGTGGCCTGGTGTTCATGGTGGTGGCCTTCGCCGATGTCATGCGGGCCTTGCCGCCGCTGATCCTGATCATCGTGCTGTTCTTCGCCTTCCCCTACATCGACCTGTCCATGTCGTCCTTCACCGCCACCTGGCTGGCGCTGAGCCTGGTGCTGGCGGCCTACGCCGAGGAAAGCATCTGGGCCGGCATCGCCGCCTTGCCGCGTGGCCAGAGCGAAGCGGCGCGCTCCACCGGCCTGTCCTGGGGCCAGACCATGGGCGCGGTGATCCTGCCGCAGGCCTTGCGCATGGCCGTACCGGCGCTGACCAACCGTGTCATCTCGATCACCAAGAACACCGCGCTGGGCTCGGTGGTGGCCCTGTCGGAAATCCTCAATACCGCCCAGGCCGCCAGCAGCAATGCCGGCAATCCCACCCCGCTGATGCTGGGGGCCGCGGCCTACCTGCTGATCTTCATTCCGGTGGTCTTGTTCGCGCGCTGGCTGGAAACCCGCTGGCGCTGGAAACGATAGGAGAGGGCGCACATGGAAGCCTTGCTGCAGAATTTCTTCAACCTGGAGGTCTATCGCCAGGTGCTGCCCTTCCTGCTGGGTGGCCTGTGGACCACGGTCTGGCTGTCGTTGCTGGTGATTCCCATCGGCGTGCTCTCGGGCCTGCTGCTGGCCTTGCTGGCCACCCAGAGCCGTTCACGCGGGGTGCGCATCGCGGTGGCGGTGTATGTGGACTTCTTCCGTTCCTTCCCGCCGCTGGTGCTGCTGATCCTGATCTATTTCGGCGCCCCCTTCCTGGGGCTGGAGCTGCCCAAGCTGGTGGCCGTGGCGCTGGGCTTCATGTTCAACAATTCCAGCTATTTCGCCGAGGTGCTGCGCGCCGGCATCGAAAGCGTGCCCAGCGGCCAGATGGAAGCGGCACGCTCCACCGGCCTGTCGCGCTGGCAGGCGCTGGCCTATGTGGTGGTGCCGCAGGCGGCGCGCAATGCGCTGCCCGACCTGGTGGGCAACTGCATCGAGGTCATCAAGCTGACCACCATCGCCAGTGTGGTGGCCCTGCCTGAACTGCTGCGGGTGGCGCGCGATGCCCAGTCGCTGGTCTACAACCCGTCGCCCATCGTGCTGGCGGCGCTGCTCTACCTGATCCTGCTGCTGCCGCTGGTGCGCTGGCTGTCGCGTCTGGAGCACCGGGGCCGCAGCCTGCACTGATTCCACTGCCTTTCCCGCTAATGCCGTTCAGTTAAGCTTGTTACCAGCCCGAAAGCTTGCTCAGACTTTGCTTGCTCCACCGCTGACCGTTCGTCCTGAGTAGCGGCGTAGCCGCGTATCGAAGGCGCGCCACAAGCTGAGCAGCGCCCCTTCGACAGGCTCAGGACAGGCTTCGATACGGCCCTAAAGGGCCTACTCAGTCCGATCGGTTTCAGATGGCTTGAAGAGAACCAAGCAAAATCGCTGCGCCAAAGTCATCTGGCGCGGCGATTCTTTCTTGACTGAACTGTATTACTGTCTTTCCCTCGCTCTTTCTTCCCCGCTTAATACGCCGGCCGCTTCAGGCCGGCGTTTTCATTCCGCCGCACCACACTGTGTCGTCATCGCGACAGGGGCCGCCACGGTGCAAAAGGCGCACCGGTGCGGCGCTGCATGCCTGTCTTTGGTGAGTTCCCAGCCGCGGAAAGCGCAGAAATCAGGCTTTCCAGCCTGGCACGCTGTTTGCATAAAACGAGCAAAACGGTTTTTATATAAACCATCAGTTCATATATGGAACAAAATAAGTCATTTTGTTTTGA
Organism: Herbaspirillum sp. VT-16-41; assembly: GCF_001994935.1. Lineage (NCBI taxonomy): Bacteria > Pseudomonadati > Pseudomonadota > Betaproteobacteria > Burkholderiales > Oxalobacteraceae > Herbaspirillum > Herbaspirillum sp. VT-16-41. The sequence continues at coordinate 398,306 of NZ_MUXB01000131.1, forward strand.
GATATCTGCTATATTGACTACGAATATCTCCCATATATAAATTGCTGTTTCATATATGGAACGTTTCGGTGCCCGGCAGGAGGCACCCGTCCGCAGAGACGGCAGCCGGGAAGAATAGCTGGGGCGCAACAGCGCGCTATGGCAATCAGCAGAGGCAACATGATCGAAATCGAATTCCGCAAGGTCGGCAAAAGCTTTGTCGATCGCCAGACGGCGCAAGCGCGCGCCGCTGTCACCAACGTCAACCTGTCCATCAAGAGCGGCGAGGTGGTCTCCATCATCGGCCCCTCGGGCTGTGGCAAGAGCACCCTGCTCAACATGGGCGCCGGTCTCTACCTGCCCACCGAAGGCGAAGTCTTCGTCGGCGGCGAGCGCGTGACCAAGCCGGTCCGCAAGGTGGCCTTCATGCTGCAGAAGGACCTGCTCATGCCCTGGCGCAATATCCGCGCCAACGTCACCCTGGGCCTGGAAATCGACGGCATGCGCGAGGCCGAGCGCCGACGCATCGCCGACGAGCTGCTGGCCAAGTGCCACCTCAAGGGCTTTGAAGAGCATTACCCGTACCAGCTCTCCGGCGGCATGCGCCAGCGCGCTGCGCTGGCCCGCACGCTGGCGGTGGACCCGCAGGTGCTGCTGCTGGACGAACCGTTCTCGGCCCTGGATGCGCAGACCAAGATGGTGCTGCAGCAGGACCTGGCCAAGATGCTTTACGAAAAGAAGAAGACCGCGCTCTTCATCACCCACGATCTGGTGGAAGCCATCGCCCTGTCGGACCGCCTGCTGGTCATGAGCGAGCGTCCCGGCACCATCGTCGAGGAAATCGTGGTGGACCTGCCGTTCCGCGACAACCCGCTGGAGCGTCGCAAGCTGCCCGAGATCGGCCCCTTGCAAGGGCGCCTGATGGAACTGCTCAAGGTGGGCAAAGAGACCGCCGAGCTGCACTGATTTCACGCTGCATCTTCACCCGTCAACAGAGAGACCCCAAGGGAGAGCCAGAAACCATGAAGAACCTGTTCGCATCCGCCTGTAGTGCACTTGCCCTGGTCGCCGCCACGGGCGCCGCCGTCCTGCCCATGGCCGCGCACGCTGCGCCGGAAGAAGTGACCTACCTGCTGCCTGCACCACCCAATTCGCCGGCCTTCGCCCCCTGGGTGCTAGCCCAGCACAAAGGCTATTACGCCGATGAAAACCTGAAGGTCAGCTTCATCGTCGCCAAGGGCGGCGTGGACGTGGCCAAGCAGATCGGTGCCGGCAATGCCGTCATCGGTGGCGCCATCGGCGACACCCCCATCGTGGTGCGCGCCAACGGCATCCCGGTCAAGGCCATCGCCGTGCTGGGCGCCGGTTCGGTGACCATGGTGGCGGCCAATCCGGCCGACGGCATCAAGGGCCTCAAAGACCTCAAGGGCAAGACCGTCACCGTGATGTCCTATACCGACACCACCTATTACGCCTTCCTGGGTAGCCTGAAGACCGCCGGCCTGTCCAAGACCGACGTGCAGATCCAGGCCGCCGGCCCCTCGGGTGTCTGGCAGCTGTATACCTCGGGCAAGTCGCAGGCCTTCGCCGGCGTGCCGGACTGGGTGGTCAATGCCACCGATGCCGGTGCCAAGGTCGAACTGCTGGACAACGGCGGCTTCAAGAGCATGGCCCAGGCCATCCTGGCCTCCGACGACACCATCAAGAAGAATCCGGAGCTGCTCAAGCGCCTGGTGCGCGCCACCCTGCGCGGCATGCAGGACATCATGAAGGACCCCAAGGCCGCCGCCGATGACTACGTCGCTGCGCTGCCCACCTACAAGGGCAAGGAAGCCAGCATCCAGGCCACCTTCGAGATGTACAACAAGTACGTCTACGCCAACCAGAAGACCCTGGGCCAGATCGACCAGGCGCGCATGGAAGCGGTGCAGAAGTTCTACGTCAGCGAAGGCATCGTCACCAAGGCCACGCCGGTCAACGAGCTCTTCACCAACCAGTTCGTCGGAGTCGCCAAGTAATCATGAATACCACCACAGCCAATGACCTGACCATGTCCAGTCCCGAGCCAACGTCCTCGCCCAATCCGGTCAAGCCGACGGCACGCCGTCCGCTGTTGAACGACAAGGCCCGCACGGTGTGCGGCAGCCTGGCGCTGCTGGTGGTGTTCATCGCCGCGTGGCAGTGGGGCCCGGGCATGCTGGGCATGCCTGAATACATCCTGCCCAACTTCATGCAGGTGGTGCGTGAAGCGGTGGTGATGTGGAACAACGCGCAACTGTTGCAGCACTTCGGCATCACCGCCATGGAAGTGGTGTTCGGCTTCCTCTTCGGCGCCTTGCTGGGCCTGGCCGTCGGTGTCGCGCTGGGCCTCTCGCCACGGGCCGAGGCCATGCTCTCGCCTTACATCCTGGCGCTGCAGATCGCGCCCAAGGTGGCCTTTGCCCCCCTGTTCGTGATGTGGCTGGGCTACACCATCTATCCCAAGATCATCGTGGCGGTGCTGATCGTGTTCTTCCCGATCATGATCAACGTGCTCTCGGCCATCCGTACCGTCGATCCCGACATGGTCAACCTGGTGCGCACGCTCAATGCCGGCCGTTGGCAGATCTTCCACCTGGTCGAGTTCCGTTCGGCGCTGCCGGCGCTGTTCTCGGGCCTCCGCATCGCCTCCACGCTGTCGGTGATCGGCGTGACCGTGGGTGAACTGGTGGGCGGCAACCAGGGCCTGGGTTATCTGCTGGTCGATGGCGAAGGGCAGGGCAATACCGCTGCCGTCTTCGTCTCCATCGTCGCACTGACCCTGATCGGCGTGGTCACCTACGGCGTGGTGGTCTGGGCCGAACGCAAGGTCCTGCACTACCTGCCCAAGGCCAATACCAGCACCGTCTGAATCCAGAGACTCAACCAGCGCAACAGGAGCAAGCACATGTCAGCAGCAAGCACGGCGACACTTTTGGCGGGACGACGCATTCTGGTCACTGGCGCGGCACGCGGCCTCGGCCTGGCGTTCGTGGACGCCATCGCCGCCGCCGGGGCCACGGTGGCCATGGCCGACATCCTGCAGGAAGAACTGGCGGCCTCGGTGGCCGCCCTGAAACAACGTGGCCTGCAGGTCGAGGGCTTTGCACTGGACCTGGCCGATCCGGCCTCGGTGAAGGCCTGCGCGGCGGCCGCCACGCAATGGCTGGGCGGACTCGACGGCCTGGTCAACAACGCCGCCATCACCAACTCCGGCGGCAAGAGCAGCGAGCAGCTGGAAGTGGACATGTGGGACCGCGTCATGGATGTCAACGTGCGCGGTACCTGGCTGATGACCAATGCCTGCCTGCCGGCGCTGCGTGCCTCGGGGCGCGGCGCGGTGGTGAACCTGTCGTCCGATACCCCGTTGTGGGGCGCCCCCAACCTGCTGGCCTACGTGGCCAGCAAGAGTGCGGTGATCGGCATGACCCGTTCGCTGGCACGCGAGCTGGGCGCCGACAACATCACCGTCAATGCGGTGGCACCGGGCCTGACGCTGGTGGAAGCCACGCAGTATGTACCGCAGGCGCGGCACCAGCACTACCTGGACGGCCGTGCCATCCGGCGTGACCAGTTGCCCGAGGATGTCTGTGGCGCAGTGGTGTTCGCGCTGTCGGAGATGGCGCGCTTCTTCACCGGTCAGGTGATGGCGGTCAACGGTGGCTTCGTGATGCATTGAAAACGTATTTCTTGCCAGATCAACCCGGATCACTCCGGACCCCTTCAAGGAGAAAAGCATGACCGATATGTCCGAACAGGAAAACATGGGCCGCAGCTGGGATCGCCCCGCCGGCGCCAGCTTCGCCGACTGGATGGAATCGCGCGTGGCGCGCCTGTCCACCCGCAAGTACGACTGGAACGCACTGAAGTTCCAGGCCGACTACGACCCCAAGTACCGTCGCGCCCAGATGCGCTACATCGGCACCGGTGGCACGGGTGTGGCGCATGACGCCAACGTCATCCCCTCCGAGCATTTCACCTTCTCGACCATGATCATCCCGGCCGGCCACGAAGGCCCGTCGCACCTGCACGTGGACGTGGAAGAAGTGTTCTTCGTCCTGCGCGGCAAGCTCAAGCTGGTGCTGGAAAAGGATGGCGAGCGCTTCGAGACCATCCTCACCGACCGTGACGTGGTCTCGGTGCCGCCGGGCGTGTATCGCGAAGAGATCAACATCGGTGACGAAGACGCCCTGATGTGCGTGATGCTGGGCGCCAAGAAGCCCATCACCCCGACCTATCCGCCGGATCATCCGCTGACCTCGGTCAAGCGCTGATTGCAGAGCACCACACCATGCATCCTCACACCTCCATCGCCTCCGCCACCGCAGTCAGCTGCGACGACGCCCTGCGCGAACCGCTGGCCCTGCTGGAAGGCCGCTTCGCCGAGGGCAGCGTCGAGGTGCCGGGCGGCCGTGTCAGCTACCGCAGCTGCGGCAGCGGTCCGGTGGTGGTGCTGTTGCATGGCATCAGCTCGGGCGCGGCCTCGTGGTTGCAGTGCGCGCTCAAGCTGGAGTCGCAGGCCCGCGTGATCGCCTGGAACGCGCCCGGTTACGGCCGTTCCACACCGCTGACGATGAGCCAGCCCAAGGCGGTCGATTATGCAAGGCGTCTGCAGGACATGCTGCAGGCGCTGGAAGTCGAGCAGTGCGTGCTGGTCGGCCATTCGCTGGGCGCGTTGATGGCCGCAGCCTACCTGGCCCATGGCGATGGCCGCGCACGCCGCACGCTGCTGGCCGATCCGGCGCTGGGCTACGGCGCCGCCAGCAAGCAAGAGCGCGCGCACCAGGTGCGGGAAGAGCGGCTGGGCGCCTTGCGCACCCTGGGCATCGTCGGCATGGCGCAGAAGCCGACGCGCCTGCTGTCGGCCCACGCCAGCGCGCAGGACCACGCCTGGGTGCGCTGGAACATGCAGTGGCTGGACGCCTCGGGCTACACCCAGGCCGTGCAATTGTTGTGCGGTGACGATATCGCGCCTTACCTGCAGGCTGCACCACGACGGGGGTTGTCGGTGGCATGCGGAGCCGAGGACATCGTCACCACCCCGGAGGCCAGTGAAGGGCTGGCCAGGCAGTTCGAACTTCCCTTCAAGCTGGTGGACGCGGCCGGTCATGCCTGCTATATCGAGCAGCCGTCGCAATTTGCTGCGCTGATCAGCGCGCAACTCACCTCAACCAACTAGAACAGAAAATCATCATGAACAAACCAGTGATGCCAGAAGAAGAGTCGCAAGACAAGTATTCCGTCCCCGGCCTGGAACGCGGCCTGCGCCTGCTGTGCGAATTCAGCCGCCAGGACAAGACCCTGTCCGCGCCCGAACTGGCGCGTCGCCTGGACATCCCGCGCTCTACCGTGTTCCGCCTCCTGGCCACGCTGGAACGCATGGGCTTCGTCGAGCGTGCCGACGGCGGGCGTGACTATCGCCTGGGCATGTCGGTGCTGCGCCTGGGCTTCGAATACCTGGCCTCGCTGGAACTGACCGAGATCGGCCGCCCGCTGCTGGACCGCCTGCGCGACGAGATCGGCTATTCCTGCAACCTGGTGGTGCGCGATGGCCGCTCCATCGTCTATGTCGCCAAGTCGGTCACCCAGACCGCCTTCACCAGCCATGTCAACGTCGGCACCCGCCTGCCGGCGCATGCCACCGTGCTGGGCCGGGTGCTGCTGGAAGACCTGAGCCTGCCGCAACTGCGCGCCCTGTATCCGGAAGAACACCTGGAAGTCTTTTCCAGCAACACCCCCAAGACCGTGGTCGAACTGTTCGACATGGTGCAGGCCGACAAGGAACGTGGCTTCGTGCTGCAGGAAGGTTTCTTCGAAACCAGCATCTCCACCGTCGCCGCACCGGTGCGCGATCACTCTGGCAATGTGGTGGCCGCCATGGGCGCCACGATCCCTTCGCCGCACATCGACGCCAGCCAGCTCGACATCATCGTGGCCCGCGTGCGCGATACCGCGGCCGAACTGTCCCGCCTGCTGGACCACGCCCCGCAGGGTGGTGCCAAGGTAGTCAACATGTGGCGGGGCTGAGATGGCAATGACTTCTCTCCAGGGCAAGGTGGCCGTGGTCACCGGCGGCTCTTCCGGCATCGGTCTGGCGACCGTGGAACTGCTGCTGGAAGCGGGCGCAGCCGTGGCCTTCTGCGGCCGTGATGGTGCCCGGCTGAAGGACGCCGAAGCTGCGCTGCGCGAGCGCTACCCGCAGGCCCGCCTGTATAGCGCCCCTTGCGACGTGCTGTCGCAGGAGCAGGTGCAGGCCTTCGCCGCCTCGGTGGAAAACACCCTGGGCGCGGTGTCCATGCTGGTCAACAACGCCGGCCAGGGCCGCGTCTCGACCTTTGCCGATACCGCCGACGAGGCCTGGAGCGAAGAGCTGCGCCTCAAATTCTTTTCCGTGATCTACCCGACCCGTGCCTTCCTGCCGCAACTGCAGGCCATGAGCGCGCAGCACGGGGATGCCGCCATCGTCTGCGTCAACTCGCTGCTGGCCACGCAACCCGAGCCGCACATGGTAGCGACTTCCGCCGCCCGCGCCGGCGTGCACAACCTGGTGCGCTCGCTGGCCACCGAACTGGCCAATGGCGACGCCGCCCGCGTGCGCGTGAACGGCATCCTGATCGGCCTGGTGGAGTCGGGCCAATGGCGCCGCCGCTATGCTGCGCGCGGCCCCGAACTGCAGGACCAGAGCTGGGCCCAATGGACCGCCGCGCTGGCCGCAAAGAAACAGATTCAACTCGGCCGTCTCGGCCTTCCCCGGGAAGCCGCGCAGGCGATCGTATTCCTCGCCACGCCGCTTTCCTCGTACACCACAGGCAGCCATATCGATGTTTCAGGAGGACTTTCCCGCCATGTCTAATACCAACCAGCAAGTGACCGTCGGCTGCGCCATCGCGGCTTTCCTCGAACAGTGCGGCGTGAAGGCTGCCTTCGGCGTGATCTCGATCCACAACATGCCCATCCTCGACGCCTTCGGCGAGCGTGGCAAGATCCGCTTCATCCCGGCCCGCGGCGAAGCCGGCGGCGCCAACATGGCTGACGCCTATGCCCGCACCACCGGTGGCCTGGGCGTATGTCTGACCTCCACCGGCACCGCCGCCGGCAATGCCGCCGGCGCCATGGTGGAAGCCTTGACCGCCGGTACGCCGCTGCTGCACCTGACCGGTCAGATCGAGACGCCTTACCTGGACCAGAGCCTGGCCTACATCCACGAAGCGCCGGACCAGTTGAGCATGCTCAAGGCCATCTCCAAGGCGGCCTTCCGCATCCGTAGCGTCGAGACCGCCATCAGCACCATCAAGCTGGCCGTGCAGACTGCACTGACCCCGCCGATGGGCCCGGTCTCGGTGGAAATCCCCATCGACATCCAGGCTGCCCTGATCCCCATGCCCAGCAACCTGCAACCGCTGGCCATCCCGCAAAGCGTGCCGTCGGCGCGCGCGCTGGATGAACTGGCCGAGCGCCTGATGAAGGCCAAGCGTCCGCTGCTGTGGCTGGGCGGCGGGGCGCGTCATGCCGGCGCGCAGGTAAAGCGCCTGATGGACCTGGGCTTCGGCGTGGTCACCAGCACCCAGGGTCGCGGCATCGTGGCCGAGGATGATCCGCGCTCGCTGGGCGCCTTCAACCTGCACAAGCCGGTCGAGCATTTCTATCAGAGCTGCGACGCCATGCTGGTGGTCGGCTCGCGCCTGCGCGGCAATGAAACCCTGAAGTACGAACTGAAACTGCCGCGTCCGCTGTATCGCGTGGATGCCGATCCGGCTGCCGAAGGCCGCTGCTACACCAGCGATTATTTCGTCTGCGGTGATTCGGCGCTGGTACTGTCCGGCCTGGCCGACCGCCTGGCCGCGCTGAAGGTCGATCCGGGCTTCATGGCCGACCTGCAGAAGGCACGCGATACCGCGGTGCATGGCCTGGTCGATGGCCTCGGCCCCTATAGCGCCCTGGTGGATCAGTTGCAGCAGGCGGCTGGCCGCGAGTTCAACTGGGTGCGCGACGTCACCGTCTCCAACAGCACCTGGGGCAACCGCTACCTGCGTATCTTCGATCCGCGTGCCGGCGTGCATGCGCTGGGCGGCGGCATCGGTCAGGGCCTGGCCATGGGTATCGGCGCGGCCATCGGCGCAGCGGTCACGCAGTCCGGCAAGAAGACCTTCACCCTGGCTGGTGATGGCGGCTTCATCCTCAATCTGGGCGAGCTGGCCACGGCCGTGCAGGAACAGGCTGACATGGTGATCGTGCTGATGAACGACAAGGGCTACGGCGTCATCAAGAACATCCAGGATGCGCAATACGGCGGTCGCCGCCACTACGTGGACCTGCACACGCCCGATTATGCCGAACTGTCCTCGGCGCTGAAGCTGCGTCACCAGCGCGTGGGCAACCTGGCCGAGGTGGCCGGGGCGCTGGACGAGGCGCTGTCGCAGAAGGGCCCCTTCCTGCTGGAGATCGACATGCTGACCATCGGCAGCTTCAAGACTGCCTTCGCCGGCCCTCCGGTCAATCAGACGGAAAACGCGGAAAGCGCGGAAAAGGCCGCCGCCGCAGCAGCAGCCGTGGTCGCCGCTGCCGCTACCGCGGCCACCGCCTGAGGAGCCGAGCATGCTGCACGTATCGATGATCGGATGCGGCGCCATCGGCGTGGGCGTCATGGAGATCTTGAAGAGTGATCCCGAGGTCGCCTTCGACATGGTGGTGGTGCCGGAGGCGCACATGGAGCGCGCCCGCAGCACCGTCTCCACACTGGCACCGACGGCCCGGGTGGTGTCGCGGCTGGGCGACGAGCGTCCCGACCTGCTGATCGAATGCGCCGGCCACCAGGCCATCGCCGAACACATCATCCCGGCGCTGGAGCGCGGCATCCCCTGCATGGTGGTGTCCATCGGCGCCTTGTCCGAACCTGGCCTGGTCGACAAGCTGGAAGCCGCTGCCCGCGCCGGCAAGACCCAGGTGCAGCTGCTTTCCGGCGCCATCGGCGCCATCGACGCCCTGGCCGCGGCCAAGGTCGGCGGGCTGGAATCGGTGGTCTATACCGGCCGCAAGCCGCCGCAGGCATGGAAGGATACGCCGGCCGAGGCCGCCTTCGATCTGGATGCGCTCAAGGAGCCGACCGTCATCTTCGAAGGCAGCGCCCGCGAAGCGGCGCGCCTGTATCCCAAGAATGCCAACGTCGCCGCCACGCTGTCGCTGGCCGGCCTGGGCCTGGACCAGACCCGGGTGCGCCTGTATGCCGATCCGGGCGTGAGCGAGAACGTGCACTACGTGGAAGCGCGGGGCGCCTTCGGCGGCTTCGAGCTGACCATGCGCGGCAAGCCGCTGGCGGCCAATCCCAAGACCTCGGCGCTGACCGTCTACAGCGTCGTACGCGCCCTGGGCAATCGTGCCCATGCGCTGTCGATCTGAGCAGTTGAGTATCTGAATATCTGAGCTTCGCAAGGACATGTCGACCATGATGAATCTGAACGAAACGCTGCCGATCTGCATCGCCGGTCAATGGCGACTGGGTGGCGGCGACCGTTATGCCACGCTCTACCCGGCCACGGGTGAGCCGGTGGCCTACCTCCATGCGGCCAGCGTGGCCGATGTGGAAGAGGCCATCGCCGGTGCCGACCACGCCTTCCGCACCAGCGGCTGGGCGCAGAAGAAGCCGCATGAACGTGCCACCGTGCTGTACCGCGTGGCGCAGCTGATACGCGAACGCGGCGAAGCGCTGGCGCAGATGCAGCGCCTGGACAATGGCAAGCCCATCAGCGAGACGCGCAATCTGGTGGCCAGTGCTGCCGGCACCTTCCAGTTCTTCGCGGCCGCCTGTGAAACCCTGGAAGAAACCCTCACGCCCATGCGCGGCGACAACCTCACCATGAGCGTGTATGAACCCATGGGCGTGGTGGCCGCCATCACACCGTGGAATTCGCCGATCGCCAGCGAGGCCCAGAAGATGGCGCCGGCCCTGGCTGCCGGCAATGCAGTGGTGGTCAAGCCGGCCGAGGTGACCCCGCTGGCCGCGCTGGAACTGGCGCGCATCTGCATCGAAGCCGGCGTGCCGGCCGGCATGATCAGCGTGCTGCCGGGCAAGGGCTCGGTGATCGGCGACGCCATCACCCTGCATCCGCTGGTCAAGCGCGTCTCCTTCACCGGTGGCACCACCACCGGCAAGCACATCGCCCACATCGCCGCCGACAAGATGATGCCGGTCTCGCTGGAACTGGGCGGCAAGTCGCCCACCATGGTGTTCGAGGATGCCGATCTCGACCATGCCGTGGCCGGTGTGCTGTATGGCATCTTCAGCAGTTCCGGTGAATCCTGCATCGCCGGCTCGCGCCTGTTCGTGGCGCGCTCGCTGTACGACGGTTTCATGGAGCGCCTGGCCGCCGGTGCCGCCGCACTGCGCGTGGGCGATCCGGCCGACGAGCGCACCCAGATGGGGCCGCTGATCACCGCCCGCCATCGCGAAGGCATCGAGCGCTATGTCGACATCGGCGTCACCGATGGCGGCCGCATCCGCACCGGTGGCGTGCGTCCGCAGGGCGCGCAGTTCGAGCGCGGTTACTACTACACCCCGACCATCATCGAAGGCGTCAGCAATGAGCAACGCATCTGTCAGGAAGAAATCTTCGGACCGGTGCTGGTGGCCATGCCCTTCGACAACGAAGACGACCTGATCCGGCAAGCCAACGACAGCGTCTATGCGCTCGCAGCCGGTATCTGGACACGCGACTACAAGCGCGCCTGGCGCATCGGCCGCGCAGTGCAGGCTGGCAATGTCTGGATCAACACCTACAAGCAATTCTCGATCTCGACCCCCTTCGGCGGCTGGCGCGACAGCGGCCTGGGTCGCGAGAAGGGCAGGCTGGGCATCCTGCAGTACATGGAGCAGAAGGCCATGTACTGGGGCATGAACGAACAGCCCTTGCCCTGGGCCGGCTAAGAGCGCCGCCCCCCCTGAACACGTATTGGAGACACACATGGACGTATTGGGTATCGACGAAATCATCTACGGCGCGGACGACTTGCCGACCTGCCGCCAGTTCTTCCTCGACTGGGGCATGCTGCTGGCGCAGGAAAGCGCAGCCGAACTGGTCTTCGAATCGCAGAACGGCTGCCGCGTCATCGTGCGCGACAGCGCCGACCCCGGCCTGCCGCCGGCCATCGAAGCCGGACCGACCCTGCGCGAAGTGGTGTGGGGCGTGTCCTCGGCCGCCGTGCTGGACAAGTTCGCCGACCGCATTAGCGGTCTGCCGGGCTACGTCAATGACGGCAAGCGCGTCGGTTGCACCGATCCGAACGGCCTGGCGGTGCGCTTCCAGGTCTCGGTCAAGCGTGATGTCGAGGTCGAATGCGCACGCATGAACACCTGGAACGAAAAGAACCGCATCAACCAGCGCAGTCCCATCTACGAACGTGCCACGCCCATCGAGGTGGGCCACGTGGTGTTCTTCGTCAAGGACGTCAAGGCCTGCGAACGCTTCTATTGCGAGAACTTCGGCTTCGTGCCCTCGGACCGCTATCCGGAACGCGGCGCCTTCCTGCGCTGCGCCGATGTCGGCGGGCATCACGACATCTTCCTGCTGCAACCGCCGGAGGCAAGGTCGGGCTTGAACCACGTCGCCTTCACCGTGCGCGACATCCATGAAGTCTTCGGCGGTGGCATGCACATGTCGCGCAAGGGCTGGGATACCCAACTGGGTCCGGGCCGTCATCCGATTTCCTCGGCCTACTTCTGGTACTTCAAGAATCCGGCCGGTGGCCTGATCGAATACTACGCCGATGAAGACCAGCTCGATGCCCACTGGGAGCCGCGTGACTTCGAACCCGGCCCGACCGTGTTCGCCGAATGGGCCATCGATGGCGGCATCGACGGCAACACCCGCCGCCAGAAGAATGCGCAAGGCCCCAGCGGCAAGTTCCTGACCGACCGCGCGCCGGCCGGCAAGTAAGACGGCAATCCGTCATTTGTAGAAAGGAAATCCAGATGTCCTTCAAGATCGGAATCCTGGGCGCCGGCATCGGCGGCCTGACCGCCGCCATCGCCCTGCAGCGCGCGGGCCATGAGGTGGTGGTGTATGAACAGTCCAAGCAATTCCTGCGCGTGGGCGCGGATATCAACCTCACCCCAAACGCAGTGCGTGCACTCGATGGACTGGGTATCGGCGAGGCCGTGCGCCGTACCGCGGCCCGTCCCACCCACCGCATCAGCCGTACCTGGGACAGCGGCGAGGAAACCTCGCGCCTGGCCATGGGCGACACCGCCGAGCAGAAATACGGCGCACCGCAACTGACCATCCACCGTGCCGACCTGCTGGCGGCGCTGGCCGAGGTATTCCCGCTGGAGCAGGTGCGCTTTGCCAAGCGCGCCGAGAAGATCAGCGAAGAGGGCGATGGCATCCATCTGCACTTCACCGATGGCAGCACGGACCGCGTGGACGTGCTCATCGGTGGCGATGGCATCCACTCCGCCGTGCGCACTGCCATGTTCGGTGCCGAGAGCCCGCGCTTTACCGGCGTGGTGGCCTTCCGCGCCGTGGTGCCGGCCTCCCGCGTGGCCGGCGTGCCGAACCTGCAGGCCTTCACCAAGTGGTGGGGGCCGAACCCGGAAAGCCAGATCGTGACCTTCCCGCTCAATCGCGGTGAAGACATCTTCATCTTCGCTACCACCGCGCAAGAAAGCTGGCACCTGGAATCCTGGACCACTCCGGGCAACGTGCAGGAACTGCGCGATAGCTACGCCGGTTTCCATCCCGACGCCACGGCCTTGCTGGATGCCTGCGACGAAGTGCTCAAGACCGCGCTGTATGAACGCGATCCGCTGCCGGCCTGGGCGCGCGGCAACATGGCGCTGCTGGGTGATGCCTGCCATCCGATGATGCCGTTCATGGCGCAGGGCGCCGGCATGGCCATCGAGGATGCGGTGGTGCTGGCGCGCTGCCTGGCCAAGGTCACCACGCTGGAGCAGGTGGCAGGATCCTTGCATGCCTATGCGCAGTTGCGCATGGAACGTGCCTCGAAGATCCAGATCGGTTCACGTGGCAACAACTGGCTGCGCGAGGGCGGCAACGCCGACTGGGTCTATGGCTATGACGCCTGGACCACGCCGCTGGATGCGCAGCCTGAATCCACCGCCGTCCCTGCGTGAGCCAGCGATGAGTGCAGAGACCCACTCCGACCGCATGCTCCTGACCATCTTGCTCAGGCATGACCAGTCGAAGAACCTGGAGCAGATCCAGGCGCACATGAAGCAGATGGACTGGTGGGAGCGCTTCCCGGTGGAAGGTTGTCGCGTGGTGTCCTGGACCGTGGCCATGGGCCTGGGCCAGATCGTCACCCTGGAGCTGCCGCCGGCGCTGCTGCCGCAAGTCAATGTCGAGCTGGAGCGCTCGGCCTGGGGTGTGTTCCGTACCGAGTGCTACCCCACTTACGATTTTGTTCCCGTGCGCGAGCGTATCCGCGAGCGCGTCAGAAATGGAGGCCAATGATGGTTGCAACTGTTACCGATGTCTATCTCAATCCGCACCAGGCACGTCGCCGTGCGCCGACCCAGTTCGAAGACCTGCTGGGCGACTCCATCGAGCGCGCCTATGCCGCTGGCATCCACGAGCTGGATGCGCTGGTGGCACACCTGAACCGTACCGGTCCGAGCTGCCCCTACAACCAGGGCGTGTGGACCGCCGCCAACTTCCAGGAAGAGATTGCCCGCCTGGCCGCCTGATCCGTCCAGACGCCAAGCCAGCCTACAGGAGAGTATCCAAATGAGAACCACCGCCAATGATCCCGTCGACGCCGTCCTCGCCGTCGGCCTGAAAGACCTGTGGTACCCGATCTGCCCGTCCGAGTTCGTGGCCGAGAAGCCGGTCTCGCTGCGTCGCCTGGGCAAGAAATTCGTGTTCTGGCGCGAGCCCTCGGGCAAGCTGCATGCCCTGGAAGACCACTGCCCGCACCGTGGCGCACCGCTGTCCATGGGCATCCCCATGGGTGACCGCATCGCCTGTGGCTACCACGGCGTGCAGGTGCGCTTCGACGGCGTGGTCACCAGCGTACCCGGCAGCCCCGGCTGCAAGCTGGAGGGCGCCAAGGCCACGCGTCGCTTCCACGTCACCGAAGCGGCCGGCGCCATCTTCCTCTACAACAGCATGGAAGATATCGACACCCCGCCGCCGCTGCGCCTGCCGGAAGAACTGACCAGTCCCGAGTATTCCAACTTCCTGTGCTACACCGAATGGAAGGGTGATTACCGCTACGTGCTGGACAACGTGATGGACCCCATGCACGGCACCTTCCTGCACAAGCAGTCGCACTCCATGGCCGAAGGCGACAACACCGCCAGCTTCGGCATCCGCGAGACCGACATCGGCTTCGTCTTCGAGAAGGAAGGCCAGCGCGACGTCAACTTCGACTGGACCGAATGGGGCGATACCGACCTGCACTGGATGCGCCTGGCCATTCCCTATCCCAAGACCGGCGGCCCGGGCGGCAGCTTCGTGATCATCGGCAGCTACACGCCCATCGTGGACAACATCGCGGCGGTGTTCCACTGGCGCTGCCGCAAGCTGTCCGGCTGGCAGCGCGACACCTGGCGCTTCCTCTACCGCAACCGCCTGGAAGCGCGCCACTGGAACGTGCTGGAACAGGACCGCGTGGTGCTGGAACTGATGGAGCCCGACGCCAACCAGCGCGAGATGCTGTACCAGCACGACATGGGCATCGTGCGCCTGCGTCGTCACCTGCGCGGTCTGGCCAAGGCCCAGCTGGCGCGGGAAGAAGAACTGGCCGCGGCCAAGGCGCCGGTGAAGGCAGCATGAACCACGCAGCAAGCCCGGTCGCCGTGCGCCATGTGAAGACCGACAAGGTCCCCGAGCTGGCCACGGCCACCTGGTCCAACTGCCTGGTGGTGGGCGACGAGATCGTGATGTCCGGCATGACCGCACATCCGGCCTCGCGCCAGCAGACGCTGGACACCTACCAGCAGACGCTGGTGGTGCTGGGCAAGATCCGCGATCTGGTGGAGGCCGCCGGCGGCAGCGTCGGCAGCATCACCAAGCTGGTGATCTATGTCACCGACATCGCGCACAAGGACGAGGTAGGACGCGCCCGGCGCGACTTCTTCGGCACGCCTTATCCGTGCTCGACGCTGGTGGCGGTGAGCGCGCTGGTGTTTCCGGAACTGACGGTCGAGATCGATGCCTTTGCGCGGCTGGGTGTGGACCTGCGGCAGGCAGTGGGCGGTTGATGCAAGTGGCTGCAAGTGGCAGCAAGTGACAGCAAGTGACACGAGGCGGTTTGAACAATCTGATGTGATGGTGGTGCATTCATGAGCAGTCCTCTTATTTCCGTGCGCGTGCAGGCCATGCGCTTTGAAGCGCAAGGCGTGGTCAGCGTCGAACTGCGCCTGCCCGAGGGCGGCGAGCTGCCGGCCTTCGAGGCCGGTGCGCATATCGACCTGCACCTGGGCAATGGCCTGGTGCGCAGCTATTCGCTGTCGAACTCGCCGACCGAGCGGCATCGCTATGTGGTCGGTGTGCTCAACGACCGGGGTAGTCGCGGTGGTTCGCGCTATGTGCATGAACAACTGCGGGTCGGTGCCAGCCTCACCATCTCGGCACCGCGCAACAATTTCCCGCTGGAAGAAGCGGCGCCGTTGTCGGTGCTGATCGCCGGTGGCATCGGTATCACGCCGATTTCCTGCATGTATCACCACCTGCGCGCCCAGGGGCGGGAAGCGGTGTTGCACTACTGCGCCCGCTCGCGCAAGGAAGCGGCCTTCACCGCCGAGCTGCTGGGGCAGCCCGGTGTGTCCAGCCACTTCGATGACGAGGCCGGCGCGCCGCCTGATCTGCGGGCTTTCCTCGCCGCGCATCCGAAGGAGGCGCATTTCTATTGCTGCGGGCCGACGCCCATGCTTAACGCCTTCGAAAACCTGTGCGAAGAACTGGGCCTGCCCAACGTCCACATCGAACGCTTTGCCGCCGAAAAGGTAGAGGCGGTCCAGACCGGCAGCTACGTGGCCGAACTGGCGCGCAGCAAGTCCAGCGTCACCGTCCCGGCTGGCAAGTCGCTGCTGGACGCCTTGCTGGATGCCGGCATTGCGGTCGATCACAGCTGCCGCGAAGGGGTTTGCGGCGCCTGCGAGACCAAGGTGTTGGAGGGTGAACTGGAACATCGCGACGGCGTGCTCAGCAAGGCCGAGCGCGCTTCCGGCAAGACCATGATGGTGTGCGTGTCCGGCTGCAAGGGACAACGCCTGGTGCTGGACCTGTAGCAGGACCTGTAAGGCAACAAGGCCCGGGCAGCATTTGCCCGGCCCCATGCCCGTGCTCAGGCACAGGGCATTTTTTTGAGCCTGATGAATTTTGTGGAACGTCGATCCATAGGTGAAACAAATAACACCGGATCACGCACCACCTGGCAAGCGGCGCCCGCCGACCATGCGGAACAGGGCGCCTCGCTTGCCGGCAGAAGTCACCTCTCCTGCGCACGGGGCGCCGGGGAGCAGTGAGTGAATGCGGCCTGGCCGCGTGTTTGGACTTTATTCGTTGAAGGGGAGTTTGATGAAGAAGTTAATGATTGCCGCAGCGGCATCCTGCCTGTCGGCGGGCGCCTTTGCGCAGAGCAGCGTCACCATCTACGGCAGCCTCGATGCTGGCGTAGCCTATATCAACAACCTCAATGGCGGATCGGTGTCGCGCCTGGATCAGGGCACGATGCAGCCGGATCGTATCGGCTTTCGTGGCATCGAGGACCTGGGCGGCAATCTGAAGGCGATCTTCCAGCTGGAAGCCGGCTTCTACACCGACACCGGCGGTACGCCCAATTCCTCCAAGCTGTTCAACCGCTACAGCACCATCGGCCTGTCCGGCGACTTCGGTGCGGTGACCCTGGGCCACATGCCGGACGTGGTGTTCGACTACGTGGGCAAGCTGTCCAACGGCTTCCAGCTGACCAACTGGTACCTGTTCCACCCGGGTAACCTGGACAGCCTGGCCAACACCTACCAGTTCGACAATGCAGTGCGCTATACCTCGCCCACCGCAGGCGGCTTCCAGGGCAGCCTGATGTACGGCTTCGGCGAAGTGGCCGGCGACAGCAGCGCTGGTCGCAACGTCAGCGCCGGTGCGACCTACACCAATGGCCCGTTCCGCGCGGCCCTGGCGTATTCCAAGCTGAACAACCGTGCCGCTGGTTACGCCGGCACCTTCCTCAGCAGCGTCGGCCTGGGCAATGCGGCGACGGTCTTCAACAGCCTGACCACCACCGCCGGCGGCCTGGGTTACACCATCGGCAGCGTGCGCCTGAACACCGCCTACACCCAGGTCAAGCTGTCCATGCCCAGCGGCGCCACGCCCAAGCAGAAGAACCTGGACCTGGGCGCGGCCTGGCGCTATGCCACGCTGGACACCATCAACTTCGGTTATGGCCTGTCCAAGCTGGAAGGCGCGCGCTGGAACACCTTCAGCCTGTCGCACGTGCATGAGTTCTCCAAGCGCACCCAGTGGTACGTGCAGGCCGCCTACCAGCGTGCCGGCGGCGATGCGCGCTTTGCTGTCATGAACGGTACCGGTGCAGGCGGTTCCACCGGCGTCTCCGGCGGCCAGGGCCAACTGGTCACCACCATCGGCATGCACCACTCGTTCTAAGGCCATCTTTGGATGGCTGGCATTACCTTCTGTGAATAGTCTTGTCTTGCGTGCAGCTCCCCTGGAGCGGGGAGTTGCTTCGTAGTGCCTTGGGCGGAGGAAGTCCTCTTTCTCCGCCATTTTTTTATCCAAACCGAATTCATTGCCGGTGGGCATCATGGCATCGTCCCCCCGGCATTCTTGCGTTGCGGAGAAAGCCTCATGATTGCAAATCTCAAACTGGGTGCCCGTCTTGGACTGGGCTTCGGACTGGTACTGGCGCTGCTGGCCGGGATCACGGGACTGGCCATCGCCAGCCTGTCCACGCTGCACCAGGGCACGCGCCAGATCGTCGAAGACCGCTACCCGCAGGTCTTGCTGGCCAATGACGTGCTCTTGCGCATCAGCGAGAATGCCAGCGGCATGCGCAACCTGCTGCTGCTGGACGACCACCAGAAACTGATCGAGGAAATCGCCCGCATCGACAAGGGTGAAGCCGCCATCGGCGAAGACCTCGGCAAACTGCAGGCACGCCTGTCCAGCGAACAGGGCCGCAAGTCCTTCGCCGAGATATTGTCGCTGCGCGCCAGCTACCGCCAGGGCCAGCAGCGTTTCCTGCAACTGGCCTCCACCGGCGCCACCATGGATGCCACCGAGCTGTTGATGACCAGCCTGCGCCAGGACCAGGACAAGTACATCGCCCGCCTCAAAAGCTATATTTCGGTGGGCACCATGATGATGGAGCGCAGCGGCCAGGAAGCCGCCGACCAGTACCACGGCAAGACCCTGATCATGCTGGCCATCGCTGCGCTGGCGGTATTACTGGGTGGCGGCTTTGCCTGGTGGACCACGCGTTCCATCACGCGCCCGGTGCGCCATGCAGTGGAGGTGGCGCAGCAGGTGGCCGATGGCAACCTGTGCAGCGAGATCCGGGCCGGCGCGCGGGACGAGATCGGCCAGCTGCTGGAGGCCTTGCGCCAGATGAATGGAAGTCTGACCCGCATCGTGGCCGATGTGCGCGGCGGGGCCGAGACCATCGCCACCGCCTCGGCCGAGATCGCCGGTGGTAACCTGGACCTGTCGGCGCGCACCGAGCAGCAGGCAGGCTCACTGGAAGAAACGGCGGCGGCGATGGAGGAACTGACCTCCACCGTGCGCCAGAATGCCGAGAACGCGCAGCAGGCCAACCAGCTGGCCTCGGATGCCTCCGGCGTGGCGGCGCGCAGCGGGGAAGTGGTACAGCAGGTGGTGAGCACCATGCAGGGCATCAGCGAGGCCTCGCGCCGCATCGTCGACATCATCGGCGTGATTGACGGCATCGCATTCCAGACCAATATCCTGGCGCTCAATGCGGCGGTGGAAGCGGCCCGCGCCGGCGAGCAGGGCAGGGGCTTTGCAGTGGTGGCATCGGAAGTGCGCTCGCTGGCCCAGCGCTCGGCCACGGCGGCCAAGGAGATCAAGGCGCTGATCGATGATTCGGTGGCGCAGGTGGATGCTGGTGGACGCCTGGTGGTACAGGCCGGCGCGACCATGGGCGAGGTGGTGGACAGCGTGCGACGGGTGTCGCACATCGTCGGTGAGATCAGCATGGCCACGCAGGAACAGCGCGCCGGTATCGAACAGGTCAATCACGCCATCACCCACATGGATGAAACCACCCAGCAGAATGCGGCGCTGGTGGAACAGGCCGCCGCCGCGGCCCAGTCCTTGCAGGACCAGTCGCAGCGGCTGCGTGAGCTGGTGGGTGTGTTCCGGCTGCAGGACTTGCGACCGGAGCGGACGATGCTTCAGGCCGCCGAGGTGGACGATGAGGAAGCTGTCGCGGCCTTGCCGCGATACAGCACCAGTGTGGCGATCAGCCCGCAGATGGCGGCAAAGCTCATCCAGTAACCCGGTGCTGCCTTGTCGCCGGAGGTCTCGATCAGCCAGGTCGAGACCAGTGGCGTGAAGCCGCCGAAGATGGCAGTGGCCAGGCTGTAGGCCAGCGAGAAGCCGACCGTGCGCACATGCGCGGGCATCACCTCGGTGAGCGCCACCACGGCTGCGCCGTTATAGCTGGCGTAGAGGAAGGACAGCCACAGTTCGGTGATGAGCAGGTTCTTGAAGCTGATGTCCGAGACCAGCCACGACATGATCGGGTAGGCGGTCAGCAGGGTCAGCACCGTGAAGGCCACCAGCACCGGGCGGCGCCCCACGCGGTCCGACAGCGCGCCCATGATGGGCAGCCAGCAGAAGTTGGACAGGCCCACGCAGAAGGTGACGATGAGGCTATCCGAGGCCGACAGCTTGAGCACGTTCTTGCCGAAGGTGGGGGTGTAGACCGTGATGAGATAGAAGGACACGGTCGTCATCACCACCATCATCATGCCGGCCACCACGATCTTCCAGTTCTGTGCGATGGAGGCCATGATTTCGCCAAAACGCGGATGGTGCTTGCGGGCCAGGAATTCCTCGGTCTCCTGCAGCGAACGGCGGATGATGAAGATGGCCGGTACGATCAGGCAGCCGATGAAGAAGGGAATGCGCCAGCCCCAGTCGCTGATCTGCGCCGGTGCCAGCGACTGGCTGACCAGATAGCCGATCAGGGCCGAGGCCATGATGGCCGCCTGCTGGCTGGCGGACTGCCAGCTGACGTAAAAGCCCTTGTTGCCGGGCGTGGCCATTCCAGCCAGATAGACCGACACCCCACCCAGTTCCACCCCCGCCGAGAACCCTTGCAGCAGCCGTCCGGTCAGTACCAGGATGGGCGCGGCCACGCCGATCGTGGCGTAGCCCGGCACGAAGGCGATCAGCAGCGTGCCGATGGCCATGATGGCCAGTGTCACGATCAGGCCCTGGCGGCGGCCGACGCGGTCGATGTAGCTGCCCAGGATGATGGCACCCAGGGGACGCATCAGGAAGCCCGCACCGAAGGTGCCGAAAGTCAGGATCAGCGAGACGAACTCGTTGTCCGACGGGAAGAAGGTCTTCGAAATATAGCTGGCATAGAAGCCATACAGGAAGAAGTCGAACATCTCCAGGAAGTTGCCGCTGGTCACCCGCAGGACGGTGGACAGCTTGGAGTGTTGGATGCTTTTTGTGCTTGTTGTGCTTGTGGTCATGTCGGTCTCTCTCTTCTCTCTTGATTCAGGCGCTGGATCAGCCGTCGATCAGCGCGGCGCCGGATCCAGGCCGGAGGCCTTGATGGCCGCCTCGGCTTCCGGCGAGGCCAGGTATTGCAGCAGTTCCCTGGCGGCCTGCGGCTCCCTGGTGCCGACCACCACGCCTACGGAGAACGGAGTAAGCTGCTGCGCGCTTTCGGGGATGGGGCCGATGATCTCAATGCCCTTGATCGGCTTGAGCTCGGAGATCTGCTGCAGGCCGACTTCTGCCTCGCCGCGCGCCACCACTTCACCCACCGGCTCGGCCGGGATCATGCGGCCCTTGTAGGCCATCTGCTGGTCGATGCCCAGGCGCTTGAACAGCTTGGTGGAAAGGAACACGCCGCTGGCGCTATCCGAATAGACCACCGAATGCGCCGTCAGCAGCGTGCGCTTGAAGGCGTCCAGCGTGGAGATATCAGGCCGGGGTGCGCCGGCCTTGACCGCCAGGCCGATGCGCGAGAGCGCCAGCAGCTTGTGCTCGGAGCGCGACACCTTGCCCTCGGCCACCAGCTTGTCCAGAGAGTCACCGACCATGATCACCACGTCGATAGATTCACCGCGCTTAAGTCGGTTGGGGATGGCCTGCGGGGTTTCGCCCATGGACGGGCCCCAGCCGGAGATGAGCTTGTGGCCGGTCTTCTTTTCGAAGTCCGGGGCCAGTGCCTTGTAGGCGGCGGCAAAACCGCCCGAGCTGACCACGTGGAGATCGGCTGCGGCGGCCAGGCTGCTGGCGGCACCGATGACCAGGGCCAGCACGCTGCGCTGGAGGACGGAATGGGTGAGGATGCTTTTCATGGGATCTCCGATTGGCGTTTTTAATTTGAACTAGGGAATGAGACCCGGCAGTTTGCGGAGTATCCTTTGAAAAGTTAATTGCATTTAATCTTGGGATTGATAAAAAATGCGCATCAATATCGAGACCTCCGAATTGCAGGCTTTCATCGCCGTGGCGCGCCAATCCAGCTTCCGGGCGGCGGCCGAGGGCCTGTTCATCACCCAGCCGGCGCTGAGCCGGCGCATCGAGAACCTGGAACAGGCGCTGCAGGAACGCCTGTTCGACCGCACCACCCGGCGCGTTTCCCTGACCCCGGCCGGCGAGCTGTTCCTGGTGCATGCCCAGGCCGTGATGGAAGAACTGGAACTGGCCGTCAAGAGCGTGGAGCAGGGCATGGCGCAGCGCCGCCAGCATGTGACGGTGGCATGCGTGCCTTCGGTGGCCAACAACCTGCTGCCGCAGGTATTGAAGCCCTATGCGCGCAGCCATCCCAATGTGCGGGTGCGCATCATCGACGAGAGCGCGGCCGACGTACTGGAAAGCGTGCGCAAGGGCGAGGCGGACTTCGGCGTGAACTTCATCGGTGCACAGGAAGCCGAGATCGATTTCGAGGAACTGACCCGCGAACGCTACCTGGCGGTCATGCCGGCCCATCATCCACTGGCAGTGCATGCCACCCTGAACTGGAAATCGCTGGCCGGGGAAAAGCTGGTCTCGGTCTCGTCCAGCAGCGGTAACCGCAGCCTGATCGACAATGCCTTCGCCCGCGTACCGCAGCGCCCGGTGATCCAGTACGAGACCAATCACGTGGCCGGCGCCATCAGCCTGGTCGCCGCCGGCCTGGGCGTCGCCCTGCTGCCGGAGCTGGCACTGCGCAATGCCCCCTACAAGGGCATTGTGGCGCGCCCGGTGACCAGCCCGGTCCTGAGCCGCGCCATGGGTTTGATCAGCCTGAAGGGACGGGTACTCAACCCGGCCGCCGCAACGCTGGCCCAGGCGTTGCGCGATGCGATCATGACCAGGGGCAAGAGATCGGCAGCGCGGGAAGGCTGACCCTTGCCGGACTGCCTATTTTTTGTGCGGTTTATTGGGAGGGCAGGCGGGGACGCCGCTTGCGCATCGGGGAAATGGGTTATCCACAAATTTATGCACATAAATCGTGGATAAGTTTCCTGTAATGACGGGGCTTCTGGCGAGGGTTGCGTAAATTGTTTGCAAAATCGCGGCCCATAAAAAAGGCCCTCGCTGAGGAGGGCCTTTTTGGGGTGTTCTTGTCTGGTCCGGAGGCAGGTTTTCCTGCCTGGCAGGGCTGCCGAATTCCGAAGAGGGGGCGATTATATAGGCTCTGACAAAAAAATGAAACTGCTCTTGGCAGAAAAAAGATCGGTTTGCTGGCGGGCGGTGCGGGAGCGTTGATCCTGGGGATTTTTCACCGGTTTCCGGGGATGGGTGCAAGGAAACGGGTTTGTCTGAACGGGTGTTCAGTGGCGAACGGATCAGCGGGATTCCTGAGCGAAAGGGTAGCCGGCCTCGTAGAGAATCCATCCCCGACCTTGCGCGCAGTTGACCTCCCGGTACATGAATGCCTTGACCACCTGTTCCCGTCCAAGGGCGCATGGTTCGCCTTTGCGCAGGATGAAGGCCACCTCGTCGGCCTCGTCGGCGGCTTTGAAGACGCTGACGTCCTGAGTCGCCCGCCACCGGCCTTCGGGCTTGCTGCAGCCGAGGAGGCTCAGCGTGCAGAGGATGGGGAGGAGGGTTTTCATTGCTTGGAGTAGAGGTTTGTCTTGACGGCTCGTTTTGATCGCTGGATCACGATGAGAAGTTCTTTAGGGGAGACGCCTGCATTCGAGGATGGCGTAAAAGAAAATCTTGGATCGTGGGCGAGGAGGCCGATGGTTTCAAGTACATGCCCCCGACCTCGCTCGTAGGTGCTGATTCGCTGAATAAAATCGATGACCTGATCTTCTCACGACTAATTTCGGACCTGTCCAGTTATGACAGAGAGTCTTTGTCTATCGCCTCTATTGCTGGCGATGAAAAGAGATTTTTTCAGTGGACTCAGTACGGTTCGGCTGGTCTGTTTCGAATGCTGACGACGACCGTGCTTCCGAGATCAGTTTTGTTCTCGCGCCTCATGCCAAGGCCATGGGGGGCGGGCGTACGGTATTGGCAACCGTGGGCCGTAGTGATTTCCGCTCCAGAAAACAAAAATGCACCCCGAGAGGTGCATTCTTAAAAAGGACTTCTGGTGCCGGGAGCCGGAATCGAACCGGCACGCCTTGCGGCGCGGGATTTTGAGTCCCGTGCGTCTACCTATTCCGCCATCCCGGCAACGCAAGCCCGACATTATTGCCGATTTCGCTTCCTGGGGCAAGCCCCTGAAGCGGCCTCATCAAAGAACGATGAAAATTATTTTCCACATACCGCTTCGATGGCGCGCTCGCCGGTGGAGCCGGGGATGGGGTCCTGCAGCTTCACGTCCGAGTAGGCCAGTTGCGGCGCCAGCAGCATCTGCCCTTTGCCGTCAGCCTGCGCGTACATCTTGCGGCTGCCAAAGCCGAGCTGGCGGCTGGTGCAGTCGAAATAGGCGGTCGAGACCTCCGACAGGTAATAGGTCTTGCTGCCCTGGCCCATCAACAGTTGCGGACGGCTCCAGTTCAGCAGGATCTGCGCCTGGCGCACGCTGCGGGTGACGACGATGCTGCTCTTGTCGATGAAGAAGCTGCCGATGGTGTTTTCGCCCAGGGGCGACCATTCTGCGCGCGCGGGCAGGCAGGTCGCGGCCAGGAGCAAGGCCAGCGGCGCCGCCAGCAGCAGGGTGGGGCGGGGAGCGCGCAGGCGGTGAGGGGACGGTCTATCCATATCGCAGGGCTTCGCGTCAGGTCAGCATCATGGCCAGCATGGCGACATCGTCTTCCAGCAGCAGTATCAGCGGGATGCTCCAGAAGAGCAGTTCGGCCAGTACGCGGTGTCCCGTCATGCGCAGGCTTGCAGCCATGTCCAACTCATCGATCACGAAAATTGAAAGAGCGGCAATCCTAACATGCCCTTTGCAAATCATCATGGGGCCGCCATAGGAAAATGGCCCGCACGCGGCGAGCCATCTTCTCTTTCAGTGAAGGGCAGTCAGGGGCGCTCAGATTGCCGCAGCCACCGCCTTGCCGACTTCGGTGGTGTTGCTCTTGCCGCCCAGGTCGGGGGTGGTCGGGCCGTTGACCAGCACTTCCTCGATGGCCGCCAGCATGGCGTCGTGGGCCTGGCGATACTTGCCTTCGCCGTTGCCCAGGAAGTCCAGCATCATGGCGCCGGACCAGATCATGGCGACCGGGTTGGCGATGTTCTTGCCGAAGATGTCCGGGGCCGAGCCGTGCACCGGTTCGAACAACGAGGGCAGTTCACGGGTCGGGTTGATGTTGGCCGAGGGCGCGATGCCGATGGTGCCGGCGCAGGCGGGGCCAAGGTCGGAGAGGATGTCGCCGAACAGGTTGGAGGCCACCACCACGTCGAAGCGGTCCGGGTTCAGCACGAAGTGCGCGGTCAGGATGTCGATGTGGTACTTGTCGCGGCGCACGTCGGGGTACTTGGCGCCCATGGCTTCGACGCGCTCATCCCAGTAGGGCATGGTGATGGCGATGCCGTTGGACTTGGTGGCCGAGGTCAGGTGCTTCTTGGGACGGCTTTGCGCCAGGTCGAAGGCGAACTTGAGGATGCGGTCGGTGCCCTTGCGGCTGAAGACCGATTCCTGGATTACGGTTTCGCGGTCGGTGCCTTCATACATGCGGCCGCCGATGGAGGAGTATTCGCCTTCGGTGTTCTCGCGGACCACGTAGAAATCGATGTCGCCGGGCTTGCGGTTGGCCAGGGGGCAGGGCACGCCGGGCATCAGGCGCACCGGGCGCAGGTTGACGTAGAGGTCGAAGTCGCGGCGGAACTTGAGCAGCGAACCCCACAGCGAGACGTGGTCCGGCACCGTGGCGGGCCAGCCGACGGCACCGAAGAAGATGGCTTCGAAGCCCTTCAGTTGCTCGAACCAGTCGTCCGGCATCATCTGGCCGTGCTGGGCGTAGTAGTTGCAGTGCGCCCAGTCGAAATGGGTGAACTCGATGTCGATGCCGAATTTCTTGCTGGCGGCCTCGACGGCGCGCAGGCCTTCGGGCATCACTTCCTGGCCGATGCCGTCACCGGCGATGACGGCGATCCTGTGGGTCTTGCTCATCTGCTGTGCTCCTGTGGTCTGTTCTGGGCGGTGTAAACGGTGTCCATCATAGAACGCTTCGGGCGAGGGATCATCAACGATCTGGTGATCTTATAAAACACGATCCGTGAATGATGCGCAAAACCTCAGCCCATGAAAAAGGCACTGCCCGGACTGCGGCAGTGCCTTGGTGATGCCTTGAGAGCGGTTCAGCCGCCCAGTGCTTCGCCCCACAGGCTCACGCCCATGCTGTGCTCGGCACCCGGTTCGAGTTCCACCAGATCGTCCATCACATTGGCGGTCTCGATGCAGAGCATGCGCTGCCAGGCGTCGTCGGCGAACTGCGACAGGCGGCGTGCCTTGCTGACCCAGGGGTTCCACACCACGGCCGAGGTCGAGCCGCTGGCTTCGATGTGGATGCGGCGGTTCCAGCCTTCATCGCGGATCGC
This sequence comes from Herbaspirillum sp. VT-16-41, assembly GCF_001994935.1. Taxonomy (NCBI): domain Bacteria; kingdom Pseudomonadati; phylum Pseudomonadota; class Betaproteobacteria; order Burkholderiales; family Oxalobacteraceae; genus Herbaspirillum; species Herbaspirillum sp. VT-16-41. The sequence continues at coordinate 424,468 of NZ_MUXB01000131.1, forward strand.
CAGATGCGCCGGCAGGTCCAGGTAGATGCGGTCGGTTTCGCTGCTGACTACCAGCGGGCGCTTCTGTTCGCGCTCGGCCCAGCCTTCCAGGGTTTCGATGTAGCGCTGGCCTTCCAGGCCTTCCACGGTGACGTCGTGAATGCTGCTGACGGCGAAGTAGCTGTGCAGTGCCTGGGTGAGGGCGATGTGCTGCTCGCTGCCGTTGCGGGTGGTGAGCTTGAGGTGCAGGCGGTCGTCGAGGAGGATTTCCAGGCGCAGTTCCAGGCCCGGTGGCAGGTGGCGCAGGGCCGGCGAATCGGTGGTGGGAGGGATGGCCATCACCAGGCGTACGGTGTCGCCTTCGATGGCGTTTTCCATCAGCAGCCAGGGGATGCCGCGGACCAGTCCGTGCGCCGGCAGGCGGCCACCTGCATGCAGGGACTGCACCTGCGGTGGATTGCGCATCAGGTCGCCGAACCAGGGCCAGCAGACGGGGATGCCGCCGCGCACCGAATTACCAGTTTCGAAGGCGGCTTCCTCGCTCATCCAGATGATCGGTTCCTGACCGTGGACCTGGTAACGCAGGACCTGGGCGCCCTGTTCGGCGATCAGTACTTCGGCGCGCGCGGTCTGCACGCGCAGGCATTGCAGCTGATTGACTTCGATACGCTGGATGTGGGGAAGGTCGGGCGGGACCTCCTGCTCCTCGATGATGCTCATGCCGGTAACTCCAAGAATTCGTTGCGATAGCGCAAGACTGCCACAATTCCTGCGTCTGCGGGTGGTTTGGCCCGCCGGGCGAGGCGAGCCGTATCGGCTGGGTCACCTCGCCCGTGGCGCTTGTTCGGGTGGGTCGTGACCCGACTATAATCCACAGATCGTGGATTTCAATGACTACAGATCGTGAACAATTCTCCCCTGCTGGAAGACCTGCGTCTGTTCTGCGTGGTGGCGCGCCACAGCAACTTCGCCGAATCGGCGCGCGAGGTCGGCGCTTCGCCGGCCTATATCAGCAAGCGCATTGCGCTGCTGGAGCAGGCGCTGGGCGTGCGCTTGTTCCATCGCACCACGCGCAGCGTGGTCATGACCGAGGATGGCGGCAATGTCCATGAATGGGCGCGCAAGATTCTCGATGACGTCGAGCAGATGATGGAAACCGTCAGCAGCGCCAAACGGGTGCCACGCGGACTGCTCAAGATCAGTACCAGCTTCGGGCTGGGGCGCAAGGTGGTCTCGCCTCTGCTGTCGCGCTTTGCCAGCGAGCACCCGGAACTGAAGATCCAGCTGGAGCTGGTGGACCGGCAGATCGACCTGGTCAATGAAGGCATCGATCTGGATATCCGCGTGGGGGCGGGGCATGAGCCGCATCTGTTCTCCAAGCGCATCCTGCCTAGCCAGCGGGTGCTGTGCGCCAGTCCGGCCTATCTGAAGAAGCAGGGCGCGCCGGCCGACCTGGCGGCGCTGCGCCAGCACCAGTGCCTGGTGATCCGCGAGCGCAATCAGTCCTTCGGCATCTGGCGCATGATGGGGCCCAAGGGGCAGGAGACGGTCAAGGTCTCGGGGGGACTGGCATCCAACCATGGCGAGATCATCCACCAGTGGGCGGTCGATGGTCACGGGATCATCCTGCGGTCGATCTGGGACGTGGCCGATAGCCTCAAGCGCGGGCGGCTGGTGCGGGTGCTGCCGCAGTATTTCCAGGAGGCCGACCTGTGCGCGGTCTATCCCGTGCAGCTGAAGAATTCAGCCAAGGTGCGCGAGTGCGTGCGCTTCCTGCAAAAGCACCTGGATGTCACGGCGCCGGCGATGACGGTGTGATGGTGCGGCGGTCCTGCGATCCGGCGACCCGGCCGGCAGGTTTCGGGCTGACCGCCTGATGTTCAGCGCACATCAAATCGCTGCCGCACGATGCGCTCCAGCCCTTGCGCCACGTGGGCCACGGCGCGGTCGTCGGCGTGGCGGCGATGATGCAGCAGGCGCAGCGGCGGCGCCTCCAGTGGCAGGGGCGGGCGCAGGCAGGCCAGCACCACCGGATGGGCAGCGGTGGCGGCCGGCACGCAATACATGGGCATCACCGCGATCAACTCCGAGCCCTGCAGCAGGGCCGGCGCCATCAGGAAGTTGGGGATCACCATGCCGATGCGGCGGCGCAGGCCCTGGGTGGCGAGCTGTTCGTCGATGCGGCGATTGAGCGTGTCATGGCAGGCGATCTGCAGATGGGGATACTCCAGCCAGCGCGCCATGGTCAGCTGTTGCGCCGCCGGGTGGTCGCGCCGCATCACTACCACGCAGCGTTCCTGCAGCACTTCGCGGCCGCGCAGGGTGTTGGTCGGCGTGGCCGCGCCCAGGACCAGGTCGGTCTCGCCGCGCTCCAGGCGGGCGGCGGCATCGGCGTCGCCTTGCCAGGTCTGGAATTCCAGATCCAGCAGGGGCGCGCTGGCGCTCAGTTCCTGATACAGCGGCTGGGCCACCACCTGGGCGGGATAGTCGGGCATGAGGATGCGCACCCGGCGCGCCAGCGTGGCCAGGTCCTGCTCGTGCGCCGGGGACGCGGCGCCATCGCCGCCCAGCGCCTGGCGCAGCGGCTCGCGCAGGCTTTGCGCAAGGCTGCTCAGGCGCATCTGCTGGCCGCCATCTTCCAGCAGGGGATCGCGCAGCAACTGACGGCAGCGTTCCAGCGCATTGGCGGCAGCCGGCAAGGGCCAGCCCACGCGGGCGGCGGCGCGTGCCAGGTGGACTTCATCGAGGATGGCGTCGAGCAGGCGCAGCAGACGTTGATCCATGGTGGCCAGCGCCAGCAGGGCAGGTGAAGAGGTGAGAGCAGCGGAATTCATGACGCGATCAGGCCAAAAGAGAATGGCCCGCCGCCAGGACGGCAACGGGCCAGGGGCGGGAGTGTAGCCTGATCGCTGCAGGGCTACAAGCGTCTGCGGAGCGCGCTCAGCCGAAGGCTTCCTTGATGGTCTGTATCTTGCCCATGTCGGTGGCGTCGTAGCCGGCCAGGTTGTTGACCACCTTGCGGAAACCATCCGATTGCAGGATGTCGATCACGGCGCGGATCAGCGGGTCTTGCAGGGAGGCCGCGGGCAGGGCGAAGAAGTAGCGTTCGCGTACCAGCGGGATGAAGCCCAGGCCGAAGCGGTGGGCCGCCGTCTGCACGCCGAAGCCGACATCGGCCATGCCGCTGGCGATGAAGGCGGCCACCGCCGAGTGGGTGAACTCGGTATTTTCGAAGCCGTTGATCTTCTTGTGGGCGATGCCGGCGCCGGCCAGCATCAGCTCCAGCAGCATGCGCGTGCCGGAGCCGGCTTCGCGGTTGACGAAGCGCAGGTCGCTGCGAACGAGGTCGGGCAGTCCGCGCAGGCCCTTGGGGTTGTCCGGTTCGACGAACAGGCCCTGGTTGCGGATGGCCAGGTGGATCAGGCAATCGCTGCGCTTGTTGAGCCACTTGGCATAGGTGGCGATGGCCGGTTTCTCGAATTCGCCCAGCGGAACGTGAAAACCGGCCAGGTCGCACTCCTGGCGCGACAACGCGGCCACGGCATCGGTGCTGTGGCGGTAGCGCACTTCCACCGGCAGGCGTGCCTCGTTGATCTTGCCCAGCAGCGCTGCGACCGCAAAGCCGTGGCTGGCATTGAGCCGCACCTTCTCGGACTGGCCTTCGACCGTCTTGCCCAGTTCCACTTCCAGCTCCGAGGCCAGGCTGTCCAGGGTCGGCGACAGGCGCGCCGTCACCAGGCGGTCAGCCCATAACAGCTTGCTGGCGAAATCGGTGAGTGTGGTGCCACGGCCACGGCCGCTTTCTATCAGTGCGTTGCCAAACATCCTTTCCGCATCGCGCAATAGTCCCCAGGCGTGCCGGTAGGAATAGCGCGTCAATTGCGCGGCACGCGCAATGGACCCGCTTTGCTGGATCGCCGTGAGCAGTTGCAGCAGGTTGGCCGTGTCCAGAGCCACCTCATTGTCATAGGCGATTTCCCAGTGCGGTTTGATGTGGACTTTGAACATTTAGGCAAAATAAAGCATATTGAAACGGCAGTTTATCAGTGATAATTTCGCGTCACTCCGCATAAATGATAAAAAATATATGCGGCGTTGTACATATATAAATAAATTAAAAGAGAAGGATAGCGCCGCAAAGATGGGTCGGTTTCACGATCCGGCCCTACCGGCTTTGCGATGCAGTCCTTCCTTCGATTTACCCACCACACACACTCAAAAATATTCGGAGGAATAATGGCTTTCGATTTCCTGAACAAGGAACATACAGTCGCCAAGCCTGGCTTCAATCGCTGGCTGGTACCGCCAGCAGCTCTCGCAATCCACCTTTGCATCGGCATGGCCTACGGTTTTTCCGTGTTCTGGCTGCCGCTGTCCAAGGCCCTGGGCGTGACCGCGCCCATCGCCTGCGGCGCCGATGTCGGCTTCTTCGCCCAGGTCTTCTCGTCCTCCTGTGACTGGAAGATCTCCATGCTGGGCTGGATGTACACCATGTTCTTCGTCCTGCTGGGCATCTCCGCCGCGCTGTGGGGTGGCTGGCTGGAACACGCCGGTCCCCGCAAGGCCGGCGTGGTCGCTGCCATCTGCTGGTGCGGCGGCCTGCTGATCTCGGCCCTGGGCGTGAAGACGCACCAGATCTGGCTGATGTGGCTGGGCTCGGGCGTGATCGGCGGCGTTGGTCTGGGTCTGGGCTATATCTCACCCGTGTCCACGCTGATCAAGTGGTTCCCTGACCGTCGCGGCATGGCCACCGGCATGGCCATCATGGGCTTCGGTGGTGGTGCGCTGGTCGGCACCCCGCTGGCCGATGCGCTGATGAAGAAGTTCGCCACCCCCACTTCCGTGGGCGTGTGGGAAACCTTCGTGGTCATGGCCGTGATCTACTTCGTCTTCATGATGGCCGGCGCCTTCGGCTACCGCGTGCCGCCTTCGGGCTGGAAGCCGGCCGGCTGGACCCCGCCGGTGGCCAAGTCCTCGGCCACGATGATCACCCAGAACCACGTGCACGTCTCCAAGGTCTGGGGCATCCCCCAGTTCTGGCTGGTGTGGCTGGTGCTCTGCCTGAACGTGTCGGCCGGTATCGGCGTCATCGGCATCGCCTCGCCGATGCTGCAGGAAGTGTTCGGCGGCAAGCTGCTGGGCGTGGACATCGGCTTCAATGACCTGTCGGTCGACCAGAAGACCGCCATCGCGGCGCTGGCTGCCGGCTTCACCGGTCTGATCTCGCTGTTCAACATCGGTGGTCGTTTCGCCTGGGCGTCGTGCTCGGACTTCTTCGGCCGCAAGATGACCTACGCCATCTTCTTCGTGCTGGGCTTCGTGCTGTACGTGAGCCTTCCGTGGTCGGCCAAGGCCGGCAACATCCCGCTGTTCGTGGGCGCGGTCTGCATCATCCTGTCGATGTACGGCGGCGGTTTCGCGACCGTGCCGGCTTACCTGGCCGACCTGTTCGGCACCCAGATGGTGGGCGCCATCCACGGCCGCCTGCTGACCGCGTGGGCGACCGCCGGCATCCTGGGTCCGGTGGTGGTGAACTACATGCGTGAATACCAGCTCTCCCTGGGCATGCCCAAGAGCCAGGTCTACAACACCACCATGTACATCCTCGCCGGCATGCTGGTGCTGGGTCTGATCTGCAACCTGCTGATCCGCCCGGTCGCTGCCAAGCACTTCATGACGCCGGAAGAACTGGCCCGCGAAAAGCAGCTGGCCCACGAAAAGTCGGCTGCCGATGCGGCTGCCACCGCTGGTTCCGGCGACATGTCGCAGATCGGTTCCGGCGGCAACCCGGTGGTGATCGGTCTGGCCTGGGCGGCCGTCGGCATTCCGCTGGTCTGGGGTATCACCCTGGTGTTGCAGAAGTCGGCCGTGCTGTTCCGCTGATCGCGTAGTCCCTGTTTCAAACTCGACTGCAGGCCGGCTCCACCCGGCCTGCACGAGAGACCCCAGCGGCGAAAGCCGCTGACACAAGCTGCCCTGCAACGTGAGCAGCGGCAGCTTGTGTCAGCGACTATCAAAAAATCAGGAGCGCGGTCCGTCCACCCGGTAGAGGGCAGGCCCGCATCCTCAGTGTTCACACCAACCCCGAAGGCAGGGCGAACATGCAACAACGGAGACCAGCTGTTCCACCAAGCACGACCGTGCGCGCCCATCCCCGGGCCTGCGCTGCGCTGCTGCATGCCGCTTCCCTTCGCCTGATCTGTTTCCAGCAGGCCGCCCCTCCGTAGGCGCGGTCCCACCCCTTTCATTCGTCATTTGCGCGGTCCATAGAAGATCCTCCGGGAGAAGGACGAGGTCCGCATCAAGGCAACACAGGAGGCAACAATGAAGCGGCAACAAGTTTTCGACGTGGCGGCGGTGCGCAGCATCATCGCCGATCGCAAGGACATGGCCGGTGCCATGCTCCCCATCCTGCACGGCATCCAGGAAAAGGTGGGGTACATCCCTGCCGATGCGGTGCCCATGATCGCCGGCGAGCTCAATGTCTCGCGCGCCGAAGTACACGGGGTGATCTCGTTCTATCACTTCTTCCGCCAGGAGCCGGCCGGCCAGCACGTGGTGCAGGTCTGCCGTGCCGAGGCCTGCCAGGCACGCGGCAGCGAGGCCCTGGCCGAACATGCGCAGAACGTGCTGGGCTGCGGCTTCCATGAGACCAGCGCCGACGGCAAGTTCACCCTGGAACCGGTGTATTGCCTGGGCCAGTGCGCCATCGGCCCCAACCTGACCATCAATGACGAGCTGCACGCCCGCGTCGATGCCGACAAGTTCAAGCGCCTGATCCAGGCCAAGCGGGAGGCATGATGAGCGCCAACGATATCGTCACCATCTACGTTCCCCGCGACTCCACCGCACTGGCCCTGGGCGCCAATGAGGTGGCCGCTGCCATCGCCGCCGAGGCCGACAGGCGCGGCCAGTCCATCAGACTGGTGCGCAATGGCTCGCGCGGCATGTTCTGGCTGGAGCCGCTGGTGGAAGTGGCTACCGACGCCGGCCGCGTGGCCTATGGACCGGTCGCGCCGGAGGATGTGGCGGGCCTGTTCGATGCCGGCCTGCTGTCCGGCGGGAATCATGCGCTGCATCTGGGCCTGACCGAGGACATCCCCTTCCTGAAGAACCAGGAGCGCCTGACCTTCGCCCGCGTCGGCATCATCGATCCGCTCTCGCTGGACGACTACCTGGCCCATGAAGGTTATGTCGGCCTGAAGAATGCCTTGGCCAAGACCCCCGAAGCCATCGTCGAGGAAATGATCGCTTCCGGCCTGCGCGGCCGCGGTGGTGCGGCTTTCCCCACCGGCATCAAGTGGCAGACCGTGCTGCGCGCAACTGCCGCGCAGAAGTATGTGGTCTGCAATGCCGACGAGGGCGATTCCGGCACCTTCTCGGATCGCATGATCATGGAAGACGACCCCTTCACCCTGATCGAGGGCATGACCATCGCCGCCCTGGCCGTGGGCGCGGCCGAGGGCTATGTCTATGTGCGCTCCGAATATCCGCATTCGATTGCCACGCTGAACGAGGCCATTGCCATCGCCACGGCGCGTGGTTATCTGGGCGAGAACATCCTGGGCTCGGGCAAGTCCTTCCACCTGGAAGTGCGCAAGGGAGCGGGCGCCTACATCTGCGGCGAAGAGACCGCCATGCTGGAAAGCCTGGAAGGCAAGCGAGGCGTGGTGCGCGCCAAGCCGCCGCTGCCGGCCATCGAAGGCTTGTTCGGCAAGCCGACGGTGATCAACAACCTGATTTCGCTGGCCTCGGTGCCGGTGATCCTGGCGCGGGGCGCGGACTTCTACAAGAACTTTGGCGTGGGTCGTTCGCATGGCACTTTGCCATTCCAGCTGGCCGGCAACATCCGCCAGGGCGGACTGGTGGAAAAGGCCTTCGGTCTCACCCTGCGCCAGTTGCTGGAAGACTTCGGGGGCGGCAGCGCCAGCGGTCGGGCTATCCGCGCAGTGCAGATGGGCGGCCCGCTGGGCGCCTACATGCCGCAGTCGCAGTTCGATACTCCGCTCGACTATGAAGCCTTCGCCGCCATCGGCGCCATGATCGGTCACGGCGGCCTGGTGGCCTTCGACGATACGGTGGACATGGCCCGCCAGGCGCGTTACGCCATGCAGTTCTGTGCCGTGGAGTCCTGCGGCAAGTGCACGCCTTGCCGCATCGGCTCGACCCGGGGCGTGGAGGTGATCGACAAGATCATCGCCAACGATGAGCGGCCCCAACAGATCCATCTGTTGAAGAGCCTGTGCGACACCATGGTCAATGGCTCGCTGTGCGCCATGGGCGGCATGACGCCGTTCCCGGTGCTGTCGGCGCTGAACCATTTCCCGGAAGACTTCGGCGCGCCCAGCGAACAGGCAGCCTGATCCCATCACCGAATGCAGAGGAGTTGCAACATGAACCAGCTCAATGAAACGGATTACGGCACGCCGGCGCGTGTCTCGGAAAACATGGTCACGCTGGAGATCGACGGCGTGGCCGTGACGGTCCCGGCCGGCACCTCGGTGATGCGCGCTTCGGTGGAGGCCGGCATCAACGTACCCAAGCTGTGCGCTACCGACAGCCTGGAACCCTTCGGTTCCTGCCGCCTGTGCCTGGTGGAAATCGAAAAGGATGGCCGCAAGATGAAGGGTTACCCGGCCTCCTGCACCACGCCCTGCGAACCGGGCATGAAGGTGCAGACCCAGACCCCCAAGCTGGCCGAGATCCGCCGTGGCGTGATGGAGCTCTATATCTCCGACCACCCGCTGGATTGCCTGACCTGTCCCACCAATGGCAACTGCGAACTGCAGGACATGGCCGGCGTGGTCGGCCTGCGCGAAGTGCGCTACGGCTACGAGGGTGAGAACCACCTCAAGCTGAAGAAGGATGAATCCAATCCCTACTTCACCTATGACGCCTCCAAGTGCATCGTCTGCAACCGCTGCGTGCGGGCCTGCGAGGAAACCCAGGGTACCTTTGCCCTGACCATCAACGGTCGCGGCTTCGAATCGCGCGTCTCGGCCGGGCAGATGGAAAGCTTCATGGAATCCGAATGCGTCTCCTGCGGCGCCTGCGTGGAAGCCTGCCCGACCGCGACCCTGACCGAGAAGACCGTCATCATGCTGGGCCAGGCCGAGCACAGCGCCGTCACCACCTGCGCCTATTGCGGCGTGGGTTGCTCCTTCAAGGCCGAGATGAAGGGCAACGAAGTGGTGCGCATGGTGCCGTACAAGGACGGTAAGGCCAACCAGGGCCACTCCTGCGTCAAGGGCCGCTTCGCCTGGGGCTATGCGACCCACAAGGACCGCATCCTCAACCCCATGATCCGCAAGAGCATCAACGATCCCTGGCGCGAAGTCTCGTGGGAAGAGGCGCTGTCCTATGCGGCCAGCGAATTCCGCCGCATCCAGGCCAAGCATGGCAAGGATTCCATCGGCGGCATCACTTCCTCGCGCTGCACCAACGAAGAAACCTACCTGGTCCAGAAGCTGGTACGCGCCGCCTTCGGCAACAACAACGTCGACACCTGCGCTCGCGTGTGCCACTCGCCCACCGGCTATGGCTTGAAGCAGACCCTGGGAGAATCGGCCGGTACCCAGACCTTCGAATCGGTGATGAAGTCCGATGTCATCCTCATCATGGGCGCCAACCCGGCCTCCGGCCACCCGGTGTTTGCCTCGCAGATCAAGCGTCGCGTGCGCCAGGGCGCCAAGCTGATCGTGATCGACCCGCGTACCACCGAGATGGTCAAGTCGCCGCACGTGCAGGCCGACTATCACTTGAAGCTGCGGCCCGGCACCAACACCGCCATCATCACCGCGCTGGCCCACGTGATCCTGTCCGAGGGGCTGCAGGACGAGAGCTACATCCAGGAACGCTGCGACCTGCAGTCGTACCAGGACTGGAAGGAGTTCGTGCTGCGCGAGGACAATTCCCCCGAAGCCATGGCCGCCATCACCGGCGTGCCGGCCGAGACCCTGCGTGGCGCGGCCCGGCTGTACGCCACCGGCGGCAATGCGGCGATCTACTACGGCCTGGGCGTGACCGAGCATGCACAGGGTTCGACCACGGTGATGGGCATCGCCAACCTGGCCATGTGTACCGGCAACGTCGGCCGCGAAGGCGTGGGCGTGAACCCGCTGCGCGGCCAGAACAATGTCCAGGGTTCCTGCGACATGGGCTCCTTCCCGCATGAGCTGCCGGGCTATCGGCATATCTCGGACTCCACCGTGCGCAGCCAGTTCGAACAGGCCTGGGGCGTGACGCTGAACCCGGAGCCGGGCCTGCGCATTCCCAACATGTTCGATGCGGCGCTGGATGGCAGCTTCAAGGGCCTGTACTGCGAAGGCGAGGACATCGTCCAGTCCGACCCCAACACCCAGCACGTCGCCGCGGCCCTGCAGGCGATGGAATGCATCGTGGTGCAGGACCTGTTCCTGAACGAAACGGCCAAGTACGCGCACGTGTTCCTGCCTGGTTCGTCCTTCCTGGAAAAGGATGGCACCTTCACCAACGCCGAACGCCGCATCTCGCGCGTGCGCAAGGTGATGCCGGCCAAGGCCGGCAAGTCCGACTGGGAAGTCACGGTGGCCCTGGCCGAAGCGCTGGGTTACCCGATGCCGTACAATCACCCCTCTGAAATCATGGACGAGATCGCCGCCCTGACCCCCAGCTTCCATGGCGTGAGCTACGACAAGCTGGAAAAGCTGGGCAGTATCCAGTGGCCCTGCAACGAAGCGGCACCGGAAGGCACGCCCATCATGCACGTCGGCAGCTTCATCCGTGGCAAGGGCAAGTTCATCAACACGCAATACTTCGCCACCGACGAGAAGGTGACGCAGCGTTATCCGCTGATCCTGACCACCGGCCGTATCCTGTCGCAGTACAACGTCGGCGCGCAGACGCGCCGCACCGAGAACTCGCAATGGCATAGCGAAGACCGGCTGGAAATCCATCCGCACGATGCCGAGGATCGCGGCATCCGCGAGGGCGACTGGGTCGGCGTGGAGTCGCGGGCCGGCCAGACGGTGTTGCGCGCCACGGTGACCGAGAACGTGCAGCCGGGTGTGGTCTATACCACCTTCCACTTCCCGGAGTCCGGCGCCAACGTGATCACCACCGACAACTCCGACTGGGCCACCAACTGCCCCGAGTACAAGGTGACGGCGGTGCAGGTCTTGCCGGTATCGCAGCCTTCGGAGTGGCAGCAGCACTACGAGCGCTTCAACCGCGAGCAGCTGGATTTGCTCAAGGGAGACAGGCAGGCTGCCCCGCAGGCCGAACCACTGGTGACCAAGTAGGCAGCGCAGCGATGGCGGGCTCGCGCTGCCATGATGGTTTCAGATGTGCAGACGAGCCTAGGGCCTGTTCACACTCAATCTGCGAGATGCGTTGCGCCCAGAAGTCGTAGTGGCAAGGCGTGCGGCATGGCTGGTGGTGGTGCCACCAGCCATGCCGTGCAACGCCGCCAGCGCGCCTTCTGGGCGCAACCCTCCGGGAGAGGCCGGCAAGCGTCGCCTGCCGTTGTTGCAGCTCCTTGCCGTAGCACCACTACGGCGCGTCGCTGCGCCTAGGCAGTCAACGCTTGACGACCTCTCGCACTCAAAGATTGAGTGTGAACAGGCCCTAATCCAAACCGCGCAGGACAGCATGAACACACGCAACAGCAGCAACCCTAGCAGCCCCAGTATCGATGAAACCACCGGCGAGTACGCCACCTTTGCCCGCGTCCAGGTGGATCGCTGGCGGGATGGGCAGCGCGAGACGGTGGAGGACGTGGTGGCCGAAGAGGTCCCCATCGCGCTGGAGTACAACGGCATTTCGCACGCGGTGATGATGGCCACGCCCGCTGACCTGGAAGATTTCGCATTGGGTTTTTCGCTCACCGAAGGCATCCTTGCCAGCCCGGGCGAATTGTACGAATGCGACATCGTCCCCGGTTGTGAAGGCGTGCAGGTACAGATGCGCATCGCCACGGAGCGCTTCGTGGCGTTGAAGGAAAAGCGACGCAACCTGACTGGCCGTACCGGTTGCGGTCTGTGCGGCGCCGAGACGCTGGAGCAGGCGGTGCGCCATCCGCAGGCAGTACAGGGTGGCGCCGGCTTTACGGTGGCGCAGGTGCATGCCGCCTTCGAGCAGATGCAGGCCGGCCAGCAGCTGCAGCAAGCCACCGGCGCCACCCATGCGGCGGCGTGGATGGATGCAGCGGGTCGTATCGTGCTGGTGCGGGAGGATGTCGGCCGCCACAATGCGCTGGACAAGCTGATCGGCGCATTGGCCGAAGAGAAGACCAATTTCTCGCAAGGTGCGGCCATCATCACCAGCCGCGCCAGCTACGAGATGGTGCAGAAGGCGGCCACGGTCGGCATCGGCTTCATCGCCGCCGTCTCGGCCCCGACCGCCCTGGCCATCCGCCTGGCCGAGGAAACCGATGTCACGCTGCTGGGCTTTGTGCGCAAGCAGGGCCACGTGGTGTATGCGCGCCCGCATCGTCTGCGTTGAACCATCCGCGCCGGGCCGCATGCCCGCGTGAACCGATTGAACAATATTGCAGGAGGAGACTCATGAATACCGAACACCTGGTCAAGATGGCCAACCAGATTGGCAGTTTCTTTTCCACCATGCCGGACCGCGACCAGGCCATGGCCGACCTCGCCAGCCACATCAAGCGTTTCTGGGAGCCGCGCATGCGCAAGGCTTTCCTGGAACATATCGACAAGACGCAGGGGGAGGGCGTGGATGCCATCGTGCTGGAGGCGGTGAATCGGCATCTGCAGCAGTTGGCGGTGTAATCGCCTGCTCTCATTCTTTGACACGAAAACCGCTCAGCTTGCTGGGCGGTTTTTTTTCTACTGCATCACCTATCAATACGCCAATAGCTAGCCATTAATCCGCCAATAAACGAAGATATTCTATATAAGTTATTGATTTTATTGTTAATATATTCAAATTCAATCATATATTTATTCGCCAAATGGCTGACATTGGAAAGATCGAGCCGCTGCTTCCCATGGATGCGGAACTGGTGCCGCTACTGGAACTGGCCTCCGATTTGCGCACGGAGGCGACGGTGCTGCTTTCGCACGTGGGTCTGCAGTCGCGCCAGGCACTGGCCGCTATTCTGCGCGCGATGAACTCCTACTATTCCAATAAGATCGAGGGGCAGCATACCTACCCAGCCGATCTCGAAGACGCATTGCACCGGCATTTCTCAGCCGATGCCGAGATTCACACGCGCCAGATCCTTGCGTTGGCCCATATGGAGGTCGAGAAGGAATTTGAGATCCGTGCACGCACGGTGATGTGGGAGCACATGTTCAGCACCGAGTGGATTTGTGCCATGCATGCCGCACTCTATACCCGGCTGGGCCAGGACAATCTGGCCATCCTCGACCAGAAGGGGCGACGGCGCGCTCATTTGCAGCCAGGGTCGCTGCGCAGGCATGCCGTGAAGGTGGGAGACCACATTGCGCCGGACTCCAAGCTGCTGTCCGACCTGCTGGCACACTTTCATGATCGTTACGGCAAGGTGCAATACCGGGAGGTCAGCAAGATCATCGTGGCGGGCGCTTCCCTGCATCGACTGTCGTGGATTCACCCGTTCGAGGATGGGAACGGTCGCATCAGCCGTCTGCAAAACCACGTCCTGTTGAGTCAGCTTGGTTTGAGCGAAGGTCTGTGGTCGCCCATGCGAGGACTGGCGCGCAACCAACAGGCTTACTATGGGGCCTTGCATCAGGCGGACCTGCCACGCCGCAATGCGACCGATGGACGAGGCGAATTGAGTTCCAAGGGGCTGGCCGATTTCATCCGTTTCTGGCTTGATACCTGCCTTGACCAGGTACGCTTCATGGGGCAGTTGCTCAGCTTGCCGGAAATGGAAACGCGTTATATCAGCCTGGCCCTGCTGTTCGTACATGACTTCGGGCGCGAGCCGGTGCTGCATCACCGTAGTGCATTGCGACCGGAACTGCTGGGTCGGGCGCTGTATCGCTTGTTTCGTCTGGGGCAGATGGAACGAGGCGAATTCAAGGCAGCACTCGATACCTCGGATCGCACTGCTTCCCGGCTCGTCAGCCGCTTGTTGGAACAGCGCCTGCTAGTGTCCGAGGGGCGGCTGGGCGTGTTGCAACCGGGCTTTCCACTGGCAAGCTTCCGCTATCTTTTCCCCGGACTCTGGCCGGAGGCGGAGGGCTTGCAGATGCAGCCTGCCTCAGGAAAATAGTGCAGACGGTGTTGACCGTCGTTCACGCCGCCAGCGCCGCTTCCGCCACCTCCGCTGCAATCCGGTGGAACCTGCGCCCGAAATAGGCCAGGCCATCTTCTGCGGTCGAGGCCAGGCGGATGTGTCGCACCTCCACGAACAGCACGCTGTGGGTACCGGCCTGCTGCTGCAACACGATATCCCCCTCCAGCACCGCCAGGGCATCGGGCAGGACCGGCTGGCCGTGGTCGCCGGTGATCCATTGCACCTGGCTCATCCGTTCTTCGGGCGCCACGCCGGTCATGCCGGCAATCATGCGCGCCAGTTCTTCCTGGTGCGCGGCCAGGATGTTGATGCACAGGCGACCGTTGCCGACCAGGGTCGCGTGCGCGGCACTCTTGACGTTGATGCACACCAGCACGGTAGCCGGATCGTCCGAGACCGAGCTGACCGCGCTCACGGTCATCGCCGCGCGTCCGGCGGGGCCGTCGGTGGTGATGATGTTGACGGCCGCCGACAGGCGCGCCATGGCATCGCGAAAGTCTTTCTTCATGGTATGTCCATCCAAAAAAGAGATGACATCCGGCACAAGGCTTCGTTATCCTTTGCGCAATCTGCGGCAAGGGTCGGGTGGATGTCGATCAGCAGGTGAGAGGGAGAACGCATCGCTTGGCAAAGCCTGCGTCCTGGGATGAACAATAGACCCTGAGCAAATCAAGGGTCAAATGATTGTCTGGAATGTCGCGCATGAAGCAAATGAATATCGGGGCGGTGGACCTGAACCTGCTCAAGACCTTCATCGTCATCTGGGAGTTGCGCAGCCTCACCGCCGCCGCCGAGCGCCTGCACCTGACGCAACCGGCGGTGAGCCATGCGCTGCGCCGCCTGCGAGAGATGTTCGACGATCCCTTGTTCGTGCGCAGTACCACCTCCATGGTACCCACCGAGACGGCCATCCGCCTGCACGAACCGATTGCCCGTGCCCTGGGCATCATCCACGAGGCCCTGCACACCCATTCCAGTTTTGATCCGGCCACGGCCACGCGCAGCTTCCATCTGGTGATGTCGGACATGTCCTGTAGCCACGTGCTGCCGCTGCTGATGGAAGAGCTGGCCCATGCGGCACCGCATGTCTCCATCGAGGTGCAGCAGATGGCCATGGAAAACCTGGGGGCGGCCATGCGCAATGGCGATATCGACTTGGCCTTCGGCTACCTGCCGGGCTTGCCGGAGGATTGCCAGAGCCAGCTGGTGCTCAATGACGACTACATCTGCATGCTGCGCAAGGAGCATCCGATGGTGGGGCAGGCCCTGACCATGGAA
This sequence comes from Herbaspirillum sp. VT-16-41, assembly GCF_001994935.1. Taxonomy (NCBI): domain Bacteria; kingdom Pseudomonadati; phylum Pseudomonadota; class Betaproteobacteria; order Burkholderiales; family Oxalobacteraceae; genus Herbaspirillum; species Herbaspirillum sp. VT-16-41. The sequence continues at coordinate 439,952 of NZ_MUXB01000131.1, forward strand.
AACCTGCTGCAGCTGCGCTACGTCTACACCAACACCAATACCACCGGCCACCAGCTGGCCGAGGATGTGTTGCGCAATGCCGGTGTGAAGCGCGACTTCGCGCTGCGCATGCCGCATTTCACGGTGGCACCGGAGATCGTGCGCCATACCGACCTGGCACTGTTCCTGCCACGCAGCATCGCCGAGCGCCACAATCTGGACGGCGCCTTCGTGCTGCTGGACCTGCCGCTGGAGATGCCGCGCATTCCGGTGAGTCTCTATACCCACACCCGTTTCTCGGCCGACTCGGGTATCCAGTGGCTGCGCAGCCTGTTGATCGAAATGTTCGGGCGCGAAGAGATCGCGCCGTGATCCTTCGCTGAGCCCTGCCCATGGCTGCGGATGACTGCCGCAAATACATGCCATCAGCGGCGCGGATTTGACCATGCAGCCTGCCTGCAACGACACTGCAGGCTGTTCATTTTTCTGCTCCTGCCAGCCCGTGCGCGCCATTGCCTATCACCGTTACGGACCGCCGTCCGTGCTCGAACCGAGCGATCTCGTTGAACCTCCCCTGGCGCCTGACCAGGTGCAGGTGGCCATGCATGCGGCCGGCGTGGCGCCGGTCGATACCAAGCTGCGTGCCGGTCTGCTGCAGCATCTGCTGCCGCTGAGCCTGCCCAAGGTTCCCGGTCGGGATGGGGCCGGGGTGATCACGGCCATCGGTGCCGATGTGCAGGGCTTGCAGGTGGGTGACGAGGTCTGCGTCATGCCCGGCATGCTGGGGCGTGGCACCACCCTGGAGTGTGCCGTGCTGCCGCAGCAGCAGGTGGTGCGCAAGCCGGCCAGCCTGTCGATGCAGGAAGGTGCGGCCTTGCTGCAGCCGGGGGCGAGTGCCTGGATTCCGCTGCTGCGCACGGCACGCATCCAGCCCGGCATGCGGGTGCTGATCCACGCCGGTTCCGGCGCGGTGGGTAGCTTGATGGTGCAGTTGGCGGCGCATCTGGGCGCCGATGTGACTGCGACCTGTCGCAGCAGCAATGTCGATTACGTGGCGGGCCTGGGTGCCAGGCAGGTGATCGCCTATGACCGTGACGACTTTTCTGCCGTGCATGAACAGGATGTGGTGATCGACCTGGTCGGCGGCGCCACCCATGATCGGTCCTACCCGCTGCTGCGGCGTGGCGGTCATCTGGTGTGGCTGGTGGCGGCACCCATCCGCGACAGGGGCAGCGAGTTCGGCGTGACGGTCACCCGCTCCCTGATCGAGGAAGACCAGCAGGTCCTGCAGCAGGTGGTGGACCTGGCGGCGCACGGCGTATGGCGTCCGGCCATCAGTGCGGTGCTGCCCATGGCGGAGATCGCCCGGGCGCACCAGATGCTGGAAGAGGGCGCGGTGACGCGCGGGCGGCTGGTGCTGGAGATCGACTGACCTACGGGTTTACACGGGATTAAGCCGTTGATTGATCCGCCAATTGAGCGGCAAGGCTGCTCAGCAATGCTGCTGCAGGAATTCCATCACCGCCTGCGCAAAGCGGGCGGGAATCTGGTCAGGCATGGGGACCATGCCTTCTTCCAGCGTCTGCAGGCGGCTGCCATGGATGGCAGCGGCGATGTGGTCCGCATAGGGCGCGGCATGCGGATCGCGACCGGCGCGCAGCACCAGCGTGGGGGCGCGTACCTGGCCGATGCGTTCTTCCATATGGTAGTTGCGTACCACGATGTGGCCGTGCGAGGCCATGGCACCCGCCTTGATGGCGTCGCCGATGAAACGCGTGAGCAGCTCGGTATCGCCCTCGGGATAGAAGGGCTGTCGGCGCTGCCACAGTTCCTGCAGGTGGCTGCCGTCGGCGCGGACTTCCACGTCGTCGATGGTGCGCTTGCCCGCATGCGCGGTGCGGCGCGCTGCATCGTTGAAAGGGCAGGAGGACAGCACCAGCGCCTTCACCCGCTGCGGCGCCGCGACCGCCATTTCCATGGCGGTGACGGCGCCGGTGTGGTGGCCCACGACGGCGGCCTTCTGCAATCCCAGTCCATCCATCACTTCCAGCGCCAGTTGTGCCCAGCGTTCAATGCTGTGCTGTTCCAGCGGCAGCTTGCAGGAGTCGCCGAAGCCGATGGTATCGATGGCGATGGCATGAAAGCCCTGCCCCAGCAGCTGCAGCACCTCCCTGAATTCATCCCAGGAACGCGGAGTCTGGTGCAGCAACAGCACCGGAAAACCGGCCCCCGCGCTGGCAACGTGAAGCGGGCCGGCGCTGGTGTCGATGAACTGGCGGCGAATGGGAGAGGTGGTGGACTGCATCAGGCGCGTCTTTCGGGAAATGAACTAAACGATATAAAAAATTATTCCTTCATTAGCACCGAATAGCTTGGCACGTTGTTGGCCCAGCCGGTGGTCAGCGGCGCCACGAACACATTCTCGGTACGGGTGCGGGCGATCTTCCAGACGCCATCGACCTTCTTGAACAGGTTGTTGAGCCGGCTGGAGCGCAGCAGCGAGGAACCATCGCCGAAAATCCAGGGCTGGCAATGAACCCACTGGCCATCGGCATGGGTGCATTCGGCGTTGACGTGGATCTGTTCCGAGGTGAGGTAGTGCACGTTCAAGAGCAGTTCAGGGTCTTTCTTCTGGCCCCAGAAGGCCTGGAAGTGCTTGCGGATGGCGTCCTTGCCGACGGCCTGGCCGAACTGGCCTTCGTAGTAGGCGCCTACGCCTTCCCAGATGGCATCCTCGGCGTAGAGTTCGAGGATCTTCTCGATGCGCTCGGCGTCGTCGGCCACCGGTTCGGGGCAGGGGGTGTCGCACAGGAACATGTAGCGTGCCTGGATGCGACGGATGTCGGCTTCGGCTTCGAGCACGTCGAGACGGCGTTTGAGTTGCAGGATTTCCTGGCTGATATCGGTCATGGTGGGAGGTCTCTGGTTGTTATTGAAAAGCCACCGTACACGCATACACGTACGGTGGTTGCCGACGATGAGCGCAGCGCTGCATCGTCGGCGGAACTGGCAGGCGGCTTGCGCCTTACAGGTAGCGTGCCAGCAGCTTGCGGGTGGCCACGCGCAGGACGCGGTCGAACAGGTAGCCCAGCAGGCCCAGGGCGATGATGCCCACGAACACCCATTCGGTACGGCTGAAGTTGCGTGCCGTCCAGATCAGCGCGCCCAGGCCTTCGCGGGCCGAGACGATTTCCGCCGAGACCACGGTCAGGAAGGAATTGCCCATGGCGATGCGGGCGCCGGTGACCATGAAAGGTACGGTCGAGGGCAGGATCACGGTGGTCAGGATCTTCCACTGTCCGGCACCCAGCGAGGCCGCGGCGCGCAGGCGCAGCGGGTTCACTGCCTGGACCCCGGCAATGGTGTTCAGGGTGACGATGAAGACGGTGGTATAGAAGATCAGCGCGATTTTCGACAACTCGCCCGGGCCAAGCCAGATCACGGCCAGGGTGACGAAGGCGATCGGCGGGATGAAACGGAAGAACTCGATATAGGGATCGAGCAACTGGCGTACCGTTTCGAAGCGGCCCATGAAGATACCCAGCGGTACCCCGATCACCACGCCCGCACCCCAGCCGGCCAGGATGCGGCCGGACGAAGCCAGCACCGACTGTTGCAGGGTACCGTCACTGATCAGTTCCAGCGCGGCGGCCCAGGTCATCGAGACCGAGGGCAGGAACAGTGGCGAGGTGGTCATCGAGACCAGTTGCCACAGGACCAGGCCACCGACGATGGCGATCACCGAAATCAGGAAAGGACGGGCTGCTTTCATACGACGCCCCAGGTTGGATGGCATGGCCGACTCTTGTGCCGTCGGGGTGGCTGTCTGCGAGAGCTGCGTCATTTCACTAATTCCTCTTCGATCAATCCCTGGGCGCGCAATACACGCGTGACTTCGGCGCCGATGTCGTCGCGGATGCGGGCGTATAGCGCCATGCAGGCCGGGTCGGCCGGATCGCGCGGATGCGGCAGGTCGATGGTTTCGATGGTCTTGATATGGGCGCGGGGACCGGCGGTCATGGTCACCACACGGTCGGCCAGGAGGATGGCTTCCCAGATGTCGTGGGTGACGAAGACGATGGTGCAACCGGTACTCTTCCAGATGCGGTCCAGTTCGCTTTGCAGCACCTCGCGGGTCTGCGCATCGAGGGCGCCGAAGGGTTCATCCATCAGCACCACCGAAGGCTCGTTGACCAGTACCCGGGCGATCTGGGCGCGCTGGCGCATGCCGCCCGACAGTTCGGCGGGGAACTTGTCGATGGCATGCTTCAGGCCCACCAGCGAGACATAGCGCTCGGCGGCCGACCGTCGTTCCGCCGCCGGCACGCCGCGCAGCTTGAGGCCGTATTCGACGTTCTCGCGCACGCTCAGCCAGGGAAACAGTGCTTCCGAGGACTGGAACACCACGCCGCGATCCAGCCCCGGTCCCTTGACGCGTTTGCCGTCGATACTGATCTCGCCGGCCACGTCCTGAAAGCCGGCAATCGCATTGAGCAGGGTGGACTTGCCGCAGCCCGACGGACCCAGCAGACAGACGAATTCACCGGCGCGGATATCGAGGTCGATGCCGGCCATGATCTCATTGTTGCCGATGGTTAGTCCCACCCGTTTGATGGAAACAGAGGATCCATGTGCCATGACTTACCCCTTGTAGAAGCCACGCTGCAGTACCTTGCTCATGTCCACCGGCGCCTTGATGGCCTGCTTGGAGAGCAGGAAGTCGCCGATGGCGTTGGCGGTCTTGAGATCGGTATCGGTGAAGTCGCGCACCACCGGTTCCATGTCCTTGAGCGAGTTCAGTGTCTGCGGCACCGGGATGCGGGTGACGGCCTGTACCGATTGCGCAGCGCGTGGCGGGTCCTTGCGGGTGATCTCGGCCGCTTCGGCCAGGGCCTTGAGGATATTGCCGGCCACTTCCTTGTTGGCGGCCAGCCAGCCGGCGGTGGCCGAGAGCCACAGCGTGCTGGTGTAGCCGACGTCGCCACAGGTCATGAGCACATGGCCGCCCTGTTGTACGCCCAGCGTGGGCCACGGTTCCCAGACGAAGTAGGCGTCGATGTCGCCGCGCGCCAGCAGGGCCGGCAGTTCCGGCGGGCCGGAGCGCACCATCTCGATCTTGCTGGCGTCGAGCTTGAGTTGCTTGATGGTCAGGCCGGTGACGTATTCCGAGACCGAGCCGGCGACGATGCCGAACTTCCTGATCTTGTCGGCCGAGGTGATTTCCTTGCGGGCCACCAGCTTGAGGTAGGTCTTGGACTGGTAGGTCACGGCCAGTGGACGCAGCTCGGCGCGCGACAGGCGCACGATGTGCGTAGGTTCGCCGGCACAGCCCAGGTTGACCTGGTTGGCCACCAGCGCATTGAGCGCCTCGCCGCCATCGGTGTAGGACTGCACCGTGACATTGGGGGCGCCGTGCTTGGCGAAGAGCTTCTCGTTGGCCGCCACGAAGAAGGCTGTGAACACGGGATCGGCACCGACGCCGATGGTGACGGGGGCTCCCTGTGCCAGGGCTGGCAGGGCAGGGGCGGCACCTGCGGCGAGCATCGAAGCGGCGCCGAGCAGAAGCTTGCGGCGTTGTGGCGAGACGGTGGAGTGGGTCACGAGCTTGGTCCTCTTTGTAAGGTTGGTGAAACGCCAGTGGAGTTGGCAGGCACAGCAGTAACAAAGGCAAAAACGTCACGGATGCTTGCGGCTGCGGCAGATGCGCAGGCAAGACTTGAGAGGGGAATGCGCCTTAGCGCTTGATCCCCAGCTTTGCAAAAAGCGCGCCAGCGCTTTCGTAGTTCAGTTCCGACAGCGCGGCGTGCTGGGTGACCACCATCGCATCGCGCACGATGCGTTGCATGCGGTGGGTGCGCTGGATGGCCGCCATGCCGGCAGCCTGGTAGGCGTCGTTGACCACTTCCATCGAGACCCGGGCGGCATAGGTGGCGGAGAGCTTGAGCATCATGTCGATCTCTTCGGTGATGGGATTGCCGGCCACGATCTGTTCCCAGGCCTGTTCGCAGGCGTCGTAGAAGAACATGCGGGCGCTGCGCCACTTGGCTTCGGACAGGCCCAGCTTGATCTTGTAGTAGGCGCGGTCGGCCAGTCGCAGTGCGCCGGGCATGATCTTGGCGCCGCCGGCCATGTCGGTGACGATGTCCAGCGCGGCGCGGGCCAGGCCGATGTTGACGGCGGCATGCACCTCGGCCTGGTAGGCCAGCGCCGGGTAGCGATACAGGGGTTCATCGATCAGGCCGGCGGCACCGCGTGCGCAGGTCCACTCATGGGCGACGAACTTGTCCTTGAGGCGGGTGTCGTGGCTGCCGGTGCCTTGCATGCCGACCACGTTCCAGTTGTCGATGATCTCCACTTCCTGTGCCGGCATGACGGCCATGAGCGCCGGTTTTTGCGTGCCGTCATCGGCACCGGTGTTGTCCTTGATGCCTACGCCGATCCAGTCGGCGCCCTTGCAGCCGCTGGCGAAGTGCCAGCGTCCGGTGATTTCCCAGCCGCCGGGGACGGCCTTGGCTTCCTGCAGGGGATAGAGGCCGCCGGCATAGACCTGGTCGGGGCCATCGGCGTAGATCTTGCGTTGTGTTTCAATCGGCAGGGCGGCCAGATAGGTGTTGGCCGACCCGAAGGCGGCGACCCAGCCGGCCGAGCCATCGGCCTTGGAGATACGCTCGACCATGGCCAGGAAGGCCGCCGGCGCCAGCGCTTCACCGCCGAACTTGCGCGGCGTGCCGCTACGGAAGATGCCGGCCTTCTTCATCGTCGCGACGATGTCGCGCGGCACGTGGCCGAGCTGGTCGAATTCATCCCGACGGGCGGTCACTTCCTCGATGAGGACATCCATTTCGGGGGAGTCCGCATGCGGCGGCGCGGCGGTGACGACTTTCTTCTGGACGGGATAAACATCGAGCGTAATCGAATTCATGGCACACCACTTTGGTTGAAAGAAGGTAGCTGAGTGTCATCCTCGGTCAAAGCAGGGTCAAATTCTATTTAGGAATTGTCCCAATGAATATTAGTAATAATGAGTAGAGCGCTCCGTAATCGCGCACGGCGCCCCTGGCCGGTGCACGGCAATCTGGCGCAAAGCCGCTGTGGTCAAGGAGTTTCCGCTGGTCATGCACCAAACGCGAGAGCGCTGGCGACGTGCCGGGCAAATCATTTACGTTATTTATGGAGCTAATCCGTGGTGCGGATTTGCGTTGGGTGGGAGAGGCTGACTACCATCAATGCCGAGATTGAAATGAACGTCGTTCAGTTTCGTCATAGGCTCCTTCTGGCCTTCTTTTCAGGCGGACTTCGCGAGGAGTTCGCCTGTTTTCTTTCTGATTTTTCTCTCTCGATTCTTCCCGTGCAGGTTTGATTCTCGACGCGCCTGTTCGCATGCCAGCAGCGCCCCAAAATAAATCGGCCGCAAAAGCGGCCGATTTCAATGAATCACACAGGGCGACGTCTTAGTACCGATACCCCAGCGTCAGCATCACAGTCCGATCATCCCCCAGTGCCACCGCCCGTGCGAGGCCACCGGCATAGTAGTGGGTGTTGAAGATGTTCTTCACGTTCAGCGCGGCGCGCCAGCGTTCGGCGTTGTAGGCCACGCCGGCATCGGTGAGGACGTAGCCGGGGAGGGTGTAGCCGTTGGTGCGCATCATGCTCTGGCCATGCACGCCGCCATTCAATTCCCAACCACTGAGTTCGCCCTTGAGGCGGTAGCGGGCGCTGGCGGTGAAGTTGTGACGCGGGACGTTGTCCAGCCACTGGCCAACGGTGGTGCTGCGTTGTCCGCCGTCGTCGGTGACGATGGCGGCGGTGTAGGAATAACCGGCATTCAGGCTCAGGCCGTTGCGCAGGTCGGAGGTGATGCTGATCTCGCCGCCTTGCGAACGTTGTTCGCCCACCGCGATGCTGAAGCCGGTGTTGAGCGGATCGCTTACCAGCACGTTGCGGCGGCGCAGGTCGAACACGGCGACGTTGAGGCTGGTGCGGCCTTCGTCGAGATCGAACTTCACGCCTGCTTCCCATTGCTTGCCGGTCTCGGGCTTGAAGGTGCCGCCGCTGACATCGGTGCCGCTGTTGGGATAGAACGAGGTGGCATAGCTGATGTAGGGGCGCACGCCCTGCAGTACCTCGACCATCAGCGCCGCCGAGCCGGTGGTGGCGCTGGACGGGTTGTCGGTGTGGGTGCCGGTGCGCTGGTTGGTGGAATAGGTGGAGGCGTTGTCGTAGCGCAGTCCGGTCAGCAATTGCCAGCGCTGGCCGAAGCTGATTTTGTCGCGTGCATACAGGCCGGTGTCGCGCACCGTGGTGGAGGTGTTGGTGGTGGCCGCGGTGGGGCAGGTCATGCGCGCGCCATAGACCGGGTTATACACATTGAGGGCGGCAATGCTGCAGGTGTAGGACAGGTTGTCTTCGCGGGAATTCAGGTAGTCCGTGCCGAGGGTGATCTCGTGCTTGCCCAGGGCGGTGTTGAAGCTGCGCTGGACGTTGGTGTCCATCGTGAAGGTCTGGCCTTCGAAGGTCTGGTCGGTGGCCTGGCGGGTGAGGTTGCGGCTGGTGCTGGCGAGCGCATTGTTGGTGATGACCTGTCCGCTCATCTCGAACTGCTGGTAGCGCACATTGTTGTTGAGCGTCCAGCCGTCGTCGAAGCGATGCGTCAGGGCATAGCCGATGCGGGTCTCGTTGGCGGCATAGGGGCGTGCGCCCGGTTCGCCGATGAAGAGGCTGCGCGGCAGGGCGCCGTTGACGTTGGGGTTGATCGAACCGGACAGCGGCAGGCCTTGCTGGCGCACGTAGCTGCGTTCCTGGTAGCTGGTCAGGATGGTGAAGTCGGTGCGCGCACCCAGGTCCAGCGAGAGCGAAGGAGCGATGTAGCGGTTCTTGAACCAGACGTGGTCGGTGGCGTCGTCCGAATTGGAAATCAGGCCGTTGATGCGGAAGGCCTGCTTGCCGTTCTCCGACAGCGATTTGTTGAGATCCACCGTGGTCTGGTAGAAGTTGTGGCTGCCTGCGGTGACGTCGACGTTGGCGAAGTCCGTTCCCTGCGGGCGCTTGCTGACCATGTTGACCAGCCCGCCCGGCAGCACCAGGCCATAGAGCAGGGAGCCCGGCCCCTTGAGCACTTCCACCTGCTGCAGCCCGAACAGCTGCTCGGCCACGCGCGAGCTGGCGGTGGTGCGCAAGCCATCGAGGTAGAGCGAATCGGAGGCGACCTGGCCGCGGATGATCAGGTCGTCCCAGCCGCGTCGGCCATATTGCTGCGCCACCACGCCGGGCACGTTTTCCAGGGCATCGGCCAGGGATACGGCTTGCTGGCTGTCCAGCATGGCGCGGGTGACCACGGAGACCGACTGTGGGGTCTGCGACAGTGGGGTATCGGATTTGTTGACCTGGGTGCGGGTGGCCTTGAACTGGGTATCGTTCATGCCATCGGCGACCACGTCCACCGTGGGCAGTTGAGACGTTGCGGTAGTGGTGGCGTCATTCGGTGCCGTGACCGGGGCGACAGTCTGGGCGTAAGCACCAGCAGATGAGAATGCGAGCAGGGCGGCGAGGGCGCCAGGTGAAAGCAAGGGCATGTTTTCCGATAATAATGAGAATAATTATTATTCATGATATCTCATCTGTGTGCGAAGCAATAGACTTTTCCGGTCTGGCACAAGTGGGCCATGCAGCCCCTGGCAGGACGCAGGCAATGCAGTGCAGCATGGGCAAGGGTTTGCAAGGGCGAAGAAGGGGCCTGCCTGGCGTTGCAATTTTGCCGCCCGGGTTTGCTGGCAGGAAATGCGCGGCGAACTTCATGTCGGCCTGTCAAATTTTTCATGTGAAATTGGTTTGACCAGAACAATCGTGACTGCTATCTTGGAACCGGTTCCAAAAGATTCAAATAAATGAGCAGCCCGGAACCGGAAGCACAAATCAACCCACGCAGTACAACGATTTGGCGGGCAACAGTGAGACAAAGCATCAAGACCGGCACCGACCGGGTCACCATCGCACAGGTTGCGCGGGAGGCCGGGGTGTCCAAGACCAGCGTATCGCGTTACCTGGGCGGCGAGTTCGACGCGCTGTCGGTGCGCCTGCGCGACCAGATCGGCAAGACCATTGCGCGCCTGGGCTATCAGCCCAGCCAGATGGCGCGTGGTCTCAAAGGCGGACGGACGCGGCTCATCGGCATGCTGGTGGCCGATATCCTCAATCCCTATTCGGTGGCGGTGCTGCATGGTGCCGAGGCGGCCTGCCAGAAGCACGGCTACACGCTCATGCTGTGCAATACCGGTAATGACGAGGCACGCGAGAAGCAATCGCTGGCGGCGCTGCATTCCTACAGCGTGGAAGGCCTGCTGTTCAATACGCAGGGGCGCAATGTGACGCCGCTGCGGGAGCTGGGGCAGGCGGCCTTTCCGGTGGTGCTGCTGGATCGCCATGTGGAAGGGTGTGACTTCGACCTGGTGGGCCTGGACAACGTGAAGGCCGCGCAACTTGGCACGCGCCACCTGCTGGCGCAGGGCTATACCGATATCGCGCTGGTGGTGCAGCCGCTGTATGGCGTCAGTTCGCGCCAGGGACGGCAGGCCGGCTTCCTGCAGGCGATGTCGGAGCGGCCCGATTGCCACGGTGAGACGCTGGAAGTGGATGTGGACCAGCCCGGTCATGTGGCCACGGTGCTGCGCGAATTCTTCCTGCGGCGTGCGGCGGCCGGCAGCCAGGGGCGGGTGGCGATCCTGGCCGGCAACGGCATGGTGTCGCTGCAGATCGCGCTGGCCTTGCAGAGCATGAAGCTGCGCTTCCCCGATGATCTGGGGCTGTTGTGCTTCGATGAACTGGCCTGGTCGCCGTTGGTCGGCAGCGGCATCAGTACCATCGAACAACCGACTTACGAAATCGGCTTTACCGCCATCGAGCGCCTGCTGGTACGCATTCAGGGCGAGCGTTCGGTGCGCATGGAACTCCTGCTGGATGGGCGACTGATCCATCGCGGGTCGTCGGCCAGCGTGGCCGAGCATCCAGAGCGCGCCCGGGTGGCAGGCATCAGCGAAAAAATCCACACGACGAACACCCTCCAGTACGCCACAGCCTAGCGTGCGTCTGGAACCGGTACCACCGGCAGTCGAGGAAATACAGGCTACTGGTAAGACCTTAAAACAGGACGGAGGATCAGATGCCGTCGGGGTTCGTCAACAGCAGCAAGCCCGGCCTGGCCGGGTTACAGACCTGATCGCGGGATCAAAGCAGGCACAGGCAATAAAGAGGGGCACAAGAATTCATCCGGCGACCAGCGGGAGGAGTTCCGAGCCAAACGGACTGCCGTCACCACGGCAACTATCGAGGAGACCTACATGAGCATCAAGAAGATTTTCAACGCCAAATTCGTTGCACTGACGCTGGCAGCCGCCTGCGCGGTCGCCGGTGCCGCCAGCGCCAGCGCGCAGAGCATCGCCGAGCTGACCAAGAAGGGCAAGATCACCATCGGTGTGGTGAGCGGCACGCCGCCGTTCGGTTCGGTCGATGCCAAGGGCGTACCCATCGGCTACGACGTGGACGTGGCCAACCTGATCGGCAAGTACCTGGGTCTGCCGGTGGAAATCGTGCCGCTGGTGCCACCGGCCCGTATCCCGGCGCTGGAGTCTGGCAAGGTCGACATGCTGGCCGCGACCCTGGCGCCCACGCCTGAGCGTGCCAAGTCGGTGCTGTTCACGATCCCCTACAGCGGTTTCGAGCTGTCCATCGTTGGCCCGGTCGGTTCCAACTACAAGAAGCTGGACGACCTGGTGAAGAAGAAGGTGGGTGTCTCGCGTGGTTCGACCAACGACACCGCGCTGACCCGCCTGGCGCCTCCGGGTACCGTGCTGGTGCGTTTCGAGGATGACTCCACCGTGACCCAGGCCCTGCTGTCGAACCAGGTCGATGCGATCTCGATTCCCAACACCATGGCCAATGAAATCGTGAAGTCGCGTGGCCAGGGCAAGATCGAAGTCAAGTTCCCGTACTCGGTGCAACCGAACTCGATGACCGTGCGCAAGGGTTCCTACGAGCTGCAGCAGTGGCTCAACAACTTCATCTACTACGTCAAGCTCAATGGCGAACTGGATGCGATCTCGCGCAAGTGGTCCGGCCCGCTGCCGAACCTGCCAGTGTTCTGATGGCTGGTACCGGTTGCGTCGCATTTGACGGAACCGGTCTGGCAGAAGCGGCTGCACGCAAGGCCTGGCCCTGCGGTGCAGCCTGGGTAGAACAGATCACGCGCCGGTCGGGAAGGAACGGCCGGCGCGGGTTTGTGGGAGGAGCACACGATGCATTACGATTTTCAGTTCGCGTTCATCTTCCAGCATCTTGATCAGTTGCTGGTTGGCGCGCTGCTCACCATACGCTTGAGCGCGCTGTCGATGATCTGCGGTTTGGCGGTGGGTATCTTCGGCGCCATCATTTCCATCCACGGCAGCGCGCCGGCGCGCTTTGCGGTCACGTCCTATGTGGAACTGATCCGCAGCACGCCTTTCCTGGTGCAGCTGTTCATCATCTTCTTCGGCCTGCCTTCGATCGGGGTGCAGGTCGATGCCAACATCGCCGCGCTGGTGGCGATGACGGTCAACCTCGGGGCCTATTCGACCGAGATCGTACGGGCCGGCATGATGGCCATCCATCCCTCGCAGATTGAGGCGGCGCAGGCGCTGGCCATGACGCGCGGGCAGGTGATCCGCCACGTGGTGCTAACGCCCGCGCTGGAAAAGGTCTATCCGGCCCTGGCCAGCCAGTTCACGCTGATGATGCTGGCCTCCAGTATCGTCTCGGCGATTTCGGCGGAAGAACTCACGGCCACGGCCAACCTGCTGGACGCCGAGACCTTCCGCAGCTTCGAGATCTATCTGGTGGTGATGGTGCTCTACATCCTGCTGGCATTGCTGTTCCGACTGGCCTTCTGGCTGATCGGCCTGGTGGTCTTCAAACGCCGTCGCCGTCTGGGCGTGGCGCGTCCGAGGAGAATGTAATGCTCGCCGAATTTTCCCTTGATAACTTCATCTTCCTGCTGGAAGCGGCGCAGTGGACGCTGTTGCTGTCGGTGCTGGCCTTCGTGGGCGGTGGCATCGCCGGCTTCATCGTGGCGCTGATGCGCACTTCCCATATCGGCGCGCTGCGGGTGCTCTCGACGGTCTACATCCAGATCATCCAGGGCACGCCGGTGCTGATCATCCTGTTCCTGTCCTTCTACGGGCTGGCGATCTTCGGTTACAAGCTGCCGCCGATGGTGGCGGCCACCATCGCCATGACGATCTACTCCAGCGCCTACCTGGGTGAGATCTGGCGTGGTTGTATCGAGGCCGTGCCGGTGCAGCAGTGGGAAGCCTCGACCGCGCTGGCGATGACCCGCTGGCAGCAGTTGCGCTACGTGATCCTGCCGCAGGCGGTGCGCATTTCGCTGCCGCCCACCGTGGGCTTCCTGGTGCAGATCGTCAAGAACACTTCGATCGCCTCCATCATCGGTCTGGTGGAACTGGCCCAGGCCGGCAAGCTGGTCAGCAATGCGACCTTCCAGCCCTTCCTGGTCTTCCCCATCGTGGCCGGTATCTACTTCGTTTTCTGCTATCCGCTGTCGCGCTTCAGCTTTGCCTTAGAGAGGAAATTACATGCCCATCGTTGAAATTGACAACATCACCAAGCGCTTCGGCAGCAACCAGGTGTTGAACGGCATTTCGCTGTCGGTCGAGCGCGGCCAGGTGGTGGCCATCATCGGCCGTTCCGGGTCCGGCAAGAGCACCATGCTGCGTTGCATCAACGGCCTGGAGACCATCGACGGCGGCAGCATCACCGTGGCCGGCCACAAGCTCACCAACAAGCACGAACACCTGATCGAGCTGCGCAAGGATGTGGGCATGGTGTTCCAGCATTACAATCTCTTCCCGCACCTGACCGTGGAGGAGAACATCATGTTGTCACCCCGCATCGTGAAGAAGACCGCCACCGAGACTGCCCGCGAGACTGCCATCAAGGTCTTGAAGCAGGTCGGCCTGGACCACAAGCGTGATGCCTATCCCGAGCAGCTTTCGGGTGGTCAGCAGCAACGCGTGGCGATTGCCCGCTCGCTGGCCATGGAGCCGCAGGTGATGCTGTTCGACGAGGTGACCTCGGCGCTGGACCCGGAACTGACGGCCGAAGTGCTGAAGGTGATGGAAGAGCTGGCCCGTGGCGGCATGACCATGCTGCTGGTGACCCACGAGATGGAGTTTGCGCGCCGGGTGGCGGACCTGACGGTCTTCATGCACCAGGGCAAGGTGTGGGAGGCGCGCCCTTCCAAGGAGTTCTTCGCCGATCCGCAGACGCCGGAGGCCAAGCAGTTCATCGGTGCGGGAGCCATCAAGTGAGCCCGGTCCTGGTCGCTGCTTCGGCCTATGGCGCCGACCTGGTACGACGGGTCGGCCATGCCGATCTGGTGCCGATGGTGGCGGCGGCCGGGGCGGCAGGCCTGGAGATACGACGCGAGCTCTTCGATGGTCCGCAGGACCTGACGGCGCTGCGTGAGCTGCTGGCGCAGCACAAGCTGTTCGCGGTGTATTCGGCGCCGCTGGAGCTGTTCGGCGCCGATGGCCGTTTTGAGCATGAACAGATGACCCAGGCGATGGCCGAGGCCGAAGAGGTGGGGGCGCGTTTCCTGAAGGTGTCGCTGGGGCATTTCTCGGCGGGCAGCGATCTGCAGTCGCTGTTGCGCTTCCTCTCGCATGCCCCCATCGAAGTCCTGCTGGAAAACGACCAGACCCCGCAAGGTGGCCGGCTGGAGCCCATCGTCAGCTTCCTGGCGCTGTGCACCGGCAATGGCTATGCCTTCGGCATGACGTTCGACATGGGTAACTGGCGCTGGCAGGGTGTCGATCCCGAGACCGCCGCGCGCTCGCTGGCGCCGCACGTGCGTTACGTGCATTGCAAGGGCGTGCAGGAGGATCGCGGCAAGCTCAAGGCGGTGCCGCTGAAGGCACAGGACAGCCACTGGCAGGCCATGCTGGCGCATTTCCCCACGGGCATCCTGCGGGCCATCGAATTCCCCCTGGTGGGCAGCGATCTGGAAGAGACCACGCGCCGCCATGTCGCCATGCTGGCGGCAGTCTGAGGACAACAACAATGACGATGCAACTGGATGTGGTGACCTGGGGTGAAGCCCTGGCACTGCTGGTGGCCGATGAGGTCGGCCCCTTCGAGGAAGTGGAAAGATACACGCGCCGCCTGGCCGGGGCCGAGACCAATGTGGCCATCGGGCTGGCGCGCCTGGGCCTGAAGGTGGGCTGGGCCAGCCGGGTGGGCAATGATGCCTTCGGGCGCTTCATCCGCCAGCGGGTGGCCCAGGAGGGCGTGGATGTCAGCCGTGTGCTGACCGACAGTGAATTCCGTACCGCCATCCAGTTGAAGGCCAAGGCCGTGGATGGGGCCGATCCGGCCATCGAGTATTACCGCAAGGGCTCGGCGGCCAGTCATCTGTCGCTGGCCGATTTCGATGCCAACTACTTCGGCGCGGCGCGGCACTTGCATGCCACCGGCATTGCACCGGCCCTGTCGGCCACGACCATGGCGTTTGCCCATCATGCGATGGATTTCATGCGCAGCCAGAGCAAGACGATTTCCTTCGACCCCAACCTGCGGCCCATGCTGTGGTCTTCGCAGGAAGTGATGGCCCAGCAGTTGAATGCGCTGGCCTTCAAGGCTGACTGGGTGTTGCCGGGCCTGGCCGAGGGCCGGATTCTGACCGGCCACAGCGAGGCGCGCGATATCGCCGCCTTCTATCTGGAGCGCGGCGTGCAGATGGTGGTCATCAAGCTCGGTGCAGAAGGCGCCTACTGGCGCAATGCGCAGGGCGAGGGCAGGGTGGCCGGCGTCGCGGTCAAGGAAGTGGTCGATACCGTGGGCGCCGGTGACGGCTTTGCCGTGGGCGTGATCAGCGGCATGCTGGAAGGCTTGCCGGTGGAGCAGGCAGTGATGCGGGGCAACCGCATCGGTGCCTTCGCCATCCAGGTGGTGGGCGATATGGAAGGCCTGCCGACACGGGCCGAGCTGGAGGCGGCTTCGGCCTAGTTTCCCCCCGGGCCAAGATTCAACAAACAGGAAATACGATGAAGCAGCGTGTAGTGGTCTACAAGAAATTGCCCGAAGCGTTGGCGCAGCGCCTGCAGTCGGAGTTTGACGTGAGCTGGTTCGACCGCGTCACCGAGGCCAATCGCGCCGACTTCATCGCCGCGCTCAAGACCGCGCACGGCATGATCGGGGCCAGCCTGCCGATCACCAATGCCATGCTGGAGGGGGCGCCGGAGTTGAAGATCGCCTCCACCATCTCGGTCGGGGTGGACAATTTCGACCTGGAGTATTTCCGCCAGCGCGGCCTGATGCTGGCGCATACGCCGGGCGTGCTGACCGAGGCGACCGCCGACACCATCTTTGCCCTGATCCTGTCTACCGCCCGCCGGGTGGTGGAGCTGGCCGGGTACGTCAAGGCCGGTCAGTGGAAGGGCAGTATCGGCGAGGCCCAGTTCGGCGTGAACGTGCACGGCAAGACCCTGGGCCTGATCGGCATGGGACGCATCGGCAGCGCGGTGGCGCGCCGGGCGCATCATGGTTTCGGCATGCCCATCCTGTATCACAATACCCGCCCCAATCCCGAGGCCGAGCGCGAACTCGATGCGCGCTATGTCAGCAAGGAAGAGCTACTGGCGCAGGCCGACTTCGTCTGCCTGATGCTGCCGTTGACGCCCGCCACCGAGCGCATGATCGGCGCGCGCGAATTCGGGATGATGAAGCGCAGTGCCATCTTCATCAATGCCTCGCGAGGCCGTATCGTCGATGAGGCCGCGCTGATCCGGGCGCTGCAGGACAAGACCATCTACGGCGCCGGCCTGGATGTGTTCGAGGTCGAGCCACTGCCGGTCGAGTCGCCCCTGCTGACATTGTCGAACGTGGTGGCCTTGCCCCACATCGGTTCGGCCACCCACGAAACCCGCCTGGCCATGGCCGAACTGGCCGTCACCAACCTGATTGCCGGCCTGCGCGGCGAACCGGTTCCCCACCTGGCAGTCTGATCCCCACGGATATTGCCCGCAGGCACAGCCCGGGCGATTCCGCTGCATGAAGTTTTTTTCACTTGCGAAGCATTTCCTCTTCCGTTCACGTGAATCTTTGGTGTATGCTGCGAACATTAAAAAGAACGATCGTGCTAAAAAACGGTAGGCAGTTCGTTTTGCTTTTATAATCCTGCGGAAGTTTACGTTTACGTCAATTTCTTTTTGCAAGGGCCATGCGATGAAAGTATTAGTACCAGTCAAGCGCGTCGTGGATTACAACGTCAAGGTGCGCGTCAAGAGTGACGGCAGCGGCGTCGATATCGCCAACGTCAAGATGTCGATGAACCCGTTTGACGAAATCGCGGTGGAAGAAGCCGTCCGCCTGAAAGAAGGCGGCAAGGTCACCGAGGTGATCGCCGTCTCGGCCGGCGTGACCCAGTGCCAGGAAACCCTGCGCACCGCCATGGCCATTGGCGCCGATCGCGGCATCCTGGCTGAAGTCGGTGCCGATGTGGAACTGCAACCGCTGGCCGTGGCCAAGATCCTCAAGGCGCTGGCCGAGAAGGAACAGCCGCAGCTGATCATCCTGGGCAAGCAGGCCATCGACGATGACTGCAACCAGACCGGCCAGATGCTGGCAGCCCTGCTGGGATGGCCGCAAGCCACCTTCGCCTCCAAGGTCGTGCTGGAAGACGGCAAGGTCAGCGTGACCCGCGAAGTGGACGGCGGCCTGGAAACCCTGGCCCTGACCCTGCCGGCCATCATCACCACCGACCTGCGCCTGAACGAGCCGCGTTATGTGACGCTGCCCAACATCATGAAGGCCAAGAAGAAGCAGCTGGACACCGTCAAGCCCGAGGAACTGGGCGTGGACGTCACCCCGCGCGTGAAGACGCTCAAGGTCACCGAGCCGGCCAAGCGCAGCGCCGGCGTGAAGGTGCCGGATGTCGCGACCCTGGTCGCCAAACTGAAAAATGAAGCCAAGGTGATCTGATCATGACCGCACTCGTTATTGCTGAACACGACAACGCCAGCCTCAAGGGCAGCACCCTCAACACCATCACCGCCGCCGTGCAGGCCGGTGGTGACGTCCACGTGCTGGTGGCCGGTTCCAATGCCAAGGCCGTGGCCGACGCCGCTGCGCAAGTCGCCGGTGTGGCCAAGGTTCTGTTGGCCGATGGCGCGCAATTCGCCGATGGCCTGGCCGAGAACGTGGCCGAACAGGTCCTGGCCATTGCCAAGGACTACAGCCACATCCTGGCGCCCGCCACCGCCTACGGCAAGAACATCCTGCCGCGCGTGGCCGCCCGCCTGGACGTGGGCCAGATTTCCGACATCACCAAGGTGGAGTCGGCCGATACCTTCGAGCGTCCCATCTACGCCGGCAACGCCATCGCGACCGTGCAGTCGATCGACCCGATCAAGGTCATCACCGTGCGTACCACCGGTTTCGATCCGGCTGCACAGGGTGGCTCGGCCGCCGTGGAGAGCATTGCGGCGGTGGCCGATTCGGGCAAGTCCAGCTTCGTCGGCCGTGAAGTCGCCAAGTCGGATCGTCCGGAACTGACGGCCGCCAAGATCATCGTCTCCGGTGGTCGTGGCATGGGCTCGTCGGAAAGCTTCAAGATCCTGGAGCCGCTGGCCGACAAGTTGAACGCCGCCATGGGCGCCTCCCGCGCAGCCGTCGATGCAGGTTACGTGCCCAATGACTGGCAGGTTGGCCAGACCGGCAAGATCGTGGCGCCGCAGCTGTACATCGCCGTCGGTATCTCCGGCGCCATCCAGCATCTGGCCGGGATGAAGGATTCCAAGGTCATCGTCGCCATCAACAAGGACGAGGAAGCGCCGATCTTCTCGGTGGCCGATTACGGCCTGGTGGGTGACCTCTTCGAGGTCGTGCCGGAGCTGGTCAAGCAGCTCGGTTGATCGCCCCGTACCGTAGTTTTCGCCCCGGCTTTCGCCGGGGTGTTTTCATGCAAGCAAGGAATGCCGCCAGAGCGTTCCCTATTGGAGGTTGGAGATGAGTTACACCGCGCCCGTGAAGGATATGTTGTTCGTCATGAACGAACTGGCCGGCCTGGCTGCCGTCAATGCACTGCCTGGCTGCGAAGATGCCACGCCGGAAACGGCCGAGGCCATCCTGGAAGAAAACGCCAGGTTCTGCAGCGAGGTGGTCGCGCCACTGAATCATTCTGCCGACAAGCAACCCAGTTCCTGGGCCGATGGCAAGGTGACCACCAGCCCCGGCTTCAAGGAAGCCTTCCGGCAGTTCGGCGAGGCCGGCTGGCAAGGTGTGCAGCACCCGGTGGAATTCGGCGGGCAAGGCTTGCCCAAGCTGCTGGCCACGCCCTGCATCGAGATGCTGAACTCGGCCAACCTGTCCTTCGCGCTGTGCCCGCTGTTGACCGACGGCACCATCGAGGCGCTGATGACGGCCGGTACCCAGCAGCAGAAGGAAACCTTCATCGCCAACTTCATCTCCGGCAAGTGGACCGGCACCATGAACCTGACCGAGCCGCAGGCCGGCTCCGACCTGGCGCTGGTGCGTACCCGTGCCGTGCCGGAGGGGGATGGCACCTACAAGCTCTTCGGCACCAAGATCTTCATCACCTACGGTGAGCACGACATGGCCGAGAACATCGTCCATCTGGTGCTGGCCCGTACCCCCAATGCGCCTGAAGGCGTGAAGGGCATTTCGCTGTTCATCGTGCCCAAGTTCCTGGTCAATGCCGATGGCTCGCTGGGTGAGCGCAACGACGTGCATTGCGTGTCCATCGAACACAAGCTGGGCATCAAGGCCAGCCCGACGGCCGTGCTGCAGTTCGGCGACCATGGTGGCGCCATCGGCACGCTGGTGGGTGAAGAGAATCGCGGCCTGGAATACATGTTCATCATGATGAACGCGGCGCGCTTCGCCGTGGGCATCCAGGGTCTGTCGGTGTCGGAGCGTGCCTATCAACAGGCGGTGGCCTACGCCCGCGACCGCGTGCAGTCTCGCGACCTGGCAGGCTCGCCGGGGCCGGTGGCCATCATCCGCCAGCCGGACGTGCGCCGCATGCTCATGTCCATGCGCGCCCAGATCGAGGCGGCGCGTGCGCTGGCCTACGTGGCCGCGGCCACCTCGGATGCGGCGCACTTCAGTGACGACGAGGCCACCCGCAAGGCCAATCAGGCTTTCTATGAATACCTGGTGCCCATCGTCAAGGGCTGGATCACCGAGCTGTCCATCGATGTCACCTCGACCGGCGTGCAGGTGCATGGCGGCATGGGCTTCATCGAAGAGACCGGCGCTGCGCAGTATTACCGCGATGCCCGCATCCTGCCCATCTACGAAGGCACCACGGCCATCCAGGCCAATGACCTGGTCGGCCGCAAGACCACCCGCGATGGTGGTGCAGTGGCCAAGGGCATCCTGGGTCAGGTGCGTCAGACCGTGTCCGAGTTGCAGGGCGATGCGCAATTGCAGCCCATCGCCACGCGCCTGGCCGAGGCTGCCGATGCGCTGGAGCAGGTGGTCGATTATGTGGTGGGCAACGTCAAGGGCGACATCAAGGCGGTCTTCGCCGGCAGCGTGCCTTACCTGAAGATGGCCGGCGTGGTGCTGGGCGGCTGGCAGATGGCGCGCGCCGCAGCAGTATCGGCCTCCAGGCTCAAGTCCGGCGAGGGTGACAGCAAGTTCTACGAGGCCAAGCTGGCCACGGCGCGTTTCTATGCCGAGCAGATTCTGCCGCAGGCGCTGGCCTATCGCACGACCATCGTCGAGGGTGGCCAGGCGGTCATGGCGCTGGACGAAGACCAGTTCTGACCCGGTCTTGATCCTGTCAGCCCGGAAGGCCGCTCTGGCGGTTTTCCGGGCTTGTGTCTTTCTGGGGAGTTTGCGTGGGCCTTCAGCCGAAGGCGCCGCCGGTGAAGAGCAGGTCAAAGCTGCGCGCCAGCAGGGCGATCACGCCCATCGCACCCAGGCCGACGGTGAGTACCAGGATCACCGCCAGTATCCAGTGTGATTCCGAGGTCTTGCCACTGCCGGCATTGTGCCGGGCATCCCATTTCTCGTCAGGCGTGAGACCGATCACCAGCGCTTCCAGGCAGGCGATCAGCGCGGAGAGCACCAAGGGCAGGGCGGTGAAGAGACGGGGAGCTTCCGGTTGCGCCGCCATCAGGCCCAGCGACAGCGGGATGGCCAGGATGTGCAGCCAGCCGAAGCGGTCTCGTCCGCCGTACAGATAGAAGCGATGCAGGCCGATGCTGCCGGTCACGGTGGCCAGGAAGGTCGTCAGGGTCTTGTTCTTGTGGCGGGGTGCAGAAGGCATGCCGGTTGTCTCTTTGTTCTGGTTGTTGCCGTGGCGCATGAAGCTCCCGGCAATGTTGTTGTCAAGCTGTCGGCGCAGTATAGCCGAGGCGCTGGTGCAGGGGGCTTGCCTGCGGGATAGCCCAGAAGGCCTGCCGTGGCCGATGTGGCCGCTGATCTGATGTCATTTGGCATCAGATTTGCTGCTTTTTGGGGCGATTTGGGGTGTTTCTGCGTTGGTCAACTGCACAAAAGCACCAAGCAGCTTGCCCGAGGGTGGGGAAGTCCGTTATAATCTGCGGCTTTTCCGTGTCCGTATTCTTACTGGAACCATTATGGTCGTTATTCGTTTAGCTCGTGGCGGCGCCAAGAAGCGCCCCTTCTACAACATCGTTGCAACCGACTCGCGCAATCGTCGCGATGGCCGTTTCATCGAGCGCATCGGCTTCTACAACCCGGTCGCTTCGGGCAAGGAAGAAGCAGTGCGTATCGCTGCTGACCGCCTGGCTCACTGGCAAGGCGTTGGCGCACAACTGTCGCCGACCGTTGCTCGCCTGGTTGCCCAAGCTGGTACCAAGGCTGCTGCCTGATCAAGTTTTTCCTGTCTGATCCGGCGCTGCGACCTGTCGTGGCGCAAGTGTGAAGAACAGGTCTGGCGTACTCATGACTTATCCAGCCCAGGCGGGTTTCTCCGCACCCGACGATCTCGTGACCGTCGGCCATGTGACAGGAGCCTACGGAATCCAGGGCTGGATTCGCGTGCGTCCGTATTCTTCGGAAGCGGATGCCTTGCTCAATGCCAAGACCTGGTGGCTGGAGAAACCCGGCCAGCCCAAGCAGGACGTCGATGTCATGCAGTCCAAGGGGCATAGCGGCGATATCGTCGCGCGCCTGACCGGGGTAGCCGACCGCAATGCGGCCGAAGCGATGAAGGGAACGGTGGTCTCCATCTCCCGCAAGCACTTCCCGGTGCTGGATGACAATGAATTCTACTGGGTCGATCTGATCGGCTCGGCGGTGGAAAATCTCCAGGGTGAACAGCTGGGCGTAGTGTCCGACATGATGGACAACGGCGCTCATCCCATCCTGAAGGTGACGGCTCCGACACAGGAAACTGTGGTCGAGCCTGAAGACGCTGTCGAAGCAAAGCCCAGGAAGGGCGCCAGGGAAAAATCCGTGGCTGCGCCTGAGATGCTGATCCCCTTCGTCGACCAGTTCGTCAAGACGGTACTGCCGAAGGACAAGAAGATTGTCGTCGACTGGGGCAAGGACTACTGAATGTTGGAGAACTACTGACCGCCCAGGTCAGTTTTTCTTTTCCGCCCTGCTTGATGTCGAGAGTTACCTGGAAATGGAGGCGTGATGCAGTTTGATGTCGTCACTCTGTTTCCCGAAATGTTTGCCGCGCTGACGCAATCCGGCATTACCCGCCGGGCGCTGGAGCAGAAGCGCTGGGGCTTGTCGCTGTGGAATCCGCGTGAATTCACCACCGACAACCATCGCACCGTGGATGACCGTCCCTATGGGGGTGGTCCCGGCATGGTGATGCTGGCCAAGCCCCTGCAGGCCGCCATCGAGGCTGCCCAGGCACGCCAGCAAACGCTGGGCCTGGACAAGCCAAGGGTGATCTACCTGTCGCCGCAAGGCGCGCCGCTGACCCATGAACGGGTGGTGCGTCTGTCGCAGGACAGTGGGGCCGTGCTGCTGTGCGGCCGCTATGAAGCCATCGACCAGCGCCTGCTCGACAAGTGCGTGGACGAGGAAATCAGCATCGGTGATTTCGTGCTTTCCGGCGGCGAACTGCCCGCCATGGCGCTGATGGATGCAGTGATCCGGTTATTGCCGGGTGCGCTCAACGATAGCGCCTCGGCCGTGGAAGACAGCTTCGTCAACGGGCTGCTGGATTCGCCGCATTACACGCGTCCGGAAGTCTATGAAGGTGAGCCGGTGCCCGCCGTCCTGTTGGGTGGTCACCATGCCGAGATCCAGAAATGGCGTCGGCAGCGTGCGCTGGAAGCCACCTTGACCAAGCGCCCCGATCTGATCGTCAGGGCCAGGGAACAGGGCCTGTTGAGCAAGACCGATGAAAAGTTTCTGAGCAGCCTGCCACAGCCGTAGTCAGTATCGCGGCATGCAGGTCGCCAAATCGAAGTCGTACCAGCAGTACCGCAGGTCCAGCGATGGACCCGCACCGTGCAGCGGCCTGGCCGCTGCGTTTGAAACCCCATCCTCTACCGGGCTACACAATCAGCCTTCGGGCAACGGCGCCGGCAAGATGGTTACAGGAGCAAAAAATGGATCTGATCCAGCAACTCGAGCAAGAAGAGATCGCGCGTCTCGCCAAGAACATTCCCGACTTCGCCCCCGGCGACACCGTGATTGTCAGCGTCAACGTGGTTGAAGGCACCCGCAAGCGCGCCCAGGCCTACGAAGGCGTGGTCATCGCCCGCCGCAACCGTGGTCTGAATTCCAACTTCATCGTGCGCAAGATTTCGTCCGGTGAAGGCGTTGAGCGTACCTTCCAGCTGTACTCGCCGCTGATCGCTTCGATCGAAGTCAAGCGTCGTGGCGACGTGCGTCGCGCCAAGCTGTACTACCTGCGCGAACGTTCGGGCAAGTCGGCACGTATCAAGGAAAAGCTGCCCAGCCGCGCTGCAAAGGCTGCTGCTGCCGAGTAATCGGTTGCATGTTGATGCGTCAGGAAAAGGGGTGTCTCGCGACACCCCTTTTTCGTTTCCGTCAGTTGCATTGCATTCTTCGTTGAATTCCGATTAACAGATCTCAGATCAAGCGAGCACATCGTGGCCAGTTTCGATCCCGTCAACCTGCCGGTGGATGCCGTCGCCGGCGAAAGCGCCCTGGAAGCGGCGCGCCTGAACGCCGACTGGCTGCGCCAGCGCTTTGCTACACCGCCGCGCTGGGAACCCGAGCACAGCGGCGACCAGCTGGCACGCATGGCCGAGACCAAGGGCCGCTTCCGACTGGCTTCGGTGTTGATTCCAATCGTGCTGCGGGAAGAGGGGATGACGGTACTCTTCACGCGCCGCACCGCTGACCTGAAGGATCATGCAGGCCAGATCAGCTTCCCCGGCGGTCGTCGCGAAGACTATGACGGCTCGGCCATCGAGACCGCCTTGCGCGAAACCGAGGAAGAAATCGGCCTGGCCCGCCAGTACGTCGAAGTCATCGGCTCCCTGCCGGATTACTTCACCGGCACCGGCTATCGCGTCACCCCCGTGGCCGGGCTGATCCAGCCACCGTTCGAAGCAGTCGGCGATCCCCGTGAAGTGGCGGAAATCTTCGAGGTGCCGCTGGCCTTCCTCATGGATGGCGTGAACCATCAGCGCCGTTCGGTGGAACTGCCCGCGCCGGTCGGGCGCCGCAGCTTCTATACGATGCCCTACGACCGTTATTTCATCTGGGGCGCGACGGCAGGCATGCTGCGTAATCTCTTCCACTTCCTGCGTAGCTGAACTGTCCACTGCCTTTGGTTGCCACTCTGTATCGAATAAGATACGCAAAGTCGTTGTTGATGTTCAAACACGTAAATATTGATGACATTGCGAGCTTGATTCTCGTCAACAAATCAATTGTTTGATTCCCATCTTGCACTGCGCTATCGTACGGGCTACAGAGACACCTAAGGCTGCTTGATGACATTTCTATCCATTCTCTTTGCGCTGTTAATCGAACAACTCAAACCACTGCGTGCAGACAATCCGGTTTATGCATCCATCAAGTCTTTCGCGGCCACGATAGAGGGCTGGTTCAACGCCGGCCACGTTCATCACGGCCGACTGGGCTGGGTGGTGATGGTCGGTGCGCTGACCGTGCCGGTGGCGCTGGTGTACTGGTTGCTGCTGCATGTGAGCCTGGTGGCGGCGTTCGCCTGGAACGTGCTGGTGGTCTACATGACGCTGGGCTTCCGTCATTACAGTCATTACTTCACTTCCATCCAGCTGGCCCTGAACACGGGCGACGAGATGACTGCCCGCACCCTGCTGGCTGAATGGACCAAGCTGGATACCGCCGGCATGGACGTCAGCGAGATTTCGCGCATCGCCTCCGAGCGCGCCCTGATCACCACGCATCGCCATGTGTTTGGCGTGTTCTTCTGGTTCCTGATGCCTGTCGGCCCGGCACTGGCGGTGATGTATCGCGTCGCCGAATACCTCTCACGCGCCTGGAACGAGCCCGATCACATGAAGTTCGAGGCCTTCGGCCGTTTCGCTGCCCAGGCGTTCTACTGGATCGACTGGATTCCAGCACGCCTGACCGCCTCAGCCTTTGCCGTGGTGGGTAACTTCGAGGATGCCATCTACGCCTGGCGCAACTTCGCCAACCGCTGGGAGGACGAGGCCGCCGGTATCATCCTGGCCGCCGGTGGTGGCGCCATGGGCGTGCGCTTCGGCACCGAAAACCAGGCCGCTGCCGGCATCATCCTACCGGTTGATGCGGCCACGGTCGATTCCATGCCCGAGGAGACCGACGGCCTGCCCGGCGACACACCATCCCCGCGCACCCTGCAGAGCACGGTGGGCCTGGTCTGGCGTGCCTTGTTGCTGTGGATGTTCCTGTTGCTGCTGCTGTCAGTCGCGGTCTGGATGGGCTAGTTCTTTCGAATTGAGACGAGCGGGCGGTGGCCCGCTTCGTTTTTTTGGGGAACGCGATTCCCTCCAACCCGGTATACTTCCGGATTCACATCACCAAGATCGCATCCCGCCCGGCAGCAGCTCAGCCCGGACCAGGAACGAGCGACGCGCAGGGCCAGGCAAGGCAGAATGGCTGGAGGCGAGGAGACCGGTAGAAGCCAAGTCTTCTATAAGATATAATACTCAACACCGCAGGCACCCCCGCGACAAGTCGCGCAGGCACCGCGGAATCCAGGGCTCGGGTCTCACCAGGACCGGGGCATTCGGTTGCAAGCGCTATAGAAGAACTGCACGTATGGCTGATCCCATCAAACCCGCAAACGCACCGGCCAAAGAATTCATCATCCTGGGCAAGACCTCGGATGGCCGGCAGTTCCGCCCCAGCGACTGGGCGGAGCGCCTGTGCGGCGTGATGTCGTGTTTCCGTCCGGAGGGCAGTGGCGGGCGCAACGCACACCTGAAGTATTCTCCCTACGTCTTGCCGACCCACATCGACGGCGTGCGCTCGGTGGTGGTCAACGAAGCCCTGCGCGAGCTGGAACCGCTGGCGTATCACTTCGTGGTCAACTTCGCCAAGGACAACGACCTGCAGGTGATCGAAGCCTGTGTCCTGCCTGACCCTCCCAAGGAAAACAAGGCGCCCTGAGCCTTGTCATCCCCGCCGGGCGGTTTGTATCGCCCGGGCAATACCCCGCCAGCTTCATGCCGCCCCTGCAGGCGGTCCCGCCAGCAGTTACACTACTACCCGTCTTCACTTCCCGCGCTCAGCCGGACACATCAGCCAGAGCCAGCGGGATCACCTGGCCGCACGCGGCCGCCTAATCACGGAGAAGAAGCATCATGAACCACCGCATGGAGCGCGACACCTTTGGCCTGATCGAAGTCCCGGCCGACCGCCTGTGGGGCGCGCAGACCGAACGTTCGCTGCACCACTTCCACATTTCCACCGAGCGCATGCCAGCCGAGCTGATCGTGGCACTGGCTGCCGTCAAGCGCGCCTGTGCCAGCGTCAATCGCGACCTGGGCAAGCTGGACGGCAAGAAGGCCGAGGCCATCATCGCTGCCGCTGATGAAGTGATCGCCGGCAAGCATCCGCTGGAATTCCCGCTGTCGGTCTGGCAGACCGGCTCCGGCACCCAGAGCAACATGAACATGAACGAGGTGCTGGCCAACCGCGCCTCCGAGCTTTTGGGTGGCGTACGTGGCGAAGATCGCCTGATCCACCCCAATGACGACGTCAATCGCGGCCAGTCCTCCAACGACATCTTCCCGACCGCCATGCACGTGGCCGCCTGCATGGCCGTGGCGACCCACCTGATTCCCTCGCTGCACAAGCTGCGCGGCACCCTGGCGGAGAAATCCACCCAGTTCGCCGACATCGTCAAGATCGGCCGCACCCACCTGCAGGATGCCACACCGCTGACCCTGGGCCAGGAGTTCTCCGGCTACGTGGCCCAGCTGGAACATGCGGAGTCGGCCGTCATCGCTACCCTCAATGCCATCTCCGAATTGGCCGCCGGCGGCACGGCGGTCGGCACGGGCCTGAATGCCCACCCCGAATTCGGCGAGCGCGTGGCAGCCGAGCTGGCCAGGTTCTTCGGCTTCCCCTTCAAGACCGCGCCCAACAAGTTCGCCGCACTGGCCGGCCATGATGCCCTGGTGGCCTCGCATGGCGGCCTGAAGACGCTGGCCGCGGCGATGATGAAGATTGCCAACGACGTGCGCTGGCTGGCTTCCGGCCCGCGTTCGGGCCTGGGCGAGATCACCATCCCCGAGAATGAACCGGGTAGTTCCATCATGCCGGGCAAGGTCAATCCGACCCAGTGCGAGGCCATGACCATGCTCTGCGCCCAGGTCTTCGGCAACGATGTTGCCTTGAACATCGGTGGCGCCAGCGGTAACTTCGAGCTCAACGTCTTCAAACCGGTGATCATCCATAACTTCCTGCAGAGCGTGCGCCTGCTGGCCGACGGCATGGCCAGTTTCGAGGAGCACTGCGCCCGCGGCATCGAGGCCAACCGCAGCCGCATCGGCGAACTGATGGAAAAGTCGCTCATGCTGGTGACCGCCCTGGCACCGCACATCGGCTACGACAAGGCCGCCAAGATCGCCAAGCAGGCGCATCACGACGGCACAACCCTGAAGCAGGCCGCGCTGGCCCTGGGCTATGTCACTGAAGAGCAGTTTGTGGAGTGGATCAAGCCGGAGCAGATGACCCGGCCGGGTTGAGACTGGGATAAGACGAAATACAGCCAAATATGGCTGAAGCGAGAAGTTGGCAAGGAGGGCAGAGCGAAGCTTCTGCCCTCCTTCGTCTTTGCAGGGCGTCGAATGTGGACTAACCGGGATATGTCTGGCTAGTCGCTGAAGAAATGGCCAAGTATGTATGCTGACGCACTAGAAACTGAAGCAAGGCTCGTCATTGACGCTTTTGCCGTCTCGCACCTCGTATTCGCACGCTGGCAGGTCACGCCCTGGGCCTTTGAGTCGGGTGACAGACCGCCTCACCACCTGGGCGGAGTCGACATCGAGGGCTCTATCGAGAAGCTGATCGTGCAACCGGAGTTTGCAGGTCCTGTAGGAATAGCGATTGATGATTTGTTCGCTCGCGCTCGAATAAGTCACTTCAATCAGCAGCCGTGTTTTTTCATCGAAGTCCAGCCGACCATATTTCCCTACCAGGCAGCCGTTGCCCTGACTAACGTCGTAGTAGGCAACGGCGGGTATTCTCCCGCGTTCGTCCAAGCTCAGAGCGAGTATCGCTTGATCCCCCCATTTTGAACCTGCAATAGAAAATGAATGACGATAGGCGCCGGGCGTCGGAAGCCTGAGCCTTCTTATACTGCTGCCGACCCTGATGTCAACGCTCATCACGTAATCGGCATTCGTTTTCATACCGACAAGCTTGAAGCTTTCTTCCTCCTTGGCATGTGTGGACAAGGCGATGCCCAGCACCAAGGCTGGAGCAAGGAAATGGAATAGTTTTTTCACGTTGCACTCAGCTCAACAGTATCTTCTTCACCCAGTGGAATTTCGGTAGCCGATCCTCGCTACTCAAAGGGGGAAATTCAGGAAGATTTCTTCGCGCCGGACGTCGATTGATGGTTGGCCTGTCGGAAACCTCGGAGGAGGATGGCTCGGAAATCGGCAGATCTTATGAGAGCGGGGTAGTGCCCAAGTCTTTCGGCGGCAAAGAAGTCCGCCCGGCTCGAAGTTTTACTGCGGTGACTGGCGTATTTATTACCTTAATCGTCTTCCCATGTGCGGCCGTCTGCTGACATCTTGTCACCTGGAAACCAGGGCTTCCAACGGATTGCAAAGCCTTTTCAACCCCATGTATATCAATATTGATTAGGGTTACGAATTGAAACATCTCAAGATTTAAGACCAGCCCCGGCGTATATTGCTTTCATGCGCCAGATGCGTCTGCAAGCCCCGCCCGACAAGGAGTTTCGGGTGATCGGGGAAAGCGGCAGCGATGTCATCGGCGATGAATTCCAGACATTCAGAGACACTCCCAAAGGCAATAACATGAAGAAAATAGCGGCAATCGGCGTCTGCGGCGTGCTGGCGGTGGCCGGCCTGGTGGCTAGCGCGTCGGTGTATGCACATGGGCGCTTCTATGGCGGCGTGGTGATCGGCGGGCCGATCTGGGTGCCGCCGCCGGTCTACTACCCGCCTCCGGTCTATGTGGAACGGGTGCCGGCACCGGTCTACGTGGAGCCGCCGCGCCAGGATTACTGGTACTACTGCGCGGAATCCAAGGCGTATTACCCCTATGTCCAGAACTGCCCCAGTCCCTGGATGAAGGTTGTTCCCAATACCCCCGCCGTTCCCGGCGGTCCCCCGCCGCAATAGTCTGGCGACCGGGTCGCGCAGGCCGTTCTCAGATGCTCTGCGCTAAAGCAATACCTTCACAGATAAAGGAATCAACGTGAAACCCATCTACAAGACCGCCGCTACCGTCACCGCCGTCGGCGCCATGCTGGCGCTCGGTGGTTGCGTCAGCGTGCCGACTGGACCGTCAGTGATGGCGATGCCGGGCAAGGACAAGAGTTACGAGCAATTCCGTGCCGACCAGCAGCAATGCCAGCAGTACGCCCAGGACGCCATCGGCGGGCAGGCGGCGCAGACCCAGAACAATGCGGCCAACAGCGCCGCGGTCGGTACCGCCGTAGGTGCGGTGGCCGGCGCACTGATCGGCGCGGCTTCCGGCAATGCCGGTGCCGGGGCGGCCATCGGTGCCGGTGGTGGCCTGCTGGTGGGCAGCGCAGCAGGCAGCAACGCGGCTGCGGGCGGCAATTATTCCATGCAGCAGCGCTATGACATGACCTATACCCAGTGCATGTACAGCAAGGGAAACCAGGTGCAGCAGCCGGTCCAGACCACCACCGTCTATACCTACCACCCGCGCTACTACTACGCTCCGCCGCCGCCTCCGGGCTACTATGGTCCGCCGCCGACGTATTACGGCCCGCCGCCGGGTGCATATTGAGAACGCAGATGGTGAAGAAAACAAACCGCATCCCCGGATGCGGTTTTTTCTTATGCAACGCAACATGGCGGCCGGCCAGTGCTATACTCGCCGCCATGCTTTTCCGAACCCAACTTGCGAAAACCCAGCATTGGTGGCGCGCCTGACCCAGGCGGCCCGTTTTCACACAGCTTGACCATGTGATGCCGCCGGTTCCGGCGGCATGTTTTTTTCAGCTTCGGACCGGCGGCATTCCAGACAGATTAACGATCAGGAATGACCATGTCTTCGAACGCCACTAGTTCCGCTTCCAGCACGACCTCCGCTTCCACCTTGCCCGTGGTCCTCACCGGCGACCGTCCCACCGGTCCGCTGCACCTGGGGCACTACATCGGTTCCCTCAAATCGCGCGTAGCGCTGCAGCAGACTTCGCGCCAGTTCCTGCTGCTGGCCGACACGCAGGCCATGACCGACAATGTCGGTCGCCACCAGAAAGTCACCGACAACGTGCTGGAGGTGGCGCTGGACTACCTGGCCGTGGGCATCGATCCCGAGAAATCGACCATCTTCATCCAGTCCCAGGTGCGCGAGCTTTACGAACTGTCGATGGTGTTGCTGAACCTGGTGACGGTGTCGCGCCTGGAGCGCAATCCCACGATCAAGGAAGAGATCCGCCTGCGCGGCTTCGAGCGCGATATCCCGGCCGGTTTCCTGACCTATCCGGTCAGCCAGGCGGCGGACATCACCGCCTTCAAGGGGCAACTGGTGCCGGTGGGCAGCGACCAGTTGCCGATGATCGAGCAGACCAACGAACTGGTGCGCAAATTCAACGCCACCGTCGATCGTGAAGTGCTGGTTGAATGCAAGGAAGTGCTTTCCGAAACCGGCCGCCTGCCCGGCATCGACGGCAAGGCCAAGATGAGCAAGTCGCTGGGCAATTCCATCGCCCTGGGCGCGACGCCGGCCGAGATCAAGCAGGCCGTGCACCGCATGTACACCGACCCCAATCACCTGCGCGTGGACGATCCGGGCCAGGTCGAGGGCAATGTGGTGTTCACCTTCCTGGATGCCTTCGACCCCGACCGCGATGCCGTGGCCGAGCTGAAGGCCCACTATACCCGGGGTGGTCTGGGCGACAGCGTGGTCAAGCGTCGCCTGGAAGGCATCCTGCAGGAATTGCTGGAGCCCATCCGCACCCGTCGCGAAGAGTTCGCCAAGGACCGTGGCGAAGTGCTGGCCATCCTCAAGCGTGGTACCGAGCGCGCCAGTGCCGTGGCCGCGCAGACCATGTCGGAAGTCAATGCCGCGCTGGGCCTGAACTACTTCGGCTAAGGCGCCCAAGCGACCGCCTGCAGAAAACGAGACCGCCGCTTCCCGGCAAGGGGAGCGGCGGTTTTTTCATGCCTGCGTAAGAGTTCAGCGTGCCTTGGCCGGTGTCATCTGCGGCAGTTCCAGCAACACTTCCAGCCCGCCTTCAGCCAGATTGCGCAGGCGCAGCTGGCCATGATGGTTCTCGGCGATATTGAGCGCGATGGTCAGGCCCAGCCCGGTGCCACCGGTATCGCGTGAACGCGAGGTTTCCAGTCGATAGAAGGGTTCGAAGACTGCCTCCAGCTCGGCATCGGGGATGCCCGGCCCCTGGTCGCGGATACGGATGGCGATCTTCTGTTGCTCCAGGGCGATGCTGACCCGCGCCTGGCGGCCGTACTTGCAGGCATTGTCGATCAGGTTGGTCAGGCAGCGCCGCAGCGCCCCCGGCTGGGCCATCACGAAGGCGCGGGTGCTGCCTTGCAGGCTCACGTCCTGGCCGGCGTCGGCAGCATCGGCACAGACGCTGTCGAGCAGGGAGTCGATATCCAGGGCTTGTATCTTCTCCGAGGAATCCATGCTGCGCGCCAGGTCCAGCCCCTCGCGCACCATGCCGTGCATCACGCCCAGATCGTCGATCAGCTTTTGCTGCAGTTCGGCGTCGGTGACCTTTTCCAGGCGCAGGCGCATGCGTGTCAGCGGCGTCTGCAAATCGTGGGTGATGGCCGCCAGCATGTGGGTGCGATGCTGTATCTGGCGCCGGATGCGGCCCTGCATGGCATTGAAGGCATGCGCCGCCTGCCGGATTTCGGTGGGGCCGGTCTCGGCCAGTGGCGCATGGTCGATGTCGCTGCCAAGGCGCGATGCGGCCTGGGCCAACTGGCGGATCGGGCGGGTCGCCATGCGCGCCACCAGCCAGGCCAGCATCGCGATCAGCGCCAGGAACAGCAGGATGTACTGCAGGCCGAACGGTCCACCCGGTCCACCCGGTCCACCGCGTCCGCGCAGGGCAGGGGGCTCGCCCGGCTGGTGCAGGCGCAGGCGCATCAGGGCCTGGTCGTGCAGGCTCACGTAGATCACGCGGCAGGTGTCGCGGCGCGGGGCGTGGGCATCATCGGCCCGCAAGGGCGGGCATTCGCTTTCGCGCTGGACGGCGATCTTGCGGTCCTCCCCGAGACGCGACTGCAGCATCTCGATGAGCGGGCTGGTGCTGGCGTTGGGACCGATGGCGTCATTCATGTCGTCCACCATGCGCGCCTCGAAACCGAAGTTGGTGGCGGCCTGCAGCACGATGGGACGTTGCGGCGGCGGGATGTCGTCCACCGCCTGGACGATCTGTTCCACGCGGTCGGCCAGATGCTGGAAGCGCAGTTCGCGCAAGGTACTGCGGCGCTCGTTGCCAGACAACCAGGTGGTGACCATGACCGCCACCACGATGCCCGCCAGCAGCAGGAAGAAGATGCGGTTGCCGATGGAGCCCAGGAAATCCTTCATGCCGGCCGGCCTGCACCTTCCGCGCTGACCGTGGTGGCCAGCACATAACCCTCGTTGCGCACGGTCTTGATGATGGTGGGCGTGCGTGCATCGTCACCCAGCTTCTGGCGCAGGCGGCTGATCTGGATATCTACCGAGCGGTCGAAGGGATCGGATTCGCGGCCCTGGGTCAGCTCCAGCAACTGGTCGCGGTTGAGCACCCGGTTGGGATGATCCAGGAACACCTTCAGCAGCCGGAACTCCGCCCCCGACAGGGCTACCACCACGCCATCGCGGTTCACCAGGTGGCGCGCCGTCAGGTCCAGCGTCCAGCCGGCAAAGCGCATGGTGGCCACGTCCGGCTGGGCCATGTTGGGTGGCAGCGCCTGGGTACGGCGCAGCACGCTGCGGATGCGGGCGAACAGCTCGCGCGGCTCGAAGGGTTTGGCCAGGTAGTCGTCGGCGCCCATTTCCAGGCCCAGGATGCGGTCCAGCGGCTCGCCGCGCGCCGTCAGCATGATCACCGGCACCGATGAGGTGGCGCGCAGGTTGCGACACAGCGTCAGGCCGTCTTCCCCGGGCAGGGTCAGGTCCAGCACGATCAGGTCCACCCGCGACTCTTCCAGTACCCGACGCATCTCGCTGCCATTGGTGGCGGTCAGGGTGCGCAGGCCGTTGCTGTCCAGGTATTCGGCCAGCAGTGTGCGGATGTCGCGGTCGTCATCGACGACGAGGATGTGAGTATTTGTATCCATGGGACGCATTATGCCGAACTTGTCCGTACGTGCAGGACGGATTTGTATCGGGTCTTTACAAGGAGGGGGATGGAAATAAAACGATACCTGGGAGGCCTGCGGATATACAAAACGATACAAATGACGGCACAGCGGAAAAATCGCCGATACACGCCGCCGGTTTAATGGGAACCGTGCCAAGACAGCACTTCGCTGTATGACAGTACAAGCGCAGTACAAGCACAGTACAAGCACAGTACCAAGCGCAAGACCCACTGAAAGGAGCAACACATGTTGACATTCAAGAACCGTATCCTGGCCGGCATCGCCGCCGTAAGCATCAGCGCCGTGACCCTGTCGGCCTTCGCCCAGATGCCCCCGGACGGCCCGCAAGGCCACGCCCCGAGCCCGGAACAGATCGCCAAGTTCGAGCAGATGCGCGCAAAGCACCAGGCCCAGCTGCACGACAAGCTCAAGATCACCGCCGCCCAGGAAGCCGGCTGGAAGCTGTTCCTGGACAAGACCAAGCCGGCCCCGTTTGACCGTGCCGCCCGTCCCAACAAGGAAGAATGGGCCAAGCTGTCCACCCCGGAACGTCTGGACAAGCAGCTGGACATGATGCGCAAGCGCGAATCCTTCGCTGAACAGCGCATCGCCGCCACCAAGGAGTTCTACGCCACCCTGTCGCCGGAGCAGCAGAAGACCTTCGACGCCGAGTTCGCCAAGATGCAGCACCATCGCTGGGAACAGATGCATCACGGCCAGCGTGGCGAGCACAAGGGCCCGCCGCGTGACGGCAAGCCCGCTCCCGACGCTCCGGCCAAGTAAGGCACACGGCAGCATTCGCCCGCGCGTTGCAAGCGCGGGCGTTTTCCACCCCGACAGCCTTGCGCTTGACCCGCAAGGCTGTTCTCATTGGCGCGGCCGGCAATAGCTGGGTACACTGCGTGCCAGCCGATGCAGGTGGCATGCGTGGTTGCAGAGTTGCAAGCCGCCCAGGAGAGAATAGCGGTAGGCGGCCCGATCCAACAGGATGGGCCGCCTTCCCTTATGCTCTTGCCTTTGCGTGACCGGATAACGGCACGCCGACGCGATGGCAGAGCGCTGCATCGACTTCCCATGAGACAAGGCCGCCTGTTGGCGGTCTGCATACGTGATCGGTTTACTGGTTTCCCTGACATGACAAATACTCCCAATCCCGGCCAGCCATCTCCCTCCCCATCTCCTTCGCGTTCCCGTGGCAGCATCCTGCGCCGCTGGTGGTTCTGGGTACTGGTGGCCGCACTGGCCGCCGGTGGCGGGTACAAATACTGGTCCAAGAAGAAGGCCGAGCAGGAGCAGATGAGTGCCATGGGTGGCCCCGGTGGCCCCGGGGGCCGTCCAGGTGCTGGCGGTCCGGGCGCCCGCCGCCCGGGTGCCGGCGCCTTCGCTGGCCAGACCATGCCGGTCGGGGTGGCCAAGGCCCGGGTGCAGGATGTGGATGTCTTCCTCAACGGACTGGGGGCAGTCACCCCCACGGCCACCGCCACCGTGCGCGCGCGGGTCGATGGCCAGTTGATGAAGCTGCATTACAAGGAAGGCCAGGTGGTCAAGGCCGGTGAGTTGCTGGCCGAGATCGACCCGCGCTCGCTGCAGGCCGCGCTGACCCAGGCCGAAGGCCAGCTGGCGCGCGACCGCGCACTGCTGAGCTCGGCCCGGCTTGACCTGAAGCGCTACCAGACCCTGCTGTCGCAGGACTCCATCGCCAGCCAGCAGGTCGACACCCAGGCCGCGCTGGTCAAGCAATATGAGGGAACGGTCAAGGCCGATGAGGGCAGCGTCGCCAGCGCCCGCCTGCAGTTGTCGTTCACCCGAGTGATCGCCCCCATCAGTGGCCGCCTGGGCCTGCGCCAGGCCGACGTCGGCAACAACGTCACCACCAGCGACACCAACGGCCTGGTCATCATCACCCAGCTGCAGCCGATCACCGCCATCTTCAGCATTCCCGAAGACAATATCCCCAAGGTCTTGCAGCAGCTGCAGAGCGGTCGCAAGCTGCCGGCCCAGGCCTGGGACCGTGAGCAGAAGAAGAAACTGGCCGACGGCGTGCTGCTGACCATCGACAACGTGGTCGATTCCACCACCGGCACGGTCAAGCTCAAGGCCCAGTTCCCCAATACCGACTACGCGCTGTTCCCCAGCCAGTTCGTCAATATCCGCCTGCAGCTCAATACCGAGCAAGGTGCCACCGTCATCCCGACGGCCGCCATCCAGCGCGGGGCCAAGGGTTTGTTCGTCTATGTGGTCAAGGAAGACAACACCGTCACCGTGCGCCCGGTCAAGACCGGCCCGGTACAGGATGACCTGACTGTCATCACCGACGGCGTGGCCGCCGGCGAGACCGTGGTCATCGACGGCATCGACCGCCTGCGCGAAGGCGCCAAGGTCGAGGCCGTGGCACGCGGTGGCGCCGACGATCCGGCCAACAAGCTCACCACCGAGAACCCCGATGCACGCCGCCATGGCAAGCGTGGTCAGGGACAAGGGCAGGGTGCAGAAGGCGGTCAGGGCGGTCAGGGCGCCATGAGCCCGGAAGAGCGCCAGAAGCGCTGGGCCGAGCTCAACAAGCGCATCGATGCCGGCGAATTCGGCGAAGAGATCAAGAAGCTGCCTGAAGACCAGCGTCGCCAGAAGATGATGGAACTGCGGCGCCAGCGCGAGGCAGGCAATGCCAGTGGCGGCACCGGTGGTGCCAGCAACGCAGGCAACGCCAACGGCGCCAAGTAAGCACAAGGCTCACGCATGAATCCCTCGCGCCAGTTCATCCTGCGGCCGGTCGCCACATCCTTGCTGATGCTGGCGATCCTGCTGGTGGGCATCGTCGCCTACCGGCTCCTGCCGCTGTCGGCCCTGCCCGAAGTCGATTACCCGACCATCCAGGTGGTCACCCTCTATCCCGGGGCCAGCCCGGATGTGATGACTTCCTCGGTCACCGCGCCGCTGGAGCGCCAGTTCGGCCAGATGCCGGGCTTGAAGCAGATGTCTTCCACCAGTTCCGGCGGAGCCTCGGTGATCACGCTGCAGTTCAACCTTGACCTGAGCCTGGACGTGGCCGAGCAGGAGGTGCAGGCCGCCATCAACGCCGGCAGCAACCTGCTGCCCTCGGACCTGCCGATGCCGCCGGTCTACAGCAAGGTCAACCCGGCCGATACCCCCATCATCACGCTGGCGGTCACCTCCAGGACCATGCCCCTGCCCAAGGTCCAGGACCTGATCGACACCCGCCTGGCGCAGAAGATTTCCCAATTGTCGGGCGTGGGTCTGGTGAGCCTGTCGGGTGGCCAGCGCCCGGCCGTGCGCATGCAGTTGAATCCACGTGCCGTGGCCGCGCTGGGCCTGAACCTGGATGACGTGCGAACCGCCATCGGCAACGCCAACGTCAACCAGGCCAAGGGCAGCTTCGATGGCCCCACCCGCGCCTCCACCATCGATGCCAACGACCAGCTGCGCACCGCCGACGAATATCGCAACCTGATCATCGCCTACAAGAACGGCGCGCCGATCCGGGTCTCCGACGTGGCCGACGTCGTCGATGGTGCCGAAAACGTGCGCCTGGGCGCCTGGGCCAACCAGCAGCCTGCGGTGATTGTGAACATTCAGCGTCAGCCGGGTGCCAACGTGATCGCCGTGGTCGACAGCATCAAGAAGATCCTGCCGCAGCTGCAGGCCAGCCTGCCGGGCTCCATCGACGTCCACATCCTGACCGACCGCACCACCACCATCCGTGCCTCGGTGGCCGATGTGAAGTTCGAGCTGCTGCTGTCGGTGGCGCTGGTGGTGATGGTGATCTTCGTCTTCCTGCGCAACGTGCCGGCCACCATCATCCCCAGCGTAGCGGTACCGCTGTCGCTGGTGGGTACCTTCGCCATCATGTATCTGGCCGGTTTCTCGATCAACAACCTGACCCTGATGGCCCTGACGATTGCTACCGGTTTCGTGGTCGACGACGCCATCGTCATGATCGAGAACATCTCGCGCTACATCGAAGAAGGCATGAAGCCCATGCAGGCGGCCCTGAAAGGTGCCGAGCAGATCGGCTTTACCATCATCTCGCTGACCTTCTCGCTGATTGCGGTGCTGATCCCGCTGCTATTCATGGGTGACGTGGTGGGGCGCCTGTTCCACGAATTCGCGGTGACCCTGGCGGTCTCCATCCTGATCTCGGCCGTGGTCTCGCTCACGCTGACCCCCATGATGTGCGCGCGCCTGCTGCGCCATCAGCCAGAAGAACAACAGGGCTGGTTCTACCACAAGAGCCAGGTCTTCTTCGATCGCATCATTGCCCGCTACGGCGTCATGCTGGAATGGGTGCTGGAGCGCCAAAAGCTGACCCTGCTGGTGGCCGTGGCCACGCTGGGCCTGACCGTGCTGTTGTACGTGTTCGTGCCCAAGGGCTTCTTCCCGCTGCAGGACACCGGGGTTATCCAGGGTATCTCGGAAGCCACACAGTCCATTTCCTTCAGTGCCATGGGAGAAAAACAGCAGCAACTGGCCAAGGTGGTGCTGCAGGACCCGGCCGTGGAGAGCCTGTCCTCCTTCATCGGCGTGGATGGCACCAACGCCACCCTGAACAGCGGGCGCATGCTGATCAACCTGAAGCCGCACGAAGCACGCGACGTTTCCGCCGCCGACGTGATCCGTCGCCTGCAGCCCACGCTGGCGCGGGAAGTGCCGGGCGTCACCCTCTACATGCAGCCAGTGCAGGACCTGACCATCGAGGATAGCGTCTCCCGCACGCAATACCAGTTCACCCTGGAAGACGCCGATCCGGCCCTACTCAGTACCTGGGTGCCGAAGCTGATCGCGCGCCTGCAACAGGTGCCGGAACTGGCTGACGTGGCCACCAACCTGCAGGACCAGGGGCTGCAGGCCTATATCCAGATCGACCGCAATGCCGCATCGCGCCTGGGTATCACTACCGCCGCCATCGACAACGCGCTCTACAACGCCTTCGGCCAGCGCCTCATTTCCACCATCTATACGCAATCGAACCTGTATCGCGTGGTGATGGAGGTCAAGCCGGAATTCCAGCGCGGCCCCGAAGCGCTGGACAGCATCTACCTGGTCACCTCGGGCGGCGGCAAGGTACCGCTGTCGTCGATCGCCACCGTCACCGAACGCACCGCGCCGCTGGTGGTGAACCACATCGGCCAGTTCCCGGCGGCCACCGTGTCCTTCAACCTGGCCAAGGGCGCCTCGCTGGGCAAGGCGGTCGAGGCCATCAAGGCCGCCGAGGCCGAGATCGGCATGCCGTCCTCTACCGTGACCAACTTCCAGGGCGCCGCGCTGGCCTTCCAGGCCTCGCTGTCCAACACGTTATGGCTGATCCTGGCGGCCATCATCACCATGTACATCGTGCTGGGCGTGCTCTACGAGAGCTATATCCATCCCATCACCATCCTCTCAACGCTGCCCTCGGCGGGGGTGGGCGCGCTGCTGTCGCTGATGATCTCCGGTACCGACCTGGGCATCATCGGCATCATCGGCATCATCCTGCTGATCGGTATCGTCAAGAAGAACGCCATCATGATGATCGACTTCGCCCTGGAGGCCGAACGGCACGAGGGCAAGAGCCCGCGCGAGGCGATCTATCAGGCTTGCCTGTTGCGTTTCCGGCCGATCCTGATGACCACCATGGCAGCGCTGCTGGGCGCCTTGCCGCTGATGCTGGGCACCGGCGTGGGCTCCGAACTGCGCCAGCCGCTGGGCATCACCATGGTGGGCGGCCTGCTGGTGTCGCAGGTGCTCACGCTCTTTACCACGCCGGTGATCTATCTCGGCTTCGACAGCCTGGGCCGTCGGCTGCGCGCACGTTTCGGGCAGCGCGCGCCTGGGCATGGCGGCGAGGACGATGATGGTGAAGACGGCAAGCCGGCCACGCTGCCGCCGGCGGTGTAGGCGGATGCGCGCATGAATATCTCGCTTCCCTTCATCAAGCGGCCCATCGCCACCACGCTCTTGACCATCGGCATCGCGCTGGCGGGCATGGTGGCCTTCCGCCTGCTGCCGGTATCGCCGTTGCCGCAGGTGGATTACCCGACCATCTCGATCTCTGCCTCGCTGCCCGGCGCCAGCCCCGAGACCATGGCCGCGACCGTGGCCACGCCGCTGGAACGCGCCATGGGCGCCATCGCCGGGGTCACCGAGATGACCTCCACCAGCTCCCAGAACTCCACCCGCATCACCCTGCAGTTCGACCTGAGCCGCGATATCGATGGCGCCGCCCGCGACGTGCAGGCCGCGCTCAATGCCGCGCGCAGCCTGCTGCCCACCGGCATGCCGAGCAACCCGACCTATCGCAAGGTCAACCCGGCCGACGCCCCCATCCTGATCCTGGCCATGACCTCCGACACCATGACCCAGGGGCAGATGTACGACGCCGCTGACAGCATCGTGGCGCAGAAACTGTCGCAGGTGCGCGGGGTAGGGCAGGTCAGTGTAGGCGGCAGTTCACAGCCGGCCGTGCGCATCGAACTGAACCCGACCGCCCTCAACAAGTACGGCATCGGCAGCGCCGACGTGCGCACCGCGGTGGCTGCCACCAATGCCAATCGCCCCAAGGGTTTGCTGGAAGACGATGGCCGCAACTGGCAGATCTACGCCAACGACCAGGCCAAGACCGCCGCAGAATACGCGCCGCTGATCGTGTCCTACCGCAACGG
Organism: Herbaspirillum sp. VT-16-41; assembly: GCF_001994935.1. NCBI lineage: Bacteria > Pseudomonadati > Pseudomonadota > Betaproteobacteria > Burkholderiales > Oxalobacteraceae > Herbaspirillum > Herbaspirillum sp. VT-16-41. Next base: position 480,591 of record NZ_MUXB01000131.1, read on the forward strand.
TACGCCGGTGCGGGTGCAGGACGTGGCCGAGGTGCGCGACTCGGTGGCCGATGTGCGCAACGCCGGCTCCTCCAACGGCAAGCCCTCGGTGCTGATCATCATCAACCGCCAGCCCGGCGCCAACATCATCGACACCGTCGACAATGTGCGCGAGCTCTTGCCGCAGCTGCAGGCTTCGATCCCGTCCGCCATCGACATGAAGGTTGTGCTGGACCGCACCCCCACCATCCGCGCCTCGCTGAAGGAAACCGAATTCACCCTGATCCTCTCGGTGGCGCTGGTCATCATGGTGGTGTTCCTGTTCCTGCGTAACGCCCGTGCCACGCTGATCCCCGCAGTGGCGGTGCCGGTGTCCCTGATCGGCACCTTCGGCGTGATGTACCTGGCCGGCTTCAGCCTGGACAACCTGTCGCTGATGGCGCTGACCATTGCCACCGGCTTCGTGGTGGACGATGCCATCGTGGTGCTGGAGAACATCTCGCGCCATATCGAGTCCGGCATGAAGCCCTACAAGGCGGCCCTGCTCGGTGCGCGTGAGGTCGGCTTCACCGTGCTGTCGATGAGCATTTCGCTCATCGCCGTGTTCATCCCCATCCTGCTGATGGAAGGCATCGTCGGCCGCCTGTTCCGCGAATTCGCCATCACCCTGTCGGTGGCCATCCTGGTCTCGCTGGTGGTATCCCTGACCACCACGCCGATGATGTGCGCGCAGTTGCTGCGCCATGACCCGGAGGCTGACGCAGCGCGTCGCCAGCGGCGCCATCCCTGGCTGCAGAAGATTTCCGACCAGACCGCCGCCATCTTCGAAGACATGCTGCTGGCCTACGAACGCACCCTGGCCTGGGCCTTGCGGGCGGCCCCCTTGATGATGCTGATCCTGCTGGCCACGATTGCCCTGAACGTGTATCTCTACAAGGCCATCCCCAAGGGCTTCTTCCCGCAGCAGGATACGGGGCGCCTGATCGGCGGCATCCGTGGCGACCAGGCCATTTCCTTCCAGGCCATGCGCACCAAGCTCAATGACTTCATCGACATCGTCAAGGCCGACCCCGCCGTGTCGGATGTGGTGGCCTTTACCGGTGGGCAGCGGCGCAATGGCGGCTTCATGTACGTGACCCTGAAGCCCCTCACCGAACGCAAGGACAGCGCCGACAAGGTGGTAGCGCGGCTGCGCATGAAGACGGCCAAGGTGGCCGGTGCCCGGGTGTTCCTGGTACCGGTGCAGGACATCCGCATCGGTGCCCGCCAGAGCGACTCGCAGTATGAATACTCGCTCAAGTCCGACGACGTCGGCCTGCTGCGCATCTGGGAACCCAAGATCCGCCTGGCCCTGTCCAACCTCAAGGAACTGGAAGACATCAGCACCGACCAGCAGGACAACGGCCTGCAGACCACCCTGACCATCGACCGCGAGACCGCCATGCGGGCCGGTGTCACGCCACAGCTGATCGATTCCACGCTGTCCGATCTGTTCGGCCAGCGCCAGATCTCGACCATCTACAGCGGCATGAACCAGTACCACGTGGTGATGGAAGCCGCGCCGCAATACTGGCAGAGCCCGGAAACCCTGCGCGATACCTATGTCAGCCTGGCCGGCTCGTCCAACCTGTCGCCGACCACCTCCAGCCTGTCCACGCCACCGGCCCTGTCGGCGGCCGGCAAGCTCAATGCCAACACCGGCCTGGCGCAGACCATTTCCACCGCGCCCTCGCGCCAGATTCCATTGGCCGCGTTCTCGCGCTTCGAGCCGACCACCACTGCGCTGTCGGTCAGCCACGAGGGCCAGTTCGTGGCCTCCACGCTGTCCTTCAACCTGGCCGAGGGCGTGTCGCTGTCGCAGGCCACGGAAGCCATCGACCGCGCCATGGCGCAACTGGGCGTACCCACCAATGTGCTGGGCACCTTTGCCGGTACCGCCAATGCCTTCCAGTCCTCCACCTCCAGCCAGCCCCTCCTGATCCTGACGGCATTACTGGCCGTGTACATCGTGCTGGGCATTCTCTACGAGAGCCTGATCCATCCCATCACCATCATCTCCACCTTGCCCTCGGCCGGCGTGGGTGCCTTGCTGGCACTGATGGTGACCGGCACCGACTTCAGCCTGATCGCGCTGATCGGCGTGATCCTGCTGATCGGCATCGTCAAGAAGAACGCCATCATGATGGTGGACTTCGCCATCGATGCCGAACGCAATCGTGGCCTGTCTCCGCGTGACGCTATCTTCGAAGCCTGCCGGCTGCGCTTCCGCCCGATCATGATGACCACCATGGCCGCCTTGCTGGGCGCGATCCCGCTGGCCATGGGCCACGGCGACGGCGCCGAGCTGCGCCAGCCGCTGGGCATTTCCATCGTCGGCGGACTGGTCGTGAGCCAGCTGCTCACCCTCTATACGACCCCGGTGGTGTACCTGTACATGGAACGCCTGCGCGCCTGGGGCCAGCGCCGCTTCGGTCGCAAGAACCAGACAGAAACCTCGGCGGCCTGAGGCTGCCGCCATGGAGAAACGCATGACGCAACAAGACCTGCTCAAACTCAAACCCGTGCTGATGGCGCTGGCGGTCAGCCTGGCGCTGACGGCCTGCGCGGTCGGCCCCGATTACGTCCGACCGCAGATGGACGAGGCTACCATGGCCCCGGCCGTCTTCAAGGAAGGCCAGAACTGGAAGCCCGCCCAGCCGCGCGACCTGATGGCCGACGGCAAGTGGTGGGAGATGTTCAACGATGCCCAATTGAATGCGCTGGTGGCGCAGGTGGACGTCTCCAACCAGAACCTGGCGCTGGCCGAAGCCAACTTCCGCAGCGCCGTGGCGCTGGTGCAGAGTTCGCGCTCGGCCTATTCGCCCACCTTGTCGGCTTCGGCCGGCGCTTCGCGAGGCCGCTCCGGTTCGGCCGGTTCATCGACCTCGTCCGGTACCTCGTCGTCGTCCGGATCGTCCGGATCGTCCGGATCGTCCGGCAGCGTGCGCAATTCCTATACCTTCTCGCTCACCGCCGCCTGGGAGGCCGACATCTGGGGCAAGGTCCGGCGCGACGTCGAATCCAGCCAGGCCAGCGCCCAGGCCAGTGCTGCGGACCTGGCCGGCGCCCGCTTGTCGGCGCAGGCACAAGTGGCGCAGAACTACCTGCAGCTACGCGTGCTGGACGCCCAGCAGCAGTTGCTGGATGACACCGTGCAGGCCTACCAGCGTTCGCTGGAGGTGGCGCAGAACCAGTACAACGCCGGCATGGTCGCCAAGTCCGACGTGATCCAGGCGCAGACCCAGCTGAAATCGGCCCAGGCCTCGGCCCTGGACAACGGCGTCACCCGCGCCCAGATCGAACATGCCATCGCCCTGCTGGTGGGCAAGACGCCTGCCAGCTTCTCCCTGCCCAGGTCGCCGCTGACCGCCGTGGCGCCGCCGGTCCCGCAGGGCGTGCCGTCGATGCTGCTGGAGCGCCGTCCTGACGTGGCCGCCGCCGAGCGCCGCGTGGCCTCCGCCAATGCCAAGATCGGCGTAGCCAAGGCCGCCTATTTCCCTAGCCTGACCCTGTCAGCCTCGGGCGGTTACCAGAGTTCCACCTTTGCCGACTGGTTCACACTGCCGGGTCGGGTGTGGTCGCTGGGACCACAGCTGGCACAGACCATCTTCGACGGCGGCGCGCGCCAGGCCGCCACCGATCAGGCCATCGCCAGCTACGACGGCACGGTGGCCACCTACAAGCAGACGGTGCTGACCGCCTTCCAGGAGGTCGAAGACAACCTGGCTGCATTGCGCATCCTGGAGCAGGAAGCCGCGGTGCAGGGCGAAGCGCTGCAAGCGGCGCGCCAGGCCGTCACGCTGGTGACCAACCAGTACAAGGCCGGCACGGTCAGCTACGTCAACGTCATCACCGCCCAGGCCACGGCCCTGTCGGCCGAACTGAATTCATTGAATATCCTGAACCGCCGCATGGCCGCCAGCGTGTTGCTGGCCAAGGCCCTGGGCGGTGGCTGGGACGGACATAGCCTGGATGACCTGGGACCGCTGGAGCAGCAGAGTACAGAGCGGGCCAGGGGCTTGAAGGAGAATGCGGGATTGAGGTAGAGGAGGGCATTAATCCTCAGGAATCAGCGCCCCGGTCTGAATAGAGAAATTTCGTTTGACCTTCTTGAATGAATGACGACCCGAGCATGCGCTCGTGGCATCGAAGATGATCGTCAAGGTGTCACCCGACTCAGTGGCTTCTAGAAGCTCGAACTCGTAGCCCCACGGAATGTTCTTCGGGGGCGTATTGCATTGCCGCGACTTGGCATAGAAGCTTGCAGAGAGTTGTTTAAGTTGCGCGTTGATCTTGTTGGCCGACCTGGTGTTCAGATATCTGGAGGGTTTTACGGTCACCTTCTCGATATAGATCCGGTTCATTGCATCTCTTGCCCCGGTTTGTTTATAAACGGAAGTCTCCAGCTTGATATCGCCGAGATCCAGTTCTTCCCCGAAGCTGGGTTGAAAAATCGACGGTATTAATACGGTGATTGCCAAGGCTAGGTTTTTTTTCAGCATTCTGTGATCTCGAAAGTTTGGGTTGAATGGGTTACAGGGGTTGGCGCACAGGTCTGCTCTTCCTGGTCAGTGCTAGAAGTGGGTTCAGACGGTCAGCTGGGTCGGATGGAATACGCTTTAAAGCAGATTGAATTTGGGTGGCTAAAACCCGGTGTCAGTATCAAAGCGCCATCGCGGAGCCATATATGGAAATCGCCTCATACAACTTGTCGATCTCCTTGTTGATCCTCATCGCCTGAATTTTTCCAAGTCTTCTGGAGGCTTGCATCGTGATCTTTTCAAGATGGATCCTGTTGATTTCGTCTTTCGGTCCGGACTGGCGATAGATTTCCTTCTTGAAGCGAAGATCGCTTGATGCATATTCAGTTGCACAGCAGTGTTGAGCTGCGAGAAGAAAGCAGCTTAAAGCCGCTGTCTTGATGTGTATGTTCATGGCATGACTTTCTTGTGACGTTTTTTGGGTAGTCGATTGGAAAGGACATCTGTTGTATGCGATACGATCCGTCGGTCAGCGCCTAGTTAGTGCGAGGGATTGATGCAAATAATCAGCAGGGTCAGCGGTGATGCTGATCAAAAGGAGAAATCCGGAAAGCAAGTCAAAAACCCGACGCTCTGTCTTTTTTAAGAGAGCGTCGGATTGATTTCAGTGGCCCTGAGCACTTTCAAATCGGAGAAGATATTCGTTATGGCAAGCGGACTTGACTTGCAGAAATATAGGCAAGAGCACGAGTTGGTTTCTCTTGATCCAGATGTGAAAATCCGAGGTCTTCAGGTAGAAGCCACAACGTTCTTCAAGTCCTTCAGCGATTAGATTTTCGTTTTGCTCTATGAGGATATCGCCCGCGTCTTCGCCAAGTTTTACATATCCTTTATCGGTCTCGGCGCCAGATTCCAATAGACTAGGAGCGTATTTCCGAAGCAGCTGTTCGGCCGATAGCAAGGCGCCCGTTTGGAGGGAAAAATTTTGCGCGATCTTGTTGAAGTACACGCGGCCATAACAGACTTCTGAACTTTCGAAAACAATGCTTAGTATGTCGTCGGTCACGTTGATTTGATCAAATTTCACGTCGTATCCCCAGGGGTGAGGCGTAAGCGGTTCGTGGCAATGTCGGGCTTCGCTATACAAGGACACATATAGCTTTTCAAGTTCAGAATTAATTTTGTTCACTTGTGCGGGCCGGAGTTTTTTGGAAGGCTGTATAAGCAGCCTTTCGATATAGAAATGGCGGCTGTCATCTCTTTCACCAACCTGGCGATATACAGAAGTTGTAAATCTAGGATCGGATTTTCTGACCTCTTCCGAATAGCCCAGCCGGGCCGTGAGCAAGATCATCAGGAAGAATAGTGGAGCAAAGCTTAGTTTCATGGCCGCGCCTCATGACGTTCGGACCGTTCAACCTGTAAGTAATATCGCTTGTGGCATATTGAATTCTGGACCTGAAACGGCGGCAAGAGTACCAGCCGATTTGCCTCTGTCCAAACGGTGAACCCAGCCCTTCTGAGAAAAAAATCACAAGACTGTTGCAGTTCGGGTGAGAAGGTACCTTCGTTCTGCTCCATGAGAATCGCGAATGCATCGTCTCCCAAGATCAGGAAGTCGCTGCTCACTTCTGCACCAGCCCTTAATATGGAGGGTGCATATCTTTCCAGGAGCGTTCTTGTGGAAATCGGTTTGCCTGTTGGTATTGAGAAGTTGGCTGCGAATGTTTCGAAATTTGGCTGTCCAGAACAGCCTTCAGCTATGTCAAACAGGATGCTCAGGGTGTTTTTTCCAAAGTTGGTTTTTTCATACTTGAGCACATGGCCCCACGGTCCAGGCCACTGAGGGTCGTAGCACGCTCTGGCGCTCTTATGAAAGGAGATATTCAGTCTCTGTAATTCTGAATTGATTCTTTTGATCTGTGCATTTCCCAACTTCTCCGAGCTTTTAATCAACACCTTGTCGATTTCGATGTTCTGGTACGAGGCTTGCTCACCAATCTGCTTTTGAGTCTTGATAATCAACTCGATTTCGTTAGTTTCGCGCTCTCCTGCATAGCACGGTTGGAATGAAAAAAGGTAATGAGTATTAACGAAAGTGACCAATATAAGTTCATAAAAACGCCATTGTTGGGACTGAGGGGATCGTCGGCCCTGTCATTTGGTTTGAATGGGATACTCTCTGAAACAGAACGAACTACGCTGGCTAAAAGTGGGCATGATGAGCAACTCGCCATTCCTGAGCCATACCTGGTGACCTGCGGTATGTAAGTGGTAGCCGCAGGAATTGATTAATTCGGGGTTAAATAGCTTTTCGTTTTTTTCTATGAGATATTCGAGCGCATCCTCGCTTAACGAGAAAAACTGATGACGAAAATTTATCCCCGCGCTCAGTAGATCTGGCGCATATTTTTTCAGCATCTGCCGAGGTGATATAGGCGCTCCTGAACTGACGGAAAAATTTCTCGCAAACCTGGCGAAATAGGGCTGCCCAGAACAGATCGCTGAAATTTTGAACGTCAGGCTTAAGGTGTTATTTTCGACATTGATTCGCCCAAATTCAGCGTCGAAGCCCCATGGATTTGGAATTTGAGGATCGCGACAGTTTCTTGCCTCTTCATAAAACGACGCATACATCTTCTCAAGTTCTTTGTTGATCCGCATCGCCGGTTTTTGGCCGAGGATTCTTGATTGTTTCAGTTCAATTTTTTTTAGGTACATACTATTTACCCCCTTTTTAGGGCCGGTCTGACGATAGATGGTTTCTTTGATCCTGAGGCCGCCTTGTAAGTATTCCTTGGCAGAGCCGTGGGGCGTCGCTGCCAGGGTCAAGAACAAAATAATTAACCTGAAATTGAGTTTCACTATTGGCGAAGTTGATTGGAATTGTTTGCCAGCACTAAGGAACAGATTTTCCGGGCCTAGTCAGTACCAGAGATTGCTACGGATGATCAGCCGGGTCAGCGGTGGTGCTGATCAAAAGGAGGAATCCGGAACGCACGTGAAAAACCCGACGCTCTGTCTTTTTTAAGAGAGCGTCGGATTGATTTCAGTGGTCCTGAGCGTTTTCAAATCGGAAAAAATATTCTTTATGACAGGCGGAGTCGATTTGTAGAAATATAGGTAAAAGCACGAGTCGGTCTCTCTTGAGCCAGATGCGAAAATCGGAGGTCTTCAGGTAAAAACCACAACGCTCTTCAAGCCCTTCATCGATTAGATTTCCGTTTTGCTCTATGAGAATCTCGCCCGCTTCTTCGCCAAGGCGTACAAATCCTTTATCGGTTTCGGCGCCCGATTCCAATAGGCTGGGAGCGTATTTCTGAAGCAACTGTTGGGCCGATAGCAAGGCCCCGGTTTTGAGGGAAAAATTTCGCGCGATCTTTTTGAAGAACACTCGGCCATAACAGACCTCTGAACTTTCGAAAACAATGCTTAATATGTCGTCGGTCACGTTGATTTGATCAAATTTCACGTCGTATCCCCAGGGGTGAGGCGTAAGCGGTTCGTGGCAATGTCGGGCTTCGCCATAAAAGGACGCGTATAGCTTTTCAAGTTCAGAATTAATTTTGTTCACTTGTGCCGGCCGGGCTTTTTTGGAAGGCTGTATAAGCAGCCTTTCGATATAGAAATGGCGGCTGTCATCTCTTTCGCCAACCTGGCGATATACCGACTTGGTTAAATTCAGCCCCTCTTTTTCAAATTCTTCCGGATGGGCTTCTTGCGGCACCAGGAAGATGAAGAGAGCGATGAGCAGAGAAATGTCGAATCTCATAACATCACCTTTTTGAAAAATGATGTGAAATGGGTTCGCTTTACGAGGCTGCTGTCTTTTTCCCATTCTGCAGTGTCTTTGCCACCATTAACCGCATGCGTCACCGCGCGAACATCGTCTCGATCCATCGCTGGAATCGTTTTTGGTCGAAGGCGAACGCAATACCAAGCGGCCGTATCGATGCATTCAAAGGCGGCTTCAACAATGCGGTCAGGATTCGTAATCACCGGCGGCCGCTTATTGTCTTTTATGCCGTTTTTTGTTTCCCAGCCGATTTGAAAGTCGATCCCTTTTGATAACCACCCTCTGAAAGCCCAGTACTCGCTATAGTTGTATCGCCCGGTCAATTGTTTGAAGCCACGTCCCTTAAAGGTCGGACCATCCCCTTTAGCGATGTTTCCTATTTCGGAGTTTCCTTCGTATTTCATCCCGGTCGTTGTCTCCACCATCTCATTAAGGCTTTTGCATTCCACAGCCCCCTGCGCAAAAAAGTGCGCCATCCGCATTCATGAAGTCAGCGCAGACGGAGGATGGGGACGACGAGAAAGGGGAGATGGTAGCCAACGCAGAACACTCGCCATAGCGATGGAATTCTAGAAACGCGGACAGAATGCGAAGGAGGGGCAGGGGAGAAAAAGAAAACTGCAAAGAGACCATGCTGGCGGCTCAGGATGGATGTTGAATCCCTTCAGAGCGTCAGTCCACGGCGTGGATGCGACAGTGGTCGCGTGACTATGCGGAGCTACGTGTGACCGGGCGTGACCAGGCGTGACCAGACGTGATTATTTATGAGGAAACCTGGGGCTGCAGCACGCCCCGCAACGCATTGCACACCATCACCTCCTGCGCGCGCATCAGGTCGGCGCGGGTGATCACGGCTTCGCTGGCCTGCCAGTTTGGATCGGCCAGCAGGACGCGGCGCATCACGCCCGGCAGCACGCCGGCGGACAGGGGCGGGGTGCACCACTGCCCGTCAAGTTTGACGAAGACATTGCTGCGCCCCCCCTCGGTCAATTCGTCGCGCTCATTGAAGAACAGCATGTCGAAGCCGCCACGCCGTTCGGCTTCTTTCCAGGCCGCGTCGTAATGTGCGCGCCGCGTGCTCTTGTGGCGCAGGAAAAAGTCGTCGCTGGCGCAACGATGCTCGGCCAGGAAGACGGTCACCGGGCCCGCCAGCGGTAGCAGCGGTGCATGCTGCAGGCTGATGTTGCCGCCTGCATCCAGTGCCAGTCGCAGGCGCAGGACGACGTCCTTGGGCAGGCCGGCGCAGAGCGCATCGATCTGCTGACGCATCGCCTTCTCGTCGCAGGGAAAACCGAACACCGCCGCGGAGGCCTGCAGGCGCTGCAGGTGCAAGTCCAGATGGCGGCAGCCGGCGTGGCTGGCGTGCATGGTCTCGAAGAGGCTGAATTCCTGTTCCAGCCCGGTGAGGAAGGCCGCTTTCAGGCGGCATTCGGCAAATTCGGAGGCGGCGTCACTGTCGTAGACGATGCCCGCGCCCACGCCCATCACGCCCTGTCGCAGGCCATGCTCAGGCGCTTGCAGTTCCAGTGTGCGGATCGGTACCGACAGGCAGAAGTTACCGATGGTGCCGCCGCCTTCGCGTGGCGCGTCGAACCATCCGATGGCGCCGGTGTACAGGCCACGGGCCTCGGTTTCCAGCTCGTCGATGATTTCCATGGTGCGCCGCTTGGGCGCGCCGGTGATGGAGCCGCAGGGGTAGAGGGCGGCGATGACGGTGGCTAGCGTGGCGTCCTCGCGCAGGCGGGCGCGGATGGTGGAGGTCATCTGCAGCACCTGCCCATAGCGGCGCACGTCGAACAGGTGCGGCACCTGGACTGAACCAGAGCGGGCCACGCGGCCCAGGTCGTTGCGCAGCAGGTCCACGATCATCAGATTCTCGGCCCGGTTCTTTTCATCGTTGGCCAGGGCCAGGGCGCGCTGGGCATTGATCGTGTCGGCAGCGTCAGCCTGGGGATCCATGGCACGAGCGGTGCCTTTCATCGGCTTGGCCTTCAACATGCCATCCTGGTGCGAGACGAACAGTTCCGGCGAGCAGGACAACACCATGCCACCCTGCGCATCGCGCACCAGCGCACCGTAAGGCACCGGTTGGCGTGCCCGCAGGCGGCGGTAGAGCGTGATGGGGTCACCATGGACCTGGAAGTGCAGGCGATAGGTGTAATTGACCTGGTAGGTATCACCGGCGGCGATGTAGTCGCGGATGCGTCCGATGGCGGCGCTGAAGGCGGCCTCATCGACGCTGCTGCGCAGGTTGACGATGCCGGCCGCTTCGTCAGCGCATTGGCCGGCCAGCCAGGCATCGACTTCGGTCGCACCCAGGCGCTGGCAGTGCTGGAACAGCAGGACGCGCGCCAGCGGGGCCGACAGCGGCCGGTGCGGCAAGCCCTGCAGTGCCGCGCCCAGTTCGTAGCTCCACAAGGCGACCGCATGCTGGCCAGCGGCCAGCGCGGCCTGCATCTGCGCCAGCAGGGCCCCAAAGCCGGCGACGTCGGTGCAGGCCAGCGTGCGCAGGTGGCCGGTATAGAGGCGCGAGCGCGGTTCGGCCGGCGTGGCGAGATGGTCGTCGAGGAGGGCGAAGCAGTCGGTCATGGAACAGGGGGGGCAAGGACGGCAAGGGCAGGCAGGGCGGGCAGGGCAGCGCAGCCCCGCCGGCAGCATGATAGCGTAAAAGGTATACTTGAAGGCTTGCCACGCTGCCAGGGCGCTGTCCCTTCACTACCTAGTCCGATGCCCATTCCACGCACCTTCATCATTCCCCTGATCGTCGCCTGTGCGCTGTTCATGGAACAGATGGATTCCACCGTCATCTCGACCTCCCTGCCGGCGCTGGCGCTGGACATGAATGTCGATCCGATTTCGCTCAAGCTGGCGCTGACCTCCTACCTGGTCAGCCTGGCCGTCTTCATTCCCATCTCGGGCTGGATGGCCGACCGCTTCGGCTCGCTCACCATCTTCCGCACCGCCATCTGTGTCTTCATGCTGGGCTCCATCCTGTGCGGGGCTTCCTCGACCCTGCCGCAGTTCGTGGCAGCGCGTTTCCTGCAGGGTATCGGCGGCGCCATGATGGTGCCGGTGGGGCGCCTGGTGATCCTGCGCAGCGTGGAAAAGGTCAATCTCGTCAAGGCACTGTCCTACCTGACCATTCCTGCGCTGTTCGGGCCGGTGCTGGGGCCGCCGCTGGGCGGCTTCATCACGACCTACTTCCACTGGCGCTGGATCTTCTTCATCAATATCCCGATCAGCATTCTCGGCCTCTACCTGGCCACGCGCTTCATTCCCGACCTCAAGGCCGAACAGGTGGCGCCGCTCGATTTCAAGGGCTTCGTGCTCTCGGCGCTGGGCTGCTCGCTGCTGATGATGGGACTGGCGACCTCCGGCCGGCACCTGGTCTCGGGCGATGTCTCGCTGGCCTGCGTGGTGGCGGGCGTGCTGTTCCTGGCGGCTTACGTGTGGCATGCGCGTCGTGCCACGGCGCCGCTGATCGACCTGGCGCTGTTGAAGATTCCCACCCTGCGCGCCGGTGTCTTCGGCGGCTCGCTCTATCGCGTGGGGATCGGCGCCATCCCCTTCCTGCTGCCGCTGATGCTGCAACTGGGCTTTGGCTATACACCTTTCCATTCGGGGCTGTTGACGTGCGCCTCGGCGGCCGGGGCCATGTTCATGAAGACCATCGCCGCCCGCTTCCTGCGCCGCTATGGGTTCCGCCGGGTGCTGCTGGTCAATGGCGCGCTGGGCGTGCTGGGCTTGTGGGCCATCGCCGGCTTCACGCCGCAGACGCCGTATCTGCTGATGGTGCTGGTCCTGCTCATCGGGGGCTGCTTCCGTTCGCTGCAGTTCACCAGCCTCAATGCGATTTCCTACGCCGATGTCGACAAGCAGCGCCTGAGCCAGGCTACCAGCATGGCCAGCGTGGCGCAGCAGTTGTCCATCGGCATGGGCGTGGTGCTGGCCGGCTTTGCCTTGCAGATGTCGAACGACCTCCAGGGTCACGCCACCCTGGTGGCCCAGGATTTCTGGCCGGCCTTCCTGGTGGTGGGGGCGGTAGCGGCGCTGGCGCTGCTGATGCTGCGCCAGTTGCCGCATGATGCCGGGGCCGAGATGGCCGGGCAGCAAGAGAACAAGTCGGCCTGACGTGGCCGCCACGACGAGGAGCGCAATGCGTAGCGATCAGCCCTACAAAGCCCTGTGGTTCCCGCTGGGTGCCGTCCTGATCTGGGCCGGCAACACGGTCATCAGCAAGATGTCGGCCAGCGTCATCGCGCCGGAGGATATTTCCTTCTACCGTTGGGTGCTGGCTGCAGCACTGATGTCGCCCTTCCTGGCGCGCTCGACCTGGGCCGCACGCGCGCAGATCCGACCCCACCTGGGCAAGATCCTGGTGCTGGCGCTGCTGGGCATGGTGCTGTTCCAGAGCCTGGCCTATTTCGCCGCCGCCACCGCTTCGGCCACCAGCATGGGCATCATTGCCTCGTTGATGCCTTTGCTGACGCTGGTGCTGAGCATCAAGCTGCTGTCCGAACCGCCCACCATCGGCACCCTGGCCGGCGGGGTGCTGTCGCTGTTCGGCCTGGCGGTGCTGATCGGGCGCGGTCACCCGCAGAACCTGTTCGAGCAGGGCGTGGTCACCGGCGATCTGCTGATGCTGCTGGCCACCATCGCCTATGGCCTGTATGGCGTGATGCTACGGCGCTGGGCGCTGCCCCTGCGCACCTGGCAATTGCTGTACATGCAGGTGCTCATGGCGGTGGTGCTGCTGTTCCCGGGCTTCGTGCTGGGCCATCATTCGCCCATCACCCGCGACAACCTGCCCATCCTGCTGTATGCGGGCATTGCCGCTTCCATCCTCTCGCAATTCCTGTGGATGCGCGGCGTGGCCTACCTGGGCGCCAGCCGCTGTTCCATTTTCGTGAACCTGATGCCGGTGTTCACTGTCATCATTGCGGTAGCGGCACTGGGTGAGCAATTGCATGGCTACCACGCCGTGGGCGGCCTGATCACGCTGGCCGGGGTGATCATGGCGCAGGTGTTCAAGCAGCGCCTGCGCTGGCCTGCCGGCTGAGCCAATCTCGCCGACAGAACCCGGTTGATCCGACAAGAACAGGTTGAGAACAGGAAAGAGACATGATCGATCCCACCATGATCGTCAATTGCACGGTCTACAAGAAGGGCAAGAAGCTGCGGGACATCACCCTAGATGAAATCAGCGACGTGCTGGAAGAGGAGGGGACCTTCGTCTGGCTGGGCTTGCTGGAACCCAATGTCGAGCTGATGAACAAGATCAAGGAAGAGTTCTGCCTGCACGAACTGGCGGTGGAAGACGCCTACGCCGCCCACCAGCGGCCCAAGATCGAGGAATATGGCGATACCCTCTTCGTGGTCCTGCACACGGCCCAACTGGCCGGCGGCGAGGTGCAGTTCGGCGAGACCCACATCCTCACCGGTCCGCGCTTCGTGGTCACGGTGCGGCACGGTGCCTCGCGCAGCTATGCCAAGGTACGCGAGCATTGCGAGATGCTGCCAGAGCGCCTGGTGCGCGGCCCCAGCTTCGTGCTCTATTCCATCATGGACTTCGTGGTCGACAACTACCGACCCATCATGGATGACCTGGAAGCCAAGTTCAGCCAGTACGAGGAACAGCTCTTCAACCCCGGCGCCATCAGCGGCAAGGCCTACCTGCAGGAGCTCTACCAGTTGAAGCGCCAGCTGATCCGCCTGCGCTCGGCGGCCTCGCCGCTGCTGGATGTCTGCACCCAGCTGCTGCGTTTCCATGAAGGGCTGATCACCAAGGACGGCAAGGCCTACTTCCGCGACATCTACGACCACGTGGTGCGCTTCATCGACACCGGCGACCGCTTGCGCGAAATGGTGGAATCGGCGGTGCAGATCAACCTGGCCCAGGTCACCATCCACCAGAACGAGATCGTGCAGACCCTGGCCGGCTGGGGTGCCATCCTGGCCATTCCCACCATGGTCTTCAGCCTCTATGGCATGAACTTCGCCAACATGCCGGGGCTGTCGTGGCAATGGAGTTTCCCGCTGGTGTTGGGCGGCATCTTCACCGCCTGCTCCCTGCTGTGGCGGCGCCTGCGCAAGGCCGGCTGGCTCTAGGCCGGTCTTTCCTTTCGGGCAAACCGAGGTGGGTGCGACAATTGGTCGCAGCCACCGGCTCTCCTGCGCTTTTATACTCCCGCCTGCCTTGATCGGCGGCACGAACAGGCAGCGTCAGACACGCATGGCCGGACCTGGTTCGGCTGGCTCGTGTTTCCGATGCCTGTCTTTCTTCTTGCTAAATGCAACACTGTTGCATAAAATGCCGGCCTGACCGCGTGAGCCGGTCACCACGCTCGCGGCAAGGCAGCTCAGCACCCAGCCGCAACACACAAAAAACACAAGGGAAAAGATGAAAATGACCGCACTGCGGGCGGCCGTGCTGGGCGCGCTCGCCATGAGCCAGGCCCACAACCTGGCCTGGGGCGCCGATACCACCACCAACACCGCCGCCACCTCCGCCAGCGCCGACAGCGGACTGGGGCAGGTCGTGGTGACCGGCACCGGCGAGCGCCAGCAATACCGTCAGAACGCGACCTCCAGCGCCACCCGCAGCGAGACCCCCTTGCAGGAGTTGCCGCAATCGGTCCAGGTGGTGTCGCGCCAGCTGATCGACGACCTGGCCGCCACGCGGCTGGATGACGTGCTGCTTTACGTGAGCGGGGTGGCCAGGCAGAACAATTTCGGCGGTCTGTGGGACAACTATTCCATCCGCGGTTTTTCCGGCAGCGAAAACGGCGGCATGAACATCCTCTGGAACGGCTTCGCCTCCAACCGTGGCTATGCGCCGCCGCGCGACATGGCCAACGTCGAGAGCGTGGACTTCCTCAAGGGACCGGCGGCGGCCCTGTACGGCAATAGCGAGCCGGGCGGCACCATCAACGTGGTCAGCAAGAAGCCGCAGTTCAAGTCGGCCAATGCGCTGGATCTGTCCATCGGCACCAACAACACCTACCGCAGTGCCGTCGATTCCACCGGCGCCCTCAACAGCGAAGTGGCCTACCGCATCAACGCTGCCATGGAGCACCAGGGCAGCATGCGCGACGACGTCACCAGCCAGCGCGAATTCCTGGCGCCGGCCTTCACCTGGGTGTTGTCGGACCGTACGGTTCTGAACTACGAGGGCGAATTCCTGCGCCAGAAGGCGCCGCTGGATCGCGGCATCGTCGCCGTCAACGGTAATCCGGGCGTGCTGCCGGTCTCGCGCTTCCTGGGCGAGCCACGCGATGGCGACATCAAGATGGAAAACCGCAACCACCTGCTGACGCTGGAACATCGCCTGGACGACAACTGGCATGTGCGCACCGGCGTGTTCCACAAGGATGGCAGCCTGGATGGCTTCTCCACCGAGGCCTCCGCCCTGCAGGCCGACAATGCCACCCTGCGTCGCCAGCGCCGCTATCGCGACTACAGCTGGCACGACACCTCGTTGCAGGCCGAACTGGGCGGCAAGCTGCAGACCGGCGGTATCGGCCATGAGGTGCTGGTCGGCACCGAGATCGACTGGCTGACGCTGGACCAGCGCATGCTGCGCATCAACCCCAGCGCCGCAGCGCCCTACGCGGTCAACATCTACACCCCGGTCTACGGCCAGGCGCAACCCACGCCCCTGCCCAACACCGATACCAGCGAGCGCCAGATCAGCACCGCGCTCTATCTGCAGGATCAGGTCAGCCTGTCGGATCGCTGGAAATTGCTGGCCGGCGTGCGCGCCGACTCCTTCCGCTCCACCCTGAACAACTGGCGCAGCGGCGCGACCACGCGCCAGGACAAGAGCGCCGTTTCGCCGCGCCTGGGCCTGACCTACCTGATCACGCACGCCTGGTCGGTCTATGCCAGCGCCAGCAAGTCCTTCCGCCCCAACAGCGGCAGCGACGTGCAGGGCAATGCCTTCAGTCCCGAGACCGCCCGCGCAGCCGAAGCGGGTCTGAAGTTCCAGAGCGAGGACCAGCGCAGCGGCGCCACCCTGGCCGTGTTCGACATCACCAAGCAGAATGTGCTGACCACCGATCCGTCCAATCCCTCGTTCTCGGTGGCGGCTGGCGAAGTGCGCAGCAAGGGTGTGGAACTGGATGCCAATGCCAAGCTCGGACGTCACTGGCGCCTGACTGGCAACCTGGCCTATACCGACGCCTATGTCGCCAAGGACAACACTCTCACCGTCGGTGCGCGGCTGGTCAACGTGCCGCGCGTGTCGGGCAGCCTGCTGGCAGTGTTCGAGGATGTCGATGCGCACGGCGCACCCTTTGGCGTGGGCGGCGGCGCCAGCTATGTCGGGGCGCGTACGGGCGACCAGGCCGGCAGCTTCCGGTTGCCCGCCTATGCCACGGCGCGGGCGCTGGCCTACTGGCAGTTCACGCCACGCATGAAGCTCTCGCTGGACGTCAATAATCTTTTCAACAAGCGTTACTACACCAGCTCCTACAACAACCTGTGGATCATGCCGGGTGACGAGCGCAATGCCATGCTGGCGTTGAACGTCCGGTTCTGAGGGCGGCCCTGTGTCCCATGACCTGAACGCAGCGCGCCGCCGGGCCCTGCTGGCGGCCGCCGCGCTGGCCGCTGTCCAGCCCTGGCGCAGCGCATTGGCGCACGGCGACGATGCGCCGCACTCGCATGCCGTCACCCGGGCGGATGCCGGCGTGCTGACCGTGGTCGGCCCCTGGGAAATGACCGGCCTCGATCCCTCGCGCTCCGGCTACATGTTCGCCCGCATGGAGGTGGTGGAGACGCTGCTGGAGGTGGACGACAGCGGCCACTTGCGTGCGGGCCTGGCCACTACCTGGCAGGTCAGCGATGACGGTCTGCAATGGCGCTTCGCACTGCGCAGCGGGCGGCGCTACCACGACGGTAGCGCGCTCACGCCGGCCAGTGTGCTGGCCTGCCTGCAGCGCGCCGCCCAGCGGCCGGGCGTATTGCAGCTGGCGGCGATCGCGGCGATGCAGCTGGAGGGCAGCGACCTGGTCATCACCTTGCGCCAGCCCTTCGGCCCTTTCCCCTATCTGCTGACGCACTACACGACGCAGATCCTGGCACCGGCTTCCTTCGACGCCAAGGGCAATGTGCAGGCCATCATCGGGAGCGGGCCATATCGCATTCGTTCCCTGAGCCTGCCCCAGCAATTCGATGTCGAACGCGTGGCCTTGATCGAGTCCGGGCAGGGCAGGCCGATCCAGCGGGCGCGCTACATCAGCGTTTCGCGCGCGGAGACGCGCACCCTGCTGGTCCAGAGCGGCCAGGCCGATCTCGCCTTCTCGCTGGACCCGCCCAGCATCCGGGCGCTGCAAGACCATCCACGCGCGGCCCTGCTGTCGACCATGCTGCCGCGTACCACCATTCTCAAGCTCAACGCCGGTCATCCCTTCCTGGCCGATGTGCGCGTGCGGCGCGCCATCGCGCTGTGCATCGAACGCGAAGGCATCGCCCGCGCCCTGCTGCGCGACCCCGACCTCGGTGCTACGCAACTGTTTCCCCCCGCGCTGGCGCGCTGGCACGACGCCAGCCTGCCGCCCTTGCAGACAGACCTGAAACAGGCCCGCCGCCTGCTGGAGGAGGCCGGCTGGCGTCTCGGCGCGGACGGCGTGCGGTGGCGTGAGGGCCAGCGGCTGGCCTTGAATCTGACGACCTTCGTGGATCGTCCCGAACTGCCCCTGATCGCCACTGCCTTGCAGGAAGAGATGCGCCAGATCGGCATTGCCGTGCGGGTGGTGATCGGCAATTCCAGCGATATCCCGGCCGGTCATCGCAGCGGCTTGCTGCAGATGGCGCTGGCGGCGCGCAACTACGGCAATGTCCCCGAACCGGTGGCCAGCCTGCTGCAGGATTTCGGTCCCGAGGGCGGCGACTGGGGCGCCATGGGCTGGCGCAATACCGAGGTGCCGGCGCTGCTGGCGCAACTGGCGGCCGCGCCGGCCGTGCCTGCCGACCGTGACCGCAGCCTGCGCCAGCGCATTACCGCCGTGCTGCAGGAGCAGTTGCCGGTGATCCCGGTAGTCTGGTATCGCCAGACCTGCGCCGTCAGCCGGCGCCTGCGTGGCGCCAGCATCGACCCCTTTGAACGCAGTTACCGGATCTCTTCCCTGCAATGGACCTGAATCGATTATTGAGCGCGGCCATCCGGCGCCGCTTGCTGCTCGCGCTGGGGCAGCGCCTGCTGCAGGCCGCTCTGGTGGCGCTGCTGGTGGGCACGCTGTGTTTCTTCATGACGCGCATGCTGCCCGGCGACATGGCCTACCGCATTGCTGCCGGGCGCTACGGCTATGACATGGTCACCACCGAGGCCGCGCTGGCCGTGCGTGCCGAACTGGGTCTGGATCGGCCCTGGTTCATGGCCCTGAGCGAATGGTGGGGCCGCCTGTTGCATCTGGACCTGGGAATGTCCCAGGTCACTGCCTTGCCGGTGCTGGTGGAGATCAGTCATCAATTGGGCCCGACGCTGCGCCTGTCGCTGCTGGCGATGGCGCTGTCGCTGGCCATCGGCCCCACTGCAGGCGTGCTGGCCGGGCTGCACCCGGGCGGCTGGCTGGACCGTACCACGCTGGCCGTGTCGGTGGTCCTGCGGGCCTTGCCGTCGTTCCTGCTGGGGCTGTTGCTGGTGCTGCTGTTTTCGGTGCAGCTGGGCGCCTTGCCGGCAGCCGGTCATGGTGATCATGGCGGTATCCTGCTGCCGGCCCTGACGCTGGCGCTGGGCCTGGCGGCGGTGTCCTGCCGCGTGGCGCGAGACGCCATGGTGCAGGTCCGACGTTCCGAATACTTCAGTTTTGCGCTGACCAAAGGTTTGACCTTATCCCAGGCGCTGGCGCGCCATGGCCTGCGCAATGTGGCCGTACCGGTGGTGGCTTACCTGGGCGTGCAACTGGTGATGCTGGTCGAAGGCGTGGTGCTGGTGGAAACCATCTTTGCCTGGCCCGGCATCGGCCACGCACTGGTACATGCCATCTTCGGCCGCGACGTGCCGATGATCCAGGGCACTGCCCTGGTGCTGGGCCTGATGTTCGTCCTCTTCAATGCGCTGGTGGATGCCGCCTGCGCCTTCCTTGATCCGCGAGGCCGAGCATGAGCCGCCTTTCTGCTTCCGATGTCCTTGTCGAGCGCGGGGCAAGCCGCTGGACCGGCGGCCAGTCCGCCGGGCTGCTGCTGTTGCTGGCGGTGGCCCTGCTGGCGCTGGTCGGGCCGATCGCCATCGACATCGATCCTGCGCGCCAGCATCTGGCGCGCTTCCTTGAAGCGCCCAGCCTGGCGCAGCCGCTGGGTTACGACCAGCTTGGGCGCAGCATGCTGGCCCGGCTGGCGCATGGCGCCCGGCTGTCCTTGTCGCTGGCACTGGTAAGCGTGCTCTCGGCGGCCGTTCCTGGCTTTCTCATCGGTCTGCTGGCGGCCTGGTGCGGCGGCTGGACCGAGCGCGTGCTGGCGGCGCTGGCCGATGCCGTGCTGGCCTTGCCGGGCTTGTTGCTGGTGCTGCTGCTGGCGGCCTTGGCGCCGGGTGGCTTCTGGCCCTTGTACGTGGGCATTTCGCTGGCGCTGTGGGTGGAATATTTCCGCGTAGTGCGTGCCGCATGCCGCGTCCTGCTGGCCAGCCCGCAGGTGGAGGCCTCGCGCCTGCTGGGCTTTGGGCCTGCTTACATCATCCGTCGTCACGTATTGCCGGCCTTGCTGCCGCGTCTGCTGACGCTGATGCGCTTCGGCCTGGCAGGCGCGGTGCTGGCGATGTCGGCACTGGGCTTCGTGGGCGTGGGTCTGCAGCCGCCGACGCCGGAACTGGGCGTCATGATGATCGAACTATTGCCCTATTACCGTGAGGCGCCCTGGCTGGTCGGTGCGCCGGTGCTGGTGCTGTTCATGACCCTGCTGGGTTTGCTGCTGCTGTCGCCGCAGAAGGAGGCCGCATGAACGCGCAGGCGCCGGTGCCGGCGCTGTGCGTGCAAGACCTCGCGGTGCTGCACGGGGAGGATGTGCTGGTCGATGCGACCAGCTTTTCCATCCCGGCCGGTGGCGTGCTGACGTTGCTGGGCGAGAGTGGCTCCGGCAAGTCCTTGCTGGCCCAGGCCATCATGGGTCATCTGCCGGCCAACCTGCGCTGTAGCGGGCGCATCAGCATCGATGGCGAAGCGGGCGAGGCTGCCGATGTCGCCCCGCGCCAGGCAGGGTGGGGCCGGCGTATCGCGCTGCTGCCCCAGGAACCCTGGCTGGCACTGGACCCGACCATGACCGTGGCGCAGCAGGTGGCCGAGACCTATGAGCTGGTCAGCCGGCCCGCCGTCGATACCCAGAACGACAGCCTGCGGACTGCCCGCAGCAACGCCCGGACGTCGGCCCTGGATGCGCTGGCCAGCCTGGGCCTGCGGGATGCGGCGGACAAATATCCTTTCATGATCTCCGGTGGCATGGCGCAGCGGGTGGCGTTCCTGGCCACGCATGCGGCCGGCGCACCGTTGCTGATCATCGACGAACCCACCAAGGGACTGGATGCCGACCGCCGTGGCGAAGTGCTGGCCCTGCTGCAGGCGGCCCGCAAGGAGGGTATGAGCCTTCTGTGCATCACCCACGACGTCTGGCTGGCGCGAGCGCTGGGCGGGCAACTGGCGGTGATGCTGGAGGGGCGCATGGTGGAGCGGGGCGAGGCCGAGGCGGTACTGGCCGCGCCGCAGCACACCTACACCCGGCGCCTGCTGGCGGCCGATCCGGCGTGCTGGCCAATGCCTGCGCCAGTGCCGGCCGCAGCCGGCGATGTTGGCCGGGTCATTGCCGAGATCAGCGGCGTCAGCAAGGCTTTCGGCGAGCGTGTGTTGTTCAGTGATGTCAGTGCCCGCATCCACGCCGGCGAAATTCTGGCCATCAGCGGGCCCAGTGGTGCCGGCAAGACCAGCTTCGGCAATCTCCTGCTGGGCCTGCTCAAGCCCGATGCGGGAACCGTCAGCCGCGCCACCGGCCTGGCGCGCACGGCGTTCCAGAAGATCTACCAGGACCCGGCGGCGGCCTTTGCGCCCACCGTCAGCCTGCGCCAGTCCCTGCGGGACGTGGTGCGCCTGCACCAGCTGGACTGGAACAGGCTGGAGGAGCTGTTGGCGCGCATGCGGGTCGATACCGGGTTGCTGGATCGCCTGCCGCGCCAGGTATCGGGTGGCGAACTGCAGCGCATTGCATTGGCACGGGTGTTGTTGATGAAACCGACGCTGATCTTTGCCGACGAGCCCACCTCGCGGCTGGACCCGCTGACCCAGCAGGAAGTGATCGGCCTCTTGGTGGAAGAGGCCAGGGCAGCGGGTTGTGCGGTGCTGCTGGTGACGCACGACACCGATATCGTGCGCTGCGTGGCGGACCGGCAGATACGCCTGGGTAGCTGACCCTCAGGCGCGGGCGCCGAACTTGCGGCGCAGCCGCCGCCAGCCGATCACCACGCCGCTGCCGGACAAGGCCAGCCCGCCGATGCTCAGCAGGATCAATACCGCCTCGCGCAACCAGCCGGCGGCCAGCATCGGCCCCAGGTCCCAGCTATGCAGCAGGCTGAACAGCCAGCGCCCGATGCGCTGGGCGCGGTCTGCACTCAATTCCACCTGGCCGCTCTGCAGGTTGAGGTAGACCAGGGTATCACCGGCATCGGCAAACCTCAGTCGGAGCACGGGCAACTGTCGTTGCGCGCCCCCCATCATGGCCTCGCTGTCGCGGCGGTAGTAATAGGCATCGTACTGCTCCATGCGCTCCACCTTCACCAGGGGCGCGTCCATCAGCCGGGCCCCGGCACGCTCCAGCGTGGCGCCAGACCAATGCTGCGCCACCAGCAGGCGCTGCCCCTGCGCATCGGCGGCCAGGACCAGGCGCGTGCCGTCATGGGCGTCGCGGGCCAGCACGAAGGGCTGGCCGGCCAGCGTCAGCCATTCCAGTTCCACCGGACGAAACCCGCTATCGGCCAGGCTTTGCAGGATGGCTCCGGTAGGGGCCGCCAGCAGGCCGCCTTGGGCCGGCACCGCTGCATAGCGCGCCAGGTCGGGGCGTTGCGCGGCGGAGAAGATGCCCAGCGGGTTCATCGACATCAGGCCGCTGAAGATCCAGGTCAGGGTGATGGCCGCGAAGCCCAGGCCGAGCAGGTGATGCCAGCGCATCCAGCCGGGCGCGAAGGGTGAGTGCGAGCCGGACTTGTAGGGCCGGCCGAAGCGCCAGCGCCACAGTCCCACCACGATGCCGCTGCAGGCCACCAGCACGCAGCCGGCCGAGAGCGCGATCACGGTCCAGGTCCAGACCGGATCGACCGGCTGGTTCTTGAAGACGTAGAGCCAGTGCAGCC
This sequence comes from Herbaspirillum sp. VT-16-41, assembly GCF_001994935.1. Lineage (NCBI taxonomy): Bacteria > Pseudomonadati > Pseudomonadota > Betaproteobacteria > Burkholderiales > Oxalobacteraceae > Herbaspirillum > Herbaspirillum sp. VT-16-41. The sequence continues at coordinate 503,215 of NZ_MUXB01000131.1, forward strand.
AGGCGCCGACATAGTTCCAGCCGCGTTGCAGGCGGGTTGCCTGCATCACCACTTCGCCGGTATGCGAGGAGACATAGACCAGGGTGTGGGCGGCATCGTCCAGCATGATCTCGTGCAGCGGCCGATGCGCGTCCAGCGACCGGGCATGGGTCCAGCGGTCTTCGTGCAACTGACTCAGGTAATGGGCCTTGGCGCCCGGACGGAACAGGCGTGCCGAGCGCAGCGCGGCATCGCGATCGAATTGCGCTTGGGCTGTGCCGGAAGCCGCATCCAGCGACAGCAGGCTGCCATCCTTTTGGCGCAGGAGATAGCGCGGCTGGCCGCTGGCGGCGTTGAGCACCAGTGCGCCGGCACGCGCCTGCGGCGGTGGGCCCGGCAGCTTGCTGCCGGCTTCCAGCGCGGGGAGGGCCGCCAGCCTGTCCCAGGGCGTGAGCTTGGGATAGCCGACGAACAGCATCACCACGCCGCTGGCGAACCACAGGGCCATCAGCAGGCAGCCTGCCACGCCGCACCAGCGGTGGGTCAGGTAGGTCCAGCGACGCAGGCGCGCCGGCCAGGAAGTCGCCGCCATTGATCAGAAGCGGTGGTTCACGCTCAACTGCAACTCGCGTCCCGGTCCGTACAGCCATTGGGTATTGGTGTAGTAGGCGGTGGTGAAGTAGTGCTTGTCGAACACGTTGTTGGCACGCAGGGTCAGGGTGGTGGCTTGCGTGGCCTTCCAGCGCAGGGCCAGGTCGGTAGTGGTGTAGGCCGGCAGCTTGAGGGTGTTGGCGTTGTCGGCATAGCGCGCGCCCACGTACTGCAGGCCGCCACTGGCAGTCCAGGCGGGCAGGAAGTCCCAGCTCAGCCACAGGTTGGCCAGTCGTTCCGGCACGTTGGTGGGGACATTGCCGCTGCGCGAAACAGCCACGCCGGCCACCGCTTCGGCGAAGTCGTCGAAGCGCGCCCGCAGCACGGTGGCGTTGGCGTCCAGCTTCACGGTATCGGCCAGGGCCAGCGACAGGCTGGCTTCGACGCCGCGCGAGGATTGCTGGCCGACCTGGATGCTCTGGCTGGCATTGGCCGGATCGCGGGTGACCAGATTGTTCTTGCGGATGTCATAGAGGGCCAGGGTCCATTGGCCACGCTTGTTCCAGAACACCTGCTTGACGCCCACTTCCACCTGGCGACCGGTGGACAGGGCGAAGCGGCTGTTGGACTGGGTCAGCATGAGCAGGCCCGACACCGGTGCGGCGGCCTTGGTGTACTGGCCATAGACGGACAGGTCCGGCGTGATGGCATACACCGAACCCAGGCGCCAGCCGAGGTTGGAGTAGCTCTGGCTGAAGTCGTTGGCGCTGTTGATCAGGTCGCTGCGGGAGACGTCGGCATGGTCGAAGCGCAAGCCGGCCAGCACGCTCAGGCGTTCGGTCAGGTCCAGCTTGTCCTCGGAGAAGACCGAATACTGAGAAGCACTGTTGCGATAGCGTGGCCGGAAGGCGGGGATGCCGGTACCGCTGGCGTAGACGCCGGGGTCGAAGTCATAGGGATTGACGCTGCTGAAGTTGCCCACATAGGTGTTGTTGGTGTGGGTGAAGCTGCTGGAGTTGATGTCGAAGCCGACCGAGACCTGGTTGCTCAGGCCCAGCAGGTGGCCCTTGAAGGTGGCGTCGGTGGTGTTGCCGGTCTGCGACTGGTCATGCCGGATCTGGGTCGCGCCGCTGCGGTCGACCAGCCCGGAGGCCGCGTTGTAGACGTAGGATTCGGCGTTGCGCCAGTTGCGGTCGCTGTTGATCTGGTAGAAGCGGGTGCGCACGGTGGTGTCGGCATTGGGTGTCCATTGCGCTTCCAGTTGCGCCCAACGGTCCTTGTAGTCGATGTTGCCGTCACCGACATTGAAGTTCTTTTCGCGCAGCGCATCGACTTGCTGGCCATTGATCAGCGGCGTGCCGAAATAGGCCATGGGACGCTGGTGGCCCTGGGCGTAGCTGAGTTGCACGAACAGGTCGGGATTGACGTCCAGCCGCAGCGCGCCCGAGAAACTGAGGTTGTTGGAATAGCCGCGATCCACCCAGCCATCGGAGCGGTCACCGCTGATATCCACACGGTAGGACAGCATGTCGTTGATGGCGCCACCACTGCCCAGGCCCAGGCGTTGCGTGTTGTGGCTGCCGATGCTGGCCTCGACTTCATTTTCGATCTTGCCGCGTGAAGGTTTCTTCGGCACCACGTTGACCACGCCGCCGATGGCGCCATCGCCATAGATCACCGAGGCCGGTCCGCGCAGCACTTCGATGCGTTCCACGCCCCAGGTGTCGAAGGGGAAGCTCACGCCGACGCCGCCGTACTGGCGCACAGCGTCGTACAGGCGCATGACCGAGGTGGTATCGGTAAAGCCGCGTGCCGACAGCGAGCTGCCGCTGTTGCCCGGGTGCGCCAGGCTGCTGTAGCCGGGGGCGCGGGTGATGGCATCGACGATGCTGGCGTCGCCGCGTTCTTCCAGCTGACGACGGTCGATCACGCTGACGCTGGCCGGAATCTGCAGGGGCGTGAGGTCGAGGTTGGAACCGGTGCTCACCGGGTTCTGCAAGGGCGCGGTGCTGGTGGCGCTCACCGAGATGGTGGGCAGGGTGGCGTCGTTCTGCTGCGCCTGGGCACTGGCGGCCAGGCACAGCAGGGGCAGTGCCAGGTGGAAGGAGGAACGTTGCTGCTGGCCGGGGCTGCCCCGGTGCTGTCGTGTGGTCGTGGTCATGGTCGCAGTCTGTGTGGGCATGCCATGCATGCCTGCAGGAAGTAAAGAAATCGGATCGCGGCCGATTCTAACAACGCCGGGGGGCGGACTGGGGGCAGCTTGAATCGGGCGAAAATGCCCTGTCGCAGAGGGGAAAGCCGCTCCAGCAAAGGTTTTGCGGCTGATTTGGGAGGGCGATGGGAGGTGCCGGGTGCGACAATTAGCCGCAGCCCTGCAGCGGCTAATCCAGGCGGCTGATGGGCCCAGGCTCGCCCCCGCCCAGCAGCAGGGTCGTCCATCTTCCCTGGGCGGAGGAGGCGCCTTCGGGCAGGATCATGTAGGAGAGGCTTTTCAGTCCGCAATACTGTTCCAGGTAGTCGCGCGCATGGGCCATGCGGTCGCGCAACTGGGTGATGCCGTCCTTCGCGCCTGGCTGCACGGGAAGGAATTCGAACATCACTTCAGGATGCAGGAATTCGGTGAGATGCTGGATCACCAGCTCGGTATCGGGGGCCTCGGCGTTGAACTCGTGGTGAGAAGGGAGTTCTTCCTCGCGCAGTTGATAGCGGATCAGGCAGCGCATGGGTCACCTCACTCCGGGAATGTCCGGCAGCAGGGTCAGGCGCGGATACTCATGCTGGATGGCACGGTCACGGCCCTGTTCCTTGGCCAGATAGAGGGCAGCGTCGGCACTGTCGATCAGGTCGCGGGCATCCACCTGCGCGCCCTTGCCGCTGGCCAGGCTGGCCGCGCCCACGCTGATGGTGACTTGTCCGACCGGGCTGCCCTCGTGGGGAATGCGCAATGCCCGCACCGCTTGCACCAGCCTGCCGGAAATGGCAGCCGCACTGGCGGCATTGCAGTTGGGCAGGATCAGGGCGAATTCCTCGCCGCCATAGCGCGCCACGATGTCGCCCTGGCGGCGCGCCACCCCATTGAGGGCGGCGGCCACCTGCTTGAGGCAGATGTCGCCGGCGGCATGGCCGTAGGTATCGTTGTAGCGCTTGAAATGGTCCACATCCACCATGATCAGCGAGAGCGATTCGCCGGAACGGTTCAGGCGCGCCAGTTCGGCCGTGAGCGCGGCATCGAAGTAGCGGCGGTTGAAGACATCGGTCAGGCCATCCTTCTGCGACTGTGCTTCCAGGGTGCGGTAGAGACGCTCCAGTTCGGTGCGGGCGGTGATGGCTTCCATCTCCGCCGTTTCGCGGCCAGCCACCTGCGCCACCAGCCGGTTGCCGCCGTAGCCGATGACGATCAACAGCAACATCACGGCGATGCCGCGTATCCAGACCCGGCGCGTCCAGTCTTCCAGGATGTCGTCCTTGGCCTGTGCCACCGCTACGAACAGCGGATACAGGTTGCAGTGCTGGAAGCTGGTCAGGCGCACGATGTCGTCGCGCGGCGAGCGCATCTCGAAGGAACCCTGGTCGGCCTTGCTCAGGTATTGCTGCTGCAGCATCGACTTGGAGATGTCCAGCCCGATGGAATAGCTCAACAACGGCTGGCGGTAGATCACCGTGCCTTCGTTCAGGCCGAACAGGATGGCGCCATTGCGGCCGATGGTGAATTGCTCGTAGTAGCGCTGGAAGTGCGAGAGGTCGATGTCGGCCACCACCACCCCGGCGAAGCTGCCGTCGGGATGATTGATGCGGCGGCTCATGGTGACGACCCACTGACCACTGACGCGGCTGCGCATGGGTTTGCCGAGATAGGCCTGGTTGGTACGCAGGCGCTGGTGATGCAGGAAGTAGTCGTCCTGGATATAGCGATGTTCCAGGGTGGCCTGCGAGGTGCCGATGGCCAGCCCCGTTTCGTCGTAGACCATCAGCATGGCCAGTTGCGGCACCGCCGCCACCGAGGTGACCATGAAATCGTGCGTACGCTGGCTTCCGGCGGCATTGGTGCCGTCATAGTCGAGGTGCTCTTGCACCCCGAGCAATACCACGTCGACTTCCTTGAAGGACTGGTCGGCCTGCTGGGTCAGCGCCAGGGTCATGTTGGCGCCGTCCCGGTTGGCCTCGTCCAGCGCCATCTCATAGGCGCGCCAGGCCGACCATGCCTCCAGCAGCAGGATGATCAGGCAGACCACGACCACGAACAGCTTGGCTGTTCGTGATGCGCGCTGGATTCTGTGTTCTGGCATGTCGCTTTCCCCGGAAACGGCCTTTCCCCGGCGCCATTGTTATGAAATCCTGCTGAAGCGTCCATCGGGGATTACCTGAACTTGTGAGGAGATTAACAGATTCCCCCTCTCCGGGGGCAAGCCTTGCCTGCCGTAAAGCGCCATCGGGGCGCTGTCCGTGGCTTTTCCACCCGAGTCGCTGCGCCCCTTGTCGCTGATCGCTAGTCGTAGCGACGGCTGAACAGGATGTTCAGGCCGTTGATGGTGCCGGCACGGGCCACCACCGACCAGCGGCGCGAAATCTGCCAGGTCGCCTTGGCCACGCTGGCCGCACCCTGCAGGCTTTGTTCGTAGCCCAGGGTGATCTTCTGGGTGATGGCCTTGCCCAGGTTGACCACCTGCTCGTCGGTCAGCCCCGATTCGCTGGAGCCGATGCTGAACTGGTCCAGCCCGATGTCCTTGGCGATGCGCTTGCCGCCCATGTTGCCCACCAGCGCCAGGGCCTGGCTGCTGGCGTTGCGCTGGCCGATGTTGGAGCTGTCGGTGCCATGGCCGAACATCATCCAGGACAGTTTTTCATCGTCCGGGACGTTGGGTTCGGACACCAGTTGCACGCGCGGCTGGTTGGCATTGCCGGTCACCGAGACGCCGGCCTCGACGTCCTGGTTGCGACGCATGGCCAGGATGTTGATGTTGGGATTGGCGATCGGGCCCTGGAAGTTGATGATGCCCCGCTCGATATTGAGCTTGGTGCCAAAGGCTTCATAGCTGCCCTCGGCCACGTTGATGGTCCCGGTGGCGCGCAGGGGGGAGAGCGGTTCGCTGCGCACCATCATGTCGCCGCGCAGGAGCAGGTCGGCGCCACTGCCTCGGAAGCGGAAGTCATTGCCCAGGTCGACCGCCAGGTTGATGACGGGTGCGAACTTGCTGGCCGGCTTTTCGGTCGCGGCTTCCAGCTTCTGCTGCGAGGAGGCGGCCGCACCGACGCGGTTCTTGCCGCTGCGACTGACGATGACCACGTCGTCCCCCAGCTTGGGGGCGCTGCTCTTGGGCAGGTCGAACAGCCCGCGGTCGACGATGAACTTGCCGTCCACGCGCAATTGTTCGTTGACGTTGCTGATCTTGCCTTCGCCGGAGAGCATCAATTGCCGGTCGGGACTGGCGAAGAGCTCCAGGTGATCGGCGGTGAGGGTGGCGTTGAGGTCGGGATTGTCGGCACCCAGCTGGATCTTGCCACCGGCGCGCAGGGTGCCGCGCCCGCCATGGAACTCGATCTGGCGCAGTTCGATGACATTGCTGTCCATGACGATGCGTACGATGCCGTCCTTCAACTGGATACCCTGGTCGAATTCGGTCAGCGCCAGGTTGTCGCCATTGATGGCCCCCGACAGGCGGGGCTGGCCCAGCGTGCCGGCGGCATTGAGGTCGGCCGACAGCTTGCCGTTGAGGCTCAGTTGCGGGCCGATCAGATCGCCCACCCGCTTGAGCTGCGGGACATCCAGGCGGGCCCGGAGGTTCAGCGGGGATGCCGCGTCCAGTGCCAGCAACTGGTCGACGCGATGCAGGCCGACTTCGCCGCCCAGGTCCAGGCTGCCGATGCGCGCGGCATCGACACGGCCGCTCACACGCATCTGTTCGCCCTGGAAATCGCTGCGCAACTTGAGCTCGGACAGGCCCAGCGTGGCTTCACCGGTGCTGGTGGTGACCCTGACATCGCCCGATCTGCGGGCGATCTGCAGGTAGCCGCTGGCGCGTTCGGCCAGGCTGAAGTCCCAGTCGCTATCGAGCACCAGGTCGGTCTTGACGGGGGCGGGTGTGCCGCTGAATTGCTGCACCAGTTCCAGCACCCGTCCCAGGTCCAGCGCCCGAACCTGGCCGGCCGATGCCAGTCGGCCTTGCTGATAGGACAGGCGTTTGAGTTCGATGGCAGTACGGTCGATCTCGATGCGGGTGCTGCCAGCCTCGATGCCGTGGGCCGAGGCATCCAGTGTCAGCGGACTGCCCAGGGCGATGCGCGGGAAGCCCTGGTTGCTGAACTGGTCGATGCTGCCGGCCCAGCCATACTGGCCCTTGGTCTTTTCGGTGATCTGGCCATGGGCGTCCACGGCCAGGTCCAGGGTCTGATCCTGCAGCTTGCCCTTGGCCTGCAGGGCCAGCGTGTGCCGGGCGTAGGTGCCGTCCAGCTTGATCGCCAGGCGTGACAGTTCGGCCTGCGGGCCGCTGTAGCCGTCACCCTCCAGCGTGAGCGCCAGGCGGTTGTCGGGCGAGGCCACACCGGCGGCCAGGTTGCTGTGGAGTTCGCTCTGGCCGGCCAGGTGGTGCAGCTTGTGCGCGCCGAACTGCAATTGCTCCGCCTGGAAGCTGGCCACCACATCGGGGCGCTGGCGTGTGCCGCTGACGGTACCGTCCAGGCGCAGCAGGCCGGACAGGCCGTAACCCAGGCGCGCCAGTTGTGGCGCATCGACCTTGAGCCGCAACTTGTCCCCGGCCTTGCCGAAGCTGCCGTCCAGGTCCAACGTATTGCCGGCGACCTGCAGGTTGGCTTTAGAAGGCAAGAGACGCGTGCCGGCCAGCTGCAGATCACCCCGGCCGCTCATGGGCAGATCGCCATAGCTGCTGTCGTGAATGCGGAAACCGAGCTTGACCTTCAGCTCCGGCGAGAGGGCGCCGGCTGCGTCGAAGTCCATGTTGATTCGCGCGCGCACCGGTTGCGAAGGCGCGGCGCTGCGGGTGCGACGCCCCTTGTTGACCGGTGGCGGGGTGACGGCCTGCAGGACGGCCGTGGGGTCGAAGTCCAACAGCCTGCCCTTGAAGGCGTAATCCATCGCGCCCACGGTCTGCAGGGACCCGGCGGTTTCCAGGCGCGATTTGCCGGCGGTCAGGGAAGCCTCCCGCACCTGTACCCGATCGGCGCCGATGACGGTATCCACGTGAAGCTTCAGGGCGCTGTCCTGCAGGGTCAGCAGCAGTTGCTGGGCGTTTGGCGCCAGCGTCACATCGACCGGCCCGGACAGCCGGGTGGGACGTACCTGCCGATGGATCTGGCTGAGATCGAGTTCGTTGACGCGCAGCTTGAACTGGCCGGCCATGGGGGACTCCTTGCCGGGCTCCGTGCTACCGGGGCGGAACTGGCCGCCGCCTTCGATGCGGGCGTTGCGGGGCAGGCGGATATCCAGTCGCGACAGGGTCTGCTGTTGCAGGTCCAGTTGCAGATCGGCGCTGGCCGAGAGCAGGGGCAGCAGTTGCTGGTCCAGGCTGCCAGGGCGGGCATTGGTGATGTCCACCCGGCCGGCCACCTGCAGCGGGGCATTGGCGGCGAGTCCGGCCGGCGGAGCGAGGTCGGCGCGCAGGTTGAGGTCGGCTGCCGGCGCGGCGGCGTTGAAGGCCTGCGGATTGAGATGCTGCAGATCGACCCGGGCGCGCTTGAGCGGGACCGCGGCAAAGGGTGTGGCGACGATGTCGGCGTTGCCCTTGAGCTTGTCGCCCCCGGCGGTGAGGGCGATGCCCAGTTCCTCCAGCGAGCCAGACAACTGGGCGGCCAACTGGTATTGCTCCTTGAACTCGCCCTGCTGAGAGGCGCCGGTCAGTTCCAGCCCGCCGCCGATGGCGAAGGGGCGCTTGCCGTTCAGATGCAGCAGGGCCGTGGCCTGGCCGTAGGGGGTCATGACCCGGTCCAGTACCAGCGTGTGTTGCACGCCGTCGGAGCTGCCATGCAGTTTCAGGTCCGACAGTTCGGTGGTGGACGTCCCCTGGGTCAGGCTCAGGTGGCCCAGGCTGATCTCGCCGATCTCCACGGCCAGGGGAATGTCCAGCGAGGTCGGCAGGGTGGTCGGCTCGGACGGTGAGGGCTGCTGTTTCAGCTGCACCGTGCCCACGCGCAGGTAGTCGATGCTGAACTTGCGCTGCAGCACTGCCAGATGCCAGCGGGCGTCGATGCTGTCGATATCGAGGATGCGCTGCCCATCCTGGTAGTGTAAGGCGCGCAGGCGCAGACCATCGGCCACGGTGCCGCCCAGCAACTGGCCGGAGAGCTTGCCGTCCAGCGCCTTGACCGCGCCGTTCCACAGCAGGCGGGTGCCGCTTTCGGTCTTCAAGGCGTACAGGCTTGTCCCGGCGGTGGCGAGAAGCAGAAGGGCGAGCGTGCCGCCGCTCCAGGCCAGGATGCGGCCCGTGCGGCCCATTCGGCGCATGTTGCCAGCGCGCTTGCGCGAACGCCGTGGACCCGGCGGCTCCGGTGTAGGGGAAGAATCCTGCGATGCTTGTGGCTGGTCGCTCATGCGTGCCTGTCGTTCGAAATCATATAAATCGTTTGGGCAATTCTGGCGCCTGCGTCAGAACGCGATGCCCAGCGAGATGTGTGGACGGATCTGGCGCTTCTGGATGCCATAGGCCAGGTCCAGGTTCAGCGTCCCCACCGGACTGCGCCAGCGTGCACCGGTGCCCACGCCGTGATAGAAGGTCTTGTTGTTCCAGTTGTCGGCGGCCGCGCCGATGTCGTAGAACACCGCCGCGCCCCATTTCTCGCTGAACCAGCGCTGGTATTCGGAACTGCCCACAGCCAGGTACTTGGTCGGATAGACGGTACCGTTCTGCTCGTTGCCGATGCTCTGGTAGCTATAGCCGCGCACCGAATCGTTGCCGCCGGTGCGGAACAGCAGCGAGGGCGGCACCGCCCCGGCACTGCCGGCCGTGAAGACGCCTCCCAGTTCTGCGCGCAAGACCACGATGTCGCGCTTGCCCACCGGCACGAACTGCTTGAAGCGGCCATACAGGCGACTGAAACTCTGGTCGGTCAGCAAGCCCTTGAGTGCGAAGCCGGCTTCCAGCGTCAGCAGGTTGCCCCGGCGCGGAAAGATCGGGTTGTCCACATTGCGGCGTGACCAGGCGAAGCCCGGCACCAGCGCCCGGTGCTTGCCGGGGGTGACGATGGTATTGGCGGGCAGGGTGCTGCCGTCCTCCTGGCTCAGCTCATCGCGGTAATAGGTCAGCGAATAGGTGGTGTCGTAGTTCTCGCTGTTGCGGGCGCGCTTGAGCCCGATCTGCTGGCTGCGCAGGTCGATGCCTTCCAGCTTGGTGCGGTCGTAGGAGGTATTGAGGCTGTTGACGAAGGCCTTGTCGTCCGGCGGCATGGCCAGGGACATCATGCCGTACTGGCGTTTCTGCTCAAGCCGTGCCTGGCTGTCGAAGACATAGGCCTTGTTGAACACGTTGTAATGCGAATAGCGACCTTCGACCTGGGCGCCGGTGTCGGTGCTATAGCCCACGCCGGTGCGGATGCGCTGGGTCGGAAACTCGGTGACCTGCACCTTCACCGGTGTCAGGTCCGGGTGTTCGGGGTCATCGTCGATGGCCACGATGGCGTTGGAAAAGTAGGGCGTGTTCTGGATCTGCCGCTGCAGCGCCAGCAGGCGGTCGACGTCATAGGCTTCACCGATGTTGAGCGGATTGACGTTGCGGATGATGGTCTCGGGATAGCGGCGCGTGCCGGTGATCTGCAAGGGCCCCAGGGTGAAGGCCGGGCCGCTGTCATAGCGCACCGACAGGTCGGCCTGGTGTTCGTCCGGATCGACCCGCGCCTGGGAGGAGGCGATACGGGCAGCCGCGTATTTCTTTTGCTGCAGCTGGTCCAGGCCGGCATTCTTGGCCTTGTCCCAGTCTTCCTGGCGGAACGGTTGGCCCGGCGGCAATGACCAGTTTTCGCGCAGGGCAGCCACCCGGGCCGCGTCTTCACGGGCGGCCACGCCGGTGACGGCGATGTCGGCGCTGCTGATCGCGGTGCGCGGGCCGGGGTCGACGCTGAGCTTGATGCGGCGCAGCGGCTGCTGATCGGCCGCGGCGGGCTCGGTCTGCACGCTGACCTTGGTGACGGGCGCGAAATAGCCCTCGGTCGAGGTCAGTTCGCGCACCTGGTCGCCAACGGTGTCCATCATGAATTTGAGCTGCTCGTCGCTGATGTCGTCGCGGTCCTGATAGCGCGAGAGGTCCAGGAAATCCTTGAGCAGCGACTGCACCGGCTTGGGCGCTTCGATCTCCACCTTGTAGGCGGCATAGGCGGTATCGGCGGCACACCAGAGAAAGGCGATGGCCAGGTGGCGGGTCCAGGTCATTGATTCACTGCATCTTCGTTTATCGGTTGAGGCGGCCGGCCTGCCGCCCCTTGGGGCAAGTCGGGTAGGATGGAGGGCTTGGCGGTTCATGCCACCAAGGCCTGACCGGCGTGCGGCGCGGATAGTTCCTGGCCGGCACCGGTGCAGGCGCTTCATTCCCGGGCCATGTCTCACTGCGGCGTCGCGGGTTCCTGTGGCGATGACAGGTCCTGGCGACATGGGCAGGGCGATCCACCGCCTTGTTCATCCCGCTATTGTAATGTGCCTGCAGCGTCGCCCGGGCAGGTATTGCGGACCAAAGCTGCACATCGCTTCCCTCGTGGACAGGTGAGTGCGGTCAATCGAAGGAGAGTCGTGTGAGTAGTGTCAGCAGTGTGAATATTGATGTGTATTCGGAGAAGGCCAGTTGCGAGCGCTTGTTGTCGGTTCATCGCTGGACCGACAAGTTGCTGAGCTTTCGCACCACGCGTCCGGCCGGTTACCGTTTCACGGCCGGCCAGTTTGCCCGTCTGGGGTTGGAGATCGATGGCCAGATCGTCTCGCGCGCCTATTCCATCACCTCGGCCGAGCAGGAGGACCAGCTGGAGTATTACGCCATCGTGGTCCCTGGCGGCCAGTTCACCACGCGCCTCGCAGCCTTGCAGCCAGGGGACCCGGTCTGGGTGGAAAAGCTCAGCTATGGCTTCATGACCGCCGACCGCTTCGTCGATGGCCGCCACTTGTGGATGCTGGCCACCGGCACCGGGCTGGGGCCGTATGTCTCCATCCTGCAGCAGCCCGATGTCTGGCAGCGCTTCGATGAACTGGTCATCGTGCATGGCGTTCGTCAGCGCGAGGAGCTGGCCTATGCCGACAAATTCGAACAGCTGCGTCAGCACGCCCGCCAGCAGGGCTGGCCGGCGCGATTGCAGCTACTGCGTTGCGTGACGCGTGATGATGCCCTGCCTGATGCCCCGGGCTGGCTGGCTGGTCGCATCACCACGCTGTTGAAGGAGGGGAGGCTGGAGCAGGCCGCCGGCCTGCCACTGAGCGTGGAACAGACGCGCGTCATGGCCTGCGGCAATCCCGAGATGGTCACCGAGGTGCGCGAACTGCTGCGCGAGCGTGGCATGGGGCCATTGCGTCGCACTGGCGGTGGTCAGTTCGTGACCGAAGACTACTGGTGACTGCTGATTTCAGACCGGCCGACGGCGCCACGCTGGTCGGCCATCATCGTCCCACCCCCTCAATTCTGCGCAATCTCGACATCCGTCGACGATAAGGGCCGATTGTTGTTGAAATCGCCATGGAAAGTGAAGTTGCCGGATCTTTCTGCTATTGACACCTCGTATAAATTCGATTTTCAGCCGCAATATCGCGATTTCCTTTCTATTTTTCCCAGAATTTGTCTATCTCCTACTGATGGAAGTTTTTCGATGCCGCCATGGTGTCGACAGACGAGGGGAGCCGACATCGATGAAAGGAAATCGAGGGCATCAAGCCACGGCACTTCATGGGAGAGCGATTTCGGGCGAAGGTCTGCGAAGTCGCCACCTGTCAGTTAATTGAACCATTTGGGGGTAGCATGAATTTGAAGAAGATCCTGCACGTAGCCATTGCCGACGACCATCCTATCGTGCTCGGCGCGCTCAGGAGCGAGCTGGCACGCCTGCCGGAAATACGCATCGATCTGGAGGTGGATACGGGGGAAGCGCTGCTCGCGGCGCTCAAGCGCGCACCATGCGAGATCGTCATCACCGATTTCGCCATGCCGGCCGACGACAGCGACGATTCCGACGGCTTTGCGCTGGTCAAGCGAATCAAGAACGAACATCCCTCGACCAAGCTGATCGTCTACACGGCGATGAACAATGGCGCCGTGATCCGTCGCCTGTACCGGATGGGCGTATTCGCCGTCATCAACAAGCGAGAAAAGACGGATGAACTGATCAACGCCTGCCTGGCCACGCAGAGCAGCAAGCAACTGTACTTCCCCGTGTCGCTGCGCGGCGAGCTGGAGATGAGCTGGGCTCAGGGGGAGGGCTTCGGACTGGTGCGCGAATTGACCCAGAGCGAGCTGGAGGTCGTCCGGCTGTTTGTGGAAGGTCAGTCGCTGGGCGAGATATGTGAACGTCTGTCACGCACGCCCAGTACCATCAGCACTCACAAGAACAATGCGATGCGCAAGCTCGGCCTGAGTACCGATGCCGACTTGATCAAGTATGCGTATTCGACCGGGATGATCAACTAGGCGGGTGCGGCCGGATGTTCCTTCCCCCCAAAGAGGTGGACGGACATCCGGTGGCGAACTTGAGGGCAGGAGGAATGCGGTGCGCCCGATGCAGGCGCGATGAAAAACAAAAAAGCCCGGTCATCAGGACCGGGCTTTTTGCTTGAATACTTGGGGTGGCTGATGGGACTCGAACCCACGACGACAGGAATCACAATCCTGGACTCTACCAACTGAGCTACAGCCACCGTCGACTGTCAGACAGACTTGCGTCCGTCATCAAGTAAGCAAAAGATTATACAAACACTTGCGAGGAATGGCAACATAATTTCGATGCAAAAAGGAAAGTTCGCCGAACATTTCCTTTTTGCCCGCTTCAGGCGCCGTCTTGCGGTTGCAGGGCCTGTACCGGTGGCGCCAGCTGCAGCAGGCTGCGGAAGGCGTTTTCCAGCGTGGACTGGCTGGCCGTGGTGAAGCCGGCCAGCGAGCCGGTGGCGGCCTGCGCCAGCAATCCTTGTGTTTCCAGCAGGCGTGCCAGTTGCCGGGTGACGGCCTGCCCGGTATCGATGATGTCCGGCACTTCGCCCGCCAGACGCTTGCATACGCTCTCGATGGCCGGCCGCACGAAGGGGTAGTGGGTGCAGCCCAGTACCAGGGTATCGGCACCCTGGTCCAACAAAGGCTGCAGGTAGCGCTCCAGTAATTGCACCGTGGCCGGCGAGTACAGTTCGCCTTTTTCGATCAGGTCCACCAGGCCGACGCAGGCCTGCGGCAGGAAGCGCACCCGGTACTGCTCCTCCATCTGCTGCTGCAGCAAGGCAAAGCGCTTGCTGGCCAGCGTGCTGCGGGTCGCCAATACGCCCACGGTGCCGCTGCGGGTCTCTTGGGCGGCCGGCTTCAGACCGGGTTCGATGCCGACCACCACCAGCCGCGGCCATTGGGCACGAATGGCCTGGATCGCAGCGGCGGTGGCGGGATTGCAGGCCACCACCAGCGCCTTGACCTGCTGGCCGACAAAGAACGCGGCAATGGCCAGCGACCGTTCCACGATCTGGGCCTCGCTCTTGTCGCCGTAGGGGGCGTAGCCGGAGTCGGCGAAGTAGAGCAGCTTTTCGCGCGGCAGGGCGGCCTGGATGTGACGCAGCACCGACAAGCCGCCGACGCCCGAATCGAAAATGCCGACCGCGGCATCGGCTGCGGTCGGCATCGGGGTCGGGCTGGCAGATTGTCCTGCAGAAGGCGCGGCGGCTTGCTTGACTGCTTCATTCATGGTGCGGCGCGCGCTCCTGCGGATCGTCTGGCGTGGCTCAGGCGGTGGTGACGGGGATCTTGGACAGGGAGACGCTCTGGGCGATCTTTTCCTTCCACTCGGCCGGCCCGGTGTTGTGCACCGAGATACCGTTGGCGTCGACGGCCACGGTCACCGGCATGTCCTTGACGTCGAACTCGTAGATGGCTTCCATGCCCAGGTCGGCAAAGCCCAGTACCTTGGCCGACTTGATCGCCTTGGACACCAGGTAGGCCGAACCACCCACGGCCATCAGGTAGGCCGACTTGTGCTTCTTGATCGCCTCGATGGCGGCCGGGCCGCGCTCGGACTTGCCGATCATGGAGATCAGTCCGGTCTGTTCCAGCATCATGTCGGTGAACTTGTCCATGCGGGTGGCGGTGGTCGGACCCGCCGGGCCCACCACTTCGTCGCGCACCGGATCGACCGGGCCGACGTAGTAGATCACGCGGTTGGTGAAGTCCACCGGCAGCTTCTCGCCCTTGGCCAGCATGTCCTGGATGCGCTTGTGGGCAGCATCGCGGCCGGTCAGCATCTTGCCGTTCAACAGCAGGGTCTGGCCCGGCTTCCAGGAGGCGACTTCTTCCTTGGTCAGGGTATCCAGGTTGACGCGCTTGGACTTCTCGGTGTCGGCCACCCAGTGCACTTCGGGCCAGTCCGACAGCGACGGCGGTTCCATGTAGGCCGGGCCGGAGCCGTCCAGCACGAAGTGGCCGTGACGGGTCGCTGCACAGTTGGGGATCATCGCCACCGGCTTGGAAGCCGCGTGGGTCGGGTGCATCATGATCTTCACATCCAGCACCGTGGTCAGGCCGCCCAGGCCCTGTGCGCCGATGCCCAGTGCGTTGACCTTCTCATAGAGCTCGATACGCAGCTCTTCGGTCTTGTTCTGCGGGCCGCGCTTCAAGAGCTCGTACATGTCGATGTCTTCCATCAGCACTTCCTTGGCCATCAGCATGGCCTTCTCGGCGGTACCGCCGATGCCGATGCCCAGCATGCCCGGCGGGCACCAGCCGGCGCCCATGGTCGGCACGGTCTTCAGGACCCAGTCCACCAGGTTGTCGGAAGGGTTCAGCATGACGAACTTGGTCTTGTTTTCGGAGCCACCGCCCTTGGCGGCGATCTGGACGTCCACGGTGTTGCCCGGTACCAGTTCCATGTGGATCACGGCCGGAGTGTTGTCCTTGGTGTTCTTGCGCTCGAACTGCGGGTCGGCCACGATGGAGGCGCGCAGCACGTTGTCCGGGTGCGAGTAGCCGCGACGTACGCCTTCGTTGACGGCATCGGCGATCGAGCCCGAGAAGCCCTCGAAGCGTACGCCCATGCCGATCTTCAGGAACACGTTGACGATGCCGGTGTCCTGGCAGATCGGACGCTTGCCCTCGGCGCACATGCGCGAGTTGGTCAGGATCTGCGCGATCGCATCCTTGGCTGCCGGGCTCTGCTCGGACTCATAGGCGCGGGCCAGGTGAGCGATGTAGTCGGCCGGATGGTAGTAGCTGATGTACTGCAGCGCGGCGGCTACGGATTCGATGAGATCGTCTTGCTTGATGATGGTCATGGCTGGTTCTCTCAGGTTTGGGGGATACGGGTTCAGTGCTTCTGGGATGGATCATCGCCATGTGCGCCGGGATGCACCATCAGGCGGTCGCAATAGGCAATGGCCATGGCCGAGAGCAGGAAGGCGATATGGATGCCGGTCTGCGCGATGAGCGTCTTGGCGTCGTACAGGTTGGCGTTGATGAAGGTCTTCAACAGGTGGATCGAGGAAATACCGATGATGGCCGTGGCCAGCTTGACCTTGAGCACCGAGGCATTGACGTGCGACAGCCATTCCGGCTGGTCGGGATGGCCTTCCAGGTTCATGCGCGAGACGAAGGTCTCGTAGCCGCCCACGATCACCATGATCAGCAGGTTGGAAATCATCACCACGTCGATCAGGGCCAGTACCACCAGCATGATGGTCTGCTCGTTGAGCTTGTCGGGGCGGGTGGCGCCGGGGATGGCCACCGCATCCAGGATATGGTCCAGCGAGCTGGCGCTGCCCATGGCCGCGCCGATCAGGTCCGACAGTTCGACCCAGAAGTGATAGACGTAGACGCATTGCGCCAGGATCAGGCCCAGGTACAGCGGCAGCTGCAGCCAGCGGCTCATGAAAATCAGGTTGGGCAGGATGCCGATCTTGCGGGGTGTCTTGGGCGACGGGCTGGTCATGGTGTCAGGAGTACGCTGGATGAATTCTGGCGAGTGAGTGCGGTATCCGATTATGTCGCCGGGCGAACGCTGCCCGCTCGGTCTCGGATTTGGGGCCGTATTCTACACGCCCTTGGGCAGAATCCGTCGCGACAGCTTCATCCCGGCCTGGATCAAATGTGAGCAGACAGGTGCCTGCGGGAAACACCGGCCTGTGCCAAAATGCACAAATGTTGTTCTGAACATAAGGGCAATATGAAGGTCTTCGTCATTGGAGGCCAGGACCGACATGCCTCGCCGGCACGCGCCGTTACCTGGCCAAGTGCCCGCGCAAGCGCCTGCGCGGCCCGCAAGACGTTGATGCAGGCGGGTTTGCGCGCCATGACGGCGCAGCATGTGTAAGGACTGAGTAAGTGAAACGGCCTATGTTTTGCGGAAAGCAAAAACAAACCTAGTGGAGACTACCGTGGCAGACATCGAAACTTTCAAGCAAGAAAACCGCGTATTCGCACCGCCGGCCGAGCTGGTCAAGCACGCCGCCATTTCCGGCATGGAGGCCTACCAGGCCCTGAACGCCGAATTCGCCAAGGATTACGAAGGCACCTGGGCCAGACTGGCCAAGGACAACCTCAAGTGGCACAAGCCCTTCACCCAGACCCTGGATGAATCGAACGCACCGTTCTACAAATGGTTCGCCGATGGCCAGGTCAACGTCTCCTACAACTGCCTGGACGTGAACCTGGAGAATGGCAATGCCGACAAGACCGCCGTCATTTTCGAGTCCGACGATGGCAAGGTTACCCGCGTGTCCTACCGCGAACTGCACCAGAAGGTCTGCCAGTTCGCCAATGGCCTGAAATCGCTGGGCATCAAGAAGGGTGACCGCGTGGTCATCTACATGCCGATGTCGGTGGAAGGCGTGGCCGCCATGCAGGCCTGCGCCCGCATCGGTGCCACCCACTCGGTGGTGTTCGGCGGCTTCTCCGCCAAGTCGCTGCACGAACGCGTGATCGATGCCGGCGCCGTGGCCGTGCTGACTGCCGACTACCAGGTCCGCGGCGGCAAGCAACTGGCCCTCAAGTCCATCGTCGATGAAGCCCTGGCCATGGGCGGCTGCGATACCCTCAAGCACGTCGTCGTCTACAAGCGTGCCGGTGCCGAGATCAACTGGGTCGAAGGCCGTGACCTCTGGCTCTCCGACGTGCTGGCCAACCAGTCCGACGTCTGCGAGCCGGAATGGGTGGATGCCGAGCACCCCCTGTTCATCCTCTACACCTCCGGTTCTACCGGCAAGCCCAAGGGCGTGCAGCACGCTTCGGCTGGCTATCTGCTGTGGGCCGTGCTGACCATGAAGTGGACCTTCGACATCAAGCCCGACGATGTCTATTGGTGTACCGCCGACATCGGCTGGATCACCGGCCACACCTATATCGCCTATGGCCCGCTGGCCGTGGGCGCGACCCAGATCGTCTTCGAGGGCGTGCCGACCTATCCCAACGCCGGACGCTTCTGGGACATGGTGGCGCGCCACAAGGCCACCATCTTCTACACCGCACCGACCGCCATCCGCTCGCTGATCAAGGCCGCCGATGCCGACGAGAAGGTCCATCCCAAGCAATATGACCTGTCGTCCCTGCGCATCCTGGGCTCGGTGGGTGAGCCCATCAACCCGGAAGCCTGGATGTGGTACTACAAGAACGTCGGCCAGGAGAAATGCCCCATCGTCGATACCTTCTGGCAGACCGAGACCGGTGGTCACATGATCTCGCCCCTGCCGGGTGCGACCCCGCAGGTCCCGGGTTCGTGCACGCTGCCGCTGCCGGGTATCACTGCAGCCATCGTCGACGAGACCGGCAATGACATCCCCAATGGCAATGGCGGCATCCTGGTCGTCAAGCGCCCCTGGCCCTCGATGATCCGTACCATCTGGAACGACCCCGAGCGCTTCAAGAAGAGCTATTTCCCCGAGGAGCTGGGTGGCAACATCTACCTCGCCGGCGACGGCGCGGTGCGCAACAAGGAGACCGGCTACTTCACCATCACCGGCCGCATCGACGACGTGCTGAACGTCTCCGGTCACCGCATGGGCACCATGGAAATCGAATCGGCGTTGGTGGCCAACAGCATCGTGGCCGAGGCCGCCGTGGTGGGCAAGCCGGACGAAACCACCGGCGAATCGATCTGCGCCTTCGTGGTCCTGAAACGTCCGCGTCCCACCGGTGAGGAAGCCAAGCAGATCGCCAAGGAGCTGCGTGACTGGGTCGCCAAGGAAATCGGCCCGATCGCCAAGCCCAAGGAAATCCGTTTCGGCGACAACCTCCCCAAGACCCGCTCCGGCAAGATCATGCGCCGTCTGCTGCGCGTGCTGGCCAAGGGCGAAGCGATCACGCAGGACGTCTCCACGCTGGAAAACCCGGCCATCCTGGATCAGTTGAAGGAAGCGCAGTAAGCGACAACGGCACGGAAGGGCGGTCGCAAACGGCCGCCTGCAAGCCGGCAGGGCAGGGCGAGAGGAATTCAGCCCGTACCTGCCGGCTTTTTTTTGGTCTTTTTGGAAAAATGTTTAGAAAAGGCTTGGCTTCTTTCGGAAGCTTGCTATAATGCATGGCTTCGCTGAACGCGAACACAAATCCAGGAGAGGTGGATGAGTGGTTTAAGTCGCACGCCTGGAAAGCGTGTATAGGTTCATAGCCTATCGGGGGTTCGAATCCCCCCCTCTCCGCCAGAACACAGTCTCAGAGATTCTCCAGAAATCTCTAGCAGCCTCAGAAGCCCAGAGTAGGAGGGCTTTTCGGGGGTAACAACATTCTTGCCCGGTCTCAGGGCTACCCACATAATCGCAGCATCAAATGTGGGTAGGCTCGCGGGTATGTCATCTAGATCTCTTCATCGACTCAATGCAGTAAAAGTGACCAAAGAGGTCGCGCCGGGCTATCACGCCGATGGCGGCGGCCTTTATCTCCAAATCTCCCCAAGCGGCTCCAGGTCCTGGATCTTCCGGTTCACGCTGGCCAAGCGGTCACGGGAAATGGGTTTGGGACCTTTATCCGCTATCTCCCTTGCGGAGGCCCGGTCAGAGGCTGCACGTTGCCGCAAGCTGCTTCTAAGCGGTGTCGATCCTATCGACGATCGGAAAACGAGGGTACAGGCTGCGCAAAACGTGGGTAGTCTGCCGTTCCGAGTAGCCGCGGCCGAATACATCGAGAACCATCGCTCTAGTTGGAAGAACTCCAAGCACGCCCAGCAGTGGGAAAACACTCTCGACGCCTACGCCTATCCTGTCATCGGTGATACGGATGTCTCAGCGATCGATACCCCGATGATTGTGAAGATCCTCAAGCCGATCTGGTCGACGAAGTCCGAAACGGCAAGCCGAGTCCGCGGCCGCATTGAAAGCATCCTTGATGCCGCAAAGGTGATGGGGAAGCGAACAGGCGAAAATCCCGCTCGCTGGCGCGGCCATCTGGACAAGATTTTGCCCAGGAGGGACAGGGCGAAGAAGGTCAGGCATCATCCTGCACTTCCCTGGCAAAAAATCCCGGAGTTCATGGCGGCGTTGACGCAACGTGAGGCTCCGGCTGCCCGTGCGTTGACCCTGCTCATTCTCACCGGTGTTCGGACAAGCGAGGCGTTGCACGCAAAGGTTGACGAGTTTGATCTGCAGCGTAGGGTTTGGACGGTTCCGCCCGATAGAATGAAGATGGAAAAAGAGCTGCGGGTACCGCTCAGCGATGCGGCTTTAGCTGTCGTTCGCGAGGTCACTGCAAGCGCTCGTGATGGCTACCTCTTCCCTGGCCAGAAGAAGGGGGCACCTCTCTCAAACATGGCAATGCTTAACGTTTTGGCAAGGATGGGCTACACTGAGATCACAGTTCACGGGTTCAGATCGACATTCCGCGATTGGGTAGCAGAATGCACGGATTACCCTGATTCGCTGGCCGAGATGGCGTTAGCGCATGCCGTGGAAAGCAAAGTCGAAGGCGCCTATCGTCGTGGGGATATGTTAGAGCGCCGGCGGACCATGATGGAGTCTTGGGCAGAATATTGCACTGAGAGGCTCAGTTAAGGTTAATAAGGAGGGGGAATGCTTTCATTGGCGGCAGTACGGATCGCTCTTGGAGCGCTTCTTATTGGACTTATTCCGATTTCGGCCACGGCGCAAGGCACCACTATTCCGGCTCGTTCATATGGGGATTGGATAGTTAGCGTAACTGACGAAGGCATGCCATATGCGGCAGCTATTAATTCGGCAGGCGACATATTGATGAAACGCTGCGATGCCGTTTCCATGACTTGTACTTGGATACAGGGCATTGCCATTTCATGCGATGACGGTGCAAGCTCGCCGGCTCTTTTGAATTCCGACCAGGGCGCTTACGTCCATATACTATATTGCCGTGGATCATTCTCTAGTGGGCAGCGAACTTACTACAGATATGAGATCGACTCGCAAGATCAGCTCGACTCGGTGGTAATGGCTACTTCGCGCGTTGTTGGGATCGCGATGGCCCTTGAGTCTGGGCAATTTAACGTTACGCGATATTCTGTCAAAGGTGCAAAAGGCGCGATTGAGGCACTTTTTCAATTGACTAGAGAGATGAATAGGCGAAGCAGTAAAACTCAGACAGGCAATCAAAGACTTTAACTACAGGGGAGTTGATATGGGGACTTTCAGCATCTGGCATTGGTTGATACTCACAGTTCTTTCGTTGGCTATTCTTGTACCGTTTGCGAAGATATTGAAACGGACGGGACATAGCCCCCTTTGGGTGTTTCTGATGTTCGTCCCGTTACTGAATTGGGTTGGGTTGTGGATCTTTGCTTTTAAGAAATGGGACGTCGATAACTCGTAATTTTGCTCTGCTGGGATTGCTCCAGATATGCAGTGGTGTTTTAAATAATAGATGACGACGCCTTCGAGCAGGCCACCATAAAAGCTAATTGAAACAAGGGGTTACGCATGAAAAATGATGTTCAGCAGGCCGGCGTAAAGCAGATCCCGCTTGATCTTGGAATTGAAATTCAAAAAGACATCAATGGTGTCGAAATGGGTGTGCTTGAGAACGGCATGCCCTATCTGACTCAGCGTGGTCTCGCGGAAGTTACGGGTGTGGCCCGCAGTCTGATTCAGACGATCACAAAGGAATGGGAAGAGCATTTCAGTGACGTTGTGATCGGGAAAGATAGAATCTCATTTTTTAAGCGCTATCTTGCTGAACATGGGTTTAATGAGCCGGTTCTTCACGTCGAAACGATTCAGGCTGGCGTTGTTCATTATGCGTATCCAGATGTTGTGTGTATGGCGTTTCTGGAATATTACGCTTTCGAATCAAAAGGTGATAACGCCAAGGCAGTGGAAAGCTACCGCCGGTTTGCTTCTTTTGGACTCCGCCGCTTTATCTATGACGCCCTCGGCTATTCGCCTGAGCAGAAGGTACTTGATAGCTGGCGACATTTCCACGACCGTGTCGATATGACGGCATCAGCAGTGCCGCTCGGTTATTTCAGTGTATTCAAGGAAATTGCCATTATGCTGGTACCGATGATTAGAGCTGGTATTTTCATCAGTGACAAAGTGGTCCCCGATATCTCAGTTGGTCGAGCCTGGAGCGAGCATTGGGAATCAAACGAGATGGGTAAAAAGTACGGCGATCGCCAGCGCTATGACCATGAATATCCGCTGTATTACCCGCAGTCTAAGAGCAATCCGCAAGCGGCATACTGCTATCCAGAGGATGCACTTGGGACTTTCAGAGCATGGCTGAACAAAACTTATATCACCGCAAAGTTTCCTGCCTACATGTTAGGTCAAACCAAGAAAGGAAATGTTCCGGTGGCTATAGCCAATAAGGCATTGGGAGCATTTGGCACGCAACTGATAGAAGGACCCAAAAAACCACGAAGATAGATTACCTCGCGCAGTAACCATCCGCCTTCGGGCGGTTTTTTTACGCCCATGCTCTGCTATAGTCTTCCAAAATAATTTCAACAATCACAAGGGGGAAACATGAAACGCACTATTCAAGCTGTGTCTCTGGTGATGCTCCTGGCCGTCGGTGGCGTTGCTTTGGCGAAGGGGAGTGGAGGCGGGCGCTCTCACGGTGGCGGCCATTCTTCGAAGGCTGCGACAGGTACCGGGTCCAGTTCGTCCCGCACGCATGTCAGCGGCTATACCTCGAACAAGGGGAAATACGTCGCCAGTCATAACCGTTCTAGTAAAGATCACACCAAGACCAATAACTGGTCAACCAAGGGCAACGTGAATCCAGATACGGGCAAGCGCGGCACGAAGTGATAATGGAGGAGCGTCTCTATGCCAGGCCAACGTGTCAGTCGCTCCGAGCTCTACGATTTAGTTTGGTCTGAGCCAACGTCCAAGCTAGCCAAGCGGTTTGGCATTTCGGACGTCATGCTGTCCAAAGTTTCCCGTGAAGCGAACATCCCGAAACCGGGTCTCGGATATTGGGCCAAGTTGGAAAGCGGTCGCATGGTGGAGCGAACGCCGCTGCCAACCAGAGCGCTAGGCCAAGATGAGTACATCCTTTTCGGCATGTTGACGCATTGGGAGACGTCTATACTCGCTGGCGATAGCGAGCTGGTCAGGCCACATTTCCCAGAGGGGTTTGACGAAGTATCGGCACGAGCACGAGCCTTAGCTGAGAAAGCGCCAGTCAGAAAAACACTGTCAAATCCTCATCCGACGATCGCGAAGATCCTCCGTAAGGATGAAGCGCTACGTGAGAAACGGAGTGGTCGTCTTTTGAGCGAGTTTCTATATCGCGGAATATCAGACTCTAAACAGGGACGTCGTCGTCTCACCATCGTAAACGCCCTTCTTAAAGCTTTGGATCATTGTGGAGCGGGAGGAGCACGGACGCGAGGTGATGCCACGGAATGGAGCATTCATATCGGAAATCAGGTTTTGGCTTTTAAGTTGGCCGCAGACAGCGATCCGCGTCTAGTTTTCACTCGCGGTGAGGAGGAGGCTCCGCTAACTTTGGCGATCTCCTGGTGGGAGCCTCCAGAATACCTGAAGCTCGAGTGGAGTGACGAAGAGGAAGGACCTCTTGAAGACCAAATCAGAAGCATCGTAGAGGGCTTTTTGGTCGCCGCTGAGTTTAGGTATCGCGAAATTGAAATGTTTCAATATGATCGGGTATTGCGAGAAAAGACCGAGAGCGAGACGGCCGCTAGGCAACGTTATGAGGAAGCGATTCAGCAGGAAGAAAGCCGATTATCGAACTTGCACAAAGAACGCCGGCAAGGGCTGTTTGAGGACGCTGCAAAATGGAAAAAGGCGGAGGAACTACGTGCCTATATCAAGGCTGCATTGGCCGTGCCGTGCTCCAATGAGGAAGAGCATGACAACATCGCACGTTGGGCCAGTTGGGCGCTGGCAGAAGCCGATCAGATCGATCCACTAAAGAAGGGAAATTCAGAAGATGAGCGATGAATTGATGACCATCGAAGATATCGCGGAAATGCACAAGTGCTCTCTTCGTCATGCTAGAGACATTATCGTGAAGACCCCTGGATTTCCGCTAGAGGCGCCCACAAGTCGGCCGAGACTTAGGCTATGGATTCGCGCAGAGGTGATGAATTTCGTTACTCGTGGCCAGAGCGCGAACAAGGCTTCGTTTGATGATCTCAATAAGCCATGACGAAAACCATATCTTAGGAGGGTTCACTTGAGCCAGAGCGGTCACTCACCTATGAGTAATTATTGATTCTGCTATAGTTTCGCTACCAAAATTCAAATATTCAAATAAAGGGGAATGGGCAATGGCAGAAGTGCTTTTGAGCACTGTGGGGGAAGCTTTAGAATTTCTTTCGCAAGTGGAAAATCACGAGGACGTGGATCTGAACGAAATTCAGTTTGGAGGCAGTCTAGCGACGTTATCTATCAATGTCCGGGGCAACAGGTATCACTCCACGATTCCTTCGGAACTTGCTCGGGCGATGTGGGAATTGCAGTCAGAGTTGTATCGCGCAGTTGCATTAGCCTTATATGGCATAGACAGCGCCCGAAGACTTACGGACGAAGAAAAACGCCGTGTTGAGTTGGTGTTCAAGGTTGAAGAGGGCAGTTCTGATCTAAAGGCCAGTCTCACTGAACTCATTAAAGCTCTTGCACAGGGAATTACCACTATGGATAGCAGGCATAAAGCCATAACTGTTATTGCTACTGTCTTGGTCCTTGCTACGGGCTATGGTGCTGTGTCCGCGATTGAAAACGATTCTTCCGTAAAGAAGGATCAAATCAAAGTGGAGCATGATCTCTCTATAGAGCGGGAGAAAACTAAGCAGTTCGAGTTGATTGCAAATGCTGCTCGGGGAAACCCGGTCGTTAGTCGATTTTCGCAAGCAACGGAAGAGGGGGCTCGCTCAATTATCAAAGGAGCCCCCGACGCAGATTCAATCAAAGTCGGAGCAGTGAAGTTCGATGGTGCAGAAATACAAGAGGCAAATCAACGCAATCCTAGAGAGAGATCCTACGCTGAAATGATCAAAGGCGAATTTGTGATTGTGCGGATAGAAAAGAAAGACTCGGCTGTAACCAAAGTTGTCGTCGCAAATAGTGCTTATCCTGAATTTTCAGTTTCTATTTTCGATGAGGATATCGATCCAGACTCTTTAGATCGGCTTTGGAGCGCAGCTCGCAATCATCGGAAAATTGAATTGGAAATCAATGCATCAATGCTGCGCAATCAGGTCCAACGTGCACTATTGATCGCTGCGAATTAGAATCCCGGCCTTCCCGGCTAACCACCGATCCACATCCTCCTCCAGCCAGGCCGTCCTGTTGCCTCCGAGAGAGAACGGCTTGGGGAAGTCTCCTCTAGAGATCATGCGGTAAATAGTGGACCGGCCGAGAGAAAGTTTCTCGGCCACTTGCTTGATGTTCAGCGCCTTCAATTCTTGAACTCCTGATCCTTTGTTGCTTCCCTCTGTAATTCGGCAATGCGTGCTTCCAGCCTCTGGACGTGCTGGTCCCAAGTGAGCGGCCAGAGCGGGCCGCAGCCGTTCGGGCAGCCATCTTCCTTAGCCTGGGCGAAGGCTTTCCCAATGAGAGTCGCATGCAAGCCGCACTTGGCGCAGTGAAGTACTCCCGGCGCTAGGTTGCGCTCCCCGCGGCGACCATCATTGGCAGTAGAGTCGATCAGGCGACGAATGGAGTCGACCTGCTCTTGGGTCAGTACCACGCCGGCCACTAGCCCGGAAAGGGGGGATTCCAAATCGAGAGATTTGGTGGCAGTACCCTCCATGTCAACGATCAAGTCATTGACCTGGACGGCGCTGAAAATTGGCGAGTTCGGCATGACGTCAAGCATCAGCGTAACGGCCTGGCGCAATTGTCGGATGTTGCTCATGGCCGAGCCCTCCCTTCGACAAGCTTCAGCGTAGGGCGCCGCCGAGCAATGCATCGAGAGGCCTGCATTGAAACTGTATTGAGCACCATCTCCCTGAACCGCGGCTCGAGATCTCGGAATCCCTTGAGAAGTAGGAATTCCTCGCCTGTGAGTAGCTTTGGATCATTCTGGGCTGACTGCGGGATTGACTGGAGCGTGCGCCCATTCCGGCCTGGCGATCGCGAATCGTCTTTCTTCTTCATTTGATCGACCTCTTGAATTCTTGGCGCGCGTCAAGTTCGTCTTCATCGAACGTCCAGATATGCTCGATGAGCCTCGCTGTGGGGTGCGTTTTTCGTAACACCATCAGGCGCTTCTTGGCCTTGTAGCGGCTGGAGAGAGGAGGGCAGAGAAACTCCACGTCGGCGGATCGAAGAGATCCACCTTGGAGTCGTGCCATCACCTTTTGCACCTGGAAATAGGTGACGTGGAAGCGATCTGCTTGCGCAATACGCCGACGATGGGCACGTAGCTCGGGAGTGTTGGCCAGCTTCACTTCGCACCTCCTACCTCAATGAATGCAGCATCCAGCATGCTTTCGTGGTACGAGTTGACCTGGCCGAACCGCACATCGCGGACCTTGCCGACCGGGATGCCCTGGCGTTTGCTCAGTTCACCAGCGCGCCGGCCGACGCGGATTGCTGTCGCGTGGTCGATCTTGATGCCGTGCATGGCGCCATAGCCGATGACTGTGAAGTAGCCGGCACCATCCTCGAAGGCCGATTGTTTAACCTCCAGACGCTTGATGCTCTCGGCGTGCGATTCCTGGACGGCGACAATCTCCTGCTGCTGGGCCTTGATCCTGGCGTTGTCGACCATCAAAGCAACCAGAGCGCGCTGCTCGGGCGGCAACTCCGCAAGAGAGTTCTGCGCCGAGAGTTGGGCACGCATGTCGAAGAAGCCCTTGATCAGAGCGATCTTGAACTGGCGCACGATTTCGCTGTTGCGCATGTAGGCAATCACCAAGGCCGATTGCTGTTCGTTGAGCAGGGCTATCTCACGTTGTTGCATTCCGCCGGCGGTTTCAAAGGGTCGCGTTTCGAACGCGACCCTTCCGAATCGACCCAGATCGTCGGAGTAGCTGCGCACAAGCTCCATCACGTTCTTGTGCTGAGTTTGCGTGCCTTCTGCGATGGCCAGCGAGGTAGTGACGGGCTCGCCGTCTTTGATGAGAATTAGGGCACTCATTGGGCTGCCTCCGCCGCTTCTTCTGCAGCCTCGACTTCCCGTAGCATTTTGTTGATGTTGACCGAAAGGTCCAGGGCCAGACCGATCAGGTTCTGCAACCGAGCAGCTTTCGTCTCGACGTCCCCGCTTTTCTCGAAAAGCATCGCCATCAGATCAGCCAGTTGATCGCTGACGTTTTTGATGACTCCCGTTTCAGGCGCCGGGGCCTTGACGCTTTGGGCGCGCGTGATAGTATTCCTACTCATGAAATTAACTCCTGACAGGGTGAGTTTCATCAAGCCGCTAAGTGCTCGAACACTTGGCGGCTTTTTTATGTACGCGTCAATTTGATCAAACGTTGCGTGATGAGCGAGATATCTGACGCATAGCGGCCAGCGACCTGAATGAGCGTTTCGACGCCGGCTTCCTCCGCCGCTAGCGTCCTCTCCGCTAGCTTCATCAATGACGCAACGGTATTGCCGGCGACTTCAAGATCGTTGGCGATCAGCGACAACGAGTCGTGGCAGTCGGTGGTATGACCTGTATCAGTGGATATCATCGTTCTGACCCTTTGTTCTTCAGACTGTGTGGGTAATTTATACTAGATTTTCTAGCTATGCAAGTTAATCTAGTATTCGTCATGCTCTCGTAGTAACGGGACAGGTGAAGCGTATCGTTCCTTCGGGCAGATGAAATAGTCCCAACGGTTCCTTAACAGCCCCGAAAAAGGGGACACCTCTTAGGGTAGAAATGAAAAAACCCCTTACGGGGTTTTGAAATTATTATGCTATGGCTTTTTTTAAGGACGCTGTTTCGGTCGCCCCCCGGTCTTGTCCCAGTTAGCAATTGTGGAGATACGCTCAATGGCGCTTGCCGGCTGTCCTGGATAGTTTTCGTTGACCCATTTAGCTAATTGCTCTTTTATAGGCCCTTCTTTTCTCTTCACGCTAATGGCACGCCATGCCTGCAATGCAATATCTAATTGCTCGGGATATTCTGCTGCGTCGGGATCAAACCCCTCCCACCCTTTCGTTTCCGTTACGTCCAGTGCTTTTGAAACCGGGGGCAAGTCATTTTTAGGGCTGATCTCGATAGAGCTTCTTGCAAACGCCCAGCCTATGCCCAAAAATAGCCCAACGCAGATGCCGATCAGATGAGCAGATGCCATCTGAGGCATTTTTCCATAGATCAAATAAAATCCGCCGATCCCGCTCAGGGAAGCCAGAACAATTCCGCTCATTCCTACGGTCCAAAACACATATTGTTTCGAATAACGCGGCACATGGTCTTCTGGATTCTTTTTCAAGAACGCAGCTTTTGCATCTCGGAAAGAGAAACGCCGGAATGATTTCTTCCTATCTACGTTTAGATTCTCAGTCATCTTTTTCTAGCCAAACTCCGAACGCACGCATTTGGGCCAAAACGGCACTTCGCTGCTCTTCTGATCGGATTCGATCAAACGCCTTGGCCACACGCAAAGCTTCCAGACTTATACCGAGAGACGATGTTAGTCCGCCAATATGCTCGGCCATCGCGGTACTTTGTGTGCCAAGTAGTAACTCCTCTGGGGTTGTCTGAAGGACGCTGGCTACTTTTGCAAGTCTCTCTCGTTTAGGCGCAGTTCCCCCTTCCTTTTCCCATTGTTGAACTGTTTGCCATGCGGAAACCCCCACCAAATCGGCAAGAGTTTGCATGCTCATCCCAAGAGCTTCGCGGCGCTGCTTGATGCGTGAATGTATCGTCATGGCGGTAATCCTATATGCTAGTTTTTGTTGTGTCACCGCAGGATAAACTAGTATCGCTAGTAAAACTAGTGTATGCTGGTTTTCATGAACGGAATCGAAAAAACCATCAAGCATTTCTCAAGCCTGTCGGCAGTTGCCCGCGCTTTAGGTCTTAGTGGCTATCAGGTGGTGCAGCAGTGGCGCGAGCAGGGCCGCGTCCCTGCCGAGTATTGTCCAAAGATCGAGGAGTTGACAGCTGGCGAGGTTCGCTGTGAAGAGCTGAACGATAGGGTCAACTGGGCGTATTTGCGTCAGACCGCTGTCGCGCAGGCAGCGGAGGGCTGAAGCATGCTGAGCCATTCTTCCATCGGCCCCATGCCTGGCGGGTTACTCCGTGGTGGGCAGATTCGCTCTGACCTTTGCAGGCAAGGTAAAGAGATAGGTCAGGACCAACTCAGTGAACAACTCCAGCTCTTCGGTCTGTTCTTTAGTGGGCTCGTCCAGTTCGTGGATCGCTCCGTTTCCCTCAAAGCGAATTTTGTGGGCCCAGGTCTGAAGGTCTTTTGTGATCTTGCCTTCCTCCGCAAGTTTATCTATCCGCTTTTCAAGCCTAAACACCTCGATATCAGTGTTGAATTGCTTCGTGCCGACATCGATGGTGCGCCGAAACATGGCCACGGCGGCAGTGTAGCGGCCGTCTTTCAGGCTATCAGATCCTTGAATGAACGCTTTTGCAGCTGCTTCGGGGACGCTGTCCGGAGCAATCGATTTTTTTCGGACAGGAAAGACAGCATTTCCAACAATCGCGACATCTATCCGGTTTGTATCGCCCAGATTTCCTTTCCAATCGCTGGGCGACATGTTGACGTTATCTACATGGACAACGAAGCAGATTGGGCCGTCACAGGCTGGGCAATTTCCAAGAACATTCCATCGTTTCATGTCGCGAGAATGCCTAGCTGCTTGAGTGCAATTGAAGCTTGTATGGCGAGAACCGCAGTGCGGGCAATCATGAACGAGGACAGCCATGGCTAATGACCTTGTAGTTATTGATTCGAAATTGGATCGGTTCCTCGAATCCCCACCCTCAGAAGCGATCCGCCTGATCGTTCAAGAATACCAGATTGCTTATGACCGGCCAGCATTCGTGATGGCAATGGCTGCGAAGCTGGTTGTGTTGGCCAAGCGAGGCGCGAAATGTTGACGCACGATCTCTGCGGCCCATTTCGTGACGGCACTTACGC
The DNA here is from genome assembly GCF_001994935.1 of Herbaspirillum sp. VT-16-41. NCBI lineage: Bacteria > Pseudomonadati > Pseudomonadota > Betaproteobacteria > Burkholderiales > Oxalobacteraceae > Herbaspirillum > Herbaspirillum sp. VT-16-41. The sequence continues at coordinate 533,392 of NZ_MUXB01000131.1, forward strand.
TGTCGGCTACCCCACACCTGGTTGTTCCGTGATGACTGTCGTATCGACGGGCATGACGAAGGAGCGCGCCCAGGAAGAGGCGGCGCGGCTGAATGAAGAGCAGGAGAAGAGAGCGGCCGCGGTTGAGCGCGATCGCCAGTTGCGGATGCGGCCGGAGACGCTGCAGCCGGCTAAGGACTACCTAACAGAGATTGCGGCGGCCGACGAGGAGGGCGATGAGTGATCAGTCGCCGACCTCTTTATTGCAAGTGCTCAAGTTACTTATTTTCTTGCAACCACGCCGCATAGGTTTGGATAAAGCCAATGCAGAATTCTGCCGCTTTCTTTCCTTCGCCAGCATCCGAGCCCATGGATGCGTAGGAAAGAAGGTTCGGCTGCTTTTCCAATAATTCGCCAAGGCGTGCTATTGCGACATCAATTGCCACTTTTTTTTCCATGGAAACCTCTTTCAGATTGTCGTTTTAAGAAATGCCGCTGCGGCTAAGTAGTCGCAGGCCCAAGAAATATAGCAGTTAGCGAGCGGAATAGCGGTCCTTGATAAATGCATCGAAGTACTGCCCTTTGCTGGCAGCGTTCATAAAGGCTGTGTAGACGCTGATTGGAACGCCCACGTAGATGTAGATCTTTGTTTGACTTGTGAAGCGGATAGCCAGGTCCCGGGTGGCGGGGTCATAACCAACAGCAGCGATAGCGGTGGACCTTACTGGTTGCATATTCATCGCATCCCTTTTTTTAAGATTCTCGAATATGGATTTTCTTCCGATCGATTTACTTGGCAACTCTTTTCTAGGCCAGCAACGCTACAAATCTTTGCCACAGGTTGGTCGGCATCACGTAGTCGCTGCGACCGTTGGAGAGGACATTTGCGTTATAAGCGGGAACAGAAAGCGCGGAAAGTCCGGTGGGGCTTTTTGCTTGAAGCAGTCTCAATTCTCGCTCAATCGCGGGCAGTTCCATTTCATCGGTCCGGCTAAGAACTTCGGCATATCGCTCTTTCAGCGCCGCATGTCCGATAGCATGCTCAATCGGTTGGGCCAATCGCTCTATCACAGCCACTGCAGCGACAAGGGCACCGGTGACTATTCCCAGTGTGCGGTACTCGCCGATAGCAGCAAGAAAAGCACCGCTTCCGGCGAAGAGTCCTACGAAGCCGAAGATGAAATCAAGTCTGCGATAGAAGCAAGCGTTCATTTCGTTGAAGCGAATGCCGAATTTCAGGTCCATTTCGGCTTCGTATTTGGTCCGTTCATCCAGACGTGGCATTGGTTGCGTCATCAGTTACTCCCGGTTTTGTGGGCTGCGGAGGTGGAGGCGGATTCCGCTGAGGCGGCACCTGCGTTTTATGTTCAATGTGTTCCATGGCAGCTCCTTGTGGTTGGTTTTAGTGGATCGGGAAATCTCATTATAGCCACCCTCAACGGAGCCGCCGCCCATCTTCATAAAAGAAGCGAGCAACGGTTAAGCACCTCTGGATCTGCTCCCTCCTATGCTGGAGGGAGTGTATGACTCGCCCGTCTTTTCAGTTCTATCCTGCCGACTGGCGGAATAACGCCAAGCTGCGCCGCTGCTCTTGGGGCGCCCGTGGTGTCTGGGCCGACGTCATGTGCCTGCTCCATGACTCGGACGAATACGGAATACTCCGGTGGCCACTCAAGGAAATTGCCCAGGCTATTGGCTGCCCCGTCGCGCTCTTGAAAGAACTGGTAGACAAGAGCGTGCTGAAAGGCACCGACAAGGGCGAGTGCGCTGCGCTCGAATATACCCCGCGCTCTGGTCGCCAGGCCGGCCCGACAGTCACACTGATTCCCATCACCCAAGGGCCGATTTGGTTCTCATCTCGCATGGTTCGGGACGAGTATATCCGTCAGAAAAAAGCTAACCGTGAGTTGTACAAGGATTCACCTAACTATTCACCTATGCCCCCCATTGGTGATGAGGAAGACTATTCACCAATGCCCCCCATGGGTGAATTGTCGGGTGCAGCACCAATGCCCCCCAAAAGTGATTTGCCTTCATCTTCATCTTCATCTTCAATAAAAACAAAGAACCTAAAACCCTTGTCCGGTGGCCCGGACGAAATGCCTCCCGGCTTCGCCGAGTTCTGGGCGGCGTGGCCGCGAGGTGAGCGCAAGGCCGCAAAGGCGGAATGTCTCAAGCGATGGAAGGCCAGGGGCCTGGAGGCGGATGCGGCAGCGATCGTGAGTGCCGTGAATGCCAAAAAGCTGACGAAAAAATGGCAGGACGGCTACGATCCCGCTCCCCTCACGTTCCTGAACCAGCGGCACTGGTTGGACGATGTGGCCGACACGAATGCCCATGGCAGCGGGCCTGATGGCGGGGCTGAGCGTGGCCACGATGATCCGCGATTCAGGGGCGCGAAATGACGCGAATCGCCAAAGGCGCCCAGGCCATTCTCGATGCTCGCATGCGTGGCCAGAGGCCGAACGAGCTGATCCTGGTCTCCCTGATCGGGCCGCTGGCCGAGGCAAACCACACCGTGTTCGTGAACCCGAACGGCGCCTACGACTGGCGCTGGGTGATCGGGCTGCAGCTGTGCGTCATGGTCAACGCTCATACGCGCCAAGCCGCCCGTGACGTCTTGCTGGCCATCGGCAAAGACTCGCCGGCCCAGCTCCACGTGTGGAACGTCGACCAGTTCAAGGGGGCTCGCGTCGTCGTGCTGCCGAACCCGGTCGACATCGAGAAACCGCGCGCTAGCTGGCGGTGGGCATTGGATTTCGACCCGTGGTCGGACTTCGACAACGAAAACTTTGCATGGAGCCATGACATGAGCTTGCACCCTCTGCAATCCCTTGTAACTGGCATTTTGAATGGAGCCGCGCAATGCAACTGATCCCGGACAACATTGATTTTTCCGCGTACATGGACGAGCCGCCGGCGGAGCACCGCGTGGTGCCGGCCAGCTCCCTCCTGGACTCGGTCATTGACCACTTTTTCAAGCCTTCCGATGCGCCGCAGGTGCAGATGGGCTGGCGCAAGACGCATGGCGATTTCGAGTTTCGGCCCGCCGAGGTGAGCCTGTGGGCCGGTATCAACGGGCACGGAAAGAGCCAGGTCATCGGGCAGGTGGCACTTGACCTGATGGACCAATCGCAGCGCGTTTGCGTCTCGTCGTTGGAAATGGCGGTGGCGAAGGTGATGGCCCGTATGGCTCGCCAGGCCGCTGGGCGCCTCGATGTGACGCGTCCGTTCTTGAATGCCTTCCTCCGCTGGACCGACGGTCGGCTCTGGCTCTATGACCACATGGGTAGCACCGATCCGCGCACGATCGTGGCGGTGATTCGGTACTCGGTCGAGCAGTTTGGGATCCAGCACTTCGTCGTGGACAACTTGGCCAAGGTGATCGAGAAGGAAGACGACTACAACGGCCAGAAGGCCTTCGTGAACAGCCTTTGCACCGTGGCAAAGGACACTGGTGTGCATATCCACCTGGTGCTGCACGTGAAGAAGGGCGAATCGGAACACAAGGTCCCCGGCAAGTTCGACATCAAGGGATCGGGCGCCATCGCCGACTTGGTCGACAACATTTTCGTCGTCTGGCGCAACAAGGCCAAGGAGGAAGAGTTTCGCGAAGGGAATCACGAGCATGCCGACGATCCCGATTGCCTGTTAAAGCTGGAGAAGCAACGGCACGGCGAAACCGAGGGTTCCTATCGGCTCTGGTTCCATCCAGGGTCCATGCAGTACCTGGAGTCCCGCCACGATCGGCCAAAGGTCTATCGCATTGAGCCGACGATCACCTCAGAAGAAGTGGTGTTCTGACGATGCTCTATCCCGCCAGCCTATCCGTCGATCTGCAGTACCTGGCCAAGCGCTACGAGTGGAGCGCCGAGGACAAAGCAGAGGTGCGCGCTGCCTTCACCGACTGTCCGGAGATGGTCCATTTTTTCACTGTCCTGGCCGCCGCCCACCGGGCCGGCTATGAGCAATGCGCCGCGAATGGTTTCATCAGGCTGCAAGCCTGGTGCGCCGAACAACACTTGGGCGATCCGTTCGGGCCCGCCTTTGACCTGGCCGCGTTGGATGCGTTGGCCATCGAACCACGAAAGGAACATGCATGAGCGCAGATAGCGATGATCGCAAACAAGGCCTCGCGTTGCGCTTGGAGGCCATGTTAGTGCGCGAGGGTAAGGAGAAGAGCAGGGCACTTGAATCGAAGTACTACGGCAGGTATGGCGATCCGGCAAACCATGTTGAATTTCAAAGCGTAAAGGCAGGAGGCTTGATGGAAGATGCAGAACTGAAGACGCGCGAGGTGGAGAGGATCTTGCAGCACGAGATTGAAAACTGGATTCGCTGGGGGCGGAAGCGAGACTGGCTGCCAACTGGCTTTAAGTGTCCCATCGGATTTGCTTACAAAGGGGCGCCTGCCAACTATCCCGAGCCCTGCGACGAACGCTCAGCAGTGAGGTTCGAACGCATTGTAGTTGGCCTCCCGGATAGGCATCGCCAAGCATTCGTGATGCATCACTTGGACCGTGCAGCGGTGCGGAACCTTGTGGTGGTCGTAAGGGGGCGCGATATGAAGGCAAGAATACTTGCTGTGGGGAAGTCGCGATATCACGAAATCGTCGCGCAGGCACATAACATAGTGCTTCGGCAGGCCCAGCGTTTGGGAATTCTATGAATACCTGACCATTTGCCTTTGTTGGACATCAGTTAGCGATTTGTTCAGCCCGCTCAGACGAATGGAATCGAAAAATGAAAGCCCGTCTCGCGGGCTTTCATTCTTCAAGAGATTCGATGTGGTTGTCGCTTTAAGGCTGCTGCGATTCCTTGCCAGAGTCGCTCTGTTGTTGCGCTTGCGACTTCTTCTTCTCGTCAGAGTTGTCAGTATTCTGTTGCTGGAGTTTTCCATCCCTTCCGTTCTGCTGTTGATCGGGACGTGTTGTTTGTTCTTGCTGGGGATGGCCAGGTTGGTCCTCGCGACGGCGGTTTCTCTCAATATTATTTTGTGGGAGATCTTCATTAGACATTTTATTTCCTCATGCGCGGTCTGTGAAAGGCGTTCTCGGATCAGGCCGCTATGTCCGCGTTCGCATGTACGTCAGCCATGCTTTTGGGTGCGAAGATTTCCGGTTGGCTGGCATTAGTGCATCTTGCGTTGTTAACTTACTCTGCGCTGTAGGTGGAAGCCTCTTTAGCCCGTCATCATTGCGGCCAGACGCTATTATGACGGTGTGAAGGCATTGACTAGCTGCACTGGCCCTTCTGCTACCACTTCCACAGCACTCTGCACAGTTTGGGTTTACTTAGGCTTTCGAAAATCTTCTTCAGATATCCGTGAACGAGATTAGCCCAGACGTTCAATCCGATTAGTACCGCCTTTTGGGCGAGAAAATTATTGACGACCGGACTTTTATGCCTCAAAATCCTCTACATTCATATATCTGGTAATTTTTACATTTAAAGAAAAAGTATCGATATTTGAGGGTGTTCAAGAAAGCGCGGTCACTTAGCAGATAGCTCTGGACTTGTGCGAATCTCCTCAAATATCGGTTACTCCCCAAAACCCGCTTCGGCGGGTTTTTGTTTTTGCTCAGGGTTTCCCCTATATAAGCTCGGCAATAATGAGCATATGATGCTCCAATAACAAATTGGAGCCGCGATGGGTACCCCAGATGGTATTGCGAAACGTCATGTCCGGCTCATCTCGACATTGGGTGAGAAGTCCGAAGCGGGTGAATTGGTCGGTGATCTCGTTCGATCTGCTGTAAGGCAGTGTCTAATTTCATTATTGGCAGTCGGACTTGAACCAGTCGAAGCGAAGGCCATCTTCTGCGATCTGATTCAAGAGGCGTTATCGGTAACTGGATTTGAACGACCAAAAATGCGGCGAGTGTGGGAATCTGCGATTGCCCATGCAGAGTTCTTGATTTTCATTGAGGAAAGACAAGAACGTCATTAACTGATTGGTCCTCGCGAATCTTGAAGAGCCCAGCTTCATTTGGAAGAAGGGCTTTAAGTTTTGCTCATTTGAAATTCGTTGCGATGCTATAGTCAGCGCCTTAACCTTTATCGGAGCTGAGCATGGCCACGGATTTCATCCAAGCAGCGCTGAAAAAGATTCGGGTGGCCGAGGCTGCAGTGGTAAAGCCAGCAAACGCTCATAAAGCCAGGCGTGCAGCCGCGAAAGAGCGTTTCGTCGCGGAGAATTGCACAATGCTTGATGCGATCCATCAACTTTGTAGAGAGTTTTCCGCTAATCTCCGCCAAGACAACTATTCTGTGAGCACGAAGGACGATGTTAGTTTTTCGGATCAGGACGATGTTAGTTTTTCGGATCAGGACGACGTTGCTTCGTGGACTAAGACGATTGTTATTGCATCGAGTCGTCTCTTAGGCGGTTTTTCCACAGTGGAGGAAAGTGGATCAGCTCCCCGGATGTACACGATAAATCTGGTCTGGCTGTCCTCAGAACTCGAACTTTTTGTGATCTCCACTTCGAATCCTCCCAACGTGGAGGGAAAAATCGTAATGCCATTACCTGAAAAGATCACAATTGAACTGACTGATTCGGCTACCAGTAAGATCGCTGAGTTTCTGATTGATGTTGTCGCTCACGACAAGACCTACTACTAAAACTGTGCACGCGTTTATCAGAGGCCTCGCCCCAATAGAGGGGGACTTTTTTATCCGGGCCTCATAAAGATGACTGTGGCTGCATCAAAGTAATAGGCCGCCCGACCAGAAGTGAGGGCGTAGATGCCTTCGGATACTGTGTTGATTGGGCCTGTCTTAGTTTCTCCATTTGCAAATGTTACTGCCCAAATGGTCTCGTCAGGTTTGTCTGACATAGCGCTGATAACGACATCTCTCATTGCATTCACCGTTTTGAGCGAAGATCCAACTGACTACCACTGAGGCTATAGCTAATGGTAGAGCTGAGGTCTTCTAAGTTTTAGATTGGGTAGGTGATACCCTACCGCAGTCTCAGTATATCTCCTGCTCCCCGAGAGGGTTTGCCCGCCAAGTGCGGGCTTGGAATAGCCCCTTGAATCTCAGGACACGAAGACTCTCTTAAAATAGAGGATAGTCTTATGACCAGTTTTACGACTA